>CALSUE010000001.1:0-62500 GCA_943789455.1 uncultured Flavobacteriaceae bacterium
GCTCTATTGATATTAGGTTGTTTTAAAATACGGCCTTTAGAATCATAATAAATCAACTGTTTACCATACCAAAATTCTTTTTCAACATTATAATAAGATATTTCAACCATTTTTGGTTTTCCTTTCCATCCATCATAGGCATTTAAATACTTTAAATTTGAGCATTTAGTAAATAATAGAACAATTAGTATTGGGGCTATTTTTTTCATGGGGTATTGTTAAAATAATTCTCCTCTATGAGGTTTCAAAGCATCTCTGTATACTTTCATGTCAGATTCATTAACTACTATAAAGGCAGCACACAGCATAGGGTTCAACCCTTTAATGTCTATCTCATGAAATTGGAGATTTTCGATCTGCAGCAAATTCTTTTAAATGAATGGTGTGGTGTTTTGCAGTTTCTAGGGCATCTGGGCCTCTAAAATCCCACAAAAGTTTTATTTTTCTTTCCAATTGAATACAATTTAAAACAAAAATACCCATTTCTAATTAGAAATGGGCATTGATATCTAGATGTCATTTAAGTTATTTTTTTTTTAGAATTAAAGCAATAATACCCAACCTAGCAATTAAGAAAACCACCATACCAAAAGCGGGCGATAAAGAAGCTACTTTAATTCCTCCAGCAATAATTTCTGGTTTTACATTTCCAAAAGATTGAATAAAATCGAAAGCGGTAATTAAACCAATAATTTGTCCTAAGAAACCCCAAACCAATGCAAACAAACTTACAGAAGCGATTAGTTTTTGAGTTTTACCATTTTCATCACCTTTTAAAAGTGCTTTTACGATTAATCCAATACAGATAATAAGCGTAATTAAAAGTGTGTACATAAAAAGTGGTCCACCTTCGTTTAATAAATTAGCAAAAAAGGGTTTCATTAATTGAGCTGTCATTTTAAAATTCATATTTTTAGTTTTTAATTGTTATTTGATGTCAAATGTATTTTTAATGTTTGTTGGTTTTTTGTTTAATCGATAAGTAACCAAAACAAAACTAAAATCGACCAAATAAGCCTTGGTTTTGTAAATATCTGCAAAAACACGTCAAAAACCAGCTAAAATTAGAATTTGAACGTAATAAATAATGGTAGGTATAGAAAAATAGTATTATTGCAAGATGATGTTATCCTTTGGTAAAATAAAAGAATACGCTTTTAAATTAATTGTCCAATCATTTTTTTGGGTAATCATTTATTTTTTCTACAATTATTTCTTAGGATTTGGGAGCAATCAAAAAACCTACATTCAATTGTTTTCGGCTTTTTTAATGCCTATAACAATGACGATTAGCTACTTTGTAGTTTATTTTTTAGTCCCAAAATACTTACTTAAAAAGCTTTATAAAAGTTTTATACTTTATACAATATACACACTTATTCTATCTATTTATGCTATTATTCTTAGCGTATTATTTGCCTTGGTTTATTTGGCAGATCTAAACCCAGAAAATGCATCGCCCATTACCAAAACATTGCCGTTTATTATTTTGGGGGTCTTTTTTGTAGTATTAATTGTGGTGACTTTAAGTTTGATACTTCATAATTACAAATCCATTGTAAAAAACGAAGATTTAAAGAATAAAATTTTACAAACTCAATTGCAATTAAAAGAACAAGAGTTAAAATTATTGAAGATGCAAATACATCCTCATTTCTTGTTTAACTCCTTAAATACCATTTATGGTTTTGCACTAAAAAAAGGTGATGAAGCTCCAGAAATGATTTTAAAATTATCTAATTTGTTAGATTATATTTTATATCAAATCGAAAAACCTACGGTGTTTCTAGAAAATGAAATCAATCATTTAGAAGATTATATCACCTTAGAAAAACTAAGGTTTCATGATACATTGCAAGTCAATTTAATTAAACAAAGTGCTGTTGAAAATATCAATATCGCTCCAATGATGTTGATTCCTTTTGTTGAAAATAGTTTTAAACATGGCGCTATTGTAAATGGAGTTTTGGTGATTAATATTCTAATTAAAAAAATCGACGATACACTTTTATTTGAAGTGGAGAATTCTATTATTGAAAAATCTAAAAGTGAAGAGGGAATCGGTTTAGAAAACATCCAAAAGCGATTAAAGATGTTGTATCCGAATGCACATACCTTAGAAATATATGAAAACGACCAACGTTTTAAAGTAAGTTTAACCTTGCAATTGAACGGATTAAAAAGTATGAAGAATGTCTGATAAAGTAACTTGTATGATTGTGGATGATGAGCCAATGGCAAGAGAAATTATCAGTTCTTTTGTGGGTAAAATTCATAATTTAGAATTGGTGGTAACTTGCAAAAATGTTTCTGAGGCTTTTTCTGTGTTACAAAAAGAATCGATTCAACTAATTTTTTTAGACATCAATATGCCAGAGATATCTGGTTTGTCTTTGGCAAAATCTATTCAGCATAAGAGTCAGGTAATTTTTACAACTGCTTATCGAGAATATGCCATAGAAGGTTTTGATTTACAAGCGGTAGATTATTTATTAAAACCTATTTCATTTGATCGATTTTTAAAAGCTGTTCAAAAATACTTTGATTTGCATGCTTCCAAAGAAATCATCAAACAAGAAATTGTTAGTGAAGCAAAAGAAACGTCCATCTTTGTACGTTCAGATCGTAAAATGGTAAAAGTTCGATTCAAGGAAATTAATTACATAGAAAGTTTAAGTGACTATGTGAAAATTTTCACAGATAAAGAAACCATCATAACGAGAGAAACCATTAGCAATATAGAGTCTAAATTGCCTTCTAATGAATTTCTAAGAACCCACAGATCTTATATCGTTTCGATGCCAAAAATAGATTCTTTTACCAACGAGTTTTTAGAGTTAGATAAAAAAGCGATTCCAATTAGCAGATCTTATAAAGAAAATGTCTTACAAAAGTTGGCGGGTAAATAAGTCAAAAACTGCTATATTTGTAGCAAAATATAAGGCTTGGATACACAGCAATTTATTCCGAATTCTCTTCAAAATAAAATAACAAAAACTTCCTTTACATGGAAAACACCTAGCAATATTGCATTGGTGAAATATTGGGGAAAAACAGAACCGCAAATCCCAAAAAATGCCTCGATAAGTTTTACGTTGAGTAATAGTCATACCATTACAACAATAGATTTTACCAAAAAAAGTAATTCTGAAGCTGATAATAAGATCAACTTTGAGTTGTTTTTTGAAGGGAAAAAGAAAGAAGATTTTAAGCCGAAAATTGCGAAATTCTTTGAAAGAATTCTAGAATATTGCCCATACTTAACCACTTATACCATGGTAATACATTCAGAGAATTCTTTTCCTCATAGTAGCGGAATAGCGTCTTCTGCAAGCGGCATGAGTGCTATTGCCATGTGTTTAATGAGCTTAGAAAAATCGTTAAGTTCTATTGAGTTAACCAATGAGTTCATCAATAAAAAAGCTTCTTTCCTAGCACGTTTGGGATCAGGAAGCGCAAGTAGAAGCATAGAAGGCCCATTGGTGGTTTGGGGAAATCATCCAGACATCAAAGGGAGTTCAGATGTATTTGGAGTGCCATTTCCTTATGAGGTTCATGAAGTTTTTAAAAATTATCATGATGCAATTTTATTGGTAGATAAAGGAGAAAAGCAAGTGAGTAGTACAGTAGGCCACGATTTAATGCACAATCATCCCTTTGCAACTCAAAGATTTGATCAAGCCAATGAAAATTTAGCTAAAATTTCTAAGATTTTACAAAACGGAGAGATAGATTCTTTTATCAACCTGGTAGAAAGTGAAGCTTTGAGTTTACACGCTATGATGCTAACAAGCACTCCATATTTTATTTTAATGAAGCCAAATACCTTAGAAATAATCAATGCCATTTGGAGGTATAGAGATAAAACTGGGAGTAAGGTGTGTTTCACTCTAGATGCTGGTGCTAATGTTCATGTTTTGTATCCAGCTAATGAAACCGAAACTATAGCTCAATTTATTGATAATGAGCTTTCTAAGTTCTGTCAAAAAAATCATTATATTTGTGATATTGTTGGTTTAGGAGCCGTTAATATATAGTCAATATGAAAATATTTCTTTCCAGAATCTCAGTTTTCACGCTCTTTGTGTTTATCTCATTTCTTTTTTTATCATTTACTCAAGTTGTAGTTTGGTTAGATAAAAATCATGATGAGGTTACTGAAGCAAATGGGATTTTTTATAGACCAATTCCAAATAAAAAACGAAGTACGTATTTAATTGTAGACTATTATAAAAGTGGTGCCAAATACCGCGAAGGTAAAGCCACTTCTTTGGTTATTAAAAAAGAAAATTTCAAAGGCTTAGTTACCTATTTTTATAAGGATGGTTCAGTTTTAAAAACAGAAAAATATAAAAATGGTGATTTGGATGGACCCTACAAGGAATATTATCCAACAGGAGAATTAAAAGTAGATGGAGTTTTTGGAAAAGGACTTAAGGAAAGAGCTTGGAAAATATATTATAAGACAGGAAAGATTAAAACTAAAGGAAAATATAGAAATGGAGAAAGAGTAGGCGAATGGACTACCTTTTACCGTGATGTATACTATCCTAATGAAGAGTAATTATTTGTATATTTGAATTATATTTACACCCTATGAAAGGTCCATTATTTTACGCTAAGATTTTATTATTTGGAGAATATGGTATTATCAAAGACTCAAAAGGTCTAGCAATCCCATACAATTCATATAATGGCGCCTTAAAATCTTCATCTAATCTTTTAGGAGCAGCAAAAAAATCAAATGATAACTTAGCGAAATTTTATCACTATTTAAAAAATACATCTACAGATCTAGTGTCATTTAATTTTGAAAAATTTAAAAAAGATATTGATTCAGGAATGTATTTTGATTCCTCGATTCCTCAAGGTTATGGTGTAGGTAGTTCTGGAGCCTTGGTTGCCTCGATATATGATCAATATGCAGAAGACAAAATTACTATACTTGAAAACTTAACACGAGATAAATTACTTAATTTAAAAGCTATCTTTTCTTTAATGGAGTCTTTTTTTCATGGGAAAAGTTCAGGGTTAGACCCTTTGAATAGTTATTTAAGTTTACCTATTTTAATTAATTCTAAGACCAATATTGAACCTGCAGGAATTCCATCACAAAAAGAAGGAAAAGGAGCAGTGTTTTTGTTAGATTCTGAACAAGTTGGAGAAACTGAACCGATGGTAAATATTTTCATGAATAAGATGAAGAATGAAGGGTTTAGGAAGATGCTTAATGAAGAATTTGCGATATATACAGACGCATGTATAGATAATTTTTTACACGGAAATGTAACGTCCTTGTTTGGTAATGTTAAAAAATTATCTAAACTGGTTCTTGCAAATTTTAAACCTATGATCCCCAGTGCTTTTCACAAAGTATGGGAGCAAGGTATCCAAACCAATGATTATTATCTTAAATTATGTGGTTCTGGTGGCGGTGGTTATATTCTGGGTTTTGCCCAAGACTATGAAAAAGCCAAATCCTCTTTACAAGATTATAAATTAGAACTAGTATATAGATTTTAACCACTTCACTTATGGAGAATGGTAAAAAAACTTCCTTATTTTATAAAATTTTCAGTCTATTATCTGTCGTTCGAGGGTATAATATTTTAGTTCTTGTAATCGCTCAATATTTAGCCTCTATTTATATTTTTTCTCCAAAAAAATCAATTCCTTCTGTACTGTTTGACTTGCATCTTTTCTTTGTTGTATTTGCTACTGTATGTGTAGTGGCAGGAGGCTACATTATCAATAATTTTTATGATATTAAAGCCGATAAAATAAATAGACCCTACAAATCAGATTTAGACAGCTATGTTAAACAAGAAACAATATTATCTATTTACTTTTTTTTAAATATTGTTGGAGTTCTCTCAGGGTTTTTAGTTTCGTGGAAAGCGGCCTTATTTTTTGTATCATACATATTTAGTATTTGGTTTTACTCCCATAAATTAAAAAGATATCCTTTAACGGGTTTAATGTCAGCGTCCCTGCTAACAATTTTGCCATTTTTTGTAATTTTTGTATACTTTAAAAATTTTTCTAACATAATTTTTGTCCATGCTATTTTTTTATTTTTAGTGATTATGGTTAGAGAACTTATAAAAGATTTAGAAAATATGCGTGGTGCGGTGGCCAGTAATTATAAAACTTTTCCAGTGGCCTATGGTGAAAGAAACACCAAATTACTATCTATTATAATATTATTTTTAGCGCTATTTACAGTGATTAATCTTTTAAGTCACCCAGCAATTTCATTCATGAAATATTATTTTTATTTGGTGGCTGTTTCTTTAATTATTATTGGTGTAGTTTTACTTAAATCATCAAAAAAGGAAGAATATACGATCTTACATACTACCCTTAAAATACTATTATTAATAGGTGTTTTTAGTTTAGTGTTTATTGATACTTCGCTTATCATAGATAGGGTGATTAATACGCTCAAATTAGTAAATTGAGTTTTCATACTGAATTTCTTTGTTGGTTTTTAAATCGATATTCGAAGTTCAATTCATCAATTTTCAGACCCTAATAGATGTGAGTTTGTTGTAAAATAATTAATGATTACATTTGCCGAAATTTTTAAAATGAATTCAAATCATAAATCGTCGGGAGGACGACAAGCAAGAAAAGGCAACTCTCCACAAAGAAAAAACAGCTTTCGTAAAGACTTCAAAAAACCATTAACAACTCCTAAAAAAGTTGATGTTGGTGGTATAAGATTAAATAAGTTTATATCCAACTCTGGTATTTGCTCAAGAAGAGAAGCAGATACCTATATAGAGCACGGAAGTGTAACAGTGAACGGTAACTTGATTACTGAAATGGGATATAAGGTTCAGCCAAATGATGATGTTCGTTTTGATGGAACTTCTATTTCTCCTGAAAAAAAGAAATATGTGTTATTGAATAAGCCCAAGAACTATATTACTACCATGGATGATGAACGTGGAAGAAAAACGGTTATGGAATTAGTTTCTAATGCAGCAAATGAAAGAATTTATCCGGTTGGAAGGTTAGATAGAATGACTACAGGCCTTTTGTTATTTACTAACGATGGTGAATTGGCTAAAAAATTAACGCACCCTAAACATGATGTTAAAAAATTATATCATGCTTCTCTCGATAGAAAATTAGATTTAAAAGACTTACAAAAGCTAAGAGGTGAAGTTATTATAGAGGGTAAAAAAGTATTTATTGATGCTGTTTCTTATGTAGAAGGTCAGTCTAAAACTGAGGTAGGTATAGAGATTCATTCCGGTAGAAATAGAATCGTTCGTAAAATATTTGAACATGTTGGTTACAAGGTGGTAAAATTAGACAGAGTCCTTTTTGCAGGCTTAACAAAAAAGAACTTGCCTAGAGGAAGATGGAGAGAATTAACTAAGCAAGAGTTAGCCAATCTTCAAATGATATAAAAACAAAAAATCCGAACAATATGTTCGGATTTTTTTGTGGTACCTCCAGGAATCGAACCAGGGACACAAGGATTTTCAGTCCTTTGCTCTACCAACTGAGCTAAGGTACCTTTGTACTTAGCGGTCGCAAATATAAAGCGAGTTTTTCACAACTACCAAATAAAAATAGAAAAATCTATTGTATTTTTGACATTCACTTTCAAATAAAGAATGAATCTAGTCATAGACATAGGGAATACAAAAGTTAAAGTAGCTGTTTTTGAATTAGATACAATAATCACAACTATTGTTTGTGAGGAAATTAATCTTTTAGAGGAGTTAAAAAAAATTTTAAATAAATATCCCATTAGTCAAAGTATTGTAAGTTCAGTAAAGGATATTAAGGAAGAGTACCGCAAAGAAATCAATAAACTACCACTTTTAGTTACGTTGAATACTACTACTCCATTACCATTTAAAAATCGATATACTACTCCATCAACATTGGGAAATGATAGAATTGCATTGGCCGCCGCCGCAGTGTGTATACATCCATTAAAAAACACACTAGTTATAGATGCGGGCACATGCATTACATATGATTTTATTAATTCTAAAAATGAATACTTGGGTGGTGCAATTTCTCCAGGAATAGGTATGAGATATAAATCACTACATCAGTATACCGGAAAGCTACCCTTATTGTCTAAAAATGAGGAATTTAAATTAATAGGTACTTCAACTAAATCTTCCATTCATTCAGGCATTATTAATGGTATAATCTGTGAAATTAAAGGGGTAATAGCTCAGTATCAGCAAGATTTTGGTGATTTAACAATAGTTTTAACAGGAGGAGACACAAAATTCTTGTCCAAACAATTAAAAAATAGCATCTTTGCGAATCAAAATTTTATCCTTAGGGGATTAAATAAAATATTGACATTTAACAATCAATAATGATTAAAAAATTCATATTCATTTTAGCTGTTCTAATTTCAGCTCAGTCTTTTTCACAAAGATCAACTTCATCTCCGTATTCTTATTTTGGTGTTGGTGAAGAATTTGGAACAAGAACTGTTGAGCAAATAAGCATGGGTAGTATTGGAGCTGCATATAGCAGCCCAAGTTATTTAAACTTTGTAAACCCTGCTTCATTATCTGAAGTAAGACTTGCTACTTATGTATTTGGAGTATTGAATAATGATTTGACCATTAGCGATGAAAATACAAATCAGTCAACAAACTCTACAAGCTTAAGTTATTTTAGTATAGCTTTTCCATTAACTAAAAAAATGGCGGTGGTCTTTGGTATGCAGCCTACTTCTTCAGTTGGCTACTCTTTAGTAAACACATTGAATGATGATGAGGGGAATGCTGAAGAAATTACTCAATATGTTGGAGCAGGAGACGTAAATAGAATTTATGGAGGAGTTGGATTAAAGCTTTTCAAAGGATTTTCTGTTGGTCTTGAATTAGATTTTTTATTCGGAAATATTCAAAATAGTGTACTAAATATTCGTGAGGAAGTTACTTTAGCTACAAAAAATGTTGAGGATTCAAATGTTAGAGGAGGTTCTGTAAAATTAGGAGCTCAATACAAAACAACGGTAACTAAAGATTTAAATTTACATGTTGGAGCTTCTCTTAAGTTAGGGAATTCATTGAATTCTACTGGAACTGAAAATCTATATTCTTTATCTATAGGTGCTTCAGGATTTGAACAACCAAGAGATACCATATTTTCTGGTCCCTTATCAGCAAAACTTGATAGACCTTTAGAAACCATAGTAGGTTTAGGTTTAGGAAAGACAAACAAATGGTATGCTGGAATAAATTATAAAACTCAAGACGCACTCGTAGCCTCAGGTTATTTTGATAATAGCGCTCAAAGTTTTCAATATGGACAATCTACTAGGCTTTCTGCAGGAGGTTTTTTTATACCAAAAATAAACTCTATTTCTAGCTACTGGCAGCGAGTTACCTACCGAGGAGGTTTAAAGTTTGAGAAATTAGGTCTTCTAGTTAATGGGAACCCTAATACTAGTACTTTTACTAGTATTGATGACTTTGGCATATCTTTTGGGTTAGGTTTCCCGTTAGGGAATAGATTATCTAATATAAATCTTGGACTTGAATATGGTAAGAAAGGAACTACAGATAACGGATTATTAGAAGAAAAATATGTTAATTTTAGACTAAGTCTTTCATTAAATGACGTTTGGTTTAAAAAGAGAAAAATTGATTAACAAATACGATTAGAAATGAAAAAACAAATTATTTTACTTACAAACCTATTTCTTTTTTTAGGGTCACTTGCTTTAAATGCTCAGGATGCACAGCAAGAGTGTAATATAAAATACAATTTATTTAAGGGAGATTACCAATCAAAAAAGTATGAAGATGCGTATCCAAATTGGATGTATTTAATGGATAATTGTCAAAAGTTATCTATTAATGTATATAAATTGGGAGATAAATTAGCACAAGTAAGATTTAAAAATGCAGAGAATAAAACAGAAGCTGCAGCCCTTGTAAAGCGTGTATACTCACAAAGACTAGAAAATTTTCCAGCTAAAGATCCAGCTAAAGCACATAGTAACTATGCTACTTTTTTAATAAAAAATAAATTAGCTTCTGATGAAGAAGTTTTTGAAATTTTACAATTGGCTTATAGCTTAGATCCTACTCGAATGAGTGTAAAAAATATTTACAGATATTTTCAGGGAATTACAGACACTTACAAAGACTCTAACCCTCAAAAAGTTTTTGACACCTATGATGATGTATTAGAATCGGTTGGAGAAAAACTTGCAGACTATGCTAAAAAGTTAAAGGGATTAAATGATAAAACTGAAGCTGGACAAGATTTAGACAAAAGAGAGACAAAAAATCTTAGAGCATATACTATAAATTCTAAAGCTTTAGGACAAGTAGAGTCTGGACTAGACAATATTATAATAGTTTTATCTACATGTGAACGTTTAATTCCATTATATGAAAGAGATTTTGAAGAAAACAAATCAAATTCAAAATGGTTAAAGAGAGCAGTGTCAAGAATGTTTAACAAAGAATGTACAGATGATCCGCTTTTTGAAAAATTAGCTATTGCCTATGCGGAAGCATCTCCTTCTGCAGATGCATATTCTTTTGTTGCGGGTGTACTAGCAAAAAAAGGTGATGTATCAGGAGCTCAAGAAATGAGAATGAAAGCATTTGATTTAGAAACAGATCCTCTTAAAAAAGCAAATTTTAAATTAAAGTTTGCACAAGCTGCTAAGAAAAGAGGTCAAAAGTCAAAAGCAAGACAATTGGCTAGAGAAGCTATTGCTTTAAATCCAAATATGGGAAGAGCTTACCTATTTATTGCAAGTTTATATGCATCTTCTGTGAATGCATGTGGTACAAATGAATTTGAAAAAAGGATGACCTATGTCGCAGCATATAATAAAGCTGTTAGAGCAAGTAGAGTAGATCCTAGTATAAGTTCTGTCGCTAGAAAGTTTACAAGAAATTATAAGGCTAATTTCCCTTCTAAAAAAGTTATCTTTACAGAAGGTGTTAATGAAGGAGATCCATTTAAAGTAAAATGTTGGATCAATGAATCTGTAAAGATCACTTCCAGCGGTAAATAATAATGAATAAAATATCAAATCCAAAGAAAAAAAGCATTGCTGCAATTCTATTTGTGGTAATGCTTTTTTCTTGTACCAATGATTCAAAAAAAGTAAGAGATTTTTTAGCAGAGCAAAACCTTCCTATTGGAGTTGCCAAAGATGTTCATCACGTTTATAAAGATTCAGGAAGAATAACTTCTAAATTAATGACCTCTATTCTAAATGACTTTAGCAATAGAAAAAATCATCCATACAATGAATTTCCAAAAGGAATAAAAATCATAAACTTTGATAAGAATAGTGATGATTCTACCACTGTTACTGGTGATTATGCTTTATCATATTCAAAGACATCTATATCTGAACTGAATGGAAATGTAATTGTAGTTAATCATTCAGATACCACAAGACTTGAGACTGATCAATTATTTTGGGATCAAAAAAATAAGTATTTTTTTACCGAAAAACATTTTGTGCTTACCAAGATTAATGACACAATAGTAGGTGAGGGATTTGAGTCTAAAGAAAATTTAAAAAAATATGTTGCCAAAAAAACAATTGGGAACTTAGTCACTAAAAGTAATGATTTATGAATAACATTTGGAAGTTTTTACAGTACGGATATTTTGTTGTAGCTCTCATTTTTTTAGTTGAAGCGATATTTGAATGGAAAGAAGATCAAAATAAAGCGTTATTTATGCTTGGTTTTTCTATCTTTATTTTATTAATATTCTTCTTAAAAAGAAATTTTAGAAAAAAAATAGAGAAGAGAACTAAATCGTAAATGGAGATTGATATTATCATCATTCTTTTTTCAATTATAACTTCAGCCTTTTTTTCAGGTATGGAAATCGCTTTCATATCTGCAAATAAATTACACATTGAGTTAGAAAAGAAAAGAAAGGGTTTTTTTCCAAACATACTTGGTAAAATAACTCAAAACTCTTCAAAATTTATCACCACTATGCTGGTTGGTAATAATATATCCTTAGTTATTTACAGTTACTTTATGGGTAAAGTAATTATAGCCTATTTAGGGATGAGTAGTATTTTAATTCAAACATTTATCTCCACAATTATAATACTAGTCACAGCAGAGTTTCTTCCCAAGGCAATATTTAGAGTTTATGCTAATGAGACGCTTAAGATTTTTGCTTTACCTGCCTATTTTTTTTACATGTTATTATATTCTTTTTCTTATTTAATAAATGGGATTTCAGATTTCTTTCTCAAGTTTATATTCAGCACTGATAAAGATCAACATCAAACGGCTTTTAGTAAGGAGGAGTTAGGCGATTACATTACTGAGCAGTTAGAAAATGGTAACGATAGTGAAGAGGAAATTGATTCTGAAATACAAATTTTTCAAAATGCTTTAGAATTTCAAAAAGTTAAGGCTAGAGAAATTATGGTGCCTAGAACAGAAATATTAGCCATAGAAATTCATGAATCTGTCTCAAAACTTAGTGAATTGTTTATTAAAAGTGGGTATTCAAAAATTTTAGTGTACAAGACATCCTTAGATGATATCATTGGTCATGTTAATGCTTTTGAATTATTTAAAAAGCCTAAAACCATCAAATCTATTTTATTACCTATTGAAATTGTTCCAGAATCTATGATGATTAGTGATGTGCTTAATAGCTTAATGAAAAAAAGAAAAAGCATAGCTGTAGTAGTAGATGAATATGGCGGAACCTCAGGTATGATAACAGTTGAAGATGTTGTTGAAGAGCTTTTTGGTGAAATAGAGGATGAACATGATGTGCAAGAATTAATTGATGTTAGAATTAATGAAAATGAATTTAAGCTTTCTGCGAGATTAGAAATTGATTACCTTAACGAAGAGTACAATATTAATATCCCTAAAGAGGAAGCTTATGAGACTTTGGGAGGCTTTATTATCAACCAAACTGAAAATATTCCTCAAAAAGGTGAAGAATTAAACATATTAAATTATCAAATTATAATACTCAATGTAAGTTCATCCAAAATTGAAGAAATTTATTTGAAAATTTTAGATACAGAAGAAAATTAATCTTCAATTACCTTTAATAATTTCTTTAAATACATAGGCTTCTGGTTGCTTATTTACTCCGCAAATTGTATATTCGCCCATTCAAATTAAATTATTGATTTTATGGCAATTTTATCTAAAATAAGAGATCGTTCTATCGCATTAATAGCCGTTATTGGACTTGCTTTATTTGCATTTGTGTTAGATCCATCAACACTAACAGATTTCTTTGACTCTTCTAAAATAAATGAAGTAGGGGAAGTAGATGGAGAATCAATCTCTAGAAAAGAATATGCAGAGGCATTAGATACCTATAAGACAAGAAATAATAGCAATATTTCTAATATGCAAGCAGCTAAAACCGTTTGGGATAATATCTTAAGAGATAAGGTTTTTAGTAAGCAAATTGACCAAGCTGGTGTTACAGTAGGAGAAATGGATATTTTAAATACCATTATAAATTCTCCCTCTGTACAAAATAATCCTCAGTTTTTAAATGAAGCAGGTTTATTTGATAGAGATAGTTTCATGCAATTTTTAAAAGATACTAAAGAGAGTGATGATCAAAACCTATGGAATGCCTGGAGTAATTATATAAATGAAGTAGGTTCAAACTTAAAAAGAAATACTTACAATAATTTAATTAAATCTGGCCTTGGAGCTTCTCTAAAAGAAGGAGCTTACACCTACGGAGAAGATAATGATTTATTAAGTGCTGATCTTGTTTACATCCCTTACACTTCTGTACCAGATAGCTTGGTTTCTGTAACCACTAGTGAAGTTGAAACTTACATCAAAAATAATCCTTCAGCTCATAAAGTTGAGGAATCTAGAGATTTAGCCTATGTGAAGTTTAATATTTCACCAACAGATCAGGATAAAGAGGATATTAAAAACAACGTTGCAAGTTTTTTAGAAGATAGAAAAGATATTAATAAGGCAACAGCTCAGGAGATTGTAATTCAAGGATTAAAAAATTCAACAGATTATGCTATCTTTTTTGAAGAAAACAGTTCAGATATTCCTGTACAGGAATCGTATTACATGAAAGATAAATTGCCAAAAGCAATTTCTGAAGAAGTCATGAAAGGTAAAGTTAATACTATTTTTGGCCCATATGTAGACGGAAATTACTACAAGATATCCAAAATTACTGATGTTTATTCTAGACCAGATTCAGTAAAGTCTAGTGGTATTTTTATACCTTATATAGGTTCTCAAGGTGCTTCACAAACTACAACAAAAACAGAAGCACAAGCAAAAGCCTCAATAGACAGTATCTATAAATTGGTAAGAAGAAGTAAAAATAAATTCTCTGAGATAGCAAGTGTAATTAATACAGATGCTAGCAAAGATAAAGGTGGTGATATTGGATGGGTTTCCCACGATATTTCATATAATTCTCCGAGGTTTGACGCTGATTTAGCAGCTTTTATGTTTGAAAACAAAAGAGGTAAAGTTGGTGTTGTGAAATCTAAATTTGGTTTTCATGTAATCAGAATTGACGAGCAAAAAAATAGACAAAAAGGAGTAAAGATGGTTACTTTTGGAAGAGAAATCATTGCCTCTCAGGAAACAGAAAATACTGCGTTTTTAAATGCTGAAAAATTTGCTTTAGAAATTTCTTCTAATGGTAAAAACTTTTATGATGTGGTAAAAGAGAATTCATATCAATCTAAGCCAGCAGTTGGTTTGAGGATTATGGATGAAAGAGTGCCTGGTATTATAGAAACACAAAGACAAATGATAACATGGGCCTTTGGTAGTGATAATAAAGTTGGATCTATACAAAGATTCGATGTTGATAATGGTTATGTAGTGGCTATGCTAACGAACAAAACACAAAAAGGTTTAGTAAGTGCCTCAAAAGCAATTAATAGACTTAGACCTATATTATTAAATGAGAAAAAAGCTGCAATCATTAAAGAAAAAATGAATGGAGCGTCTTTAAGTGATATAGCAACTGCTAACAATGTTTCTTTAATTAAAATAGACAATACTTCATTAAAATCACCATCTGTAACAGGAGTAGGGTCAGAACCTAAAGTTATAGGAGCTATGTATTATGCTAAAGAAAACCAACTGTATACTAAAGTTGTTGGTAATAAAGGTGTTTTTGCCTTTGTATTGTCTAAAAAAGAAAAAGCTACTAGTTTACCAAACTATGACGCTTACAGACAACGTCTAGCTCAAGAAAGAAAAAACAAAGTATCTACTATATTTAATGCGTTGAAAAATGCCTCAGATGTACAAGATAATAGAGCTGCTTTTCACGGAGTACAATAACAATATTTTCCATATATAACATAAAAAAACCGCTACATTGTAGCGGTTTTTTTATGTTATATATGTTGTTTAACCATTCATAGAGATTAAAAACTCTTCATTGTTTTTGGAGAATTTAACCTTATCATTAATAAATTCCATAGCTTCAATTGGGTTCATATCTGCTAAGTATTTTCTTAATACCCACATACGTTGAACATTTTTAGAATCTAATAAAAGGTCATCTCTACGGGTACTAGACTTAATAAGATCTATTGCAGGATATATTCTTCTGTTAGAAATATTTCTATCCAACTGTAATTCCATATTACCGGTACCTTTAAATTCTTCAAATATAACTTCATCCATTTTAGAACCAGTTTCAGTAAGCGCTGTAGCAATGATTGTTAACGAACCTCCATTCTCAATATTTCTTGCAGCACCAAAAAAACGTTTTGGCTTGTGTAATGCATTTGCATCTATACCTCCAGATAATATTTTACCAGACGCTGGAGCAACCGTATTGTAGGCTCTAGCTAGACGTGTAATAGAATCTAATAGGATTACTACATCATGACCACATTCAACTAAACGTTTGGCTTTTTCTAATACAATATTAGCAACTTTTACATGTTTATCTGCTGGTTCATCAAAAGTTGAGGCTACAACCTCTCCACGAACGCTACGTTGCATATCCGTTACCTCTTCTGGACGTTCATCAATTAATAAGACAATTTGATAAACTTCCGGGTGATTGGCGGCAATAGCATTAGCAACGTCTTTTAATAACATTGTTTTACCTGTTTTTGGCTGTGCTACAATCATACCACGTTGACCTTTCCCTATTGGAGAAAATAAGTCAATAATTCTAGTTGATAAAGAGCTCCCCTTTTCAGCTAAATTAAATTTTTGCTCAGGAAATAAGGGAGTTAAGTGTTCAAATGAAACACGGTCTCTTACAATATTAGGATTTAATCCATTAATTTTAGAAACTCTAATTAGAGGAAAGTATTTTTCCCCTTCTTTGGGAGGTCTTACATTACCCCTTACAGTATCTCCAGTTTTTAAACCAAATAATTTTATTTGAGATTGAGATACATAGATATCATCGGGAGATGATAAATAATTATAGTCTGAAGAACGTAAAAAACCATATCCATCTGGCATCATCTCTAATACCCCTTCACTTTCAATAATTCCATCAAATTCAAAGTCAGGATCTTTATATTTGTTCCCATTATTTGAATTGCGTTGGTTTTGATTTTTTTGGTTTCTATTATTGTTGTGATGTGGTTTTTGTTTTTTGTGAACAGGTTTTGCCTTATTCTGAGGAGATTTATCCTCGTTTGAAGAATTCTTGTCAACTGTATTATGAGTAGAATCCTTTTTTTCTGACTCATCTATTTTTTGAACAGGTTTTTTTTGCTGTTTTTCTTTAGAAATATCTGAATCTTGTGTAGATTTTTTTTCTACAACTTCAGTAGTTGGTTTTACTACATCTTTAGTGATACTTTCCTCAGGCACAATTTTTTTTACAACTCTTTTTCTTTTAGGTTTATTCTCCCTTGGTTTTGGGTTTTCAGACCTTTTTTCTTCTTTAATTGGAGTTGCTGCTTGTATATCTAAGATTTGGTATACGAGATCTAATTTTTTTAATTGACTAGTTTTAGTTAAGCCAATAGATTTTGCAATTTGCTGTAATTCAGCAAGTGTTTTTGCTTTTAGTTCAGAAATTTCGAACATAAATATTTAGTTAAGTTAATATTCTTAATTTGTGTAAGAATTTGTTAAGTTTTTTTGATTTTATAAATATTGTATAAAGTACTATACAATTAGTATTTAGTGTAGTTGTCTTACAGCAAATATATACAATTATTTTATATGTTTATGTTTCTTTTTAAAAAAAATAAATGATAATTTTGTACTACGTTTATAATAGATGATACAGAGAATACAGTCAATTTACCTTACAATAGTAGTTGTTCTTTCAGCGATGCTTCCTTTTGTGTTCAAACTATGGGAAAATTCTAATAAAGAAGTTTTTGCATTAGATTTATTTTCTGAGTTATCTCTCTTATCCAAATTAGTTCCTGTATTTTTCTTCTTATCAGCATTAATTGCATCAATTGCAATTTTTAAATTTAAAAAAAGACAGTTACAATTTGTGCTTGGACGTATTATTATTTTGATCAATCTCTTTTTATTAGGAATATTGATTTATCTATCTCTAACTATACCTGGAGAAGTTTCTTCTGAGAAAGGTATTGGGATGTTTTTACCTATTGTTGTTATTTTATTTGCTTTTTTAGCTAATAAAGCAATCAAGAAGGATGAAGATCTCGTAAAATCTGTTGATAGACTTCGATAGACCTATAACTTTAGTTATATTAAATGCGATAAACCAGAGTCTTGACTCTGGTTTTTTTTTATCACGCTTTCACAATTTTTACATCGGTTAAAAAAATATTCTTCCACCCATTTATGTGGATTATATATTTTCATTAATTTAGGGTATTGTAAAACATTATAAACCCCTGTAAATTTGAAAAAAATGAAAAATATAATTAGAGTTCATATAGCTGATGACCATAAAATTCTCATTGAGGGAATTATTGCTGTTATTAATACCGATGAATCCATTGAAGTTGAGGGTTATTCCTTGACTGGAAAACAAGTCATTGAATGGATAGAATCCAATAGCGCAGATATTTTAATCTTAGACATTAATATGCCAGAATATGATGGCATTGAAGTTTTAAAATTTTTTAAACAAAAAAAAATTACTCAAAAAGTCATTATTCTATCCAGTTATGATGACGTCAAATTAGTACAAGAGATGATAAACCTTGGAGCTAATGGGTTTCTTTCTAAAAGTAGTGCAGGTTTGCACATTATAGAGGCTATTAACGCTGTTTATCATGGTGATCAGTACTTCAGCGATACCATAAAGAATAATTTAATAAAACTTTACACAGGTAAAAATGTAACATCAGGAAAAAGACCTGAAAGTACTATTTTAAATAGTTTAACACCAAGAGAATTAGAAGTGTTAAAATTAATTACTGATGAATATAGTTCTCCTGAAATTGCAGGAATTTTAAATATAAGCCAGAGTACAGTAGATACTTATAGGAAAAGTTTACTCAAAAAAACAAATGTTAAGAATTCAATTGGCCTTGCTATGTATGCGGTCAAAAATAATATCATATAAATAAGGTCTGTATTATCACTAATCTTCAACTCCTTATTTATACTCATACAAATCAAAATCATAAAAAATTAAAAATAAATTAATAAAACCCTAAAAATCAATATCATGAAAAATTTACCCTTATCAATTTTTGCTATAATTACAACTCTTATTTTTTCATCATGTTCAAAAGAAGAAACTACTTTCTTAGAAGAACCAAGTTCAGAATTATTTGGTAAAGTTGTCTTAAGTAGAGATGCCTCTGGAGCTTATACTATGGATTTAGAGACCAATAATAACGTTGCTTCATCAATTACTAGTAACCATAAAGCAAATAGTTTAGCCATAGATCTTTATAGTGACACTGGTGCTTCAGAACAAAATATATCAGAAACAATGTCTACTGGTTCAGATGATCGTTTCTCAGTAAATCTTAACAATACCATTACTAGCCGAACTTCTAAATTAACAATTTTTGATAAAGAAATCCAATTTTCAAAAACAGAAGAGGAAGACCACTTAACATCATACAGTGTTGTTGATAATGGAGATAACACCTACGATTTAAATTTTACAGTAGATGCATCTATTGAAGTAGATTTTACGCAAGATGAAGCTAGTGGAGAATATATGATTCATCTAGAGCCTGGTGCTGGAACACAAACAGACTATACTGTAACTTTTAACAGAGAAGAAGGAGAAAATTTACAAATACTCTTTAGAAATTATTATCCTTCAGAAGATGGGAGGTCTACTACAGGTTCTAAGGATAAGCCAAGGATTTGGGTTGATTAACTCTACCCAAATGAATTAAGTAATACTAATTTACCAATAATATAAAATGAATTTTTTTCTAAAAATTTATCTATTATCAACGTTAATTTTTTCTTTGATGGCTGCTGTAAGTGTCAAAGTTATTAAAAAAGAAGCCTCCATTTGGGATGTTTCTTTTTTATCTATTCAAGGAAAAGATTCCATTACAAATCAGAAGTTAAAAGAGGCTACAACTTTTTACAACAATAAAAAGTATGTAGAAGGCTTAAGGCTGGCTTTTGCTTTGTATGAACAAACTAAGAATAACAACCATACAAAAACCCATTACCTCGTTACCAATTTAATTGCTAAAATTTACAGACAGAATAAAGAACACAAGAAAGCGGTAGTTTTTTACAAAAAATCTCTCAGATTAATTTCATTAAACCCTTTATATAATAAAGAGTTTGATAGTTTTAATAATAGAGATTATGCAGAAAATTTATTGAGGCTAGGTGCTGAATATCAGTTGTTAAAAATGAATGACAGTGCTATTTTTTATTATAATAAATTGGCTGAGATAAATTCTTTGGCTGGTGAAGTATTAGGATTGCAAGCCTCTTCGTATACGAACTTAGCAGGTATTTATCAAAAAGATACCACAATGTTAAATCATTATGAGAAAGCTATTGAATTATCTGAAAGAGCTATTGAAGTTCATGAAAAAAGAAATAATTTCATTAGTCAAGCAGGTGCCATAAATAATTTAGCCAGTGTGTATTTATTTCAAGGTGATTTTTTAAAGTCTAAAAAAACTTATTTAAAGGGGTTAAAGCTTATTAGAAGAGATACTTCTGTCATAGCTATTAGATTGAAAGCAGACTTATATTATAATTTGGCTTGGGCAATGCGCAATTTAAAAGAATATGAAGCCTATGATTATCAAGAGATTTCCTATGATATGCAGACTGGTCTGAGAGATGATGAAATGACCCAAAATATAAAACGTATCACCAGTGAGTATAATGTAGATGTGGTTAGAAAAGAAGGAAAAATTCAAAAACAAAAAGCAGAAAATTTGACATTGCTTATTGGTATTAGTTTTTTTGCTATAATTTTATTGTTGGCTTTTTTTTTAAATCAGTACAAACTTCGTCAAAGGAATCTTAGCTTACAATTATCTAAACAAGAGTTAGCACAACAACAAAAAATTGAAAAAGTAAGAATCGAATCTCAAATTAGAATTTTAAATGCCACTTTAGACGGAAAAGAAACAGAACGTAAACAAATTGCAGAAACGCTTCACGATAGCGTCAGTGCTTTGTTATCCTCTGCAAATTTACATTTACAGGCTTTTAAAAAATTATATAAAGGTCCAATTCCAGTAGAGGTAGAAAAATCTCAAAATATCATTCACGAAGCTTCCCATAAAATTAGAAACCTCTCACACACATTGGTTTCGTCAGTTTTATTAAAATTTGGTTTGGCTTATGCAATTAAAGATATGGCCGAAAAATATTCAAATTCACAATTAGACATTGAATATAAAACTAAAAATATAAAAAGATACGATCAAGATTTTGAGATTAAATTACATAATATTATTCAGGAGCTTGTTAATAATACAATTAAACACAGTGAGGCATCAATTACGAGTATATACCTTGAGGATAACGATGATAAAATAAAAATTTATATCAAGGATAATGGAAAAGGATTTGATAAACAATCAGCGATGAAAAAAAATGGGTTAGGAATTAATCAAATAGATGCTAGAATTCATATGATGAAGGGACAATTTAAAATAGAATCAGAAAATAATTCTGGAACATCCATTACTATAGAACTGCCTGTTGTTAAGAAAGAATCACTCAGCTTTTCTTAGCCAATTCTATTATTTCTAAGTTTTTAATTTCACCTTCATTAAGTTCAAAACGAAGCATTGTTCTAATGGTATGAAACCCGTATTTACCAGCTGCTCCAGGATTTAAATGTAAAAGATTCAGTTTTTTATCATACTGAACTTTTAAAATATGGGAATGCCCACTAATAAAAATATTAGGTTTTATTTTTTTAAGTTCCTCTCGAACTCTTTGATGGTATTTGTTTGGATATCCTCCGATGTGAGTCATCCAAACGGTAGTTTCTTCAACTCTAAACTTATTGTCTAAAGGAAATTGAGTACGCGCATCTTTTCCGTCGATGTTTCCATATACTGCTCTCAATGGTTTTAGCTTGTTAATGGTGTCTGTGACTTCTAAATTTCCGATATCACCTGCATGCCAAACTTCATCAGCTTGTTTAACAAACTTTAAAATTTGATCATCAATAAAACTATGGGTGTCTGAGAGTAGTAAGATTTTCTTCACCAAACGAAAGTACAAATAACAAAATAAATTTCGTAATTTTAAATCTTCTTATAACACCATTTTTTTTGAGATATTTCATAGAACTGTCATATAAAGGAACAAATTATCATGGCTGGCAAATTCAACCAGATGTAAACTCTGTGCAAGAAGAAATAACTAAGGCACTGGAAACTATTCTTCAAGAAACTATTCAGATTGTTGGTGCTGGAAGAACTGATGCAGGTGTGCATGCAAGCCAAATGTTTGCTCATGTAGATACTTTGAAAGCGTTAACTGATGAACACATTCATAAGTTAAATACAGTTTTGCCAAATGACATAGTTATTAATTCTATTGAAGAAGTTTTAGAAAATAAGCATGCTCGTTTTGATGCCATTAGTAGAAGTTATGAGTACAGAATTTTAATAGGTAGAGACCCTTTTTTATTAGAGACTACTTGGCAAATTCATCAAAAACAAATTCAGTTAGAGAAAATGAATGAAGCTGCTGAAATTTTATTTCAATATCAAGATTTTGAAAGTTTTTCTAAAGTAAAAACAGATGTAAAAACCTTCAATTGTACCATTATGAAGGCAGTTTGGAAGTTAGAAGGAAATCAATTAGTTTTTCATATTAAAGCGAATAGATTTCTCAGAAATATGGTACGTGCTATAGTTGGAACTTTACTAGATGTTGGTTTAGAAAAAAAATCAGTAGATGACTTTAGAAATATTATTGAAAGTAAAAAGAGAAGCGAAGCTGGCTTGTCTGTTCCCGCTAAAGGATTATTTTTAACAGAAGTTAATTATTAATGTATTTAACTTAAAATATTAGCGTTAAGCCCTTATAATCACAAAATAAAAAATATAGATATAGATGTCTGAAAAAGTATCAGGAAATGCATTTGATATAAAAATCTTTTTAAGATTAATGAGTTATGCTAAAGCCTATAAGTTCAGGTTCTTTATCGCTGCTATATCCACGATCACGCTAGCTCTTGTATCAGCCGTAAATCCTTACATAGTTGGTATTACAGTTAATGATTTTGTGAATAATCAGGATATTAAACAATTAACATTTTATATTCAAATCTTGTCTGCGATAGTGTTTGCAGAGGTAATTTTGCAATTTTTATTTATCTATTATGCCAATTGGGTAGGTCAACACATCATTAGAGACATTAGAGCAAAAGTATTTAGAAATATCCAAAGCTTTAAAATGTCTTATTTTGACACTACTTCAGTGGGTCGATTAGTTACTAGAGTAGTTTCAGATATTGAAACCATTGCTAACTTTTTCACACAAGGAGTTTTTATGATTGTTAGTGATATTTTAAAAATGCTTGTGGTTATTGTAGTCATGTTTGTGATGAATTGGCGTTTAGCATTAGTTGCATTATCAGTGTTGCCAATTTTAGTCTACGCCACAATAATTTTTCAAGTAGCGATTAAAGCAACATTTCAAGATGTTAGAAATGAGGTTGCCAACTTAAATGGATTTGTTCAAGAAAGAGTCACAGGAATGAAAATTCTTCAATTATTTACTAGAGAGCAAATAGAATACAATAATTTTAAAGAAATAAACAACAAGCATAAAAAAGCACATGTAAAAACAGTTTGGTATTATTCTATCTTCTTTCCAATTGCGGAAATTGTTTCATCCATTGCTATTGGTTTAATTGTTTGGTATGGTGGATATCAAATCTTGGAGAGCTTTACAACATTAGGAGCTGTTATAGCTTT
Source organism: uncultured Flavobacteriaceae bacterium (assembly GCA_943789455.1). Classification (GTDB taxonomy): domain Bacteria; phylum Bacteroidota; class Bacteroidia; order Flavobacteriales; family Flavobacteriaceae; genus Polaribacter. The sequence goes on from CALSUE010000001.1 coordinate 23,330, forward strand.
TATAAAAATGTCACAAATGTTATTTAGACCTCTTCGTCAAATTGCCGATAAGTTCAACCAACTACAAATGGGTATTGTATCTGGAGAACGCGTATTCAAGGTTATAGACACAAAAAGTTTTATTAGTAAAGAGGGAAGTATAGAGGCATCCAATATTAAAGGAGATTTAAACTTTAATAAGGTGCGATTTAGTTATATAGAAGGTGAAGAAGTTTTGAAAGGAATTTCCTTCAAAGTTTACCAAGGACAAACTGTGGCTATTGTTGGCGCAACGGGTGCTGGAAAATCTACTATTATAAATTTAATTAATCGTTTTTATGAAATAGATAGTGGTACAATATCTGTAGATACTATTCCAGTGGAAGACTATGAATTAGCTTCTCTAAGAAATCAAATAGCTATTGTTTTACAAGACGTGTTTTTATTTTCAGACTCTATCTTCAACAACATTACCCTAAAGAACCCCAAGATTACTTTAGAAGAGGTGATTGAGGCCTCAAAAAAGATTGGAATTCATAATTTCATCATGACACTTCCAGGTAATTACCACTATAATGTTAAAGAAAGAGGTGCTATGCTTTCCTCTGGGCAAAGGCAATTAATAGCTTTTCTAAGAGCTTATGTTAGCCGTCCTAGAATACTAATTTTAGATGAAGCCACCTCCTCGGTAGATTCTCATGCAGAGCAAATGATTCAATATGCTACAGACACCATTACTAAAGATAGAACTTCTATAATAATTGCTCATAGATTGGCTACTATTAAAAAAGCAGATAAAATTATTGTGTTAGATAAAGGTATTCTTGTAGAGGAAGGAACACACAAAGAATTGCTAAACAAAAAAGAGGGGTATTATAAAAATCTTTACGATAAGCAATTTAGTTTGGAACTTATTTCTTAATCGTTTATTACTGAATATCGTTTCTCAATTTAACAAGCAATTCATCATAATTCTCATACAATACAAAACTTCCATCTTTGATGTAAGAAATCTCTCCTGTTTCTTCAGAAACTAATAGACAAACTGCATCAGTTTTTTCTGAAATACCAAAAGCAGCTTTATGCCTTAGGCCAAAACGAGAAGGGATATTAATACTGTCTGAGACTGGTAATACTATTCTTGTAGCCACAACAAAATTATCTCGTATGATAGTAGCACCATCATGTAATGGGCTGTTTTTGTAAAAAATACTTTCTAATAAGACTTGATTCATTTCAGCATTCATTGGATCACCTGTTGTTATTAAAAAGTCTAAACTATTAGTTCGCTCCAAAACAATAAGTGCTCCAGTGTTAGTTTTAGACATTTTTTTACAAGCATTCAAAAGAGTTTCTACATTTGTTTCAAGTGCAATTTCAGATTTTAAAAACTTAAGTTGTTTTAGGAAATTTGTTCTAGATGCCATATTAGTAGTTCCTATCATTAATAAAAACTTTCTAATTTCTTGTTGAAAAACAATAATTAAGGCAATTACACCCCCGCTTAAAAGGTAGCCTAATATGTTACTTAACATTTCCATTTTTAAGATTTGAGTTATTTTCCATATAAGAAAAATAAATGCAATTCCTAAAAATATATTGATAGCAACAGTTCCCTTTAATAATTTATATGTGTAGTAAATTAGTATCGCTACTAGGAGAATATCTAGAGCATCTAAAAAAGAAAAGTCAAGAAAATCTAACATATAGCTTTTGTGTTTTTGTAAATGTACAAAATTAGTTAAGTAGATTCACAATGTTTATTGCTTCAACAGCTTCCTTAACATCATGAACTCGCAAGATATTTGCTCCATTAAGTAAAGCTATTGTGTTAGCACTTGTAGTTGCATTTAGTACTTCCTTTGGTGATAGACCAAGAGGTTTATAAAGCATTGATTTTCTCGAGACACCTGCTAAAATAGGAACATCCAAATTTTTAAAGAGTTTTAAGTTTTTTAATAGTTCATAGTTGTGTTCTATGGTTTTTCCAAATCCGAAGCCAACATCAATCACCATATCTTTAATTTGAAGTTGATGTAATTTGAAAATTTGATTGGCAAAAAAAGAAATTAATTCTGTAGTAATGTTCTCATAAGTGGGGTTTTTTTGCATGTTTTGAGGGGTTCCCTTCATATGCATTAAGATGTATGGAACCTGTAACATAGCAACAGTCTCAAACATTCTTTCATCTAATGTACCTCCTGAAATATCATTTATTAAAGCAGCCCCATTAGCTATAGTCTCTTTGGCTACATTGCTCCTAAAGGTGTCAACAGAAATTATAGTTTTTGGAAATTCTTTAAGGATTGCTGTAATCGCAGGAATTATTCTTTTCAATTCCTCATCTTCAGAAATATGAGTAGCACCTGGTTTTGAGGAATAAGCACCAACATCAATAAATGTTGCCCCTTCAGTGAGCATTTTTTCAGTTTGGTAAAGAATTTCTTTCTCATTTGTGAAGCGTCCTCCATCATAAAAAGAATCAGGAGTTATATTTAAAACTCCCATCACTTTGGGTGAAGAAAAATCTATTAATTCTCCTTTACAATTAATGGTCATGTTTAATTACTTTATTAATTACAGCTGATTTTTTTGGTGCAGTATAAGAATCCATTTTTAACATCAATTCACTAACGTTAGTTCCAACTAACAGCATTTCTTTATTTTCCTTTTTTAAATATCCTTCTGTAACCATATGATCTAACTGTTTAACTGTATGGTCAAAAAATCCATTTATATTTAAAATTCCATTTGGTTTTTGTTCTATGTGTAATTGACCTAAAGTTAATCCTTCAAAAAGTTCATCCAATGTACCAAAACCACCAGGTAAAGATATGTAGCCGTCTGCAAGTTTACTCATCATTACCTTTCTCTCACTCATTGTTTTTGTAACAATTAATTCAGATACATTTTTATTTACAACCTCTTCTTTTTTTAAAAGACTAGGAATAATTCCAATTACATTCCCTCCTTTTTTTAAAATTGTTTCCGATAATACACCCATCATCCCAATTTTCCCCCCACCATATATTAAGGTAATGTCATTGTTAACAAAGTAATTGCCAAGTTCAACAGCAGCATTTTTATAAATAGGATTAAATCCTAGGCTAGAGCCACAAAAAACAACAATTTTTTTCATAAAACTTAGATAGATTTTTTAGTTCATAAAATTTGAACGAAATTTACGGAAATTAATATTGTTTATGCCGAATACTTCTAACCAATACGATAGTGTTGTTGAGCAATGTAGAAATCTCTTCACAAAAAAAATGAGTGATTACGGTTCTGCATGGAGAATCTTACGTTTACCATCGTTAACAGATCAAATTTTTATTAAAGCGCAGCGAATTCGTCAGCTTCAAGAAAATGATGTTCGTAAAGTAGATGAGGGTGAAAAATCTGAATTTATAGGGATTATTAATTATTCTATTATGGCTTTAATTCAATTAGAGCTTGGAGTTGTTGAAAATCCTGATTTATCATCAGAAGAAGCCACAGAATTATATAATAAACATATGACTATCACCAAAGAACTCATGGAAAATAAGAACCATGATTACGGTGAGGCTTGGAGAGATATGAGAGTGAGTTCCCTAACAGACTTAATTATTCAAAAGTTATTACGTGTTAAACAGATAGAGGACAATGAAGGAAAAACTCTCGTTTCTGAAGGTATTGACGCTAATTATCAAGACATGATAAATTATGCGGTTTTTGCAATGATTCATTTAAATGAATAATATGATTAATTAAAATTTAGTTTCATGTTTATAAGATTAATAGTTCATCTTACTAGAATATTTGTTGGAGCCATGTTTATTTTTTCTGGCTTTGTGAAATTGGTTGATCCCATAGGGTCCCAATATAAGTTTGAGGAATATTTTGGAGAAAGTGTATTAAATTTAGAATTTTTGATTCCTTATGCTCTTCCTTTTTCAATTGTATTGATTATTGTAGAAATTATGTTAGGAGTATCGTTACTCCTTGGCTATAAGTCTAAAAGAACTATTTGGAGTTTACTAGGAATCACTACTTTGTTTTTATTTTTAACTTGGTATTCTGCTTATTACAACAAAGTCACTGATTGTGGATGTTTTGGAGATGCTATTAAGTTGACACCTTGGGAAACATTCTGGAAAAATGTAGTCTTAATAGGACTCATATTATTGTTATTGTTTAGAGTACAAAATGTCAGAGAAATTTTTCCAAAGAAACTAAATGCTTTTTTAATTTTAGTTGCTTTAGTTGGTTTCTCGTATACAACATACTATGTATTAAACCACTTACCCATTATAGATTTTAGAGCATATGCTGTTGGTAAAAACATTAAAGAAGGCATGAAGTATCCTGAAGATGGAAGCGTTCCACCAGTTCATGATTTCATGTTAGAGGATACTCAAAATGATTTAGCACCTGAAATTTTAGCGATGGATAAAGTGATGCTAGTTATTGTTTATAATGCCTCTAAGTCTTACGATAAAGGTTTTGTAGGAATAAAAAAAATAGCTGATAAAGCAGTTCAAAAAGGATACAATGTATATGGTGTTTCTGCTTCTTTTGAAGACGATTTAATTCTTATCCAAAATAATTATGATTTACCATTCAATTTTTTGTTTTGTGACGAAACTACATTAAAAACTATGATTAGAGCCAATCCTGGAGTTATGACACTTAGTAAAGGTACCGTTACAGGAAAATGGAACTGGAATGATATCGATGAAATAAATTTATAATCAATATGAGACAGTTGTTTTTCGTATTTATAGGTGGAGGTTTTGGGAGTGTTCTTAGGTATATTATTAGTAGGTATTTAAATAATCCAGCGTCTAGTTTTCCGCTAGGAACATTTACTGCAAATATTTTAGGAAGTCTGCTTATTGGAATTATTATAGGATTTGCTGTAAAAAACAATACACTAACAGAAAATCAAACATTGTTTTTAGCCACTGGTTTTTGTGGTGGTTTTACTACTTTTTCAACATTTGCTTACGAAAATCATGTCCTTTTTAAAAGTGGAGATTTTATATCTTTCGCCCTCTATACCTTTGCAAGTTTTATAATAGCTTTTTTGGCTGTTTTTGCGGGAATGTATTTGTCTAGAATGCTATCTTAATTTCAAGATACAGCATTAAAATAAAAAAATTATTTTTTAAAATCTTTAACCCCAGCCATGATCTTTAAATTAAGATGATTGTTTCTTGGAGTTAATGGGCAAGAATAAACATCATTGTAGGCACAATAAGGATTGTAGGTGTTATTGAAGTTTAATTCAATGGTTCCATTAGTACTTATATTACTTTTAAAGACATCCATATAACGTCCACCACCATACGAATCTCCACCACTAGTTTCATCAGTAAATGGAAGAAATAAATAGTCTTCAAAAATTGGATTTTCAGATTCTTCAAGACTTTGATATAATGTCAATACCATTTCTTTTTCCTTCAGTGTAAAAGTTAAAATCCCGAATTCTCTGTAATAAGATTCCTCATCAGTATTGGTAGCCATTCCTAAAAAAGGGCTATCAGGTGTTTTTTTAAGTACAGCTGTTATGATATATGATGAGTCTTCAGGGAAAAAGTCTAATCCTTTGAAGCTTTTTAAATCTTTATTTTTTAGAGGTGATTTTGAAGCATCCTTAAAAACTGAATTTAATTTTTGTTGATACATCGTTTTGCCTATTAAAGGTCTCTTATCCTTTGAATTACAGGACATAAACAACAATGAAAATAATAATATTAAAATGTATTTCATAATCCTAATGTAAAGATGTTGAGAGGTTTACTAAGTAAATTAATCAAAATGGTTACTGTTTTCTCTGATAAACTCTAATATCAAAAGTACTATATTATCATTACAATTATAAAATTCCTGATCTAGAGTATTCCATAGGTCTTGTTTAAAGTTTGAAAGGATTTTTCTTCTTAAGTCTAGATCTTTAGGAATAGGAATTTCATTAAATAATAAAAAAGAATCATAAATGATTGAAGCAGTTTTATGAGCTCCTATTCTTTCGTAGGCTTCTAATATTTCATGAGAAAATTGCCCTGCAGAGTCCCAAAAAAACGTTTTAAACCCACCATCGGTAGTATGATTTTCAAAAATATCTATGTAAATAAAAATTTTCTCAAATTCATTTAGATCTTCAAAGTTGTCTCTGATTGCTATTTTTTTACCTATAATTTCTCCTATTCTGGTAATTTTATCTGAATCATTATTTAGCAATAATGCAAGTTCTGTTGAATTCATGATTAAAATTAATCAATTGCTTTTTTAAAAGCATTTTTTCCACCTACTACAGGAAGACTAATCCTTGTCTTACTTAAATCAATGGTCAGTTCAGTTCCTGGTTTAGGGGATATTGTATATTCAGAATCACTAGAAAATAACATTAAGCCTATCTGTTGTCCTTTTTTTATGATTTGATCATCTGGTTGTAGGTCAAATTTCATTGAGTAAAATTTACCAGGTACAAGAGGGGCGCTTTTTGATAAAGAAGTATGATTTTGAAGATCTGCCCATCCTCTAGTAATTATATTATCAGTTATTTTTGTTCCTTTATTTTTATTCCAAGGAAGCGATACCAAATAAACAGAAAAATTTACTGCTGCCTTTGAACTGGAAGCCTTAACGCTTATATTGGGTACCCCTGAGATATGAAGATCCTCTTTTAAAATATCTGTTACATATAATAACCTGTGCTGTGATACATTAGATTGCACAAGAGATGTTGCAGAGATAGAGGCATTATCTGAAAAAGTTTCTTGTTCTTCTCGTTCAGATTTATCTAGTGACAATCGCCCATACTTCACGTCATTTGATGTTAAATACAAGGTTACTTGAGTTGCTTCGGGGTTGGGATATGCAACATATGGAGTAGGGTTTTGTTGTTTGTCATTTTCTCTTACAATCCAAGCTTTGGGGTCATTTTCCACACCGTTTTCTATTCCGTGTAAGTATTTACTGAACCATCGATTCATCATTTTCATTGGAGGAGGTCCTCCATGTCCATTTTGATGATAGTAAATCTGTGTGGGTATTCCCATTTCTTTGGCTCTTTTTGAAATGCGATAGCTATGTTCTGGCATCACATTCCAATCATTAAACCCATGGGCCATTAGCAAGGCTGCTTTCATAGGTTTCATTTGGTTAAGATAGTCTCTCCCTGACCAAAAATCATTGTAATCACCAGTAATTCTATCCATTCCGTTTTTCATTTCAGTATCTCTAACTGTTCTATTGTTGAAGGCACGTTTAGTTACGTCACCACTATGAATAAAATCATACAACACATCAATGTCTTCTCCAAGGTAGCCTCCTGGAGAGCGAACGAGTCCGTTTGACCTATAATAATGATAATACGAAGTGTTTGGAGCAATTGGTATTATAGCTTCTAACCCTTTTACACCTGTTGTGGCTGCTGCTAAAGGAAGTGTTCCGTTGTAGGAAGTTCCTGTCATACCAACCTTTCCAGTAGACCAATATGCCGAGACTGTCTTGTCTCCATATGGTTCTGTATATCCTATGGTTCTTCCACATAGCCAATCTATAACTGCTTTAGGGGCCAAAGATTCATTTTGTCCACCAACAGTTGGTGCTCCCTGAGAAAGCCCAGTTCCGGGAGAAGACGAATGAACTACGATATACCCTCTAGGCACCCATTTTCTAATATGAGAATTTGAAATAATAGGCCTTTTACCTCTTCTTGTTACTTCTGGATGAACAATCCCTTCCACTTCTTCTCCTATCTCGTGTTTAACATTCCAAAAAGCACCCTCAGTCTCCGGTGCAACTCCAGCAAAATATGGGCTTGTAACATATATAATTGGTAATTTTAAACCTTGAGTTTCTGTTTGAATGGGTCTTGTTACAGCTACATGCATTCTATCCATTTTTCCATCTCCATCAGTATCAAAATCAGTAACGACCCATAAATCATGACGTAACCAATCTTTAGGATTTTTAAATGCTTCTACAATCTGAGCTTCACCATCTTTAAAAACAGGAACTGCTTTTTCTTGACTTTTTACAAAAAATACGGTTAAAAATATAGTGAGTTGAATTAATCTTTTCATAAGTTTATTTTGCCTTTTTTAGTTTTCTAATATGGTAAATTCAATAGTAGAATCTGTAAAAACAGTATGGGTTTGAGTTTTAAAATCTGTAGCTTCTGCATCAAAAATATTATCGACATAGGTCTGAGGGTTTAAATCAATCAAAGGAAACCAAGTACTTTGTATTTGAATCTGTAATTTATGTCCTTTTTTAAATGTGTGGAATACATCTTGTAATTTAATATTTACTGCTGTTTTCTTGTTTGCTAAGAAGGGCTCTGGTTTACTAAAATCATTTCTAAATCTTCCTCGCATCACTTCACTTCGCACCATTAAATGATAATTACTCATTTTTAAATGATTTTGAAATTTTTTATTATTCTTGTTGTCTTCAGTATCTGCTGGGTGTACGTCTATTACTTTTACAATCCAATCTGCTGCAGTTCCTGTTGTAGCAACCTTTAATTTTGCTAAAATATCACCTGCTAACGTAAAGTCATCAGTTAAAATTTCAGTTTCATAAACCAAAACATCAGGTCTTCTTGCTGCAAAACGTTGATCGTCCGTCATGTATTTTCTTGGAGTAAATACGGTTTTAATATCTTCAGAATACGGAACGGGTCTTTTTACATCACTAATAAATTTAATTGGTTTGATATAACTTTTATGAACAGGTGGAAGGGTGCTTAATCTACTATTTTCAGATAAAAACCAATTTTCTTTCACCACATTTTTTGGAGGCCAAGCATCATACGATTTCCATTCTTTTCTTCCAGAATCATAGACGTATGCTTCTGGTAATCCAGAGTTTTTATCCCCTTTCCCTTTCAAGAAATGATTAAAGAACTTAGTTTCTATAGTATCTTGAAAAAACTCTGAAATAGAATCTCCAAAGTAATAGTTTCCTACAATATTTTGCCCACGTCTTCTTGCCCATGCGCCATGATCCCACGGGCCAAAAACCATTGTGTTATAATTGTCTTTACCATGTTTTTCAATTCCTTTATATGTTTCTAAAGGACCATACAAGTCTTCAGCATCAAACCATCCGCCCACAATCATTGTTGCCACTGTAGCAGGAACTTTGTCTAGATGTTGAATAATTCCTTTGCTTTGCCATACAGAGTCGTAATTAGGATGTTCTGAAATTTCTTTCCAGAAAAAATCATCTTTTCTATTCGGATTTTGTGGTCCTTTAGAATCTAGAGTTTCATATTGAAAATACGTATTCAAATTTTTTAATGGTCCAGCATCTAGAAAAAATTGATATTGATCTTGTGTATTCATTTTTGGAAAAGAATACCAAGCAGTATCTGTAGGTGTATCCTTATACTTTCCAAATAAAGAAATTGCTCTAAAATAACTTAATAAAAAAGCACCATTATGACGAAAATCATCAAAAAAGAAATCTCCAATACAAGCTTGAGGCGAAGCCGCTTTTAATGCAGGGTGTGCATCAATTGTGGAGACAGTTGAGTAATGACCTGGGTAGGATATTCCCCATGTACCCACGTTTCCGTTATTGTTATCTATATTTTTAACCAACCAATCTATGGTGTCATAAGTGTCTGAAGCTTCGTCGCTTTCATCCTCTTTTTTATTTGGTATGTAGGCACGCATATTGTCATAAACACCTTCACTCATCCAACGTCCTCTTACATCTTGATACACCACAATATTCCCTTCTTTCATTAAATTTATGTTTGGACCTATGCTAGTTTTCATTTTTCCCTTACCATATGGGCTGCAACTGTAAGGGGTTCTCATTAAAAGGATGGGATATGAAACACTCTTATCTTTAGGAGCGTATACTGTTGTGTGTAAATTAATACCATCTCTCATTTTGATGGTTAGCTCTTCTTTTGTATAATTTTCTTCTACAAAGTTGTTTCTTAATTCATTATTTGAACAATTCATAAAGAAAACCAGTGAAAACAAAACTAAAATTAGAGTGAAATAATTTTTCATTAAAATATTTTTTTATGGAATGTAAAAATACAAAACATATGGAAGCATAAACTATTAAATATTTTTGAAGTATGAATCTATGTATCCTATTAATAAAATTGTATTTTTAATCATATTTTAAAAAACAACTCGATGCAAATTTTAAAGAAATTAACTGTATTAGCACTCTTTTTTACTTTAACTAATTCATTTTCACAAGATTATTTTTTTAAAGACAAGAATCCATTTGATTCAAAAGTTCCAACACCAGAGGAGTTTTTGGGGTATCCAATAGGAGAACAACACACTAGGCATGATCAAATAGTTTCATACTTATATAAATTAGCTGAAGTTTCTGACAGAGCAGAAATTGAGCTATATGGGTATACTCATGAAAGAAGAAAGTTAGTTATTTTAAGGGTGTCTTCACCTGAAAATTTATCAAATTTAGAAGATATTAAACAAGAACATTTAAAATTTGTAAACCCAATTTTAACACCAAAAAATTACGACACTATTCCTGTTTTTATTCAATTAGCCTATAATGTTCATGGAAATGAGCCTTCAGGATCAGAGGCGGCACTACTTACGGCTTATACTTTGGTTGCATCTAATAGTAGTGAAGTGAAAAATTATTTAAATAATTCTGTTGTTTTTATAGATCCTACGATAAATCCAGATGGGAGAGATAGACATACACAATGGGTAAACCAATATAAAGCAAATGCTTTAGTGTCAGATAATTTAGATGCAGAACACAATGAAATGTGGCCTAGAGGTAGAACCAATCATTACTGGTTTGATTTAAATAGAGATTGGTTATTAGCTGTTCATCCTGAAAGTCAAGCTAAACTTAAGTGGTATCATACCTGGTATCCTAATGTTGTAACTGATTTTCATGAAATGGGTACTAATAGTCATTTCTTTTTTGAACCTATGAAATCTATTGGTTCTAAAGACCCGATAATGCCAAAAGAAAATTATGAAGATTTAAATAATTTGTTTGCACCTTATTTTGCAAAAACTATGGATGATATAGGGTCTCTGTACTTTACCAAAGAAGCTTTTGATGGAACTTATCCAGGATATGGATCATCCTATCCAGATTTGCAGGGAGCTCTGGCATTATTATTTGAGCAAGCAAGTTCTAGAGGTCATTTACAAGATACAGACTATGGAACAATTTCATTTGGGTTTACCATAAGAAACCAATACAGATCAAGTATAGCTACTATTAAAGCCGCTGTAGACAATAAAACAGTATTAAGAAAATATCAACAAGATTTTTTTAAATCTGCTGTTTCCAAAAAAACTGCTTCAGGTTTTTCTGGATATGAATTTGGAGATGATTACGACCAAAATAGAAACAAGGCTTTTGTTGATTTTTTGATAAAACATAAGATTAAAGTATATGAAAAAGGTACTAAATTTTATGTGCCGTTAAAGCAAAAGCAACATAGAATGGTACAAACCATGTTTGAAACCTATACCCAATACGCTGACAGTGTTTTTTATGATGCGTCTGCTTGGAGTGTTTCTAATTTTTATAACATGAAATCTAAAGGCTTGAAGTCAGCAAGAATAGGTAAAGAAATAAAAACTTCTTCGCAGCTATTAAATAATCCTAAAGTTTCAAAAACAAATTACGCTTACCTTTTAGATTGGGATGATTACAATGCTCCAGCAGCATTAAATTATATTCAGAAAAAAGGATTAAAAGCTTCTGCAGCCTTTAAGAAATTTTCAGCGGTTACTTCTGAGGGAATAAAAGACTTTAATTATGGAACTGTTATGATTCCTGTAAGTAAGCAGGTTAAATCTTCCGATGCAGTTTTTGAAATCGTAAGTGAGGCCCAACAAAAATTTTCGGTGCCAATATTTGCTACAAAAACAGGATTTAGTGTAAAAGGTATTGATTTAGGGAGTAATAATTTTAGAAAAATTCACAATGTAAAAGCAGCTATGTTTATTGGGAATGGTGTTTCTTCATACGAAGCAGGAGAAGTATGGCATTTGTTAGATACAAGAGTAGAGATGCCAATCACGAAATTACAATTGCATAATTTGAATAGAATTTCATTGGATAAATACAATACGTTAGTGATGGTATCCGGCAATTATAGTCAATTAGACTCTCTTCAAAGAAATAAAATTAAAGACTGGGCAAGTAGAGGTAATACTTTAATTACTATTGGTAGTGCTTCAAAATGGTTAATCTCAAAAAAACTAGTAAAAGAAAGTCTAACTAAAAAAACCAAGGATAAAAAAGATTCAAATAAAAGTGTAAAAAGACTACCCTATGTAGACGCTAGAGAGAATATTGGTAGAGAAAGGTTAGGAGGTTCTATTTTTGAAGTAGATCTAGATCTTACTCATCCTCTAGGTTTTGGTTTTAGAGATGATAAACTACCTGTTTATAAAAACAATACAGTGTTTTTAAAACCTAGTAAAAACCCATATGCTACAGTGGCAAAATATTCTAGAAATCCTCATATTGATGGATATATCTCTCCAGTTAATTTAAATACCTATTTAAAACCCTCTGCGTCGTTATTAGTAAGTCCAATAGGAAAAGGAAGGGCTATTTTATTTGCAGATAACCCAAACTTTAGGGGTGCTTGGTATGGTACCAATAAACTATTTTTAAATGCTTTATTTTTAGGAAATAATATATCAGTTCCACAAATAGGAAATTAACAATGTATCGTATGAAAAAATTACTTATAATATTTTTATTGCTGCTGGTTTATAAAGGATTTTCTCAAGAAAACTACTTAGGTGATGGGCCTTTTGATCAATTAATTATTAGAGGAGTTACCTTAATTAACGGAGATGGATCTCCTCCGAGAGGACCTGTAGATATAGTTGTTGAGAATAACACTATTGAAGCCATACAAGTGGTGGGGTATCCAGGAGTAGAAATTGAAGAAAAAAATAGGCCTAAATTAAAAAAGGGTGGTAAAGAATTAGATGCATCAGGGATGTATTTACTTCCAGGTTTTATCGACATGCATGGGCATATTGGAGGAAAATCACAAGGAGCAAATCCGTCATATGTTTTTAAGTTATGGATGGCTCATGGTATCACAACAGTAAGACAACCAAGTGGTATTAATGCAAAAGAACTGAAAAGGTTGAGCTCTGAAAATAAAATTGTAGCTCCTAGAATCTTTGATTATGTTGGATTTGGATCTGGAAGTAAAAAAACCATTAGTACTCCTGAAATGGCCAGAGAATGGGTAAGAAATAATGCGAAAAATGGTGCGGATGGTATCAAATTCTTTGGATCAGAGCCTGAAATTATGACTGCTGCCTTAGATGAGAATAAAAAATTAGGTTTAGGTTCTGCATGTCATCATGCTCAATTAAGCGTAGCTAGATGGAATGTTTTACATTCTGCTAGAGCAGGTCTTACTTCTATGGAGCATTGGTATGGGTTACCTGAGGCTCTTTTTGATGATAAAACTGTTCAAAATTATCCGTTAGATTACAATTATCAAAATGAACAGCATCGTTTTGAGGAAGCGGGTAAACTATGGGAGCAAGCTGCTAAGCCATATTCTACTCATTGGAACAATGTAATGAATGAGTTATTAGAGCTAGATTTTACCTTAGACCCTACATTTAATATTTATGAGGCTAGTAGAGACTTGCAAAGAGCTAGAAGAGCAGAATGGCATGAAACATATACCTTGCCTTCATTATGGAAATTTTATGAACCAAGTAAAATTTCACATGGTTCTTATTGGCATTATTGGGGAACAGAACAAGAAGTAGCTTGGAAAAATAATTTTCAGTTATGGATGACCTTTATCAATGAATATAAAAATAGAGGAGGTAGAGTAACTGCAGGATCAGATTCTGGATTTATATACCAATTATATGGTTTTGCTTACATAAGAGAATTGGAATTGTTAAGAGAGGCAGGGTTTCATCCTCTAGAAGTAATTCGTTCAGCAACTTTAAATGGAGCAGAAGCTTTAGGTTGGGATGATAAAATTGGTTCTGTTCAAATAGGTAAATTAGCAGATTTTGTTATTGTAGAAGAGAATCCGTTACAAAATTTAAAAGTTCTTTACGGAACAGGAGCTATTAAATTAACAAAGTCAAATGAAGTAGTTAGGGTGGGAGGCGTTAAATACACCATAAAAGATGGTGTAATTTATGATGCAAAAAAATTACTTTTCGATGTTAAAAAAATGGTTGATACTCAAAAAGAGGAGAAAAACTGGATATTAAAGCAGCCAGGGATAAAAAGGTAAATAAGAACTTTTATTTCCCGTTTTGCATAGGAGTAGTATCTGGCATTAATTTATTTAAAATGGTATACACAGGGCAAAACTTTGTAAAGGGGCTTAAAATTTGAAGTACAGCTACAGCTCCAGCTACGTATATCCAGTTGAAACCTAATTCACTTGCTAGTACTATTGATCCAATATTTAAGAGTCCTACAATACCATCATGAAGCCTTACTTTTGCGATGTCTCTTGTGTTATTCATAAGATTATATTTTTATTATAATAATTTATATTTTCAAATATAAAAAAAATAATGATTACTTGTTTTTTAATATTAATAGGCTAATTATTAAAATCTTCAAAAAAAGTAACGAGTTCTTTTTGGTAGCCCGGTCTTAATACCTCTATCAAAACTAATTCTTCTGAACCCGCATTAAAAATCCTGACTCTAGTGTTCTTAGGGATCAAAAACCCTTTACTACTTGGTATTTTTTTTACACCTTCTTTAAATTCTAATCCAAGTACTCCACTTAAGACAATACCTCTTAATTCAAATTTAGCTTCAATAATTGGTTCAGTCCATCCTACCGGAGCATGCATTTTGTTTAAACCAATTTCATCTGAAATAGAATAATCAAAGAGATGTCTTTCTACGTTATCATTAATTATAATTTTATTTGGTGTAATAATATGATCCTCATAAATTGCTTTTTTAGCTGTATTATTTCCTTTTTTATCAGGACTACAACCCATAAAAATCACAAATAGAATAAGTAAAATTTTGTTCATCTGTTTATACTTTTTAAATTCATTTAAAACTACATATTTCGTCTATATTGACCACCTACTTCAAAAAGTGCAGTTGTTATTTGTCCTAGAGAACATACTTTGGTAGTATCCATAAGTTTTTCAAATAAGTTTTCATTTTGCATGGCTGCCTGCTGTAAAGATTTTAATTGACTAGTGGCCTCATTTTTATTGGCGTTATGTAGCAATTCTTTAGTTTCTATCTGAAATTGCTTTTCTTCTTCTGTAGCTCTAATTACCTCAGATGGTAGAATTGTTGGAGAACCTTTTGAGCTTAAAAATGTATTGACACCAATAATCGGAAAATCTCCATTGTGTTTTAAAGTTTCATAATACAAGCTTTCTTCTTGTATTTTAGATCGTTGATACATGGTTTCCATAGCTCCAAGAACACCACCTCTTTCAGTAATTCTATCAAATTCTTGTAACACAGCTTGTTCAACTAAATCGGTTAATTCTTCAATGATAAAAGATCCTTGAATAGGGTTTTCATTTTTTGTTAACCCTAATTCTTTATTAATTATCAATTGTATAGCCATGGCTCTTCTTACTGAATCCTCTGTAGGAGTGGTAATAGCTTCATCATACGCATTGGTGTGTAAAGAATTACAATTGTCATAAATAGCATAAAGTGCCTGAAGTGTTGTTCTAATGTCATTAAAATCAATTTCTTGAGCATGAAGCGAACGTCCAGAGGTTTGAATATGATACTTGAGCATTTGTGCCCTTGAATTTGCGTTATATTTATGTTTTAATGCTTTAGCCCAAATTTTTCTCGCAACTCTTCCAATCACTGCGTATTCAGGATCTATGCCATTTGAAAAGAAAAAGGATAAGTTTGGCCCAAATTTATTAATATCCATTCCTCTAGAAAGATAGTATTCTACATATGTAAACCCATTTGATAATGTTAAAGCTAATTGCGTAATTGGATTTGCCCCTGCTTCAGCTATATGATAGCCGGAAATTGAAACTGAATAAAAATTACGGACTTGTTTTTTAATAAAATATTCTTGAACATCTCCCATTAATCTTAAAGCAAATTCTGTAGAGAATATGCAGGTGTTTTGTGCTTGATCCTCTTTTAAAATATCTGCTTGTACTGTTCCTCTTACTTGAATTAGGGTTTCCTTTTTAATGTGTTCGTACACTTTAATTGGTAATACCTTATCTCCAGTAATTCCCAATAATAATAATCCTAATCCATTATTCCCTTTAGGCAATTCTCCCTGATATAAAGGTCTTTTTAACCCTTTTGAATCATAGGTTTCTTTCAATAAAGATTCAACCTTTTTTTCTAATTTATTTTCTTTAATATATTTTTCACAATTTTGATCTATTGCAGCATTCATGAAAAAACCCAACAACATTGGTGCTGGCCCATTAATGGTCATGGAAACCGAGGTCATAGGATGACTTAAGTCAAATCCAGAATACAATTTTTTAGCATCATCTAAACAACAAATAGAAACACCAGCATTTCCAATCTTCCCATAAATATCAGGTCTATGTCCTGGATCATTTCCATACAAGGTCACAGAATCAAAGGCAGTAGATAATCGTTTTGCTTTTAGTCCAAAACTAACATAGTGAAAACGTCTATTGGTTCTCTCAGGACCACCCTCACCGGCAAACATTCTGGTAGGGTCTTCTCCAGTTCGCTTAAAAGGATACAATCCTGCTGTAAAAGGAAATTCTCCTGGAACATTTTCTTGCAAGTTCCATCTTAATAGGTCTCCCCATGCTTCATATTTAGGGAGTGATATTTTTGGTATTTTAGAATGAGACAATGACTCACTGTATGTTTCTATATTAATATTTTTATCTCTTACTTTAAAAGTGTAAATGGGGGCTTTGTATCGCTCAATTTTATCATACCAGCCAAGGATAATTTCCCAATTGTAGGGATCTAAATCCATTTTTACTTTTTCAAACTGTTTGATTAATAATTTTATGAAAGGCAATTCATTTTTTGGAGTTTTGTCTAGAATGTTTTTATGATCTAACCCTGTTTTTGTTAGGATTTCTTTTTGATTTATAAATAATGAGTTTGTGCTGAGTACAGTGTCTATTGTTTTATAGATTCCGAATAATTTTTGAGCAACTTCTACTTGACTTCGTTCCTTTTTATCATAAGCTCTATTATTTTCTGCTATTTCAGATAAATACCGCACACGAGCTGGTGGAATAATAAAAATTTTCTCAGACATTTCTTGAATTATATCTGAGGTAGAATTTAAATTCACCCCCGTTTTCTCAACCAGTTTCTTCATAACGGCTTTGTAAAGCGAATTCATGCCGGGATCGTTAAATTGAGAGGCTATCGTTCCAAAAACAGGCATGTCATTTATATGAATATGCCATAAATCATTATTGCGCATATATTGTTTTTTAACATCACGAACAGCATCTAAGGCTCCTCGTTTGTCAAACTTATTGATGGCAACTAGATCTGCAAAATCTAACATGTCAATTTTTTCTAATTGTGTTGCGGCTCCAAACTCAGGAGTCATTACGTATAAAGAAGTATCTGAATGTTCAATTATTTCGGTATCAGATTGTCCAATACCAGAGGTCTCCAAAATAATTAAATCAAATGCTGCAGCTTTCAACACTTCTATCGCCTCATTTACATATTTAGATAAAGCTAAATTTGACTGCCTAGTAGCCAAAGACCTCATATAAACACGATCATTATTAATAGCATTCATTCTTATTCTGTCACCCAGAAGGGCTCCTCCGGTTTTTCGTTTAGAAGGGTCAACAGAAATAATTCCAATTGTTTTTTTCGGGAAATCCATTAAGAATCTACGCACTAATTCGTCAACTAAGCTAGATTTTCCAGAGCCACCAGTTCCGGTTATTCCTAAAACAGGAATAGTGGATAATTTATTTTTTTCATGAATCTTAGACAATGTTTTTTTAGCCAATTCCGGAAAATTTTCAGCAGATGAAATAATTCGTGCTATGCTACCAACTTTCTTTTTATTCAAATGATTAATGTCTATATCTAATTTATCACCAATAGCAAAATCTGATTGCTGAACCAAATCATTAATCATTCCTTGAAGCCCCATTTCTCTTCCATCATCTGGTGAATATATTCGAGTAATTCCGTATTCCATTAAATCTTTAATTTCCGCAGGAAGAATAACGCCACCTCCGCCTCCAAAAATTTTTATATGACTTGCATTTTTTTCTTTTAGCAAGTCAAACATGTATTTAAAATACTCATTATGTCCTCCTTGATAAGAGGTCATTGCAATGGCATTAACGTCTTCTTGTATGGCAGTATTCACTACATCTTCAACGCTTCTGTCATGCCCTAGATGGATTACCTCTACACCCGTAGATTGAATTATTCTCCGCATAATATTAATTGCAGCGTCATGACCATCAAATAATGAAGCAGCAGTTACTATTCTAACTTTATTTTTGGGTTTGTAAGGAGTTATTTTTTCCATATGTAAATAATATATGAGATTTTAATCAAGAGATTTTTGAAAATCTTTTATGTTATTGAAGAGGAATTGATTCAAAAAAAACACTATTCGTAAAAAACACTTGATTTGTTCTATGCAATTTACGAAATTTTCAAAAAATATAGGTTTTTTTTGAGGGTATAAAAATCAATCATTTTAAAAAACAATTATATTTGTATATATTATTTTTCAATCATTACTATTCTTATGACATTCAAAGAGAAAATAGAAGAAGGTATACCAGATTTTTTGCCTGTTCTAAGAGCCTATGAAAACTCTGTAAATCACGCTCCTAAAAGAAAAGAGATTTTATCTGAATTTGAAAGAGAGTTGGCATTAAGAAATGCATTACGCTATTTTGATGTAAAACATCATGAATTATTACTCCCTGAGTTTGCTGAAGAATTGAAAACATATGGTCGTATTTATATGTATCGTTTTCGCCCTAGTTATGAGATGTATGCAAGACCAATTTCTGAGTATCCTGGAAAATGTGAACAAGCAAAATCCATCATGCTGATGATTCAAAATAATTTAAATCCAGCTGTAGCTCAACATCCTCACGAATTAATTACTTACGGAGGAAATGGTGCTGTTTTTCAAAATTGGGCACAATATTTATTGACTATGAAATATCTGTCTCAAATGACAGAAAAACAAACTCTAGCGATGTACTCTGGACATCCCATGGGATTGTTTCCATCTGGTAAAAATGCACCAAGAGTTGTGGTTACCAACGGAATGACAATACCTAATTATTCTAAAACAGATGATTTAGAAAAAATGAATGCTTTAGGGGTTAGTCAATATGGGCAAATGACAGCTGGGAGTTATATGTATATAGGACCTCAAGGTATAGTTCACGGAACAACCATTACTGTTCTTAATGCTTTTCGGAAGATTGGAAAATCTCCTGAAGGAAATTTATTTGTTACGGCAGGTTTGGGTGGTATGAGTGGAGCGCAGCCCAAAGCAGGGAATATAGCTGGATGTATTACAGTGTGTGCAGAAGTAAACCCCAAAATCACTCAGGTTCGTTTAGATCAAGGATGGATTGATGAAAAAATAACGGATTTAGATAAGCTGGTGGTTAGAGTTAGATTAGCTAAAAAAAATAAAGAAACAGTATCTCTCGCTTATCTTGGAAATATTGTAGAGGTCTGGGAGAAGTTTGATATTGAAAATATTCATATTGATTTAGGTTCTGATCAAACCTCGCTTCATAACCCATGGGCAGGCGGTTACTATCCGTGTGATATCTCTTTTGAAGCTGCAAATATAATGATGGCTGAAAACCCAGTTTTATTCAAAGAAAAGGTACAAGAAACTATTCGAAGACATGCAAGAGCAATTAATAATCATACTGCCAAAGGAACTTATTTTTTTGATTATGGAAACGCTTTTTTATTAGAAGCCAGTAGAGCAGGAGCAGATATTATGGCTGAAAATGGTATTGATTTTAGATATCAAAGTTATGTGCAAGATATCATGGGTCCCATGTGTTTTGATTATGGATTTGGTCCTTTTAGGTGGGTTTGCACTTCCGGAAATCCAAAAGATTTAGAAAAAACAGACATCATAGCATGTGAAGTTTTAGAAGAAATTAAGAAAAATTCTCCATTAGAGATTCAACAACAAATGGCTGACAATATTCAATGGATTAAGGGCGCTCAAGAAAATGATTTAGTTGTTGGTTCTCAGGCAAGAATTTTATACGCAGATGCCGAAGGAAGAATTAAAATAGCCCAAGCATTTAACAAGGCTATTAAAAAAGGTAAAATAGGTCCTGTAGTTTTAGGTAGAGATCATCATGATGTTTCTGGAACAGATTCTCCTTTTAGAGAAACCTCAAATATATATGATGGATCTAGTTTTACAGCAGACATGGCTATTCAAAATGTTATTGGAGATAGTTTTAGAGGGGCAACTTGGGTTTCTATTCACAATGGTGGTGGAGTAGGCTGGGGTGAGGTGATTAACGGTGGTTTTGGCATGCTTATTGATGGTAGTAAAGCAGCATCTAAAAGGTTAAAATCTATGCTTTTCTGGGATGTTAATAATGGTATAGCAAGAAGAAGCTGGGCAAGAAATGACGAGGCTATTTTTGCAATAAAAAGGGCTATGAAAAATGAAAAAAAGTTAATAGTAACCATTCCAAATAAAGTAAATCCTTCATTATTTGAGAATCTTAAAAATTAGTTTTATGAAAATAGTTAAATTATTTATTTTATTGAGTTCAGTATTTTTATACTCTTGCTCTACTGTGAAAGTTGTTTCAGACTATGATACGAAAGTAGATTTTTCAACCTATAAGACATTTGCTTTTTATAAAAAAGGTATAGATAAAGCTTCTGTTTCTGATCTTGATAAAAAACGAATCATGCGTGCTATTGAAGGTCAATTAGTTGAAAAAGGTTTCAGTAAGTCAGAAAATCCTGATCTCTTGATTAGTATTTTTACAAAATCTAGAGAACAAGTTAATGTTTCTAATAATAACTTTGGATATGGTTTTGGTTGGGGATATAACCCATGGTTTTTTGGGAGTAATAACCTTAATATTAACCAATACACAGAGGGAACCTTATTTATTGATTTTATTGATAAAAATAAAAATGAACTCATTTGGCAGGGAATTGGATCTGGAGCTATGAAGATGAGTAATATTGATAAAAAAGAGGAACGCATTAATGAATTTGTGAATAAGATTATTTCAGCGTATCCTCCAAATTTAAAAAAGTAGATAGCACATAAAATATTTTTCAGAGTACGCTATATTAGTACTTTTAAGTATGCATAATAAAAAAATAGAACTCACTCAAGAAGACTTCTACTTCAATGAACAAGGGTATAGAGTTTTTACAGAAAAATATCATTTAAAAAGAGGGTATTGTTGTAAAAGCGGCTGTAAGCATTGCCCTTATGGCTACAACAAAAATACAGACTCTTTCAATTAATCTTTATTGTTTGGTATTTGTATGGGTATTTATTTATGGAAATTCAAATTCCTGTGCTATTTTTGAAAAAAAATTAAACATGCGACACTACTTATTAATAATAATTTATTTCCTATGCTCTCCTTTGTTTTCCCAAAATATTGAGGATGATTTTGAAGGAAATGGCACCATTGATTCATGGGTAGGTGATGACTGTATTGTAAATAGTTCGTATGCAAACCCTTATGTTCAGGGGTTAAACACCTCTAGCAAAGTCTTAAAATATAATGACATTGGTGGCCAGTATGCAAATGTTCGTTTTGATACGAATGAGAATTTAGATTTGTCTTTAAAGAATTCATTTACTTTCAAAATTTATGTGCCCTCAATTGGCTTAACAGGGAATCAAACTAATAAAGTTTCTGTAAAGCTTCAAAATGGTTCTCTTCCACAACCCTGGACTACTCAAAGTGAAATTATAAAGTATATTTCTTTAGATCAATGGCAAGAAATTACTTTTGATTTTGAAAATGATAATTACATCAATCTGGATCCTTCTTCACCAGCACCAATCACTAGAACAGATTTTAATAGAGTGTTAATTCAAGTAAATGGAGAAAATAATTTTGATCATGTTGAAGCCTTTGTTGATGATTTTATTTTTGAAGAATCAGAGGGTGATGATGATCCTATTTTTAATACCCTAGTTTGGTCGGATGAATTTAACTATTCAGGAGCATTAGATTCAAATAAATGGCATCATCAGGTTATTCCAATTATAAATGGCACAGATTGGGCCAATGGAGAACTTCAACACTACACTAGTCGAATATCAAATTCATATGTTAATAATGGTTCATTAAAGATTAAAGCGATCAGAGAGAACTTTACTTATAATAACTCAACCAAACCTTATACATCAGCCAGATTAAATTCAAAATTTGCATTTCAATATGGAAGGGTAGATGTGCGGGCTAAATTACCCGCAGAAGCCGGAACTTGGCCAGCAATATGGACATTAGGAGCTAATATTAATGAAACAGGTAATTATTTTGGCAATACCTATGGAAGTGTTGGTTGGCCTGTTTGTGGAGAAATTGATATTATGGAACAAAATGGATGGAATAAAACCAACCTTATTGGTCATCTTCATTATTCCAATTCCAACACCAATAGTTATCAAAACGAAGGAGGTACCACATATGTTTCTGATACTAGTGGTGAATATCATATGTACTCACTAATCTGGACAGAGAATACTATTCAAATTTTATTAGATGATGTTGTCTTTTTTGAAAGAGAAAATTCTCAGGAAATCCCTTACGATAATCCACATTATTTACTGTTAAATATAGCAATGGGAGGAAATCTAGGAGGTAATATTCCTAGCAACTTTTCCGAGGCTATCATGGAAATCGATTACGTTAGAGTTTATGAGGAAAGTTCTTTGTCTCTACAAGATTCTTCCATGGAAGCTATGGTTATTTATCCAAATCCTACAGACAATAATATAAAAGTAAAAGTTCCAAGGCATTTAATAGGGACAAAATTAAAAATTTACTCTACGCTAGGTCGAAAATTAGCAGCGTATACACTTTCTGAAACAGATTCTATATTTGATATTTCTTCATTTAAATCTGGAATTTATTTCTTAAGATTTGAATCTAAATTAGGTGTATATACCAAAGAAATTATTAAAAAATAATTTTGGGAATTAAAATGTCAATTTTTAAAGTTGAATTAATTTAAAATTTCAGCCATCTGAGCCTGAAGTTCAGCCGCTTTTTTTGAGGCAGCTTTTGCAAAATCTATTTCTTTTGAAGCATAAAGTATCCCACGAGACGAATTGATTAATAATCCAACTTGATTGTTCATCCCGTATTTACACACATCTTGTAAATTTCCTCCTTGTGCACCTACACCAGGTACTAATAAAAATGAATCAGGAATAATTTTTCTGATATCTGCTAAATAGGATGCTTTAGTAGCACCTACTACATACATTAAATTTTCAGCATTTTTCCAAGTTTTAGAAGTTTCTAAAACTTGTTTATAAACTTCTCTTCCATCAATTTCTTTGGTCTGAAAATCAAAAGCACCGGCATTAGAGGTTAGCGCGAGTAAAATTGTGTGTTTGTTTTTAAAGGCTAAGAATGGCTCTACTGAATCTTTTCCCATGTAGGGAGCAACAGTGATACTGTCAAAAGATAAATCTTCAAAAAAAGCTTTAGCATACATGCTGGATGTATTTCCAATATCTCCTCGCTTTGCGTCTGCTATTGTAAAGATATCTGGATGATTTTGATTGATGTACTTAATGGTTTTTTCTAGAGAAATCCATCCTTTAATTCCGTAGGCTTCATAAAAAGCTGTATTGGGTTTGTAGGCGACACATAAATGATGAGTGGCATCAATAATGGCTTTATTAAACTCAAAAATAGGGTCTTCTTTTTCTAAAAGAAAAGATGGGATTTTATTTAGATCTACATCTAAACCAATGCATAGAAATGATTTCTTTTTTTGAATCTGAGTTAGAATCTCTGCTGTCGTCATCTGTCTTTTTAAAAGTTATACAAAGGTACATATTTTTAAGACTTTCTGTTATCTTTGTTTAAGAGTCATTCTATATGATACAATTTATATTTAATAAGTTTTTTTATGGGGTTTTAACACTTTTTGGAGTTGTTACTGTCATTTTCTTATTATTTAATGTTTTGCCTGGAGATCCAGCAAGAATGATGCTAGATCAGAGGGAAGATTCTGAGCAACTGAAAAATATAAGAAAGAAATATGGTTTTGATCAATCCTTAACCACTCAATATCTTTATTATTTAAATGATGTATCTCCGCTATCAATTCATTCAAGTAAAACTGAAGATTATACTTTTTTAAGTCATGGTAAATATTCCTATAAGACACTTTTCCGTATTGGTGAATCTACTCTAGTTTTAAAATACCCTTACTTAAGAGAATCATTTCAAAAAAACGGGAAGAAGGTGTCAGAGATTATAATTGAAACCCTTCCTAATACTGCTGTTTTAGCGCTATTCGCAATTTCTATAGCCATTGGTATTGGAATCTTGTTTGGTATTTTATCAGCCATTTATAAAGATACCTGGTTAGATAGAGTAATTGCTGTAATCAGTACTTTTGGAATGAGTGTTCCCTCATTTTTTTCTGCAATTTTATTTGCCTGGATATTTGGTTTTCTTTTACATAATTATACGAGTTTAGAAATGACTGGGAGTTTATACGTTGTTGATGATTTCGGGGAACAAATAACTATGCAATGGAAAAACTTGATACTTCCAGGTATAGTTTTAGGGATTAGACCATTAGCTGTTATCATTCAATTAATGAGAAATTCATTATTAGAAGTTCTAAGTCAAGATTATATTAGAACAGCAAAAGCCAAAGGGTTAACAAAGTATCAAGTAATCAAAAACCATGCATTAAAAAATGCATTAAACCCTGTAATAACAGCTGTATCAGGTTGGTTTGCTTCTATGTTGGCGGGAGCTGTATTCGTTGAGTATATTTTTAACTGGAATGGGCTTGGAAAAGAAATTGTTAATGCTTTAAACACACTAGATTTACCCATAATTATGGGAAGTGTTTTGGTAATAGCCACTTTGTTTATCATCATTAATATATTGGTAGATGTTATGTACAGTTGGTTAGATCCTAGAATTAGACTTAAATAAATAGAATGAAACGACTGGGTTTATTATTCTTATTTCTTATTATCGGTTGTCACAATCCTACTCGCTTTTCAAAAGAAGCATTAAATGAAAAATTTGTTAGTATTTCACAACAAGACGTAACATTTCAAAAGATTTTAAAAAAACACCAAGGAAATAAAATTTTAATAGACATATGGGCCTCCTGGTGTAAAGACTGTATCATTACTTTACCAGAACTAAAACAATTACAACAAGAAAACCCTAAAGTTCATTTTGTTTTTCTTTCACTCGATAAAAGTAAAGAACGTTGGATAAAAGCTATAGATCGTCTGAAGATAATAGGAGATCATTATTATATGGCTGAGGGTAAAAAAGGAGCGTTTGGAAGGTTCTTAGGCTTGTGGTGGATTCCTAGATATGTGGTTGTTGATGAATTTGGAGAAATCACTTTATTTAAGGCAACAAAAATTACAAGCAAAAACATTCTTAAAGCCCTTAAAATTAAGTAATTTAGCCGCTTTTAAAATTATAAAAATATGAGAAATAATATTGTTGCAGGAAATTGGAAAATGAATAATGATGCAACACAAACAACCGAATTAATTAATGACTTAAATAAAGCCTTAGAAGAGGTTTCAATAATTGTAGAGTTCTAATTTCACCTACCTCTATTAATTTAACATCTGCGGTAGCATTAACTGAAGACTCTGTAATTGAAGTTGCAGCTCAGAATATGCACCAAGCTAAAAATGGAGCTTTTACTGGAGAGATTTCTGCAGCTATGCTAAATGATGTGGGCGTGAAATCTGTAATTTTAGGGCATTCAGAAAGAAGAACCTACTTTGGTGAAGATGATCAAATCTTAACCGAGAAAGTAGCATCCGCTCTTGAAAATAATTTGGAAATAATTTTTTGTTTTGGCGAATTATTAGAAGATCGTAAATCAGGGAATCATTTTAAAGTTGTAGAAAGTCAATTAAAAAATACTGTTCTTTCTTTAAATGCAGCCTCATGGGAGCATATTGTATTGGCATACGAGCCGGTTTGGGCCATTGGAACAGGGGAAACTGCAAGCCCAGAACAAGCTCAAGAAATGCATGCTTATATTAGAAGTTTATTGGTGTCTACTTATGGTATATCTGTTGCTGAAAATGTTTCTATCTTATACGGAGGAAGTGTAAAGCCAACGAATGCCAAAGAAATTTTCTCTAAAGAAGATGTAGATGGTGGATTAATTGGAGGTGCTTCTTTGAAAGCAACTGACTTTACAGGAATTATCACTGCTTTTTAATTTTTTATTGTAATGGATTCCATTTACATAGCTTACGATTTTATTGTATCACCAAAAGAGTCGGCAACAGAGATGCTTATTGCTCAGCTAGGGTATATAGGCTTTGAAAGTTTTGTAGAAAATGAAAATGGTGTAGTAGCATACATTCAAAAAAAAGATTGGAATTCTAATAAAGTTGAGGATCTATATCTTTTAAACTCTAATGAGTTTGATATTACATTTAAATATAATGAAATTGAGCAAACGAATTGGAATAAAGAATGGGAGAAAAATTTTAATCCAATTCAGGTAAATGGGCAAGTTAGTATTCGTGCTCCGTTTCATGAAAATCCTTCCTTGAATTTTGATATAGTCATAGAACCTAAAATGAGTTTTGGAACGGGTCATCATGAAACAACTCATATGATGGTTCAACATTTATTAGCACTAGATCTTAAAAATAAAAAAGTACTTGATATGGGATGTGGAACTGGAATTTTAGCCATTTTTGCTGAAATGAAAGGAGCCCAGCCTACAGATGCCATAGATATAGATAGTTGGTGTTATCAAAACTCCTTAGAGAACGTTCAAAGAAATGGTTGTAAGCATATCAATGTCTTAGAGGGTGATTCCTCCTTATTGAAAGGAAAAGAATATGATGTTGTTATCGCCAATATTAATAGAAATATTTTGCTCTCTGATATGAAAATATATACAGATTGTTTGAGTGAAAATGGGGTTTTATTACTCAGTGGGTTTTACAAAGAAGACATTTCAATTATTGAAAGTGAAGTTATTAAGTATGGATTAGTTTTAGATAAAATGATTCAAAAGAATAATTGGGTAGCCCTAAAGTATATGAAACCATAAATTTTTTTTCATAAATTTGTAAAGATGAGTACAAAAGAAAAAATTAAAGAAGAAGTAGTTGTTTTAGAAAAGAAAGTTAATCAACATCACATTGTGCTTCATAATGATGAGGTAAATACATTTGATTTTGTTATAAATTCTTTAATTAGTGTTTGTGAACACACAGAGGAGCAAGCAGAACAATGTACTTGGTTGGTTCATTTTAAAGGAAAATGTACAGTAAAAACAGGAGAACTTAAAGAATTAAAACCTCGTTGCTCTAAATTGTTAAGTTTAGGACTTTCTGCAGAATTAATATAAGATGGAAAATATTTTTAAGTATTTTGATTTTTCTCCTTTCAAAAAAGATGATTCAAACGCTTTTAACGGAAATCAGATTTCTTTTACAGAATTAAATGCTCAA
Source organism: uncultured Flavobacteriaceae bacterium (assembly GCA_943789455.1). Classification (GTDB taxonomy): domain Bacteria; phylum Bacteroidota; class Bacteroidia; order Flavobacteriales; family Flavobacteriaceae; genus Polaribacter. The sequence continues at coordinate 50,996 of CALSUE010000001.1, forward strand.
CACTTTTTAATATTTGAGAAAGAGCAAGATATTTTTAACCTATATGTATCTAAATACTCAAAAAAATCAGATATAGGTAATAAATCTCCCGAAATTTTAGAGCTTCTTGTTACTAATTACGATAAGAGTAATTCTCAGCACAGGGTAGCCTTAAGAAGATATTTAGGATAGTAAATTTATCAGTTTTATTTCAAACTAATATATTATGATGTTTCAAAATTTAAAAATCAATTCACAAATAGTTTTAGTCCTTTGTTTTTTTATTTTCAGTTGTAATCAAAATAATAGCTGTAATTTTTTAGATGATAATAATCAATTAATAAAACCTATTATTTTAAAAAGATTTGATGATGATGTTCAAAAGGTTTTTAAAAATGCAGGTTTAAAAGTTGCTGTTAAAGCATTTTTAATTAATGAAAAGTTAGATTCTGTTTCTAAAAATCATTATACAGTAAATTTAATTTCTAACTATTCTAACCAAAGTATGTCTCAATACTCGTTAGCATATTTTGAAATATATTGCGATTCAATTGCTAGAATAAGGTCTAAGCCCGTTTCAAGATTTGAATTTGAGGAATTGTACAATCAATCATTGGATTAGTATAATTATCATACTATTTATTCGTGACCATGACAGGATTATTTTATGATCCTGATAAAGCTCCGCCTTGAAAATAGCACAAACAAAAAAAACACTCAAGTAAGCTTGGCGATACGTAAAAAAGTTTTTCTTTTATGTTGAGGAGTAGCTTCGCTGATCCTGATAAAGCTCCGCTTTGAAAATAGCACAAACAAAAAAACGCTCAAGCAAGCTTGGCGTTTTTTTAATTGTACTATTTATTCGTGACCATGACAGGATTCAAACCTGTAACCTCTTGAGCCGTAATCAAGTGCGCTATTCAGTTGCGCCACATGGCCAATTTCGGGTGCAAATATAGTAGTGTTTTTCTTATTTAGAAAGTCTTGACTGTCTTTTTTTATGAATTTATTTCTTTTTTGAAAGCATTCAGAATAGGTTCAGATTTTTCTAAATCTTTTTTAAGTATATATAATTCTACTGAATCCATTATTGAGCCAAAACCTGCTAATCTAGCAGATTCAGGATGGTTTTTGACCAATGAGGTAATGTTATTTTCTGCTAATAGGTTTCTTATGCCATTAATGATAATTAGTGAACTCGTATATATTTTTAAGTATTCTGTTTTCATATTCGTAAATTTTAATCTAAAGAATTTAGTGTTACAAAACTTCTCCATCCAACAATAGCTAGCTGAATTTTTGATGCTTTAGCAAGATCCAATCTTTTTTTTGTGAAAGAAGGAAGAATAGCTTTGTTAAGCTTTGCTAATAATTTAAAAATTTCTTTTTTCATTTAATAAATGTTCTTATTCAAATATAATGAAAAATAATAGTGTTAGAATCGCAACACTTTTTTTAAAGTAAGGAAGTCCATTTTAATGTTATATTCTTCTTAATAATTAATTTAGTATAAATTCGTTAGTTTCAGTTTCATAATAATTGTATTCTAGAATATTAAATATGATAAAAGGTTAAGTGATAATTCAATAATTTTTAAGGCAAATGTGATCATGTTTTTTTTGTTTTTAAAGATTAATAATTAGTAATTCTAGAATTGTTTAATCAATATATGCTAATGCAATCATATCTAACAAGTAAAAACAATAGAAAAGATGTAATTAATTTTACATTTATTATCAAATAGTGTAATTTTATTTATATATGTAATGTAATTTACTACAAACATGTTTATAAATTAAACTAATTTGACTATATAGTATTATATTATGTAATAAAATAAAGCCTTTTCACGCTATTTTTTAATAAAATAGCCCTATAAAGAGCTTTTTTTACTCAATTCTATCTTTTTTTACATCAAGAACGTTTAAAAATGTATCTTCGTGCAAAAAAAATAAATCATGAATTTTCTATTTATTATAAGTGGTTTAGTTTTACTAATTTTAGGTGGAAATTGGTTACTTAAATCGTCAATTTCTATTTCCTTAGGCCTAAAAATTCCCAAAATTATTATTGGTATGACAGTGGTTTCTTTTGCTACTTCTGCCCCTGAACTAATTGTAAGTATTAAAGCTGCTTTAAATGGGTATTCAGATTTAGCCTTAGGTAATGTTATCGGCTCTAATATTGCCAATTTAGCTTTGGTTTTAGGAATCACATTATTAATTTCCAAAATAGCAGTTCAAAAAGTTTTTTACACTATTAATTGGCCAATAATGATGATTGGATCATTAATGCTTTACTTTTTTCTTTTAAATGATTATTTAATATCTTTCATGGAAGGTGTTTTTTTATTTTCTTTTTTATTGATTTTTCTAATTTATCTTCTCAAATTTCAAAAACAAGTTATTGAGGATGCTGCAACAGAAGATATTTTAATCTTATCAAAATTCAAAACAGTTATTCTTTTACTTCTGGGTAGTATTGGATTGTGGGGAGGTTCAGAAATGTTAATTACAGGAGCTACAGATTTAGCAATCACTCTTGGAGTTGGAGAGAGGCTCATAGGAGTTACTGTCGTATCAGTTGGGACTAGCATTCCTGAATTAGCTGCTTCAATTATTGCCGTCCTCAAAAAAGAAAAGTCAATATCTATAGGTAACCTTATTGGATCTAATATATTTAATATTTTGGCTGTTATTGGTATTACCTCTATCATCACTCCAATTTCTGCAAATGATAGTACATTATACACTAATGATATTTATTGGATGCTAGGAGTTTCTCTATTATTACTTGTTTTAGTTTTTCTTCCCAAGAAAATGGAATTAGAACGTAAGAGTGGAGTTATTCTTCTGCTATTTTATGCTTTGTTCCTGTATCAAACTATTAGATAAAAAAAAACCACAAAAATAAATTTGTGGTTTTATATAATTTTCAAAAAATCTGTTAGCTAATGTTAGCAGATTTTACAGTTTTTATAATTCTTCCTGCTATTTTATATGGGTCTCCATTAGATGCCGGTCTTCTATCTTCTAGCCAACCTTTCCAGCCTTTTTCAACGGTAATAATTGGAATTCTAATTGATGCACCCCTATCAGATACTCCATAAGAAAAATCAGTTATAGCTGCAGTTTCATGGTCACCAGTTAAACGTTGATCATTAAACTCTCCATATACAGCAATATGTTCTTTAACTACTGGTCTAAATGCTTCACATATCTTCTCATAAGTTTCTTGAGAACCACAAGTTCTTAAAACAGTATTAGAGAAGTTTGCATGCATACCAGAACCATTCCAATCTAAATCTTTCCCTAAAGGTTTTGGATGGTAATCGATGTAGTAACCATATTGTTCAGTTAATCTGTCTAATAAATAACGAGAAATCCATATTTCATCACCAGCTTTTTTTGCTCCTTTTGCAAATAATTGAAATTCCCACTGTCCAGAAGCAACTTCTTGATTGATTCCTTCAAAGTTTAATCCAGCATCAATACATAAATCTGCGTGTTTTTCAACTAAATCTCTTCCATGAGTATTTTTTCCACCTACAGAGCAGTAATACATTCCTTGAGGAGCAGGATATCCACCTATTGGAAAGCCAAGAGGTAGTTGTGTTTTGGTATCCATAATAAAATACTCTTGCTCAAAACCAAACCAAAAGTCATTATCTTCATCTTCTATCGTAGCTCTACCATTAGACTCATGAGGAGTTCCATCAGCATTTAAAACTTCCGTCATAACTAAAAATCCATCTCTTCTTGCTGGATCAGGATATATTGCAACAGGTTTTAATAAACAATCCGAAGAACCTCCAGATGCTTGTTTAGTTGATGAACCATCAAAAGACCATATAGGGCAATCTTCTAATTTTCCGCTAAAATCATTTTCGACTTTAGTCTTGCTTCGCATGTTTTGAGTTGGATAGTAACCGTCTAACCAAATGTACTCTAATTTAGACTTGCTCATATTTAAGTTTAGTGAGTTAATTTAGATTACAAATATATAACGAAATAAGGTTTGTAATCTTATAAAATTAACTGAAAATCAAGTTTTTTTAAAAACTTTATTCACAATTATTAAATTGCTAAAAAAGAGCGTATTAGAATTGTTTTTCTGTAAAAAAATAAGCAAATTTTGAGAATTTAAAAACATTTTTTTTGGACAAAAAAATACTACAACGATTTCGTTTTCAAATTTTAATATGGAAAAAGAAAACAATCCGTACTTTTGTGCAAAATCCTTATTAAAAGATGAGTCAAGAAGTTTCAAAAAGATATGCTCTAAGAGGTGTTTCAGCTTCCAAAGAAGACGTTCACAATGCTATAAAAAATATTGATAAAGGATTGTTTCCAAAATCATTTTGTAAAATAGTTCCAGATTATTTAACAAACGATGATGATTATTGTTTAGTCATGCATGCAGATGGTGCAGGAACAAAATCATCTTTAGCTTACATGTATTGGAAAGAAACAGGAGATTTATCCGTTTGGAAAGGGATAGCCCAAGATGCATTAATCATGAATATAGATGATCTACTTTGTGTTGGTGCAACAGATAACATCATGCTATCCTCCACAATTGGTAGAAATAAAAGTAAAATACCTGGTGAGGTTTTATCGGCTATTATCAATGGTACAGAAGAGTTAATTGAAGACTTAAAAAAGTTTGGAGTTACCATACATTCAACCGGTGGGGAAACAGCTGATGTTGGAGATTTGGTAAAAACAATCATTGTAGATTCTACAGTCACAGCTAGAATAAAACGATCAGATGTAATTGATAATTCAAACATAAAAGCGGGGGATGTACTCGTAGGTTTAGCATCCTTTGGCCAATCTTCTTATGAAACCCAGTACAATGGAGGTATGGGTTCTAATGGATTAACATCTGCTAGGCATGATGTTTTTGATAAGTATTTAGCACATAAATATCCTGAAAGTTTTGATGCTACTGTGCCACAAGATTTGGTGTATTCAGGAGCTATAAAATTAACAGATCAAATAGAAAACTCTCCCCTCAATGCAGGTAAGTTAGTGTTGTCTCCAACAAGAACATATGCACCTATTATTAAAGAAATCTTATCTAAATATACTTCTGAATCTATTCATGGAATGATACATTGTTCAGGTGGCGCACAAACAAAAATATTACACTTTATAGATAACTTACATGTTGTAAAAGATAATATGTTTTCAGTTCCACCACTGTTTAAACTAATTCAAGAGCAATCTAAAACAGATTGGAAAGAAATGTATCAGGTTTTTAATTGTGGGCATAGAATGGAAATTTACACCTCACCTGAAGTTGCAGAGGACATCATAAATATTTCTAAATCTTATCAAGTAGATGCAAAAATTATTGGTAGAGTAGAAGCCTCTGATGTAAAAAAATTAACGATTAAAAGTGATTATGGAGTATTTGAGTATTAGTATTTAATGCTACTTTTAAACCAATTAACCTCATAAAAATTGTAATTTAGCTTCTAAGAAAAGTTACCCAATGTTAGATAAAATCAGAATTATTAAGCAACGCTATGATGAGGTCTCGGATTTAATTATCCAGCCAGAAATCATTATGGATCAAAAACGATATGCGCTATTAAGTAAAGAGTATAAAGATCTAGGAAATGTTGTTAAAAGAGGTGAAGAGTATCAAATCTTGTTAAATAATATTGAAGAGGCCAAAGAAATAATAGCTGACGGATCTGACGCTGAAATGGTTGAAATGGCCAAGATGGAAATGGATGAGGCTTCTAATCGTATCCCTGAATTAGAAGAAGAAATAAAATTTTTACTAATTCCAAAAGACCCTGAAGATTCTAAAAATGCTGTCGTAGAATTACGTGCAGGTACTGGTGGAGACGAGGCCAGTATATTTGCAGGTGATCTATTTAGAATGTATACTAAGTATTGTGAAGGTAAAGGTTGGAAAGTGTCTACAGTAGATTTTAGTGAAGGAACTAATGGAGGTTTCAAAGAAATTCAATTTGAAGTTTCTGGTAATGATGTATACGGTACCCTAAAATTTGAAGCTGGTGTTCATCGAGTTCAACGCGTACCCCAAACTGAAACACAGGGAAGAGTTCATACTTCAGCAGCAACATGTATGGTATTTCCAGAAGCTGAAGAATTTGATGTTGAAATTAATCCAAAAGAGGTAAGAATAGACTTCTTCTGTTCTTCAGGTCCAGGAGGTCAGTCTGTAAACACAACCTATTCCGCAGTTCGTTTAACTCACATTCCAACAGGTTTGGTAGCACAATGTCAAGATCAAAAATCTCAACATAAAAATAAAGAAAAAGCATTTAAAGTACTGCGTTCTCGTTTATATGACATGGAGTTAGCAAAGAAAAACGCAGAAGATGCTGCAAAACGAGGTTCTATGGTCTCTTCAGGAGATCGCTCTGCAAAAATTAGAACGTATAATTATCCACAAGGAAGAGTAACTGACCATCGAATTGGATTAACGTTATATGATTTATCTAATATTGTAAATGGAGATGTTCAAAAAATCATTGATGAACTTATGTTGGCTGAAAATACAGAAAAGTTAAAAGAACTAGGAGATAGTATATAAAAATAAATTCTCCCTAAACTCCTTTTTGTTTGTTAATCTCGTCTTGCAATTGTCTTCTTAGCTTTTGATCACTTTCTATAGACTTTTTCTTAAATTTCACTAATTCATCCTCTGCTTGTAAAAGGTCTTCTTTAGCAGCCAATATGATTAGATAACTATTCTTATACTTAAAAATAAAATAACACAATACACCAACAAGAAGGATGAAAGTTATCCATGCCATAATCTTATAACTACTTTTATCCAATTCTATTCCAAAGAAAAATATGCTATTTTGTAAACGAATAGCAGATGTTTTTTCAGCTATATTTTTTAAAAGAACTTTATTTATATTGTTTAAATCTTGTTCAAGTTTATTTATTTTTTGACCCTTTACGTCAAGTTCATTATTTAACTGGTTAATTGAATCTGAGACTCTATTTCTTAGAGTATTAAGTCTACTTTTTTTTATGATTTTATATTCTTTATACGAGTTTGATGTATTGTAAATTACATCAAATCTTCCTTTAATGGATAAGGTGTCTTTTTGTTGAGAAAAAGACGGAGTTACGGTAAAAAGAACAATACAAAACAAGTAAATAGACTTCATATGATTTTTATTTAATAGGACGTAATGTAATAAAAAAACCCAAACTATAAGTTTGGGTTTTTAATATAAGCGAATTAATAATTTATTTTACTTTTTCAACAATTGCCTTAAAAGCTTCTGGGTTATTCATTGCTAAGTCAGCTAAAACTTTACGATTTAGCTCTATGTTATTAGCTTTGACTTTACCCATAAACTGAGAGTAAGACATTCCATGCAAACGAGCACCAGCGTTAATACGCATTACCCATAATGAACGAAAGTTTCTCTTATTGTTTTTACGGTCTCTATAAGCATATGTCATTGCTTTTTCTACCGCATTTTTTGCTACTGTGTAAACGTTTTTTCTACGTCCAAAGTAACCCTTTGCTGCCTTCAAGATTTTTTTTCTTCTTTTTCTTGAGGCTACTGAATTTACTGATCTTGGCATAATTCAAATTGTTTTTTGTAGTAGGCGGTCTATAATAAACACTTAATTGAGCCTAACTCCATGGTTAATAATTAAATTCCCTTAACAAAAGCTTATTTTAAAGCTAATTGTTTTTTAATGTTTGGCGCATCAGCTTTATGTACTAAAGTATCATGCGTCAATTTAAGCTTACGTTTTTTAGACTTCTTTGTTAAGATGTGACTTTTAAACGCATGCTTTCTTTTGATTTTTCCAGTACCGGTTAACTTAAATCGTTTTTTGGCACTAGATTTGGTTTTCATTTTAGGCATCTCTCCTTCGTTTTTATTTTCGCTTATTATCTTTATCTGAAAAAAATTTCAGTATTATTTTATTTTCTTTGGTGCAATAAACATAATCATACGTTTACCTTCCAATTTTGGTAATTGTTCTACTTTACCATACTCTTCTAATTCTTGAGCTAGTTTTAATAGAAGAATTTGACCTTGCTCTTTAAAGATGATAGATCTTCCTTTAAAGAAGACAAATGCTTTTAACTTAGCTCCATCTTGTAAAAACTTTATCGCATGTTTTTTCTTAAACTCATAATCATGCTCATCAGTTTGAGGTCCAAAACGAATTTCTTTAATAATCACTTTAGTCGCCTTAGACTTCATGACTTTATCTCGTTTTTTTTGCTCGTATAAGAATTTTTGGTAATCAATAATTTTACAAACTGGAGGAACAGCTTTTGGTGAAATCTCAACCAAATCTAATTCCAATTCTTTTGCCATCTCTTTGGCCACAGCCAATGGATATACATCTACCTTAATATTGTCTCCTACCAACCTAACTTCATCAACAAAACGTATTCTGTCATTAATTCTATGTTGGTCTTCTTTGATTACTCTTGCCGGTCCTCTAGACCTTTTTCTTCTGATTGCTATGACTTAAAAATTTAATCCTGTATTATCAGGGTTCTTACTAATTTTGAAATTCTATTACTGTTTTGCTAATTTCATTTTTTATTAATGAAATAAAATCTTCAATACTGTAGGTTCCTATATCTCCCTCTCCATGCCTTCTTACAGAAACTGTTCCTTCTTTCTCTTCCTTTTCACCTACAATCAGCATGAATGGTATTTTACCTACTTCTGCATCTCTAATTTTTCTACCAGTTTTCTCACTTCTGTTGTCAACAAGGGCGCGAATTTCGGAATTTTCCAACAAATGTAAAACTTTTTCGGTATATAATTGATATTTATCACTAATAGGGAGAATAATAACTTGATCTGGTATTAGCCATAAAGGGAAATTTCCTCCGGTATGCTCTAGTAAAACAGCGATAAAACGCTCCATTGATCCAAATGGTGCTCGATGAATCATCACAGGTCTGTGAAGTTGATTATCCGCACCTTTATAGGTTAAATCAAAACGTTCAGGTAAATTATAGTCAACTTGTATCGTTCCTAATTGCCAACTTCTACCCAAGGCATCTTTTACCATAAAGTCTAATTTGGGTCCATAAAAAGCCGCTTCACCTTCTTCAATAACATATTTCAATCCTTTATCAGAGGCAGCACTTATAATTGCATTTTCAGCAATTTCCCATGTTTTTGAGTCTCCGATGTATTTATCAGGATTGTTTTTATCTCTTATAGATACTTGAGCAGTAAAATTTTCAAACCCTAGAGAGCCAAATACATGCAACACTAAATCAATTACATTTTTAAACTCTTGATCTAGTTGGTCAGGAGTACAGAAAATATGTGCATCATCCTGAGTAAAACCCCTAGCACGAGTTAAGCCGTGTAATTCACCACTTTGTTCATATCGATATACAGTACCAAATTCTGCAAAACGTTTTGGAAGGTCTTTGTATGAGTAGGGCTTAAAGTTGTAAATCTCACAATGATGAGGGCAGTTCATTGGCTTTAGTAAGAACTCTTCATCCATTTTTGGAGTTTTTATGGCTTGAAAGCTGTCTTCTCCATATTTCTCATAATGCCCAGAAGTAACATATAATTCCTTTTGACCAATATGTGGAGTCATTACCATTTCGTAACCCGCTTTTTTTTGAGCTACCTTTAGGAAATCTTCCAATCTGCTTCTTAGGGCTGCTCCTTTTGGAAGCCATAAGGGTAATCCAGCACCCACCTTTTGAGAGAAAGTAAATAATTCTAATTCTTTTCCTAATTTCCTGTGATCTCTTTTTTTAGCTTCTTCTAACAACTCTAAATACTCAGTGAGCATTTTTTGCTTTGGAAATGAAATTCCATACAAGCGAGTTAGCTGGTTATTTTTTTCATCACCTCGCCAATAAGCACCGGCAACATTCATAATTTTAATTGCTTTTATTATTCCTGTATTAGGGATGTGTCCACCACGACACAGATCAGTAAAGTTATTGTGATCGCAAAAGGTAATATCACCATCAGTCAATCCTTCAATTAATTCTACTTTGTATGGGTTATTTTCTTCCTTATATAATGACAATGCATCTGCTTTAGAAACAGATCGCATTTTAAATTCATGTTTACCTCTAGCTAATTCTAAAAACTTTTTTTCAATTTGTTGAAAATCTTTTTCAGAAATTACATCATCACCTAAATCTAAATCATAATAAAACCCGTTTTCAATAGCTGGCCCAATGGTTAATTTAGCTTTTGGGTAAAATTCCAAAATTGTTTCTGCCAACACATGAGCAGACGAATGCCAAAATGCTTTTTTCCCTTCATCATCATTAAACGTATGGAGAACTAAAGCTCCATCTGTTGTAAGTGCTGTCGTCGTTTCTATGGTTGATCCATTGTAGCTCGCAGAGATCACATTTCTTGCTAATCCTTCACTTATACTTCTAGCAACATCAAAAGGAGTAGAATTTGATTCAAATTCTTTAATACTTCCATCAGGTAAAGTAACTTTAATCATTATTTGGGTATCTAATTATAATAAAGTTGCAAAGATATTAGAAAAGTAAGATGAACACAATTAATTAAAACAAAGTTTTAAACTTTAGAATTAAATATTTTTTATTTTAAATACATGACGGTTAATTAGTTACCATTTCTTTGTAAATAATCATCAATTTTCTTGTTTAGGTTTTCAAATAAATGGTATCTTTGCGACCCGTTTTGGGGTATAGGTTTCCAGCGAATTTATATTTAGTAGTTGTTTGAAGTATTGGATTGCAAAAAGATTAAAAAAAAGATTATTTTTTTCTTGTTGATTAGAAAATAGTTTTTACATTTGCAACCGCTTAGAAAAACAAGCGAAGTTCACAGAGGTTTTGGAAGGCATTTAAAGATAGAAAATGTTGTTAGTTCGAGTCTAACATTTCTACAAAAATTTAGGGGGATTATTGGTTGAGATTACACCGATTTAAGATCTTTAGATGAGTTCATTGAAAATATTGAAATTGACAGCGTAAACAAAGAGTAAAGTAACCATGTTTAACTTCGTTAAACAAATTCTTTTGAAACTTATTCATACATATTATTAAAATATACAATGAAGAGTTTGATCCTGGCTCAGGATGAACGCTAGCGGCAGGCTTAACACATGCAAGTCGAGGGGTAACAGGAGTGCTTGCACTCGCTGACGACCGGCGCACGGGTGCGTAACGCGTATAGAACCTACCTTTTACTGAGGGATAGCCTTTAGAAATGAAGATTAATACCTCATGGTATTGTAAATCGGCATCGGTTTATAATTAAAGATTTATTGGTAAAAGATGGCTATGCGTCTTATTAGCTAGATGGTAAGGTAACGGCTTACCATGGCAACGATAAGTAGGGGCCCTGAGAGGGGGATCCCCCACACTGGTACTGAGACACGGACCAGACTCCTACGGGAGGCAGCAGTGAGGAATATTGGGCAATGGAGGCAACTCTGACCCAGCCATGCCGCGTGCAGGAAGACTGCCCTATGGGTTGTAAACTGCTTTTATACAGGAAGAAACACACCTACGTGTAGG
>CALSUE010000001.1:65000-752500 GCA_943789455.1 uncultured Flavobacteriaceae bacterium
CTCAGCAGTGAGGGCATGGGTGCTAAGGTCCATGTCCGAGAGGGAAAGAACCCAGACCATCAGCTAAGGTCCCCAAATATATGTTAAGTTGAATAAACGAGGTGAAACTGCTTAGACAGCTAGGATGTTGGCTTGGAAGCAGCCATTCATTTAAAGAGTGCGTAACAGCTCACTAGTCGAGCGGTTTTGCATGGATAATAATCGGGCATAAACATATTACCGAAGCTATGGATTTGTATTATATACAAGTGGTAGGGGAGCATTGTAACCTGCGTAGAAGGTGTGCTGTAAGGCATGCTGGAGTGGTTACAAAAGAAAATGTAGGCATAAGTAACGATAAAGGGGGCGAGAAACCCCCTCACCGAAAGACTAAGGTTTCCTCAGCGATGCTAATCAGCTGAGGGTTAGTCGGGTCCTAAGGCGAATCCGAAGGGAGTAGTCGATGGATAACAGGTTAATATTCCTGTACTTCTTATAATTGCGATGGGGTGACGGAGTATTGAAAGCACCGCGAACTGACGGAATAGTTCGTTAAAGTATGTAGCTATAGAACCAGATTAAGAGTTAGGTTTTGGCAAAGTACGATAGTACCACAAAGCTTCGGCAGCGTGGATAGTGTGCCTAAAAGCTTCCAAGAAAAACCTCTAAGCTTCAGATTATAAGAACCCGTACCGTAAACCGACACAGGTAGTTGGGATGAGAATTCTAAGGTGCTCGAGAGATTCATGGCTAAGGAACTAGGCAAAATAGACCCGTAACTTCGGGAGAAGGGTCGCCACGCTTTACGGCGTGGCCGCAGTGAAAAGGTCCAGGCGACTGTTTATCAAAAACACAGGGCTTTGCTAAATTGAAAGATGATGTATAAGGCCTGACACCTGCCCGGTGCTGGAAGGTTAAGTGGAGTTGTTAGCTTCGGCGAAGCAATAAAATGAAGCCCCAGTAAACGGCGGCCGTAACTATAACGGTCCTAAGGTAGCGAAATTCCTTGTCGGGTAAGTTCCGACCTGCACGAATGGTGCAACGATCTGGACACTGTCTCAGCCATGAGCTCGGTGAAATTGTAGTATCGGTGAAGATGCCGATTACCCGCAGCGGGACGAAAAGACCCCGTGAACCTTTACTATAGCTTAGTATTGGCTTTGGATAAGTAATGTGTAGGATAGGTGGGAAACTATGAAGTGGCGTCGCTAGGCGTTGTGGAGTTAACCTTGAAATACCACCCTTTGCTTATCTAGAGTCTAACTCAGAGATGAGGACAGTGCTTGGTGGGTAGTTTGACTGGGGTGGTCGCCTCCAAAAGAGTAACGGAGGCTTCTAAAGGTACCCTCAGCACGCTTGGTAACCGTGCGTAGAGTGCAATGGCATAAGGGTGCTTGACTGAGAGACCTACAAGTCGATCAGGTTGGAAACAAGAGCATAGTGATCCGGTGGTTCCGCATGGAAGGGCCATCGCTCAAAGGATAAAAGGTACTCCGGGGATAACAGGCTGATCTCCCCCAAGAGCTCATATCGACGGGGGGGTTTGGCACCTCGATGTCGGCTCGTCACATCCTGGGGCTGGAGAAGGTCCCAAGGGTTGGGCTGTTCGCCCATTAAAGTGGCACGCGAGCTGGGTTCAGAACGTCGTGAGACAGTTCGGTCTCTATCTGCTGTGGGCGTTAGAAATTTGCGTGGATCTGACTCTAGTACGAGAGGACCGAGTTGGACTGACCGCTGGTGTACCAGTTGTTTCGCCAGAAGCACTGCTGGGTAGCTACGTCGGGAAGGGATAAGCGCTGAAAGCATATAAGCGCGAAACCCACCACAAGATGAGATTTCTTTAAAGGGTCGTGGGAGATTACCACGTTGATAGGATACAGGTGTAAAGGCAGTAATGTCATAGCCGAGTATTACTAATAACCCATAGACTTATGTACGCTGTCCCACCTTCGGGTGGGACGACACTCTTTTTTTATTATGATCTTTATGATATTATTTAAACCAATATGTTAACTTTTAGAGTTTAAGCAACTCAAACAGCTTAGGGTGGTTATAGCATTGGGGCTCACCTCTTCCCATTCCGAACAGAGAAGTTAAGCCCAATAGCGCCGATGGTACTGCATTTTATGTGGGAGAGTAGGTCGCTGCCTTTCTTTATACTGAGTCATCAGTATCTTTTAAACCTCATTCTAACGAATGAGGTTTTTTTTTGATGTATATTTATGATAGATGAAATACGCTAACTCTTATCTCGTTTCTATTCAATACTTGGGTTTTCGCTTTCATGGATGGCAAAAACAAAAAAATGTAATGTCTCTCCATGAAATGATAGATAAAACATTAGGATTTGTTTTTTTACACAAAGATTTTAAGACCTTAGGTTCAAGCAGAACTGATTCTAAAGTTTCTGCAAACACTTATTATTTTCAATTATTTACCAATGAACCTATACTAGATAAAGAATTTATAGAGAGCTTTAATTTCAATGCACCTTCAGATTTAAAAGCACTTACTTTAGCCAATATTTCAACTCCTTTTAACATTATACAATCATCAAAAGTAAAAGAATACCATTATTATTTTTCTCATGGAATAAAAAATCATCCTTTTTCAGCAGCGCTTCTGGTGGGTTTTCAGGATACCTTAGATATTGAATTGATGCAAAAAGGAGCAAAACTATTTGAGGGGACTCATTATTTTCATAAGTATTGTACTGAACCGTCAGAAAATACTGTTTTTAAACGCGATATACTTTCTTGTGCTATTGAGAAAAATACTATTTTGACTGCCAATTTCTTTCCTGAAACTAGTTATGTGCTTAAAGTAAGAGGGATGGGATTTCTTAGATATCAAATACGCTTAATGATGGGAGTTCTTGTTGAGCTAGGTAAACACAACATATCTATTGATTTTATCATCAATTCTTTAAAAGAAAATAATGACAGGAAATTTCTTAGACATATCGTTCCAGGCTCAGGACTTCAATTGTATGATGTAAAATTTACTTAAAGTGATATTTCTTTGAGATACAATTACAATCAACCTTTTATAAGTGTCCTTGAAATAACAATTTTTTGAATTTCTGAAGTTCCTTCATAAATTTGTGTAATTTTTGCATCACGCATCAATCTTTCCACATGATATTCTTTCACAAATCCGTTTCCACCATGAATTTGAACCGCTTCTACTGTATGCTCCATAGCAACCTTTGAAGCAAATAGTTTTGCCATTGCACTAGACATGTCATAATTATTTCCTTGATCTTTATCCCAAGCTGCTTTCATTACTAAATGACGAGCTGCAGTGATTTCTGTATACATATCGGCCAATTTAAAAGCTATGGCTTGATGGTTGCAAATTTCTGTTCCAAAAGCTTTACGTTCTTTAGAATATTTTAAAGCTAATTCATAAGCCCCAGAGGCTATACCAAGTGCTTGAGCAGCAATACCAATTCGACCACCTGAAAGTGTTTTCATGGCAAACTTAAAACCAAATCCATCTTCACCAATTCTATTCTCTTTTGGCACTTTTACGTCATTAAATTGTAAGGTATGAGTATCACTTCCTCGAATACCAAGTTTATCCTCTTTGGGTCCAATGTCAAACCCATCCATTCCTTTTTCTACAATAAAAACATTGATTCCTTTATGTCCTTTGTCTCGATCTGTTTGAGCTATTACCAAATACACATCAGAACGTCCTCCATTTGTAATCCAGTTTTTTGTGCCATTTAAAATATAGTGATCACCCATATCTATAGCAGTTGTTCTTTGGGAAGTTGCATCACTTCCAGCTTCAGGTTCACTTAAACAAAATGCACCTATAAATTCTCCTGTGACTAGTTTTGTTAGGTATTTTTGTTTTTGTTCTTCAGACCCATACTCTTCTATACCATAACACACCAAAGAATTATTTACAGATACAATCACAGAAGCAGACGCATCTACTTTAGAAAGTTCTTCCATAATTAATACGTAAGAAAGGGTATCCATTCCACTTCCTCCATATTTTGGATCAACCATAATGCCCAAAAAACCCAAATCTCCCATTTTTTTAACCAATTCGTCGGGAAATTCTTGTTTGTTGTCTCTTTCTATAACTCCTGGGAGTAATTCTGTTTGTGCAAAATCTCGAGCTGCATCTCTGATCATTACATGTTCTTCGGTAAGACTAAAATTCATTTTTATTTAGGGTATTGAATTCGTAATAAATGTCCTCAAATATACTTTTTTATTAGCATATTTTCAGTAAACATTTCATATTTTTACGGATATGAATGATGATTTTGTGTTTGCAATTGGATTAATGTCTGGAACATCATTGGATGGTTTAGATCTTGTTTATGTCAAATTCAAAAAAAATGATAACACTTTTTTTGAGATTTTATCATCAAAAACAGTTGCTTATTCCGAAGCATGGAAAATTAGACTTCAGAATGCAATAGATTTAGATAAAGAGGGCATTTCTATTTTAGATAATGAGTATGGTACTTTTCTAGGAAAACAAACGAAAGAATTTATCGATCAGAATACTATTAAAACCATAAATTTCATCTGTTCACATGGTCACACTGTTTTTCATCAACCTAATCAGGGATATACGTTACAAGTTGGAGATGGAAATGAAATTCTCAAAATAACAAATTGCACTGTAGTTAACGATTTTAGAACACAAGATGTTCATTTAGGTGGCCAAGGTGCGCCTTTAGTTCCTATTGGTGACAAGTTTCTTTTTTCAGAATTTGAGGCTTGTGTTAATCTAGGAGGTTTTGCAAATATATCATACGAACAAAATAAACAACGAATAGCTTTTGATGTTTGTCCTGTAAATATTGTAATGAATTACTACAGCAAAATACTGGGATTAGAATTTGACGATAAAGGAAATTTTGCTCGTACAGGAACTCTCCATAAACAGCTTCTTGAAGAATTAAATACTCTTCATTTTTACGCATTACCCCCTCCAAAATCTTTAGGTCTAGAATGGGTTCAAAACCATGTATTTCCATTGGTAGAAAAACACCAATTAAGTCCTAAAGATATTTTAAGAACTTTTACAGAACATGTAGCACAGCAAATTTCAGAAATTATTAAACCTTTTAAACATATACTTTTTACTGGTGGTGGTGTTTATAATGATTTTTTACTCAAAAGGATTGAAAATATCAGCAGAAAAAATATTACGTTACCATCAGATGACATTATTAATTACAAAGAAGCGCTCATTTTTGCTTTTCTTGGTTTTCTTAAAATACAGGGTCAGGATAATTGTTTATCTAGCGTTACAGGAGCAAAAAAAAATCATTCTTCTGGTAAAATATTTAAGGCAAATTATTCTAATTAGCCATTTATTTTTTCATTAATTTGGTGATGTTATTATCACCTCAAATAAATTCAAAACTAAACAACTATTAATGAAGGACTTACTAAAGAAGTATGAGGATAAACAACCTGAAATAGTTTTCAATTGGAAAGATCCAGAAACTGAAGCTGAAGGTTGGACGGTAATTAATTCTCTTAGAGGTGGAGCAGCAGGTGGAGGAACTCGAATGAGAAAAGGTTTAGACATGAATGAAGTACTTTCATTAGCAAAAACAATGGAGGTTAAATTTACTGTATCTGGTCCCTCTATTGGAGGAGCAAAATCTGGAATTAATTTTGATCCTAATGATCCAAGAAAGCGCGGTGTTTTAGAACGCTGGTATAAGGCCGTAACGCCTTTATTAAAACATTATTATGGTACAGGAGGAG
This sequence comes from uncultured Flavobacteriaceae bacterium, assembly GCA_943789455.1. GTDB lineage: Bacteria > Bacteroidota > Bacteroidia > Flavobacteriales > Flavobacteriaceae > Polaribacter. The sequence continues at coordinate 70,730 of CALSUE010000001.1, forward strand.
ATTTAAATGTAGATGCAGATAAAGATGTTATTCCAATTACTGAAGATTGTGGTGTGTGGCATCCTCAAGAAGGTATTTTTAATGGACATTTTAAACCCACAGAAGCAGATAAAATTAATAGAATTGGTCAACTCAGACTTGGGGTTATTAAAATTATAGAAAACAAGAGGTTTTCGCCAGATTTATCAAGGAAATACACCATTGCTGATATGTTAACTGGCTATGGGGTGGCAGAAGCGGTTAAGCATTATTATACCATATATGGAGGTAGTATAAAAGATAAAAAGGCAGTTGTTCAAGGCTTTGGAAATGTAGGTTCAGCAGCAGCTTTCTATTTAACTCAATTGGGAGCAAAAGTTGTTGGAATTATTGACAGAGATGGTGGTTTAATTAATGAAGAAGGTTTTTCAATGGATGAAATGACAGCCTTATTTCTCTCTAAGGATGGCAACAAGTTGGTTGCTGAAAATATGATTCCTTTTCATGAAATCAATCAAAGTATTTGGTCGCTATCTGCTGAAATATTCATTCCTGCAGCTGCATCAAGATTGGTTTCTAGAGACCAAATTTCTCAAATGATTTCATCAGGATTAGAAGTGATTTCACCTGGGGCAAATGTTCCATTTGCGGATAAAGAAATTTTCTTTGGACCGATTATGGAATTTACAGATTCACAGGTAAGCTTATTACCTGATTTCATTTCAAACTGTGGAATAGCAAGAGTTTTTGCGTATTTGATGGAATCTAGAGTGAAATTACCCATGCAAGATGAAGCAATTTTTAAAGATACATCTGAAACCATTCGAAAAGCATTATTGAATACTTTTGAGAAAAATTCTAGTAAAAAAGACATTTGTAAGACAGCATTTGAAATTGCCTTAAAACAACTAATTTAATTAGATAAATTACATGGAGTTATTAGTAATCATCATATTTGTTATAGGATATTTAGGAATTACATTAGAACATAATATAAAGCTAGATAAGTTAATACCTGCGTTAGCCATGATGGCTATTTGTTGGGCAATTGTTGCTTTAGGTATTGATTCTTTTTCAAATTGGTTTGATTCTGCTAACCATGCTTTAATTGATGGTTTTTCTCTATTGCCTCACCAAGATAAGATGCATCTTGCAGAGGAAACCTTATTACATCATTTAGGGAAAACAGCTGAAATATTAGTGTTTCTACTTGGAGCAATGACTATTGTTGAAATTATTGATTACTTCAAAGGATTTTCAACAATTAAAGGCTATGTGAAAACAAATAGTAAGAAAAAAATATTGTGGATCTTTTCTATACTGGCATTTATTTTATCAGCTATCATAGATAATTTAACAGCAACAATAGTTCTAATTTCTATACTCCAAAAAATTGTAAAGAAAAGAGATGAAAGAATATGGTTTGCGGGTTTAATCATTATCGCAGCAAATGCAGGTGGTGCTTTTTCTCCTATTGGAGATGTAACAACCACAATGCTTTGGATTGGTAATAAAGTAAGTACGGGTAAGTTATTTCTATATTTATTTATTCCTTCATTATTATGCATGTTGGTTCCTTCCTTTATAGCCTCATTTTTAAAACCTTTTCAAGGAACTATAGACACCCAAGATGATCTTGATGATGACTCAGAAAAAAAAGGAAAACACAGTGCAACTATGTTGTATCTAGGACTTGGAGCTATTGTTTTTGTTCCTATTTTTAAAACAGTTACACATCTACCACCCTATGTTGGGATGATGTTGTCTTTAGCAATTGTTGCTACTTTTGCTGAAATTTTTAGTAGAAGAAAATTTTCACTAACAGATTTTAATGCTATGGAAGAATCTACGGAACATTCTTATCATAGCCCAGTTCATAGTTCTTTGTCTAAAATAGAAATGCCAAGTATTCTATTTTTCCTCGGAATTTTAATGGCTGTTGCAGCTTTAGAATCTTTAGGAATTTTATTTGGTTTTGCAGATACCTTAAAAGAAAGTATTCCGCTTTTAGGAACAGAACTTCAAGGCACTAAGGTGTCAGATACCGTAGTGATGTTGTTAGGTGTTGGATCTGCTGTTATAGACAATGTTCCATTGGTAGCAGCAAGTTTAGGAATGTTTACGGAATCTTTAGACAATCCATTATGGCATTTTATTGCATTCTCTGCAGGTACAGGAGGAAGTATGCTAATTATTGGATCAGCGGCTGGGGTTGTAGCAATGGGAATGGAAAAAATTGATTTCTTTTGGTACTTGAAAAAAATATCATGGTTAGCTTTACTAGGTTTTTTAGTTGGATCCTTTTCATTTATGATCATGCGCTCTTTTATTTAGCATTCTAATCTTATAATTTTTTTAAAACAATTTATACCCTACAAGGTCGTTAGTATTACTAGAACTTTAAATTCATAATTAATGTTATCATATTTACAAGAAAACTCTGAAATTTTAGATGTTGTTTCGGAAGAAAAAACATTATCCATATATAAACTAATTGTTGATGGTGGTCTTGGAGGTCAAATTATTATTAGTATCCTATTTGTGTTGTTAGCAGTTTCGTTGTATATCTACTTTGAACGATTTTTTGCTATAAAGGCTGCTTCTAAAGTTGATAAAAATTTCATGAACCAAATAAAAGACTACATCTCTAATGGGAAATTAGAGGCAGCATCTACTTTGTGTACAAAAACAAATTCACCAACAGCTCGATTAATTGAAAAAGGAATTTCTAGAATTGGGAAGCCTTTGGAAGATATCAATAAAGCGATAGAGAATGCCGGAAAATTAGAAGTATATCAACTCGAAAAGAATGTTAGCGTCATTGCTACTATTGCAGGAGCTGCACCAATGATAGGCTTTTTAGGAACCGTAATAGGAATGATCGTTGCCATCCATGAAATTGCTAATGCTGGAGGGCAGATCGATATTAAATTACTTTCAGATGGCTTGTATACTGCCATGACTACAACAGTAGCGGGTCTAATTGTGGGTATTATAGCCTACATCTCGTATAACCATATTGTGGTAAGAACGGATAAGGTTATGTATCAAATGGAGGCAAAAACTGTTGAGTTTTTAGATTTATTAAATGAGCCGGTATAATGAATTTAAGAGGAAGAAATAAAGTGAATCCAAATTTCAATATGTCGTCTATGACAGATATTGTTTTTTTGTTACTCATTTTTTTTATGTTGAGTTCAACGCTTGTAACGGTAAGCGCCATCGACGTTTTATTGCCAAAAGCTGGAGGAAAAACTGAAAATAATGCTTCGGTAGCTATTTCTATCACCAACCAATCTAAATTTTATATTGACAAAACTTTGGTAAGTGAAAAGAATTTAGAATTAGAAATTTTAAGAAATGTAGGTGCTGACAAGAAAAAAACCATAGTCATTAGAGGAGATCAAAATGTTCCTTATAAGAGTGTGATGAAAGTTATTGATATTGCCAACAAGAATAAACTTAAAATGATTTTAGCGGTCAAAGGAAAATAATGGCAATTCTAGATACCATACATAAAAAGAAGTCTTCACTATTAACACTAGTTATTTTAATAGTGTTCATATGGGGTATTTTTAGTTTTGGAATGCAATATCAAGATCCTCCCGAAGAATATGGAATTGCAATTAATTTTGGAACTTCAGATTTTGGAAATAAAAAACCGAAAAATGTTTCGGTTACAAAGTTACCGGAACTTTTGAAAGGAGAGCCTTTGATAGTTCAGAAGCCCCAAGAGGAGAGGTCTGAAGAAACCGTCGAGGATATTCCTGAAGAAATTCAAATGATGCTATTCGTTCTCAAACTGAGAAGAATACGACAATGCTTCAAAAACCAAAAGACGTACCGAAGCCCACACCCAAAAAGCCATCAAACAATACCCTAAAAGCCTTTGATAATTTATTAAAGGGAGACACTTCTGATGGAAAGCCAACAGGTGATGGTGATGCTATTCAAGAAGGGGTAAAAGGAGATAAAAACGGAGATCCAGCATCTACAAAATATTATGGGAATACAGGTAAATCAGGAGATCCTAATTATAATTTAGCCGGAAGAGAAGCTTTACTTAAACCAAAAGAGCAACCCAACTGTGAAGAGGAAGGTATTGTTGTAGTTAGTATAGAGGTTGATAAAAAAGGTAAGGTTATTAGGCTGTTTCGGGGGTAAAAGGAACCACTAACTCTGCAAATTGCCTATTAAAACCCGCAAGAGAAGCCGCATTGAAAACAACTTGGAATGCAGACCCAAACTCACCATCTAAACAAAAAGGAACAATTATTTACAAGTTTTCACTCACCAAATAATGACCTATAAAGACACAATTGAATGGATGTTTTCTCAATTGCCGATGTACCAACGCCAGGGGAAAACTGCTTTTAAAAAAGACCTCACCAATATTCTTGCTTTTTGTGATGTTTTAAAACATCCAGAACATAAATTCAAGTCAATACATGTAGGCGGAACCAATGGAAAAGGATCTACTTCTCACATCATGTCTAGTATTTTACAAGAAGCTGGCTATACAGTTGGGTTGTATACCTCACCTCATTTAAAAAATTTCACTGAGCGAATTCGAATTAATGGAGAGGAAGTTTCTCAGCCTTTTGTTGTTGATTTTATTTCAAAACACAAGAATTTTTTAGAAAAACATCAGCTTTCTTTTTTTGAAATGACAGTTGGAATGGCTTTTGAGTATTTTGCAACACAACATGTAGACATCGCCATTATAGAAGTTGGTTTGGGAGGGCGATTAGATTCTACAAATGTCATAAATCCTGAAGTTTCAGTCATTACCAATATTGGCTATGATCATACACAGTTTTTAGGAGATACGCTCAAAGAAATCGCTTTTGAAAAGGCAGGTATTATAAAAAATAATACCCCAATAGTTATTGGCGAAAAGCAAGAAGAAGTTGTGAATGTATTTCTACATAAAGCATCAGAAATGAATGCTGACATTCACTTTAGTTCTGATATAAAACATGAGTATACCACTGATTTATTAGGAAGGTATCAAGAGAAGAATATTAGAACTGCCTTGCAGACTTTTCAGGTATTGGAAGGTTTTGCAATTTCGGAAACTCATGTTCGTCAGGGTTTATTAAATGTTGTTAAAAACACAAACTTCAAGGGGCGATGGCAAATTTTGCAAGAACAACCAAAAGTTATTTGTGATACGGCTCATAATAAAGAAGGATTACAGGAGGTATTGCATCAATTAGGAAAGCAGTCCTTTAAAAACCTTCACATTGTTTTGGGTGTTGTAAATGATAAAAAGTTAGAGGAGCTACTTCCTCTGTTTCCTCAACATGCAAACTACTATTTTTGTACACCTGATATCCCAAGAGGATTAGATAAACATGAATTGGAAGTAAAAGCTAGCCATTTTGGCTTACAAGGAAATGCATTTGACTCTGTGAATGAGGCCTATGCAAAAGCAATTTTGAAAGCAGAAAAAGAAGATTTAATATTTATAGGTGGAAGCACATTTGTAGTTGCAGAAGTAGTTTAAAAAACTGACTATCTTGGTTTAATTAGTTGAACCCACCACTTTTTTGTAATTTTGAACTCAAGTTAAACAAATTAAGACCCTCAAAGAACGCTTGTAATGGATATAAAAAAACTAGCTCAAGAAGTATTTGAAATTGAAGCAAAAGAAATTGCAAATCTAAGTTCTAGATTAACTGCTGATTTTGAGCATGCTATCCATGCTATTCTTCAGAGTTCAGGAAAGTTGATCGTTTCTGGAATGGGAAAATCTGGAATCATCGGAAAGAAGATAGCAGCAACGCTAGCAAGTACGGGAACACCAAGTTTCTTTTTGCATCCAGGGGAGGCCTATCATGGAGATTTGGGAATGATTGAAGAAAATGATATTGTGTTGTTAATTTCAAATTCTGGAGAAACAGACGAAGTATTGAAGCTGATTCCATTTTTGAAACATCAGAAGAATTGTACCATTTCTATGAGTGGAAATGAGGAGTCTACTTTGGCAAAAAACACCAAATATCACCTAAATATTGCTGTAGATAATGAGGCCTGTCCTTTATTTTTAGCACCTACTTCTTCTACAACTGCAACTTTAGTCATGGGAGATGCGATAGCGGTTACTTTAATGAAATTAAGAGATTTTAAAGAAGAAAATTTTGCAAAATTTCATCCTGGTGGTAGTTTAGGGAGAAGACTTTTGACTACCGTAGGTGATGTGATGAAAAAACAAGATTTACCTACAACAAATTCCAATGCTACGATAAAAGAAGTTATTCAGCGCATCACTGAAGGAAAGTTAGGTTTGGTGGTTGTTTTGGATGAAAATAAAATTAAGGGAATTATTACTGACGGAGATATTCGAAGAGCTATGGAATCTAGAGAAAAAGAATTCTTTGATTTATTTGCTAAAGATTTAATGAGTCTAGACCCAAAGTTAATTGACGCCAATGAAAAGTTAATTACTGCGAGTGCAATTATGAGTGAAAATAAAATCAACTCTTTACTCGTTGTCAATACTACACAATGATTTTGTAGGCGTGGTTCAAATGTATGACTTAGGTTTGTAATAACTACAAGTATTAACTTTTTATAATTCGCTTTAATATAGCAAAGGTTATAAATGAACAAGAAAAAAAAAATATACATAGCAGGTCACAAAGGAATGGTGGGTTCAGCTGTATGGAGAGCACTTGATAACAATGGCTACACCAATCTAATTGGTCTATCTAGAAGTGAATTAAATTTAAGGAATCAACAAGCAGTCTTAGAATTTTACAAAGAAGAAAAACCTGAAATAGTTATTGATGCTGCAGCTAAAGTTGGCGGTATTTTAGCAAATAATGACTACCCATATGATTTTTTAATGCAAAATATGCAGATTCAAAATAATCTGATAGATGGAGCATTTAATTCAGGTGTGGAAAAATTTATATTTTTAGGAAGCTCTTGCATTTATCCAAAATTTGCTTCTCAACCCTTAAAAGAAGAATATTTATTGACAGATTCTTTGGAACCAACTAACGAATGGTATGCCGTTGCAAAAATTTCAGGTGTAAAAGCTTGTCAAGCTATAAGAAATCAATATGGTAAGGATTATGTGAGTTTGATGCCAACAAATTTGTATGGTTACTTTGATAATTTTGATTTAAAATCATCACACGTTTTACCTGCGATGCTTCGTAAATTTCATGAAGCAAAAGAAAATGGAAATAGTGCTGTAGAATTATGGGGAAGTGGCTCTCCAATGCGAGAGTTTTTATTTGTTGATGATATGGCTGAGGCTGTTGTATTTGCTCTAGAGAATGAGCTGCCTGAATTTTTATATAATGTGGGCTCAGGAAAGGATATTACCATAAAAGAGTTAGCAGAAACTATCCAAGCTGTAGTAGGCTACAAAGGAAACATTCTTTGGGATAAATCAAAGCCAGACGGTACACCAAGAAAATTAATGGATGTATCTAAAATGAGAGACCTAGGATGGTCTTACTCAACAGAATTAAATGAAGGTATTGAAAAAACCTATCAATGGTTTCTTGAAAATATTAAGGATTTAAAACAAATTAAATTAGAATCTAACAAAAAATGAAAGTAGCATTTATAACAGGAGTAACAGGGCAAGATGGTGCTTATCTAAGTGAGTTTTTATTAAAAAAAGGCTATCAAGTTCATGGAATGAAGAGAAGATCATCTTCATTTAATACAGATCGTATAGATCACTTATATCAAGATCCTCATGTTCAAAATCGTAATTTCTTTTTACATTATGGTGATATGACAGATTCTACGAATATTACTCGTTTAATTAAGGAAATTCAGCCAGACGAAATTTATAATTTGGCAGCAATGAGTCATGTAGCGGTTTCATTTGAAACGCCAGAATATACTGGAAATGCTGATGGTTTAGGTACTTTAAGAATTTTAGATGCTGTTCGTTTGTTGGGCTTGGAAAATAAGACTAGAATTTATCAAGCATCTACCTCAGAATTATACGGAAAGGTTCAAGAGGTTCCTCAGTCAGAGACCACTCCCTTTTACCCTCGATCTCCTTATGGAGTTGCAAAAATTTATGCCTATTGGATTACAGTTAATTACCGGGAGGCTTATGGAATGTATGCCTGTAATGGTATTTTATTCAATCATGAATCTCCTTTAAGAGGAGAAACATTTGTAACTAGAAAAATTACTAGAGCTGCTTCTAGGATAGCTCTTGGATTACAAGATAAATTTTATTTAGGAAATTTAGATGCGCAAAGAGATTGGGGGCATGCCAAAGATTATGTGAGAATGATGTGGATGATTTTACAGGCAGACACAGCAGAGGATTGGGTGATTGCAACAGGTAAAACAACCACTGTTCGTGATTTTGTTAAAATGAGTTTTGAGGAGGTAGGAATAGAGTTAGACTTTATTGGTAATGGAGTTAATGAAAAAGCATTAGTTAGATCCTGTAAAAATCCCAAATATCAAATAAAAGTAGGAACTGAAGTATTATCTATAGATCCAAAATATTTTAGACCTACTGAAGTAGATGCCTTGATTGGAGACCCTACAAAAGCCAATACAAAATTGGGCTGGATACCTGAATATGATTTAGCTTCTCTTGTTAAAGATATGATGCAAAGTGATATTAAGCTAATGAAGAAAGACCAGTATCTTAAAGATGGTGGATATGAAACGTTAAACTTTTTTGAATGAAAAAAGTAATCATAATCCCAGCCAGACTAGATTCCTCTAGATTGCCAAAAAAAGTTTTATTAGACCTTAAAGGAAAGACTGTCATTCAAAGAGTCTACGAACAATGTCTTAAAGTTAAGAATGTAGATGGGGTGTATATAGCAACTGACAGTATAGAAATAAAAGAGGTTTGTGAAACCTTTACTAATAAGGTTATTATTACTAAAAGTACCCACCAGTCTGGAACTGACCGAATAGGAGAGGCCGTTTCAGCTATAGCTTGTGATATTGTGATTAATGTACAAGGAGATGAACCTTTCATAGAACCTAGCCTTATAGAAGCCTTGGTGAATTCGTTTTCAAATTCTGACATTTCTATGTCTAGTGCTATGAGTAAAATAAATAATGTAAAAGACCTACACAATACTAATGTTGTAAAAGTAGTTACAGATCTTCATAACAATGCACTCTTTTTTTCCAGATCACTTATTCCATTTCCAAGAGATGTTAAAGAAATTTCAATCGCTAAGAAGGTGTTAGAAAAGTGTCAGTTTTATAGACATATTGGTATTTATGGCTATCGTAAAGATTTCTTACTGAAGTTTGTAAACATGGAACAAAGTTACCTAGAGAAAGTTGAAAAACTAGAACAATTAAGGGCTTTAGAGAATGGCTTTAAAATTAAGATGATAGAGCTGAATCTAGTCTTATAGGCATTGATACCCGAGAAGATTATGAGGAAGCCTTAAAAAAATATTGAGTTCATAAAATTGTAATAAACTCAATTTCATAGCATTAAAAACAAATCAAAATAAACCTCTTTTTTTCTTTGTTAAGTTTAAAAACCCTTTTATATTTGCACCCGCTTGTATGAATTTATTCATAGAAGGGCAATTAGCTCAGTTGGTTCAGAGCACTTGGTTTACACCCAAGGGGTCGGGGGTTCGAATCCCTCATTGCCCACATCACTCACAATCCTGATGAATTTTCATCAGGATTTTTTGTTTTAAAAAAATGAGAAGCTCGCTTTATCATTTTTTTAAAACAAAAAATACGCTACGAGCGCAGCTCGTAAGGATTGTATTTGCAGCCGTGGTTTCGATCGGGGATCTGCAATCCCTCATTGCCCTCAGATGAGAGCAAAAAGTCTTACAGAAATGTAAGACTTTTTTCATTCAAGACTGTTGCAAATTTATTTGTTTAAAGTCTTGAATGAAAAAAGGGTTTAGCGGAGCTAACTAACTTTTGCTATTTTAAAATGGGGTACACTAGGGATATCTAATCCCTTACTACCTTCATAACACTAGTTATCTTAATGAATTTCCATTGAGATTTTTTCTTTTTAAACAAGCTCTCATTGGGTTTAATTAAGAATTAATTCACACTAATTCTATACTTTACGAACTATTTTATCGTAATTTGCATCTACGTTTATAGTAGATTTTATTTATGAATATTCAATTAACTAAGAAAAAAATATTAGTTACTGGAGGAGCTGGTTTTATCGGTTCTAATTTAACGGAAGCTCTTCTTAAACTCAACAATGAGGTAATTTGCTTAGATAACTTTGCTACCGGTAAAAAAGAAAATATAACACCGTTCTTAACAAATCCAAATTATACACTAATTGAGGGTGATATTAGAAAACTTTCTGATTGTCAACTTGCAGTTAAAGGTGTGGATTATGTATTGCATCAAGCAGCATTAGGTTCTGTTCCGAGATCCATAAAAGATCCCATAACTTCTAATGAAGTTAATGTGAGTGGTTTTTTAAATATGCTCACAGCTTCAAGAGATTCAGGTGTAAAACGATTTATATATGCAGCGAGCTCTTCAACTTATGGTGATTCAGAAGCACTTCCAAAAGTTGAGGACAAGATTGGTAAACCTTTATCTCCATATGCCATTACAAAATACGTAAACGAACTCTATGCAGATGTATTCTCCAAGACCTATGGTTTAGAGACCATTGGATTGCGTTATTTTAATGTATTTGGTAGAAAACAAGATCCTAATGGCGCCTATGCGGCAGTAATTCCTAAATTTGTGAGTCAATTTATGGCAGGAGAATCTCCTGTGATTAATGGAAATGGAGAATTTTCAAGAGATTTCACCTATATAGATAATGTTATTCAAGCGAATTTATTATCAATGATAACAGATAACAAAGAGGCTATAAATACGGTGTATAATGTTGCTTTTGGTGAGCGAAACACACTAAAGGATTTAGTTGAGCTCCTTAAAAAACAGCTAACTGAGTTTGATTCTAAAATAAAGGATATTCAGGTTATTTATGGACCAAATAGAGTGGGTGATATTCCGCATTCATTAGCATCTATAGATAAAGCAAAAAACTTATTAGCGTATAATCCTCAATTTTCTTTAGAAAAAGGGCTAAAAGAAGCGGTAAATTGGTATTGGAATAATTTATAATAAGAAATGAGTCAAATAAAAATAGCAATTATAGGATTAGGATATGTGGGACTGCCACTGGCTAGATTATTTGCAACAAAGTATGCTGTAGTTGGTTTTGATATTAACTCTAATCGTGTAAAAGAGTTAAATGCGGGAAAAGACAGTACACTAGAAGTTGAAGATGAGGTATTGAAGGCTGTATTAGTTGACGAAAATTCTAACAATAGTTGGGCTCTATTGTTCAACAAGGATTTCAGATCTAGAAGAATGTAATTATTATATTATCACCGTTCCCACACCCGTTGATAAAAATAACAGACCCATTTTAACGCCGCTTATCAAGGCAAGTGAAACTGTGGGGTCAGTTTTAAAAAAGGGAGATATTGTTGTATATGAATCCACAGTATATCCAGGGGCTACAGAAGAAGACTGTATTCCAGTTTTAGAAAAAATTTCAGGCTTACAATTTAATACAGATTTCTTTGCAGGGTATTCTCCAGAAAGAATTAATCCAGGTGATAAGCTACACACCATAGAGAAAATATTAAAGGTTACTTCAGGTTCCAATGTAGCAACTGGAAAAAAAGTTGATGATTTGTATAAATCTGTAATTACTGCAGGTACTCATTTAGCACCCTCTATAAAAGTAGCAGAAGCAGCTAAAGTTATCGAAAATTCTCAACGAGACATTAATATTGCTTTTGTAAATGAATTGGCGAAAATTTTCAACTTAATGAATATTGATACCCAAGATGTATTGGCAGCAGCAAGTACAAAATGGAATTTTTTACCCTTTAAGCCAGGTTTAGTTGGGGGGCATTGTATAGGTGTAGATCCATATTATTTAGCACAAAAAGCCCAAGAATATGGTTATCATCCTGAAATTATTTTAGCCGGGCGACGATTAAATGACAGTATGGGAGATTATGTGGCTTCAGAAGTAGTTAAACTTATGATTTCAAAAGATATTCCCATTAAAAATGCGAGTATCCTAGTGCTTGGAATTACATTCAAAGAAAATTGCCCAGATGTAAGAAATACAAAGGCTGTAGATGTGATTACTGCCTTAAAAGGATATGGGGTAAATATGACTATTTTTGATCCATGGGCCAATAAAGACGAGGTTAAGAAGGAGTATCAATTAGAATCTACACAAGAAAAACCCTCGGGTTCATTTGATGCGGTGGTATTAACTGTAGCACATAAAGAATTTTTAGCTCTTGATTTTGAAAGCATTACAAATAAAAAACATATCATTTACGATGTAAAAAATATACTTCCAGCTTCAATTAAAGATGGAGGACTATAACAACACACATGAAAAACTTTGCATTATTAGGGGCCGCAGGATATATAGCTCCACGACACTTTAAAGCGATAAAAGAGACCAATAATCTTTTAATTGCAGCCTTAGATAAGTTTGATTCTGTAGGGGTGTTGGATAGTTATTTTCCAAATGCTGACTTTTTTACAGAATTTGAACGATTTGACAGACATATAGAGAAGTTAAAAAGAAATCACACCAAACTAGATTATGTAAGTATTTGTACCCCAAATTATTTACACGATTCCCACATTAGAATGGCATTGCGAAGAGGAGCAGATGCAATTTGTGAAAAGCCTTTAGTTTTAAATCCCTGGAATGTTGATGCGTTGATGGATATTGAAAAAGAATCGGGTCAGAAAATCAATACAATTCTCCAATTACGATTACACCCGAGTATCATTGCTTTAAAAAATAAAGTAATGTCAGCCTCTAAAAAGGAAAAATATGACATTGACTTAACCTACATTACCTCGAGAGGGAAGTGGTATGACATTTCATGGAAAGGTGATGAAAGTAAATCTGGAGGCATTGCGACCAATATTGGGGTTCATTTTTATGATATGTTATCCTGGATTTTTGGAGAGGTTCAAGAAAATGTTGTTCATCTGAGAGCTAAAGATAAATCCTCTGGGTATTTAGAATTTAAAAATGCCAGAGTTCGTTGGTTTTTATCGATTAATGAACATGATTTACCGTCTCATATTAAAGAAAAAGGACAAAGAACCTATCGTTCCATAACCATAGATAATGAAGAATTAGAGTTTAGTTCTGGGTTTACAGATTTACACACCAAAAGTTACGAACACATACTGAAAGGTGAAGGTTTTGGCATGGAAGAGGCTCAAAAATCAATACAGATTGTTCATGACATTAGAAATACAAGTATAACTAAAAAAGGAAATTTGCATCCTTTTTGCAATAAATAAAAATTTAAAATGAAAAAAAAAGGTATTATCGTTTCGGGATATTTTAATCCTATTCATAAGGGGCATTTAGAATATTTCAATAATGCAAAAGATTTAGCTGATGAACTTTTTGTGATTGTAAATAGTGATCATCAAAGAAAGTTAAAAGGTTCTAAAGAGTTTCAGCAAGAATCAGAACGTTTGTTTATCGTTCAAAATATAAAAGCTGTTGATAAAGCTATTATTTCTGTAGACAAAGACAGAACAGTATGCGAATCTATTCGTACTATTTTTGAACACTATGGTCAAGACTATGATTTAGGTTTTGCTAACGGAGGAGATCAAGACAACAATTCAATTCCTGAGGCACCGATATGTAAAGAATTGGGGATTCAATTAATAGATGGCTTAGGTGATAAGATTCAATCTTCATCTTGGTTGTTAAATAAATAATATAAATATAGATTCAATGAAAATACTTGTTACCGGTGGGGCTGGATTTATTGGATCTCATGTTGTTAGACGATTTGTAGATAAGTATCCAGAGTATTCATATTTATAATTTAGATGCACTAACTTATGCAGGTAACTTAGAAAGTCTAAAAGATATAGAAGCTAAAGAGAATTATACTTTTTTGCATGGAGATATCACTGATGAAAAGTACATCAATTCAATTTTTAACACCTATAAATTTGATGCTGTAATCCATTTAGCAGCAGAATCTCATGTAGATCGTTCGATTGCAGATCCTCTTATGTTTGCTAAAACTAATATCATAGGAACGATAAATCTACTAAATGCTTTTAATTCATTATGGAAAAATAATTGGGAAGGCAAACGGTTTTATCATATCAGTACAGATGAAGTTTATGGGTCTTTAGGAGAATCAGGTTTGTTTGAGGAGACTTCAATGTATCGTCCAAATTCACCTTATGCAGCTTCTAAGGCTGGTTCAGATCATTTTGTGAGAGCCTATGGTGAAACTTATGATATGCCTTATGTGATTTCGAATTGTTCAAATAATTATGGACCCTATCAATTTCCTGAAAAACTAATTCCTTTATGCATCAATAATATTTTGAATAATAAGTCTTTGCCAATATATGGTGACGGAAAAAATACCAGAGATTGGTTGTACGTAATTGATCATGCTAGTGCTATTGATTTGATATTTCATAAAGGGAAAGCTTCAGAAACCTATAATGTTGGAGGTTTTAATGAATGTAAAAACATAGATTTAGTGAAATTACTATGTCAACAAGTAGATAAAAAACTCAAACGAAAATTAGGGACTAGCGAAAAGTTGATTACTTTCGTAAAAGATAGACCTGGTCACGATTTACGTTATGCTATTGATGCTTCAAAACTTAATAGAGCATTAGGTTGGCTTCCATCAGTTACTTTTGAAGAAGGATTGTCGAAAACTATTGACTGGTATTTAAACAGTAAAGATTGGTTAGAAAATGTAACCTCAGGAAGCTATCAAAATTATTATAAATCTCAATACAAATAGGCCATGAAAGGAATTGTATTAGCAGGAGGCTCAGGTACTCGATTGTATCCCATCACCAAAGGGACATCAAAGCAGTTGCTACCTATTTACGATAAACCCATGATTTATTACCCAATTTCAGTGTTAATGTTGGCTGGGATCAAAGAAATTTTAATCATTTCTACACCTACAGATTTACCTAACTTTAAAAGACTTTTGGGTAATGGTAAAGAATTAGGAATTGAGTTTCATTATAAAGAGCAACCTTCACCAGACGGATTGGCACAGGCATTTATTTTAGCAGAAGACTTTATTCAAGATGACGATGTTTGTTTGGTGCTAGGCGATAATATTTTTCATGGTCAGGGACTTACAGATCTACTAGCAAAATCCCTGATTAATTTAAAAGAAAAAGGAAAGGCAACCATTTTTGGGTATTATGTTAAAGATCCAGAACGTTACGGAGTGGTTGATTTTAATGAACATGGAGAAGCTTTGAGTATTGAAGAAAAACCAAAAAATCCAAAAAGTAACTATGCAGTTATTGGACTTTACTTTTATCCAAACTCTGTAATTAATATTGCTAAAAAAATTAAACCTAGCTTTCGGGGTGAACTCGAAATCACAGAGATAAATCAAGCGTATTTAAATCAAGGAAATTTAAAAGTGGAAGTTATGGGGCGAGGTTTTGCATGGTTAGATACCGGTACTCATGAGTCTTTATTAGAAGCTTCCAATTTTATTCAAACCATAGAAAATCGACAAGGTCTTAAAGTAGCTTGTTTGGAGGAGATTTCATACCAAATGGGTTATATTACCAAAGAAGAGCTTTTACTACTCGCAGAACCATTCATAAAAAATGATTACGGTCAATATTTAATCCAACGGGCAAAAGAAATATAGAATGAATTTTACCAGATTAGAAATACCTGATGTAATTTTATGTGAGCCAAAAATTTTGTCTGATGAGCGAGGGTACTTTTCAGAAACTTTCAGACAGGATAAATTAGAGAGAGTTTTTAGGATTTCTATCAATTTTTGTCAAGAAAATGAATCGAAATCATCTTTTGGGGTACTGAGAGGTTTGCATTATCAGTTAGCTCCCTTATGCACAAACCAAACTGGTTCGAGTACTTCAAGGTGCTGTTTTAGATGTTTCCGTTGATCTGCGTAAAGATTCCCCAACTTTTGGGAAGCATATAGCTATTGAATTGTCTGAGGAAAATAAAAAGCAAATTCTTATTCCAAAAGGTTTTGCTCATGGTTTTGTAGTGCTAGTAAAGAAGCTGTTTTAGCGTATAAGGTTGATAATTATTATCATCAAGCATCTGAACGTGGTATTGCATATCATGATAAGAGCTTAGCCATTGATTGGAAATTAAAACCAGAAGATATCAAGGTGTCTGCTAAAGATGCAAATCAAGTGTTGCTTAAAAACGCTGATTTATTTTAAATATATTTAATTATTTTTCTTCTTCTCTTTCTATAATCTTTGTTTATAATTGATAAATAGTACTTTTTTAAGAAGTCTTTACATCGATAAAAACCAAGAGATTATTGTATTCAAAGTAGAGCACTACAATCATTGACAAATCTTTAAATATTATTCCGTATTTTTATAATTAAATCAATTAAATATTATCTTTCTTATAAGAAGTAAATCAATATCTTTGCGTGAAAATTAACACATGTTAATACGTAGTTTTTGAACTGATTTACTTAGTTTAAAAACATTTATTTCAAAGATAATTTTTGCATACAAAATTAATGAAAAAAACAACTGATATAATCCCTATAAAGTGGTTTGTTTTGTTCACGAAACCTAGACATGAATTAAAAGTTTTAGAACGTTTAATTTCATTCGGTATCGATGCGTATACGCCAACCCAAATAGTAACTCGGCAATGGTCTGATCGAAAGAAGAAGATTACTATCGCTTTACTTCCTTCCATGGTGTTGGTTAATTTAGAAAATAAAGATCCAAATATAGTTTTTGATATTCCGGGAGTGGTCAGGTATTTATTTGATCAAGGAAAGCGCGCAGTGGTTTCTAATGCCGAGGTTGTTGCTATGCAATGCTATCCAAAACAATACATTACAGATTAATGAAAATGAGCTTAAAATAGGTGATACCGTAAAGGTACCCTTGTTAGAGCAAGAGGCCATTTTACTTTCCCAAAAAGGGAAAAATTGTATCGCACAGCTTAAAAAAGCTTGGTGCTATTGTTTCGTTTCAATTGAGTTAATCAATTGAAATTTTTTATTGTAAGAAATATCCATTACTGTGAGTAGTGACGGCGAAGCCGTTTAAAAAGTTTAACTTTATGGCAAAAAATAAGTAAAATGTCTGTAAATTTTTATAAGAAAATAGAACAAGAACTTCAAAGTTTAGGGTTTACCATTATTGATGCTGATTTGCAAAGACCTTGGGGTGCATTTTATTATATTGATGAAAATCAAGCCCAAGACTTTTCTAATCATTTTTTTAATGGTATTGATGTTAATACCCTAAAAATTGATGGAAAGTTGAGTCCTAAAATTTTAATGGTAAAACCTCAGGTGAAGTTATCATGGCAGTATCATAATAGACGTGCAGAAATTTGGCAGGTATATCAAGGTAAAGTGGGTGTGGTTCAAAGTGAAACAGACATTGAAACTGAAATGAAAGTGTATGCTATTGGAAGTCAATTGAAACTTAATCAAGGAGTAAGACATCGTCTTATTGGATTAGATGATTATGCTGTAGTTGCTGAAATTTGGCAACATACAGATAAAGTCCCATCTGATGAAGAGGATATTATTAGAGTACAAGATGATTTTGGAAGATAAATGATTAAATAACATTTAAATATTAGTTTTTATAATATAAGAAATGAATATTACAGTTATAGGATCCGGATATGTTGGGCTCGTCTCAGGAACTGTTTTGCAGAAATGGGAAATAGAGTTACTTGCGTAGATATAGATCCAGTCAAGATTGAAAAATTAAATCAAGGGATCATTCCTATTTTTGAGCCTGGTTTGGAACAGATGGTTCTAAAAAATGTTAAAAACAAGAACTTACTTTTTACAACAAATTTAGGAGAAGCCATTAGCGACGCTGAAATTGTTTTTATTGCGGTGGGTACACCTATGGGCGATGACGGTTCTGCAGATTTACAATATGTTTTAGCAGTAGCTAAATCCATAGGGCAATCCATGCTAAAAAGATTGATTGTCGTAGATAAATCTACGGTGCCTGTTGGAACTGCAGATCAAGTAAAAGCAACCATTCAAAAAGAGTTAGATCTACGGAATTCTGATTTAGAGTTTGATGTGGTTTCAATCCTGAATTTTTAAAAGAGGGAGCTGCGATTAATGATTTTATGAAACCAGATCAGAGTAGTTATTGGAGCTGATTCTGAGATGCTTTAAGAAAATGAAACAATTTATAGTCCTTTTTTTAGATCTCATGACCGTTTTATTACTATGGATATTCGTTCTGCTGAAATGACCAAGTATGCTGCTAATGCAATGCTGGCTACCAAAATTTCTTTTATGAATGAAATTGCCAATATTTGTGAAAAGGTAGGGGCAGATGCCAATCAAGTACGAATCGGAATTGGTTCAGATCAACGTATTGGATATAGTTTTATTTATCCTGGAGCTGGATATGGAGGTTCTTGTTTTCCAAAAGATGTAAAAGCACTGACTAAAATAGCTAAAGAAAATGGCTATACTGCCAATTAATTACTGCAGTAGAAGAAGTAAATGATGCACAGAAATTAGTCATCGCTCAGAAAATTAGTAACCCGTTTTGGAGAAGATCTAACCGGTTTTACTTTTGGTATTTGGGGCTTGGCCTTTAAGCCAGGAACAGATGACATGCGAGAAGCACCAGCCATTATGTAATTAAAGAATTGGTGAAACGAGGTGCTAAAATAAAAGCCTATGATCCGAAAGCTGTTGATGAAGCTAAAGAGCATTACCTCAAAGGATTGCAAAACATAACCTATGTGACCTCGAAGTATGACGTTTTAAAAGACTCAGATGCACTAGTATTACTTACAGAATGGAAAGAGTTTCGTTCGCCTAATTTTGAAGAAATAAAAGTACAATTAAAAACTCCTGTTATTTTTGATGGTCGTAATCAATACATTGCTTATGATCTGGAGAATAAAGGTTTTGAATATTACAGAATAGGAAAATAAATGAGTTTAATAAAGAAAACTAATATAAATAACTGCCCACAGAGCAATGTTTTGTTTTGCTGTTTATAGTTGAGTAATATTTGTTGCACAACCTTATTTTACTTTGAATAAAAATTTTAAATTTAAGTTAAATGCTGAAGTTAATCGGAAGAGATGAAAAATTATTTGTTAATGATATTAGAACTATAAGAACAGTTATAAGATAGTTTCAAATGCTAACTTTTCTAGTACTTGGAGCAGCAGGTTCAATTGGTCAAGCTGTTACAAAAGAAATATTTAAAAGAAATCCTAATAAAACTCCATGTTGTTGATATTAGTGAAAATAATATGGTTGAATTAGTTCGAGATATTAGAAGCTCTTTTGGATATATCGATGGTGATTTTCAAACATTTGCTTTAGATATTGGAAGTATTGAATATGATGCTTTTATTAAAGCTGATGGTAAATATGATTATGTTTTAAATTTATCTGCATTAAAACATGTAAGAAGTGAAAAAGATCCATTTACACTTATGAGAATGATTGATGTAAATATTTTTAATACAGATAAAACAATAGCTCAGTCAATAAAAAATGGAACAAAAAAATATTTTTGTGTTTCAACAGATAAAGCAGCAAATCCTGTAAATATGATGGGTGCAGTAAAAGAATTATGGAAATGTTTGTAAATAGAAAATCACAAGATATGAAAGTTTCTATGGCACGATTTGCTAATGTTGCTTTTCTGATGGTTCTTTATTACATGGATTTAATCAAAGAATTCAAAAAAACAACCAATTGTTGCACCAAATGATATAAAAAGATATTTTGTAACTCCTGCAAGAATCAGGTGAACTTTGTTTAATGTCTTGTATCTTTGGAGAAAATAGAGATATTTTTTTCCAAAACTTAGTGAAAATCTTACATTTAATTTCTTTTGCAGATATTGCAGTAATATATTTAAATGATTTAGGATATGAACCATATTTATGTAAAGATGAAGATGAAGCTAGAGAATTAATTCATACACTACCAAAAGAAGGAAATGGCCTTGTTTATTTACTTCTAGTGATACTACTGGTGAAAAAGATTTTGAAGAATTTTTTACTGATAAAGAAGTATTAGATATGGAAAGTTTGAAAATTTAGGGATTATTAAAAATGAAGCAATTTTTGATAATGAAAAGTTATATTCTTTTGAAAAAGACAATACAGTTTAAAAGATGAACTTTGGGACTAAAGAAAATATGTAAAAGAATTTTTTAAAATGATTCCTAGATTTTGGACATAAAGAGACAGGTAAATATCTTGACTGGAAGATGTAATATGAATAAGGAATAATTGATTTTATTCAAGATAACTTTAATACAAAAGAATTTATTCCTTTACATGACCAAATTTATGGAAATGAAAAGAAATATTTAAATGATTGTATTGATTCTACATTTGTTTCTAGTGTAGGTCCTTATGTTGATCAATTTGAAGAAATGAGTTTGCTAAAAAAAGTAGTAAAATGCAATTGCACTGTAAATGGAACTGCTGCTTTCATATATCATTAGATTAGTTGCGATGTAAAAAAAGATGATGAAGTTATTACTCAAGCCTTAACATTTGTAGCAACTGCAATGCTATCTCATATAATAGGTGCTACATCCAATATTTTTAGATGTTGATTTAGACACTATGGGATTATCTCCTAATGCTGTTAGAAAATTTTTGAAGAATTTGTGAATTAAGAAAGATAGTTGTATAATAAAAAAACTGGAAAAATAATAAGCTGCTTGTTCCAATGCATACTTTTGGCTTTCCAGTTCATTTAGATGAATTGATCAAAGATTTGTAAGATTGGAATATTCCTTTAGTTGAAGATGCAGCAGAATCTTTAGGAAGTGAGTATAAAGATAAGCCAACAGGAAGTTTTGGAGAAGTTGGTGCTTTTTCATTTAATGGAAATAAAATAGTTACTCAGTGGTGGTGGTGGTGCTATTGTTACTAATAATATTTGAATAGGTAAAAAGCAAAATTTTTACTACAACAGCAAAAGAACCTCATTCTTATGAATATGTCCATAATGAATTAGGATTATAATTATAGAATGCCAAACTTAAATGCGGCATTGGCTTGTGCTCAATTAGAACAGCTTCATGGCTTTTTAATAAATAAAAGAATGTTTAGCAAAAGAGTATCAACTTTTCTTTAAAGATAAAGGAATAAATTTCAGAACAGAAACTACTAATACAAAAGCTAATTATTGGTTAATGTGTGTTGAATTAGAAAATAAAAAAGAGCGCGATTTATTTTTGAAATAAACAAATATCAAATGTAATGACAAGACCAATTTGGCAGTTAATGTTCTAGATTACCAATGTATAAAGATTGTCAAAAGAGATGAGCAATTGAATGCTATGTTTTTAGAAGATCGAATTGTAAATATTCCAAGTAGTGTTAGATAATTTAAATATGAGTAAAGTTATTATTATTGCAGAAGCCGGAGTTAATCATAATGGAGACATTAAATTAGCTAAGAAATTAATAGATTTAGCATCTGATGCGAAAGTGGACTACGTCAAGTTTCAAACTTGGATAACAAACGATATTGTTGATCAAACAGCCGCTAAGGCTGAATACCAAATTAAAAATGATGGTGATGATACATCTCAATTTGAAATGCTAAAAAAATTAGAACTTTCATTTGAGGATTTTAAAGTTCTTAAAAATTATTCCGAATCTAAAGGAGTTCAATTTTTATCCACGCCAGATGATTATAAAAAGTTTAGACTTTTTATCTGATGAGTTAGATCTTCCAATTTTAAAAATTGGTTCGGGAGAAGTTACAAATATTCCATTTTTAAGACGGTTTGGTGAAAAGAAAAAACCAATTATTCTTTCTACTGGTATGTCAAGTATAGGAGAGGTAGAAAAAGCTTATTATACATTACTTGAATCAGGAGCTCCTAAAGTAACTATATTACATTGTACTTCGAATTATCCAGCTTCATTAGAGTCGGTAAATTTGAAAGCAATGAATACTCTAAAATCGGTATTTAACTCTACTGTTGGATATTCTGATCATACTGAAGGAATCGAAGTTTCACTAGCTGCGGTTGCTTTAGGTGCTGAAGTGATTGAAAAACATTTTACTATCGATAGAGGTTTACCAGGTCCTGATCATAAAGCTTCTATGAGTCCTGTTGAATTAAAAGAATTAGTTCTTCGAATAAGAAATATTGAAAAAGCATTAAGTGGTTCTGGAAGTAAAATTTTACAACCTTCAGAGGTTGAAACAAAAAAAAATAGTTCAAAAGGGAATTTACCTAAATAAAGATATAAAAATTGGAGAAATAATAACTGATGACCATTTAATAATGAAACGACCAGTTAACTTCTTAGGTGCTAATGATTATGATTTTATTATCGGGAAAAAAGTATCAGAGGATGTGAATAAAGGGACAGCTTTAAATTTAAAAAATATAAATTTCTCATAAAAAAGTTTTCACCATTATAAGTTATTCTAAATTTAATTACAAAGACGAATTAGACAATTACTTTTCCTAATGTTTTTACTATAACTAACTTAAATATTAATTTTTGAAAAAAATAAGAAACATTGCTGTATTTACCTCCATTCGTTCCGAATATGGAGTTTTACTTCCCATATTAAAGAAAATCGAATTAGATAGTCAGTTTAATTTAGAGTTATTGGTAGGTGGTGCTCATTTACTTTTAGAACATGGTAAAACAATAAATGAGATTCTAAATGATGGTTTTTCTATCTCACATAAATTTCCTTTTTTGTATACGGACAGTGAAGTTTCCGCTAACATTCGTTCTATGGCATTATTGCAATTACAAATGGGAGATTATTTAATTGCATCGAAGCCAGATCTATTATTAGTGGTTGGTGATCGATTTGAACTTTTATCAGTTGTAACTGCTGCACTTATGTTAGGTGTTCCAATTGCACATATATCAGGAGGTGATGTTACAGAAGGTACAATTGATAATCAAATTCGTCATGCAATTTCGAAAATGTCTCATATTCATTTCACTGGAACTGAAAATAGTAGAAATAATTTATTGCGAATGGGGGAAGAAGATTGGAGAGTTATAAACACAGGTGAACCTGGGATTGATTGTATATTAGAAATTACTACTTTAAAGAAAGATGACTTATACTTAGAGTTAGGCCTAGATTTATCAAAAAAGACAGTAATTTCAACTTTTCACCCTGAAACTATTTCAAATAAAATTGATTCTGATTTCATAAAAAAATTATTTAATAATTTATTTGTTGAATTTCCAGATTATCAATTTCTGGTTACATCTTCAAATTTTGATTCAGGAGGTAATGAAATAAACGAAACTTTTATAGAATTAGCTATAAATAACAAGAATCTTGTATTTATAAAAAGTTTGGGACAAAAAAAATATTACTCAATACTAGAATATGCAGATTTTATGCTGGGGAATTCTTCAAGTGGTATTATTGAAGCACAATCCTTTGATTTAGCTGTAGTAAATATTGGTAATCGACAAAAGGGGAGAGAAAGAAATTTAAATACTATTGATGTTGAAGTTAGTATAAATAAAATTATTGAAGCTAGTCTATTGGCAACTAATTATGAATTCAAAGATAAATTTAAGTTTAAAGAAAATTTGTATGGTAATGGTAATTGCTCAACTAAAATTATAGAGTTTTTCAAAGATCTTGATTATTCAAAGTTATTGCTTAAAAAAAATACTTTTAATTGATTTAAATGAACAATATTAAAATTTATAATAAATTTAATTTTGATGGTTATATTAAACTTTTAACAGATTTAAATATCCATTTGGATATCTATTATAATCCACAATTTCTAGAAATAGACGCGAGAATTCAAAATGGAGAATATGAAATATTTGTTTTCAAAACAGATGAATTTATTTTTATCTATCCTTATATTAAATTATTTTTTAGAGAGCAAAAATTTAAAGGGTATTTTGACATAACCTCTCCTTATGGTTATAGTGGCCCTTATTCTACGAATAAATCGGTTTTTGATGCTGGTGAAGAAGCTTTTCTAGAGTATATTTCTCCTAATTGCATTACTGAATTTGTCCGGTACCACTTCTTATACAATGAAAAATTAAAGTTCTCAAGGGATATTGTTAATTTAAAAAATAGAACTATTGTTAATCTTGATTTGAATTTAACATGGGAACAAATTTGGACAAAGGAGTTTTCAGGCACAAATAGAAACTTAACTAGAAAATTAGAAAAAGAAAATTATGCTTTTCTTGTAACTGACAAAAAAGAGGATTTAGATTGCTTTATAGAGATGTATTATAGTACAATGAATAATGTAGCAGCAGACTCCTTTTATTATTTTGATAAAGAAACTATTCGTGAATTATTTTCTTCATTAGGCAACAAAATATTTCTTGCAAAAGTCCAAAAAGATTCAATAGTATATAGTTATTCATTATTTTTTATTTCGGGAGGTGTCGCAACTTATTATTTATCTGCCCGAAATATTGAATATCCAAAAGTTCCTGCTACCAATTTCCTATTAGCAAAAGCTACAAAGTTTTTTACTTAAAAAAAATGTTTCTATATTTAATTTAGGAGGTGGACTAACAGACGAAATGGGTGATTATTTATTGAAATTTAAAAAGAATTTCTCAAAAAGAACTTCTGAATTTTATATTGGAAAAAGAATACATAATAATAATAAGTATTCAGAAATTACAGAGGATTGGATTAGTATTCATGGAAATAAAGAGTTTGAATCAAAGAAAAAAATTCTTCAATTTTATAGATAATATTGTATATCAAAAGCATATCGCCTAATCCAGTCAAAGAAAATTAATCAACATAAATAATGAATATTTTAAAATGAGAGATTATAAAGAACATTTAATTTCATCAACTACTGTTATTAAAGATGCACTTATTAAACTGGATATTCTGGCTTCAGATGCTATTCTTTTTATAGTAGATGAAAATAATATTTTAATAGGATCTTTAACCGATGGAGATATAAGAAGAGGATTAATAAAAGGGGTTGCTATAGACAGTTTTGTTACAGATGTTATTCAAGATAATCCAAAGTTTATTAAATATGGAGATCGAGATATTTCTAAAATTATAAGTTATAGAGAAAGTAATTTTACAATTTTACCTGTACTAAATAATAAGAACCAAGTAATTAGTATTATTAATTTTAGAAATAAAAGATCTTATCTGCCTTTAGATGCAGTAATAATGGCTGGAGGAAAGGGTACTAGACTTCTCCCTTTAACAATAGATGTTCCAAAACCGTTATTAAAAGTCGGGGAAAAGCCTATTATGGAACATAATTTGGATAGATTATCTCTTTACGGAATAGATAATTATTGGTTTTCTCTAAATTATTTAGGAGAACAAATAGAAGAGTATTTTAAAAATGGAAAAGAAAAAAACATAAAGATTAATTATGTCTGGGAGAATAAACCACTTGGAACAATAGGAGCCTTATCGAAGATTAAAAATTTTCAAAATGATAACATTTTACTTACAAATTCTGATATTCTTACAAATTTAGATTATGAACATTTTTTCTTAGATTTTATCCGTCAAGATGCTGATTTTTCTGTTGTAACAATTCCTTATCATGTAGATATTCCTTATGCAGTTTTAGAAACATTAAATAATAATATAACTAGTTTTAAAGAAAAACCAACTTATACTTATTATTCAAATGGAGGTATCTATTTAATGAAAAAATCAGTTCTAAAATTTCTGCCAGAAGATAGTTTTTTTAATGCAACAGATCTAATGGAGTTATTAATAAAAAAAGGAAAAAAAATAATATCTTACCCACTTTCGGGGTATTGGTTGGATGTAGGTAAACATGAAGATTACGAAAAAGCACAAAAAGATATTAAACAAATAAAATTTTGATGAATTATCTAGTTATAATTCCTGCAAGAGGAGGCTCTAAAGGGATTAAAAATAAAAATATAAAGTTACTAAAAGGTAAGCCTTTAATCAATTATACAATTGAAGAAGCCCGAAAAGTTTTTGATGACTCTAAAATCTACATATCTACGGATTCTATTGAAATCAAAAATATAGTCGAAGATGCAGGTATTAAAGTTCCATTCATTAGACCTGAGGAATTAGCTACGGACACAGCAAACTCAAGAGATGTAGTGTTACATGCAATTAATCATTATGAAAAGAAAAATGATTTAATATTAGATTATATCATACTTCTTCAACCAACATCTCCTTTTAGAAATTCAAAAAATATAATGGATTCTTTAACTTTATGGAATAAGAATATTGATATGGTAGTTTCAGTTAAAGAAACAAAATCTAATCCTTATTATACTTTATTTGAGGAGAATTCAGCAGGTTTGTTAATTAAGTCTAAAAAGAGTGATTTCACTAGACGTCAGGATATCCCAAAAGTATGGGAACTAAACGGAGCTATTTATTTAATAAATGCTTTATCAATTAAGAGTAAGAAAATACACGAATTTAACAAAGTAGTTAAATATGAAATGGATGAAATTTCATCATTAGACATTGATAATAAACTAGATTGGTTATTCGCTGAAACTGTTAGTGAGTATTTAAAAAAATAATAGCAGTGACCTAATTTTAGAATTAGTTAGTAAATAAAAATTTAATGACAAAACAGCATGCTGTAATATTTATTGAATCTCCTCTACAGTTGCTAAATACTATTGAGGCATTAAGTTTTTTTTTCGGCTAAAAATTCTGAAATCATAATACGCCTAAACTCTAATGAAAAAAATAATATGCAAATAAAAAACTTGGCTTATTTAGTTGGGCAGCATAATATTAAGTATTTCAAGGTTTCAAACGAATGGAATCAGATTAAAGATTATTTAAATGCGTTAATAATCAGTCTTAACTTAATTTATTACACTCTTAAGGGTTATAAATGTTTTATTGGAAATATTGAATCTAAAATTTTTAGAACATTAAAAATGTTTATCCCTAGAAATAAAGTTATTCTTTTAGATGATGGTACAAAGACAATAGCATTTCAAAATAAACTCACACAACAAAAAGTTTACTCCTTATTTACGTGTTTTGAATTGAAAGCTCACAAAAAACAAACACTTTATAAAAACGATTATAAAGTATTAAAATCGATAGGATCAAATCAAAAGAATAATATTCCTTCGATAATAATATTTTTAGGGTCTCCACTTAGTGAGAAAAATATTATGAAAGAAGAGAGGTATCTAAATATTATTAAACTCTATTTAGAAAAAAAAACCTTTCAAAGAGAATTTAATTTATATTCCTCACCGAGATGAAAATGATTGTAAATTGAAAAAAGTAGGTGAACTAGGATTTACTATTAAAAGAATTAGTTATCCGGTAGAATTTTTACCATTAAAAGAACAATTAAAGATTACTCATGTTATTTCATTTTATTCTACTGCATTAATTCTAATACCAAAATTATACAATGCGAAAGCGACAGCCTTGATGTTTAATTATAGTAGTGCTTTTAATTCAGCTGAGATAGAAAAAGTTTACACATATTTTAATTCATGTAATTATATTGATATTATAGAAGTATAATGATAAATTCATATTTAAATCCATACAAGTATTCAGTCTACATAGCTTTAATGATAGTAGCTTCGATTGGAATATTTGGTATTATTTACTTGCCTATATTTTTTACTGGCAGGAATTCTAATGGGGGTGAAAAAAAAATCATTTATCATAAAAAAAAGACTAAATATTTTACTTTTTTTTATAACATTATTATTCTTTTCCTTTTTTTTAGGTGAGAAATCAAATTACTTAAACTTATTCGTAGATATGTTTATTTTAACAGCTTCTATTATAGCTTCACAAATTTTTTATGAAAGTAAAAATAGAAGTAAATATAAACTAGCTATAAATGTTAATTTATTTTTTATTTTTTATTTATTAATAACTAAGTTTTTAGCTATTGATCCACTTGATGCAATTAATTTGATTTTTACTAAAAGTAGTTATCATATGGCTTTTTGGGTATCATTCATAATTAATGCAATATCAATAATAGAATTATCTCATAAAACTCAGATGGAGGAAAATAAAAATAAGATTCTACTCTTATCATTTTTATTTGCATTTTCGAGTATTCTTCTTTTCGGAAGAAGTGGGATTTTTATAGGTATTTCAGTGTTTCTATATGCTATTTTTCGTTATAATATACGAGTAGGTTTGATATTGATTTTTTTAGTTTCAGCTCTTATTTTTGTTTATAGTACCGTTTTTTTTGAGAGTTTTATTCAACTAGTATCTAAAGATTTATTTGAAAGAGGATTTCAAATATCAGTCAGAGAAGCTATTTGGGCTTGTTATTTCGAAAACTTAACATTAAACGATATTTTATTTGGATTTGATAAGATTCAAGTAGCTGGTGATTGCTTATATTCAATAGATAGATATGATGGGAGATCTGGGCACTTAATGACTGAATCTTCTTGGTTGAGTTTAGTCTCCTCAACAGGTGTTATTGGACTTTTTTTCATCATCTATCTAATAATTAAATCTCTTATTCTATCAAAGGATTACTCCATGCATTTCATATTTGTACTAGGTTTAGTATTTAGAGTTTCTACCGCAGATTTTTTATTTTTTTTCCATATTTGATTTTTTCTTTTTTATTTTAATATTTAATTACCGTGATTCTAGAACAACTGACAATAGTCTTTCAAGGAAAACTTCATAATAATGGACCCAAAAGTACTGAAGAACTTATTAAAAGTTACATTCAGTATTATCCTAAAATAAACATTGTTATAAGCACATGGAAAGGGGAACTTATTTCTAATTATTTAAAGGAAAACTGTAAAGTAGTATTTTCAGAGGATCCAGGAAGTGTTCCTGATTGGCAAAGCAATAAGCCAAATAACGTTAATAGACAGATAGTAAGTTCATTGAACGGAATTAAAATAGTTGAGAGTAAATATGTGTTAAAACTGAGAACAGATTGTTCGGTTAATTTAGATTTAATTAGTAAAATTTTTCTTAAATATTGTAATAATGATAAAAAAGTAATTATTTCTAATCTGACGTCTAAGAATCCTCGTTATGTAAATAAGTTATATTATCATTTTTGTGATTGGATATATTTTGGTAAAACAGATGAAGTGATTAAGTTTTTTGACATCCCTTTATTTAGTTCTAAACTATATCCAAATTCAAAAATTGATGTTGCTCCTGAGCAACATATTAGCTTTAGCTGGCTAATTAATAAAAATTACATAAAGGTCTTGTCAGACATTTATTCTCTTTTTACTATTAGAACTCAAGAAAAGATTATTTCAGAATGTTTAATATTGACAACACCACGAGAAATAGGATTGAAATCATTAAAGCGAAGTTACAGGCTAATGCCTTTTGGTAAAAATGGATTTATTTCATACACACCAATTGATATAAAAATATTACACAAAGAAAATAGAAACATTGAATTTTTATTAAACCCCCTTTATAGGTTAAGACACTATATTCAATACCTTATTGTACAGTTATTACTAAAAATTCGGATTCTATGGAATTAAATAAGATAATAAAGTTTTACGCACCTTTATATGGTATGACCATTCTAGCTGCGATTTTGCCTTTTTTAATTGTACCCTATGTTGTTGAAAATTTGTCAGTTGAAAATTTTGGTATTTATAATTTAGCACACGTTACAGCCTACTTCATATTACCTGTTATTACATTAGGTATGCAAACAGGGGCTAGGTTAACATTGTCAAACATCAATGAAAATATAAATAAAAATTATAATAGTATCATATCAAGTGCATTATCACTTACATTGGCATTATCAATAGTTGTTTTTTTTATATTATGGATTTTTGGTGATTATCTTTATCAAGGGGTATTTAATTTGTCTGATATTTTTTGTATTGTATATTTATCATTTTGTATTTCAATAATATCTTTTTTAAATGTTTTCTATGAAATTAAGAACTGGTTTTTAACTAGAGCTCTTATAACGCTGGTGTCTACGACATTAATTTATGCTGCAATATATTTTTTTATGGAATTTGGTCCGATGATAAGGATTTACATGCAAATCATTGTTTATTCTCTGGTTGCTTTTACTTGTTTTTATATTATAAGGTTTAGAATTGTTACTCCAAAAATAATAATAATTAAAAAGCTAGTAAAAATAGGACTTCCATTAACAGCAATTTCATTATTTGAGCTCTTAGTTATGAATATTGATAAAATTATTATTTTAAGATATCTAACTAAATATGATTTGGGTATTTATACTGGTTATTTTTATTTTTTCACATTAGTTGCTTTTGGAGCCAAACCACTATCACCAATAATAGAAACTTTTTATTATCAAAAAAATCTGATTTACAAGAAAATATTAAAATTCCTTATTTTAGTTTTTATTTTTATTTTGATTATCCTAATCTTTTTTAACAAAAGCATTGCTAATATTATTTTCGGGGAAGATTTTTTAAATCAATCACATTTGATGATATTCTTTTTTTTCTTAGGGATTACTAAAGTACTTTTAGATTTTTATAAGGTTAAACTTGTAGCTGTTAACAAACAATATTTAGCAGCAAAGATAAACGGTTTAATATTCACATTTGGAATTGTTAGTATGTTCATAATAATTTCAGTTTACAAAGATTTAGTACATTTAATTCTAATTATGATTATTATTAATTTGTTAAGTATAATATCAAGTCATTTAATTTTAAATAAAACAACTTATGTTACAAGAAATTAAACTGTTAATTAAGGATTTAAATTTAAAAAAACCATATCTGAACGATTTCCCAGACTTAATGAAAGATGGTGTTCAGGTATTCAAAGGGTTTTTGAAAGAAGATGAATTAAAAAAGCATAAATCTGATTTTGATAGCCTAATGTCTGATGAAAAAATACCTAAAGTAGAGGTATCCTCAGATAAAAGAATATATGGGGGTTGAACGTTATAATGATTTATTTATAACAGAAAAGCAAAAAATATTTATATCTGATTTCAATAATAATGTTAAGTATTTCCCTGATAATGTTCATTTTACTTTAGCAGGAGAAATATCAAGTGATCCAGGAAACTTGGGATCTGGCGGCGGTTGGCACAGGGATTCTCCTTACACCAATCAGTTTAAAACTATTATATATCTAACTGATGTTGGTGAAAATAATGGTCCTTTTCAGTATATAAGAGGTTCTCATAAAAAATCAGGATATAAATTAATTAATAAAGTTCTTAAAGAATATGATTATGGGGAAAATAGATTTTCAGACGATGAAATTCTATCTATAGTTAATAATATAGATGGATTTAAGATTAGTACAATTACTGGAAAGGCTGGAGATTTAATTTTAGTAAACACCAGAGGATTGCATCGAGGTGCACCATTAACTGAGGGTACAAGAAAGGCAGTTACAACATATTCGTTTAGAAATAAAATACCAAATAAATTTTATAAAACATGAAAAAATTAATTTTTGATGTAGACAACACAATTTGTTTTACAAAAAAGGGTGATTATCAAAATTCAATTCCTAATTTGGAATTAATTAAAAAAATGAGAGATTATAAAAATAAGGGGTTTGAAATAATATTACAAACCGCAAGAAATATGAGAACTCATGATGGAAATGTAGGAAAAATAAACAAACACACTTTACCAGTTCTTATCTCTTGGTTAGAAAAGAATAACGTAGTTTATGATGAAATTCATGTAGGAAAACCATGGTGTGGTTTTGATGGTTTTTTATATTGATGATAAAGCTATAAGGCCTGATGAATTTGTTAAATATAATTATGATGAAATTTTGGAAATAATAAAATGATATTAATTACCTCAGCAAGTTACATTAATCAAGAGCTCCAAAATGAATTTGGAAGAATACCTCCTGCTTTTCTTCCATTAAAGAATAAAAGGCTATACGAACACTATAACTACGATTCGATTAAAGAACAAATCTTTATTTCATTACCTCTGAGCTATAACTTAGATTCTTGGGATAAAGTTAATTTAAAAAGATTAGGTTATAATGTTATGCACATTGATGAAAATTTAAAATTAGGTGAAAGTGTAGCTAAAGCTATTAGTTTACTACCTGACTCCACAAATGAACTTAAAATCATACATGGAGATGCACTTTTTTATGATTTAACAGAAGAAAATGATTGTTTTATTGTATCGTATTTAAATGAAAATTATGATTGGGGTATTGAGAGTGAATCTGGACTTGTTTACACTGGTTATTTTGCAATAGACAAAATAAATTCGTTTCTAAAATTATTAATTATATCTAAATTTGAATTTATTTTAGCTGTAGAATTATATAAAAAGAAATTTTCTACTCCTATTATACCGACAAAATCTTGGTTTGATTTTGGTCATTTAAGCACTTATTATAAGTCTAAATCCAATTTTACAACAGAGAGAAGTTTTAATGAACTTAAGATATCAAATGGTATTGTGAAAAAAGGTGGCATAAATTTTAAAATGAAATCTGAAGTGCTTTGGTTTAAAAACTTGCCTTCAAAATTAAGAATATATACTCCAAAACTTATCGATTATAATTTAAATGATGAAAAATATAATTATAGTATTGAGTTCAAACACCTTTCTTGTTTAAATGAACTTTTTGTCTTTGGTGCTCTACCTTTGCATTCTTGGAAAATAATATTTAAATCATGTTTCAATGTATTGTCTTTAATGTCTTTTAATAAGATTGATAAACACGAATCACTAAGTTCTTTTGTTTTTAATAAAACAGAAAAACAGGATAAAAGATTATTATCCATTTAATTTAGATGAAAAGATTAAATACAAAGGTCTAACACCTATATCTCTAAATGAAATTATATCTTCTGTAAACCGAAATATAACAAATGAAGAACAATTAAGTGAGGTTATGCATGGTGACTTTTGTCTTAGTAATTTGCTTTTCGATTTCAGAAATCAACAGATACAAATGATAGATCCCAGGGGATCGATTGATGGAACTAATCATACAATTAATGGTTTTCCATCTTATGATTTAGCAAAATTTACTCATAGCATCATAGGATTATATGATTTTATAGTGGCTGATAGATTTGATATCATTAAAGATAATAACGAGTATTCTGAAATTATTTTTGATTTACCTAAACAAACATTAAATATTCAATCAGAATTTCTTTCTGTTTTAGAGGAAAAAAACTTTAATCTAAAATCAATTATGTCTATTTGTATTCATTTATTTATCTCTATGATACCTTTACATGATGATTCACCAAAAAGGCAGCAAGGATTTCACCTTAATATTTTTAGACTCTATAAAGAAATAATTACATATGATAGTATTACCAATGGTAGGAAAGGGTAGCCGGTTTAAAAACGCTGGATATAATTTACCAAAATTTGCTCTTCCTCTAAATAATAGGACAACAACATTTCGTGCCGCAATAGATAGTTTCAAAGCATATCACAAAGAGGAGTTTTTTATTTTTATTATTCGAGAATTTGTTGACTTTGAAGTTGAAAAGTTTTTAATTAGAGAATTAGAGAAAACAGAAATAAAAAGGTTTAAAATAATTAAATTAAATGAAATCACCACAGGTCAAGGAGAAACTGTAAGAGCAGGAATAGAAGTTTTAGGTGAAAAATATTTTACTGAAGAGTTAACTGTATTTAATATTGATTCAAAAAGGATTTCTTTCAAGTACGATAAAAATTTCAGAAAAGCTCCATACTTAGAAGTTTTTGTCGGCGAAGGAAGTCAATGGTCATTTGCTGAATTTGAAAAAACTGATAATTCCTTAATTAGAACTACAGAGAAAATTAGAATATCAGATTACTGTAGCAATGGATTGTATCATTTTAATTCATGTTTAGATTTTATCAAAATTTATGATGCTAACAAAGATGATATTAAAACAAAATATGGTGAAACTTATCTAGCCCCCATTTATAATTATTTCTTAGATTCTAATATAAAATGTTATGTTAAATTAATAGATAAAAATGAAATGGATTTTTTTGGCACTCCAATAGAGTATGAAGCTTTAAAAAATACATTTTAAAACTTATTTTTTTTAAAATTAAATTACTGATCATAATATGAAACTAGACATTCCATTTGTTACAATAATTACACCTTCTTTTAACTCAGAAAAATATATTTCACTAACGATTGAATCTATAATAAAGCAAACATATGAAAATTGGAAATTAATTATTATTGATGATTTTTCTAAAGATAATTCTGTTAATGTCATTAAATCTTATATTTTAGAAGATGATAGAATTCAGTTAATCCAAAATCCCAGCAATAGGGGTGCTGCATTCTCTCGGAATGTTGGATTATCTGAATCTAAATCTGATTATATAGCTTTTCTGGATAGTGATGACCTTTGGGAAAAAGATAAACTTAAGAAACAATTATTTTTTATGAAAGATAATAACTTTTCTTTTAGTTTTACTGGATATTCAATTGTTAATGATCTAGGGGAATTCAAAGGTAAAACCGTAGACACAAAACAAAAAGGCTCTTTTTCGTATAAAGACATGCTCGCAAAAAAAGCAACCCTTGGCTGTTCTACTGTTATGCTTTCCAAAAAATCCTTTAAAGGTCTTTTGAATATGCCACTATTAAGAACGGGGCAGGATTATGCATTCTGGCTTAAGCTTTTAAAAAATACTAATCAAAAAGCACATATACTACCTATTGCTTTGACCCAGTATAGAATAAATCCAGATTCTATTTCTAGAAACAAATTAAAAAAAGCAAAAAGACAATGGACAATATACAGGAATAATGAAAATTTAAGTTTTGTTAAATCATTATATTATTTTTGTTTTTATACATTTAGAGCAATATTTAGAACTTCTTAATTTTTAATTTAACATGCCATTCGATCCAAATTCAGCAAAGAAAGCAGGGAAAAAATCCAAAAGAGGTGCTGCAAAAAAAGAAGACCCTTCTATCAAAGAAAAGATGGAATTACTTTATGAAAAAGTACTGGATGATCTGCTGATAAATCAAGAAAAACTCACCAAGACAGAACGGGTAAAACTCTTTGTAACACTCTCTAATTATATCTTTCCAAAAACAAAATCAGTACGAGATCAATTTACTATTAAACAATTAAAAAAAATAGATAAGCAAGGTTTTATGGATAGAGATCCAGATCCTACAAAATAGCAACTATTTCATTTACTTTTTCAAAAGCAAAAAATTATAAAATGTTATTTAACACTCTTGACTTTGCAGTTTTCCTGCCCCTTGTATTTTTTTTATATTGGTTTATTACATATAAAAATTTAAAACTTCAAAATACTCTAATTGTAGTTAGCAGTTATGTGTTTTATGCATGGTGGGAC
This sequence comes from uncultured Flavobacteriaceae bacterium, assembly GCA_943789455.1. Classification (GTDB taxonomy): domain Bacteria; phylum Bacteroidota; class Bacteroidia; order Flavobacteriales; family Flavobacteriaceae; genus Polaribacter. The sequence goes on from CALSUE010000001.1 coordinate 106,056, forward strand.
TGGAGATTTCTTTCTTTAATTATATTTAGCACTATAGTTGATTATTTTGTTGGTCAAAAACTTAAAAAAGAAGACAATAACTTAAAAAGAAAAATATTACTGTGGATAAGTATTGTTATTAATCTTAGTTTTTTAGGATTCTTTAAGTATTATAATTTTTTCTTAGAAAACTTTATAAATGCTTTTAGTCTATTCGGTACTCAGATTAATATCAGGAGTCTTAATATCATTCTTCCGGTTGGTATAAGTTTTTATACTTTCCAAACTTTAAGCTATACTGTTGACATCTTCAGAAAGAAATTAGAACCTACAGGGGATTTTATAGCTTTTTCAGCCTTTGTCTGTTTTTTTCCACAGCTTGTGGCAGGGCCAATTGAAAGAGCAACAAATTTGCTTCCTCAATTTTATAATAAAAGAACTTTTAAATATAAACAAGGAGTTCAAGGATTGAGGTTAATATTGTGGGGGATGTTTAAAAAAGTCGTTATTGCAGATTCCTTAGCTCCAATGGTCAATGATGTTTTTGAAAACTCTAACATATATTCAGGAGGTACTTTATGGCTTGGAGCAATATATTTTTCTATTCAAATTTACTGTGATTTTTCAGGTTATTCAGATATTGCTATTGGTACCTTCAAAATTATTTGGATTTGAATTAAATTCTAACTTTAAATTCCCATACTTCTCAAGAAATATAGGTGAGTTTTGGAGAAGATGGCATATCTCATTAAGCACATGGTTTAGGGATTATTTATATATTCCCTTAGGCGGTTCAAAAAAGGGATCTTTAATCTCTCTTAGAAATGTATTTGTAATATTTTTAGTCAGTGGTTTTTGGCATGGTGCTAACTGGACCTTTATAGTCTGGGGACTCTACCATGCTATATTGTTTATTCCATCATTTGTATTTAAGTCAAATCGTAGGTATAATGGAGATATTGTTGCAATTAATAAACAACTACCGTCTTCAAGAGACTTAATTCTAATGTTAATTAATTTTTTACTTGTTACAATTGGTTGGGTGTTTTTTAGAAGTGAAAATCTATCATCTGCTTTTATATATCTTGAAAGAATGTTTTTAAATTTATCATTACCAAATGATAAGTTACAAGGAGTTGGTTATATTTTATTTTTTTTAATTATTGATTGGTTTCTAAGAAAAGATGAACGATTATCTGAAATTTCTAAATACTCAGTAATTCGTTATTTATTCTACTTATTTTTAGCATTCCATGTTATTAAATATTTTGGTTTAGTCCAAGATAAATTTATTTATTTTAATTTTTAAATATGAGAAAATTTTGTTTTAGATCATTTGTGAGTATTTGTTTATTTGCATTGTTTTTTGAAATGTTTGTTGGATCTACGAGTACTATATTTAGTTTAAGGACAATTTTACAGTGATATAAAGCGAAAAACAAGCACTAATGATGAATTAAATTTAAAAAATGAATTTAACTATAATATAGATGGAGATTTAATAAAATTGAGAACTAATAATATTGGTTTTTTATCTCATTCTGATTTTATTGCTGATTCTCTTAAAACAAAGATTATAATAATTGGTGACTCATTTATTGAGTCCAAACAATGTGGAACTAATAATTCAATTGCATTTCATTTAGATGAAAGTCTAGACAGCGAAGTATATAATTTTGGTAAGGGTGGATGGAACATTCACAATTATTTCTCAATTTATAAAAAATATGAATTAGAAAAAGCAAAAATAGTTTTCATATTACTTACCGGAATCGACGATATTTCTTGGGTAAATAGTAATAATAAAACAAAGATTTCAAAATCAAAATTAATTAACCATTTTAATGACCGATTTTATGGTAATAAAAAAACAATCTCCTGACTATTCTTTATTAAAAAATTATTACAATAATATTGTTTATGTATTACATGATGGCCTGTTAAAAGAGAATGTGAACAAAGAAGTAGTTTTAAATGATATAATTCAAGTTAATAGCTTAACCTCCAGTTATAGATATTCTGATGGTCATTATAATGCGAAAGGAAATAAGCTAATTGCTGATTTACTTATTAACTATATGAAAATAAAATAAAATATACTTTAGAAGCAAAAGCATGTTTTTCATAAAATCAAAAATAATCAATTGAATTATAAAGAAGCCTTTTATTTTATTGCAAAATGTTTGACCATTTCTTTGGAAGAAAAGAATAGAGAAGAAATAGAAATGCAATTAAAATCAACGACTATAGATTGGGATGCTGTTGTAAAAGTGAGTACAGCCCATTATGTGTTTCCTGCATTGTATTGTAATTTAAAACGAGCAGATTTCTTACAGTATTTACCTCAAGAGTTGGTTAGCTACATGGAGTATATTACCGATATAAACAGGGAGCGAATACACAAATCATTTCACAAGCAAAAGATCTAAATACGCTATTATTAGCAAATAACATCACTCCTATATTTTTAAAAGGAACGGGGAACTTATTAGCAGGAATTATATGAGGATATTGCCGAACGGATGGTTGGGGATATTGATTTTATTTTCTCAAAAGAAGACTATCCAAAAGCGATTACATTTTAAGAGAGTTTGGGTATTCTGAAGTATCAAGAATAAATATTATTCTCCTGATGATTAAGACATTACAGAAGACTTCAAAAAGAGAATAATATTGCAGCTATAGAAATTCACTCAGGAGCTTTTAATAAGAAAAATATACTAACGAATTTAATTATAGCTTTGTAGATAAAGACAGTCAGTTATAAACGAAGTTACTGTTTTGAGTTATGCAAATAAATTAAATTTATCCATTATTGCCAATCAAATAAACGACAATGGTTTTTATTATAAAAGAATGGCCTTACGAAATGCCTATGATGTTTTTTTATTGTCTAAAAAAACGAATGCAAAAGATGCGGTAAATACTTAGACAAACTAAGCATCCCTTAAATTGTTTTTTAGCAGCTTGTTATGAAGTTTTTAATACCGTAGATAGTTTAGAATACAACAACACAAAAAAACAGCTTCCTATTTAAGTGATTTTTAATAGTCAGTTTACCAATCAGTAAACAAAAAATACGAATCAACTATTAAGATTATCTATTTTATAAAATCTAGATTAAACGTTATTTATAAGTCATTATATACAAAGAGTATCGAGTTTGGTTGTTTAATTTATTAACAGATAAAATTGGTACAAAAGAAAACTAATTCAGTTAGGAATAAAAAAGTAAATTACCAAATAACTCCCGCCTGTTGCATAAATAAATCTGCCAGTGCATCTTTATTTTGATGCGTTCCAATATAAGTTAGAAAAGTACTCTCTTTAGAATGCCCAGTAATATTCATAAGTAGCGGTGTTTCAATTTTTCCATAATAATTAGACGCAAAAGAGCGCCTCATAATATGTGAGGTTACAAATTCATACTTCGGCGCATTTACAATTTCCTTCCTTCGAGTCTTTGGGTTGTTTTTAAACCCACTCACCAATTCATCTATTCCCGCCATTTGCAAAGTGCTTTGATTTGTTTATTAAAGACCACTTGAGAAACTCTTCTTGGGAATTCATTCTCTAATATTTCAATAACTAAAGGATCTGCAACACCAACAGTCACCGCCTTCTTTGTTTTCTGTTGAAGATATCTATATACAATCCAGAAGGTCGCTTTTCTAAGATTATCCGGGCTCAACTTTAATAGATCTGAGACTCGCTGCCCGATACACAAACCAATCAATAACCAATTATAACTATCTGTATATGCTTCTGGGATATGCTTTAATCCCTTTAATGCTTTTATCTCTGATGGATTTAAAATATGAAGAATTCGATCGGAACTTTTCTGCTTAAAAGACTCAATATAATTGGAATAGGGGTGCACTTCCAAGCCACTTTTCTCAGCATCACGCAGAATAATCTTCAATAATTTTAAGAGCTGACCGCAGTAATTATCACTATACTGCTGTTCAATTTTTAGAAAACGGGTAAAAGATTCGGCGGTATATTTATCAATAGAGTTCAAATACAATTTCTCTGATTTCTCAAATTCATAGGCTTTTACAATCCGAAACAAAGATTTATAAGTCCGAATGGTATTATGTGCCAAACCCACCGTTCCATATCCTTGAACTCTTTTTGTGGCAGAATTGGAAATAAAATGTTCTAAATAGTCTAAAAATAAGACGGATTTTTCTACTTTTATGGGTGTCTTTGTGTCTTTATTTGTGGTTTTTTATAGAAATTAACGTGCATATAACGTATGTTATTTTAATTATTTAACATGAATATAACTTGTATATATTTATAATTTAACAAAATATGAGCTAAATTATAACAAGTTATCTACTTAAATATACGTTATTTATTTAAAATATAAAAGTTAAATATCACATTATAAAGGAGTTATAGTGATTTATTTTTGAAAAGACTACGGACTGTAGTCTTAAATAATTTTTAACTAACAAGTATTAAATTTTTTAAAAATCTTTAAATTTCCATTGATCAATCTTGAAGTTTTATATACACAGTTTTTATTATCTGTAAATGTGAATACTTTTGTACCATTAAGAAAAAAAATGTTTACGTTTTTTTATTAAAATAAATAAACCGCCAAATTATTTTAATAAAACAAGTTTATTGTTATAAATTTGTTTTTTAATTATAAACTCCTTTAATATTAATTAAAAAATTCTTATGAATAAACATATAAATTATTCTTCATTAACCATAGTATTTTTATTTTTTCTTTGCTCATGTGTATCTAAAAAAGAACTTTTGTATTTGCAAGATATACAAGCTCTAAATAATAGTAAAGTATTATCTTCTAAAAATACTTTACAGGAAAATGATATTCTAAAAATTGATGTTACTTCTTTAGAGATCGACGCTTCTATACCTTACAATAAAAATTCTCTTGTAAATAATTTCGGGAATTCTTTACAGCTTTTACAACTTAATGGATATCTAGTTTCAACCAATAAAACGATTAATTTTCCTGTTTTGGGAGAGATTTCTGTGGCAGAAAAAACTTCACAAGATTTAGAAAAATATTTAAAGAATCTTCTTGAAGTGGGTGGGCATTTAATAAACCCTAATGTAACAGTTCGTTTACTAAATTCAAAAGTAACTATTTTAGGTGAGGTGAGAAACCCAGGAACCTTTACCTTTACAGAAAAAAATATTAGCCTACTACAAGCCCTTGGTTTGGCTGGAGACTTAACTATAGATGGAAATCGAAAAAATATTATTGTTATTAGAGAGTCTAACGGGCAAAGAACTACTACAAACATAGATTTAACTAGTGCTAGTTGGTTAAGTAGTCTTTATCAGAATATTCAACCTAATGATGTCATTATTGTAAATCCAAATTCAAAAAAAGTTACAAGTGCCGGACTTGATCGGTAATATTTCTACAGTGTTAAGCATTGCTTCAATTCTTCTAAGTACCATAATCCTCATTAAATAATTATGATGAATAATAATTTTGAAAATAGTTTAAATCAAGAAGAGGAAAGTTTAAATTTAAAAAAGGAATTTTCCTATTATTTATTTTTTTGGCCGTGGTTTTTATTAACTTTAGTATTTGCTTTGATAGGTTCTTATATCTATCTTCGCTATACACCAAATATATACTCAAGTTCTGCTCAAGTACAAATCACTAAATCAGATGCTTCAAGTTCTTTTTTAACCACAGAAGTTACCAGTTTATTTGGAACTCGAGTAAATGTAGATAATGATATCTCAGTAATAACCTCTAATCATATTTTAAGCAAGGTTGTGCAGCAACTAGATTTACAAACAAGTATTACATCAATCGGAAGGATAAAGTCTAGTATGCAATTTGGGGAACAAATCCCTTTTGAAATTCAATTTAAGTATCCTGATAATTTTCAAAGTTGGAATTTGATATTATCTGATGGTTCAGCAATAATTTCAACAGATACTTTAAGTTTTAAGGTAAATAAGAATGAAACCTTAGATAATGATTACTTTTCTTTTAATCTAAAAAATGATTCTCTGTATATAAAAGACTTAGAATATAACATACAAAGAACCTCTCTTAACTTTGCAACTTCTCTATTAAAAAATAGAATTCAAGCTTCATCTGGGTCAAAAAGTTCTAGTGCAGAAGTTATAGATCTTAGTATTAATGGCACCAATAAATTAAGAAATGATGCTATTTTAAATACTTTAATACAAGTGGTTATAGCAGATAGAATTGAAGATGAACGTCAATTGTCTCAAGCCTCTATTAACTTTATTGATACCCGTTTAGAAATCCTCAAAAACACTTGATAATCTATTTCCAAAAAAACAATTGAATATCAGTTAGAGAATAATATATACGATTCAGAACAACAAACTTCAAATCTGTTGTCTAACATTGTCAAAGAAAATGAAGCAGCTTTTAATTTAAAAATTCAATTAGAGATCGCAACCTCGCTTTTAGAACAATTAAAAAGTCAACAAAATTTTGAAATTTTACCGGCAAATATTGGTATTGTTGATTCTAGGTATCAATGAATTATTAGTTTCTTACAATACCTTAGTTATTGAGCGAAATAATTTATTAATAAGTGCCACAAACAATAGTCCTCTAGTCCTGCAAATAAATGAACAATTAAATAGACTCAAGAAAGCAAATCTTGAGGGAATTATCAGGTACATTGAAAACTTAGAGGTTTCTTTGTCTAGTTATCAAAAAATTACTGATGAAAATTTGGGAATTATTTCTAGTTTTCCAGAAAAAGGGTATACATTGAGAACCTTAGCTAGAGAATTCAAATTTGCAGAAGATCTCTTGGTGTTTTTATCACAACGAAAAGAAGAAGCCTCAATAAGTTATGTTTCTGTGTTACCAAATTTAAAAGTCTTGAGTTATGGGGTATCTGATATTTTTCCTGTTTCACCTAAACGAAATATTATTTATCTAGGCGGTCTATTTTTGGGTTTAATAATTCCTTTTGGAATATTGTTTTTACTTAAACTTTTAGACACTAAAATCAATACTCGTGAAGATTTAGAAAAAGGTTTACCTGGTCTTACTATTTTGGGTGAGGTGCCTTTTGATGAAAACTATTCCTCTGAAAATGATGATCGAGGAATTATAGCCGAATCTACCCGTGTGATTCGATCGAGTATGAGTTTTTTACTCAATCAAAATAAACCTCAAGTGATCATTGCTACGTCTACGATAAAAGGAGAAGGGAAATCATTTGTGTCCTATAATATTGCCCAAAGTTATAACGCACTGGGTAAAAAAGTAATTTTAATAGGAGCAGATTTACGAAACCCTCAGGTGCATACCTTGTTAGGTATTGAACGTGGTAATTTAGGACTTTCTACATTTTTAAATGATGTAAACTATAATGATTTAGACAAATTAATAGTAAAAGGGAAATCTATTGATGAAATTGATTACTTATTGTCTGGGGCCATTCCTCCAAACCCTTCAGAATTATTGATGCGTCCTCGTATGAAGGAATTGTTAGAAATTCTAAAATCTAGTTATGATCTTATTATTATTGATACTGCACCCTTATTATTAGTAAGTGATACAACACCGCTACTCCCTTTATGTGACTTGGTGGTTTATGTGTCTCGTGCTCAATACTCAGATAAGAATATATTCCCTTTTATTAAAGAGATGCATAGCCGTGAAAATATGCCGCCTTTTGGAATGGTATTAAACGGTCTTATTGCTTCTGCATCTTCTTCTAGGCTATGGCTATGGATACCGTTACAGCTACAAATACCGTTACAGCTATACCTACAAGTATAACTATGGTTATGGCTATGGATATGGTAGAGATGAAGAATAATGAAATTTATAATTTAATTATATTGATACAAAAAAACCACCGCAGTGCGGTGGTTTTTTTATGAATGTTATTTTCTTAAGAAAATAATTTTAATTGAAATTCTCGAATCGATTCCCATTGTATCCCTTGCTTTTTTGAAAGGCTTAGAGTTTTTAAGTTTTTTTAGATCATGAACACTGTGTGCGTCAGTAGCCACAAAATCATACAGCCCAGCTTTTAATAATTTTTCTGCTTTTTGTTTTACTTCTGGTCCATATTGTCCCATAAGCGATAAGGCATTTAATTGAAAGTAAAACCCTTGATTTTTTAAATTTTGATATTCAGAGATGTCTTTGATCAAATGATACCGTTCTGGATGGGCCAATATTGGAGTAATGTTTTTTTGACATAAGTTAAAACAAGCTGATTTTAACATCGTAGTTTGGCCAAAAAAATTAATTTCTACTAAAATATAAGTATCATTTAAGAGCAATAATGGTGAAGCTTGCTCAAGATTTTTCATAAAAACCTCATCTACCATATACTCAGCAGCATAGGAGTTAACTTTTATGGTATTTTCAGGGGCTTTATGTTGTTTTAAAAGCTCAAATGCGTCTTTTACGGTTGTTGGAGTATTAGGGTACAACTCTTTATAAATGTGTGGTGTGGGGATAACACTTCTAATCCCTAACTCATGGTATGCATTTAGCATTTTAGTTGATGTGTCTACATCTTTGCTACCGTCATCTATACCCGGTAACAAATGGTTGTGAATATCACAAAGCTCTTCAAATAAAGGTTTTTGATGTTTTTTGAAAAAACTGAACATTAACTTTTAATTTTTTTTCAAAATTACAATATATTCTCTAGGTATTGAAGTTTTTAAATATTTTTAAAAGTAGTATTAGGTTGCTTGTGAAATTTTAAATTAAAATTATTATCCATTAAGGATATCTATTATTTGTCATTCATAGATTAGGATCTATATAATTTACAGGGCTAATTTTTTAATACTTCCTAAATCTATTCCTCAAAATGGTATCATATCAGTAGTTTCATCTAATTTTTTTATCTTTGTAAAAAAAAATGAATTTTAAAGACCTCTTAATCCCTAGTAATTTGTTCTTTATGTTTGTTATCGTTTTTCTCGTAACAAGCTTTAGTCTCTCTAGAATCAGAAAAATAAGTAGTAAACTTGGTCATTATGATACCCCAAATGATAGAAGTTCCCACAGCGATTTTGTACCTACTTTAGGTGGTGTAGCTTTCTTTATATCCTTAGTTGTATTATTTTTCTTCTCAAATTTTTATAATATCAATGATACGAGTCTAAGTATCCTATTAGCCATCACCATTATGTTTTTTGTTGGCTTAACTGATGATTTAAAAGATTTATCTCCAAAAGTTAAATTTATTGGTCAACTTTTGGCGCTGAGTGTTTTAATCATTCAATCGGATTATAGAATTCTCTCGTTTCATGGGTTTTTAGGAATTTATGAGCTCAATATGTTTTTTTCAGTATTTATTTCTATGTTTCTAATTTTAGCGTTTATTAATGCGTTTAATTTAATAGATGGTATAGACGGGATGTCTTCAATCACAGGTATTGTGATTTCAGCCTGTTTTGGATTTCTTTTTTATAAACTACAGCTTTTCTTTTTTATGTTTATTTCTGTGGCAGTAATTAGTATGTTGTTGGCCTTTTTACGCTATAATTTTTCTTCTCGAAAGAAAATATTTATGGGAGATACGGGGTCTCTTGTTATTGGTCTAGTATTAGGACTCTTAACATTAAAATTACTAACTCTTCAGACTGAAACTTTTAGTGCACTAGCTATCCATAGAAAAGAATTACCACTTTTACTCTTAATCATATTAATTGTTCCTGCCTTTGATTTGTGTAGAGTTACTTTTATTAGACTTAAAAAAAGAGTTTCTATTTTTTCTCCAGACAGAAACCACATACATCATTTATTAATCGATTCAGGGTTATCCCATAAAAAAGCGTCTCTTTTATCTGGATGTACCAATTTTATGGTTGCAATTGCCATGTATTTATCCATTCAGCACCTTGGATTACTATTTTCTTTTCTGTTTTTAGTTGTATTTGTTTTAGCTTGTTTCTTGCTTTTTTTCTTGATAACAAATAACAGAGATAACCTTCGTAAAAAGGCTAGATTAAAGCACATATTTCAAAGTATTGCCAACTTTTTTTAATATACTTGCTTAAATATTTCTCAAAGAATTAAAGATAATTTACAATAAATTGTAAACGAAAACGATTGAGTTTTTAGTTGCTATTGTGAAACCAAAAGGGTTGTAATATATTTGAGAAATCTATAAAAACAACAGATGATATTAATTGCTGATGGTGGCTCAACAAAAGCCGATTGGATTGCTTTAGACGCCAACAAAAATGAACGCTTTAGAGTGAGAACTTTGGGTTTAAATCCTGCAGTCATTTCTTCAGAAGAATTAACCAATAGAATTGTGAATATGTTTCAACTCATTAACATTAAAGATGAGGTGAGTCAAGTTTATTTTTATGGCGCTGGATGTGGAACTCCCAAGGCTTGTGCAATTTTAAAAGATGTGATGCAAGCCATCTTTACAAATGCTGTGATAGCTGTAGAAGAAGACATGTTAGCTGCTGTATATGCTGCTTCAGGTAAAAACCCTGCTTTAGTTTGTATTTTAGGAACGGGTTCAAATAGTTGTTATTTTGATGGTCAAAACATGCAAATGGAAGTCCCTTCTTTAGGCTATGTTTTAATGGATGAGGCAAGTGGTAACTATTTCGGTAAACGATTAATTAGAGACTATTTTTATGGCATGATGCCTAAATATATGGTGGAGCGATTCGAAAATGATTATGTTCTTGATGCAGATACCATAAAGACAAATATATATAGAGCGCCAAATCCTAATATGTATTTAGCTTCTTTTGCAAAGTTTATGTTTGATTTCAAAGATGAAAAATATGTCAGAAGATTGATGAAAAAGGGATTTGAAAAATTCTTCAAGTATAGAATCTTACCGTATAACCCCTCAGAGGACCTACCAATCTATTTTATAGGCTCTATTGCGCATTACTTTAAAGAAATATTAGATGATGTTGCCGAAAAGAATGGGCTTAAAATATCAGGGGTTATTCAAAGACCCATAGATAATTTACTAGAATACCATAAACAGCATATTAGTTAATACATTCTAAAAGTTGTTCAAGAGACATACCTCTTGAACCTTTAATGAGTATATAACTTTTTTCTAGGGGAGTAGTAGTGATGCTTTCTTTCAAAGAAGCAACAGTCAAGTATTTTTCTACTGCTGAAGTTTTACTGTAATGTTTGCCAACAAAAACACATCGGTTTAAGCTCAAGTGTATCACAAAGATCAACGATATTTTGGTGTTCCTTTTCTGATGCAGGCTCCCAGTTCAAACATATCTCCTAAAATTACAATCTTTATGATCATGATTAATTTCATTGAAATTTTCTAGGGCTAAACGTGTACTTGAAGGGTTTGCATTATAGGCGTCCATTACAATTGTATTGCTTTTCTTTTTTACAACCTGAGACCTGTTATTGGTAGGTTTGTAATTACTGATCCCTGTAATTATATTTTTTTTAGAAACCTTGTAGTATTCTCCAATTGAAATGGCAGCTTTGAAGGTTATTTAAATTATAAGCTCCAATGAGTTGCGTATTTATAATTTCATTGTTGTAGTTTAGAGACAATAAGGGTTGCGTAGAGGAGATGGTTACAGCAGAGTTTAATGAAATGCTATCTATAGTTTTGGTCAATTCTAATTGCTTAGCATCTTTAGCATCTATAAAAGCTATTTTATTATTATTTTTAAGGTAGGTGTACAATTCTGATTTTCCTTTAATCACTCCCTCAATACCCCCGAAGCCTTCAAGGTGTGCTTTTCCAAAATTTGTAATATAACCAACATCAGGCTCACAAATAGAGGACAAAAACTCAATTTCTTTTTGATGATTTGCACCCATTTCTACAATTCCAATTTCAGTTTTATTGGTAAATGATAAAAGTGTTAAGGGTACTCCAATATGATTATTTAGATTTCCTTTTGTTGCTTTAGTCTTAAATTGAGTTGCTAAAACATTGTGAATGAGTTCTTTAGTTGTAGTTTTTCCATTGCTGCCCGTAATACCTATGATGGGAATCTTAAGTTGTTTTCGGTGATAATTTGCTAATTTTTGAAGGGTTTCTAAAACATTATCAACTACTATGGTTTTCCCTTCAATTTGATAGTTGGCATCGTCTATTACGGCATATTTAGCACCTTTTTGAATGGCTGTTGCTGCAAATTTATTTCCATTAAAATGATCACCCTGTAATGAAAAGAAAATAGCACCTCTTTTAATTGTTCTGGTGTCAGTGGTTACAAGATAATTACTTGAATAAATTTGATATAAGGCTTCAATATTCATGCTTAAATATAAAAAAAAATCCTCATTGAGTAGATTTCAATGAGGATTTATAGTTTTTTGTGTTAATTTATCTTGATGGGTTTCTAGCAGTTCTTTTACCATTATTAAGATTTCCCATAACGTCTGTTGCACATCTAAAACCGATGTAATTTGTAGACATATACTCTGGTAAATATCTTCTTTGCGCTGGATCTAACCAATACTCTCTGTCTTGCCAAGAACCTCCTTTATGAACTCTAGTTTTGTTACTAATTAAAGTAGTTCTCTTTTTAACATCGTATTTATCAAGTTTACCTGTATTTTCGTTTTTTGCATTGATTGGCGAATTGTACATTCTAGATTTGTTGGTAAATTGATCATCTTCTAAGTCAAATAAACGATTAGATAATTTATCACCATCATTCTTATCTGTATTATCAGAAACAGAGTAGTTTGTTCTCATGAAAACATCATTCATGGTCACAGGTACATATTTAATTTCACCAGGTAAGTTAGAAACTACCACTTTTCCATTAGGTAATGTATCATAAGAAACCATGGCCTTGTCAGATTCTCCAATAATTACAACTTGACCGGTTGAGTCTATTAATTTTTTTCTGAAGTTGTTCCCTCTATAGAAATTGAAATCATTAGCTTCATTATCTATGATCGGTCTATATACATCAGCTACCCATTCTGCAACATTTCCAGACATATCATAAAGCCCATACCCATTTGGTGGGTAAGATCTTACTGAGATAGGTATATCTGATCCATCTTCAGACCATCCAGATAACCCACTGTAGTTTCCTTTACTTTGTTTAAAGTTTGCCAACTGACTTCCTTTGTATCGGTTTGATTTCTCTTTAGTATCCTTTCCATCCCAAGCAAATTTCTTTCTACCTCTAATGTTGTTGTATTCTCTATTTTCAGTATTTGCTTTAGCAGCATATTCCCATTCAACCTCAGTTGGTAGTCTAAATTTTTGTGATAAAATTCCATCAATAGAAGTTACTTGTCTCCCTGTGAATGCTCCTTTTTCTGGTCTAGGCGCTCCTTTCTTTCTTAATTTATTATCTGGTAAGCCTCTCTTGTATACCGTAGAATCACCATCAAATAATTTATAAGGGTTTTCTAAATATAAGTCGGTATCAAAAAAGTTACGTATGGTATCATTCCCTAACACATTAGATAAAACTCCTTTATCTATTAAATTTTTAAGATTTACAGCACTTGTTCTCCACTTACAGTATTGAACAGCTTGCAACCAACTTACTCCAACTACTGGATAATCAGAATATGCAGGATGTCTAAGGTAGCTTTCAGATAAAAGTTCAGTATTTCCTAAACTACTTCTCCAAACAAGAGTATCAGGCAGTGCTGATGCGTAAATATTTTTATATTTTTCTTCTTCTGGAGGAAATACATCTTTAGTTACCTGAAGGTATAATAAGTATTCTGAGTTCGTTACTTCTGTTTCATCCAAATAAAATGAGCGTACGTGCATTTTTTGAGGTGTAGTATTCCAATCGAACATTACATCGTCTTGTACTTGCCCCATAACAAATGTACCACCTTCAATTCCAACCATTCCATCAGGTGTTTTCTGACCTTGAAATGAGGTTCCTTTGATATAACTCCCAAATTTAGGATCGTTAAAATTCCAACCCGTTAACGAAGATTTACTTTTATTGGTTGAATTACAATTGTATAGTAAAATAGTACTGAGCAAAAGAAGGGTTATTCTAGAATAGTTCTTCATATATAATATCAAATATTAGGATTCTAATTTTTTTTTGGCAATTTACAATAAAATTATTTTCATACAAGATATTTGTATATTTATATGGTTGTAAATTGTCACGTTATAAAGATAACGCAACACTTTTTCTTATATTATGATTTAACAATTTTTAACACAAAATATATCCAAATTATTTGCGTTCTTTGAAGAATGATTGCATTGAAAAAACATATTTTAGCACCTATTTTATTTGTTCTTTTGTCTGTTGCAAGCCACGGTCAAGTCACAAACTCAGTATTGGCCAATGGAAACTGGTATAAGTTTGCTGTAGATACTACGGGGGTTTTTAAAATAGACAGAGCTTTTTTACAACAGCTAGGAATTTCAACAAATAACCTAAATCCTAAAAAAATCCATATTTATGGTAATGGAGGTCAATTACTCCCCGAATTAAATGCAGATTTTAGGTATGATGATTTGCAAGAGAATGCTATTTTTATTGCGGGTGAAGAAGATAATTCTTTTGATGCTAATGATTACATTCTATTCTATGCCAAAGGACCCCACAGCTGGGAGGTAAATCCCGCTCAAGGAACGGTTAATCATATACAAAATATATACTCAGACAAATCTTATTATTTTATGACCATCAATGAAGATGATGGAAAGAGAATACAAAGTTCTTCTCCTGTTGTGGGTTCTGCTAGTACTCAGATTACTACATTTAATGATTATGTTTTTTATGAAAAAGAAACTACTAATCTTTTTGCAGTTGGTAAAAAATGGCTTGGAGAAGATTTTACTGTAGATAATGAGTTATCACTCGAAATACCATTCCCAAATATAGTTATAACTGAGCCTGTAAATATAAAAGTTAGAGCAGTGGCTGTATCTGAATTAACTTCTTCAATGCAAGTTAAGGTAAACACTCAAGATCTTTTAAATTTAAATTTTAGTGCAAGTGAAAGTTCAGGTTCTGGTAATCGAGCATCTGATAGATCGCAAAGCGCTAATCGCTCAATTTCAACGCCTACTCTTGATTTTAATTTAAATTACAATAACGGGGGCAATCCATCGGCTAGAGCTTATCTAGATTATATTGAAGTTTCAGGAAAAAAACAGTTGATAGTAGATGATTTCCAGTTTTCTTTTCGAAGCTTTGAGGCCACTAATACAAATGGTGTAGTTGAATATCAGGTTCAGAATTCACAAAATATATCTCAAATCTGGAATGTAACTGATCCAATTAATGCAACCAATATAATTAACGAATCAGCTACTGGAAGTTTTACTTTTAATGCAAATTCTGGAGTGTTGCAAGAATATATTGTACTGCATCAAGATGATTATTACACCCCAGAAATCCTTTCCAACGCAAAAATTAAAAATCAAAATGTACATGCAATACAAGATATCAACTACCTACTAATTACCACTAATGAATTTGAAGAACAAGCTCAGAGAATTGCAGACTATCACATAGAAAACTCTGGATTAACAGCAAAAGTTGTCAATTTAGATGAGATTTATAATGAATTTTCCTCCGGCAGTAGAGATATTACAGGAATTAGAGATTTTATCAAACATGTTTATGAATTAAATTCAACACCTGATGATCAATTGAAATATGTTTGTTTTTTCGGAGATGCATCCTATGATTATAAAGATAGAATTATTGGGAACAATAATATTGTACCAGTGTATTTGGCAACTATTAGTTATGATTTAGCGGGTTCATATGTTACAGATGATTTTTTTGGGATGCTTGAAGAATTTGAGGGAACAATGTCTGGAGCACACACTATGGAAATTGCAACGGGAAGAATTCCGGTTTCTACTCAGCAACAAGCCAAAGATGTAGTTGATAAAATTTTAAGAGATTATAATGTTGATTCTTTTGGAGATTGGAGAAATACAATCACCTTAGTGGCCGATGATATTGATGCTCCAACTGACGCTAATATTCAAACAGGAGTGGAGACCATTGCTGATGATATTAAAGCCAATAAACCAATTTTTAATATCAATAAAATTTATGCAGATGCCTATGTACAACAAAATTCTTCAGGAGGTGAACGCTATCCAGATGTTAAGGAGGCAATTACTAGAGCCATAGAATCAGGTACACTAGTTTTTGATTATTTTGGTCATGGTGGTGAAGATGGTTTTGCAGCAGAACGATTTTTAGATATCCCACAAATTAAAGGGTTCAAAAATGAAAACACACTTACCACTTTTTATAACCATCACATGTGAGTTTTCAAGATTTGATAACCCGATAAGAATTTCAGCTGGAGAAAATATTTTTTGGAATTCAACAGGTGGAGCGACTTCCATGATCTCAACTACTAGACTAGTTTTTATTAGTGTTGGTCAAGCATTTAATAAAAGATTAATTGCTACTTTATTAGAATTTAATGATGAAGACTTAACCATTTCAGAATCCTTAGTTAAAACAAAAAATAATTATACCCAAACTCAAAAGTTTTTCATTTATTATTTTGGTGATCCTGTAAAAAAATTAGCAATTCCTAAACCAAATATTATAATTAAAAAAATGAATGGTGAAGACATCACCCAATCAATAGATACGCTAAAGGCTTTGTCTAAAGTTAGTTTTGAGGGAGTTGTTACTGATAATCTCAATGCTGTATTAACCGATTTTAACGGAAGTTTATCTACAACCGTTTATGACAAACCAATTGATAAATCAACATTAGATAATGATAATTATGGGACTGTAGAAATTTTTGATTCTCAAGAAAGTAAATTATTTAGAGGTTTGGCAACTGTAGAAAATGGAAATTTCAACTTCGAATTTATTGTGCCAAGAGATGTGAAAATTTCTTACGGAAAAGGGAAGCTAAGTTTTTATGCTACTAATGAAATACTTGATAAAGCAGGTTATAATACCGATGTAATTGTAGGGGGTATTAATGAGAATGCTCCTGAAGATTCTCTTGGTCCTGAAATTCAATTATTTATGAATGATGAGTCTTTCTTGGATGGCGCGAATACAAATGCATCACCAAATTTAATTGCAAAATTATTTGACTTAAGTGGAATTAACACCTCTGTTACTGCGGTAGATCATGATATTGTTGGAATTTTAGATGGAGATGAGTCTAATCCAATAATTCTAAATGACTTTTATCAAACCGAATTAGATGACTTTACTCGAGGTAAGGTAGTATATCGACTACGAGATTTATCTGTAGGCCCCCATACCCTTAAACTTAAGGCATGGGATACTTACAATAACTCTTCAGAGGCAATGTTAAATTTTGTGGTTGTTAGTGATAATAGCATAACCTTAGATAATGTTTTAAATTATCCAAATCCATTTGTAAATTATACAGAGTTTTGGTTCAACCATAATAAACCAAACGAACCTCTTGAAGTTCAGGTTCAAATTTTTACCGTTTCTGGGAAATTAGTTAAAACGATTAATCAGTTGGTTCAAACAACAGGTAATTTATCGCGAAACATCTCTTGGAATGGGTTGGATGATTTTGGAAATAAGTTAGGAAAAGGAGTATATATTTATAAATTAAAAGTAACATCAACAACTAGTAATATATCGTCAGAAAAGTATGAAAAACTAGTCATATTATAATTTATTACGATATTTACGTTTTATTAAGAAAAGTAAATCAAAGACATGAGGAAAATAGGGATAGTATTAATGATTTGTATTTTAAGTAATATTGGAGTTTCAGCACAAAGCGGAGGTATCACAACAGCAACTCCTTTTTTATTAATTATACCTGACGCAAGAGCTGGGGCAATGGGTGATGTTGGAGTTTCTACTTCTGCTGACGCGAGTTCTCTTTTTCATAATCCATCTAAAATTGCATTTAGTGGGCAAGAAGTAATGATAGGAATCAATTATTCTCCATGGTTAAGAAATCTAACTGATGATATTTTTATAGGTAGTGCCTCATACATTAAAAGAATTAATGAGAACGCTGCATGGGGAACCGAATTTAGATATTTTTCTTTGGGTCAAGTAGATTTAACTGATAATGTTGGAAATCCAACAGGTACTATTAACCCGAATGAATTTGCGCTTTCAGGAACCTATGCATTAAAATTGAGTGAAACGTTTTCTATGGGGGTTAGTGGTCGTTACTTTAGATCTAATCTAGCATTTACAGGAACAAACTCAACGCTACAACCGATCAACTCATTTGCTGTGGATGTTTCCGGTTATTATCAATCTTATGAGAAAAATTACGGAAATTTTGATGGACGCTATAGAATCGGTTTTAATATTGCTAATGTTGGTCCAAAAGTATCTTATGTTCCTGGAGAAGAAGATTTTATACCAACTAATTTAAAATTTGGTGGAGGATTTGACTTTATACTAGATTCATACAATATTGTAAGCATTAATACAGAGTTCACAAAATTATTAGTCCCATCTCCACAAGAAGATGGTTCTGATCAAGAAAAAGGATTTATATCCGGTATTTTTAGCTCATTTGGTGATGCAGAAGGAGGGTTTAGTGAAGAGTTGGAAGAAGTTACTTATGCTTTAGGTGCAGAGTATCTTTATAATGATGCCTTTGCCTTACGTTTAGGATACTTTCATGAAAGCGAAAACAAAGGAAATAGAAAATTTTTCACTATGGGAGCAGGATTTAAAACGAATGCTTTGAATGTAGATTTATCGTATTTAATTAATTCTTCTGATGTAAATAACCCATTAGAAAATTCACTACGTTTTTCTTTATCCTTTGATTTAGGAGAACTCTATTATGATTATTAAGATCAAGCAGTTCTCAATATAACATATAATTTATGAAGGAAATTAATACAGGAACTTCGGCTTTTATATTCCAAGATATTGATGAGTTGTCTACTGTTGACAAAAATTTAATGGAAGCCGCTATACAAGCTGCAAAAAATGCCTATGCTCCTTACTCTGGGTTTAGTGTGGGTGCAGCACTACTAATGGACGATAATTCTATCATTATTGGAAATAATCAAGAAAATGCAGCTTACCCCTCCGGAATGTGTGCTGAGCGTGTGGCGATTTGGAAAGCAGGTTCTTCATATCCAAATAAAAAAGTGAAAAAAATAGCCATCACTGCAATCTCCTCTAATAAAAAATTAGATAAACCAGTGGGCCCCTGTGGAGCTTGTAGACAAACCTTATTGGAGTATGAGGTTAACCAAAAAGAAGCTATGGAAATCTTTTTTATGGGTGAAATAGGTAATGTTGTAAAAGCAAACTCTATAGCATCATTACTGCCTTTTTCATTTGATAGTTCTTACTTATAGCCCAAAAAATAAAATTCATAACTATTTTGAACATCGTAAAAATAAAACCATTTAAAAGTTCAATACAACTAATATTTAGTTTATTTGTATTCGAAACAATATTTACTTCATGATATCTTCTACTATTACAGGAACTGGTTCTTACATTCCGGAAATTATTAAAGAGAATAAACAGTTTCTAGAAAATTGTTTTTTAAATGCAGATGGTACAGAAATACCAAGCGAAAACGAACTAATTATTGATAAATTTAAAGCCATTACAGGAATTGTTGAAAGAAGATATGCCCCATCCAAATACAATACATCTGACCTTGGCTTTTTTGCAGCTCAAAAAGCGATTGAAGATGCAGCCATTAATCCTGAGGAATTAGATTATATCATTTTGGCTCATAATTTTGGAGATGTTAAATCAACAGCCATACAAAGTGACTTGTTACCAAGTTTAGCAACTAGAGTAAAATATAGATTGGGAATTAAAAATCCAAACTGTGTTGCCTATGATATTTTATTTGGTTGTCCTGGATGGGTCGAAGGTGTTATTCAGGCTCAAGCATTTATAAAAGCTGGGATTGCAAAAAAAATATTAGTCATTGGAGCAGAAACCTTATCTAGAGTAGTAGACAAATACGATAGAGACTCAATGATTTACAGTGATGGAGCAGGAGCTTGTATCGTTGAAAAGAATGATGGACAAGATGCTGGAATTTTAAGTCATGCTTCCCAAACCTTTACTGTTGATGAAGCCTATCATTTGTTTTTTGGAAAATCTTTTCAAACTCAGGAAGACCCAGACGTTCGATATATAAAAATGCATGGACGAAAGATTTATGAATTTGCTTTAAATCATGTTCCTGCAGCTATGAAAACTGCTTTAGATAAAACAGGCATTCCTATTGGTGAGGTTAAAAAAATATTTATTCATCAAGCCAATGAAAAGATGGATGAAGCCATCATTAAGCGTTTTTATAGATTGTACAAAACACCTGTTCCAGAAGGAGTTATGCCAATGAGTATTCATAAATTAGGAAATAGTTCAGTGGCCACTGTACCTACATTATTAGATTTAGTAATCAAAGGGAATTTAGAAAATCAATCCATTGAAAAAGGGGATATCATCATTTTGGCATCTGTTGGAGCTGGGATGAACATAAATGCAATAGTGTATCGATATTAATTTTTGAAATTTTATAAACACAAAGCTTTTATTTATAAATTGAAGTACTATTTTTGCACATGCAACAACACCAGGTACTTATTTTAGATTTTGGATCGCAATACACTCAATTAATTGCGAGAAGAGTAAGAGAGTTGAATATCTATTGTGAAATTCACCCTTACAATAAACAACCCCCAAACGCAAGTGATTTCTCAGCAGTCATATTATCAGGTAGTCCGTCATCTGTAAGAACTGATGATGCTCCACATCCTGACCTGTCTGAAATTAGAGGAAAGAAACCAATGCTAGCGGTTTGTTATGGGGCACAGTATTTAGCCCATTTTTCTGGAGGTAAAGTAGCCCCCTCAGATACTAGAGAATATGGAAGAGCTAATTTATCTTTTATTAAAGACAATGAACTATTTTTCTCTGAGATCTCAGAGGGAAGTCAAGTTTGGATGAGCCATTCAGACACGATTAAAGAATTACCAACAAATGCAATTCTTTTGGCAAGTACTTCAGATGTAGCGAATGCAGCTTTTAGAATTGATGGTGAAGATACTTTCGCAATTCAGTTTCACCCTGAGGTCTACCATTCTACCGATGGAAAGCAGCTGTTAGAAAATTTTCTTGTTAAAATTGCTGGTATAAAACAGACATGGACACCAAATTCATTTGTTGAGACAACAGTAGCTAACATTAAGCAAACAGTAGGAGATGACAAGGTAGTTTTAGGGTTATCTGGAGGTGTAGATTCCTCTGTCGCTGCAGTTTTACTTCACAAAGCAATTGGTAAAAACCTGTATTGTATTTTTGTAAACAATGGATTGTTACGTAAGAATGAGTTTGAAAGTGTACTCAATCAATACGAAGGTATGGGATTAAACGTTAAAGGTGTAGATGCATCGGCACGTTTTTTGAAAGCTTTAAAAGGGCTATCTGATCCAGAGAAAAAAAGGAAAGCCATAGGAAACGCATTTATTGAGGTTTTTGATGATGAAGCTCATGAAATAGAAAATGTAAAATGGTTAGCGCAAGGAACTATTTATCCAGATGTTATAGAATCTGTATCTGTAAATGGAGGTCCATCAGCAACAATTAAAAGCCATCATAATGTAGGAGGCTTACCAGATTTTATGAAGCTGAAAATTGTGGAACCTTTACGAATGATTTTTAAAGACGAGGTAAGAAGAGTAGGAGCTTCTATGGGAATTGATCCTGAACTATTGGGGAGACACCCTTTTCCTGGTCCAGGATTAGCGATTAGAATTTTAGGAGACATCACTCCAGAAAAAGTTGCTATTCTTCAAGAGGTAGACGCTATTTTTATTAATGGATTAAAAGAAAGTGGTTTATACGATAAAGTCTGGCAAGCTGGTGCTATATTACTGCCAGTAAATTCTGTTGGAGTTATGGGAGATGAAAGAACTTATGAAAAAGTAGTTGCTTTAAGAGCTGTAGAAAGTACTGATGGGATGACGGCAGATTGGGTTAATTTACCCTATGAGTTTTTACAAAAGACATCAAATCAGATTATAAATAAAGTAAAAGGTGTAAACAGAGTAGTCTATGACATCAGTTCTAAACCACCAGCAACAATTGAATGGGAATAAATTTATGAGAAAATTTAAAATCTTAATTATCTTATTATTTGTAGTGATTGCATCTTCTTGTGGTCAACAAAAAAAATATATTTCTTATGCCGTTAAAAAAGGTGAAACCCTAAAAGGTATTGCAAAACGTTTAGGAATTAAAACTAAAGATTTATTGAGTTTAAACCCAGATATAGGAAGAAAACCAGTTCCTGAAACCTTAATTATTATTCCCAATAATGAGTATCAGCAAATTGAGGAGGCTCCAAACCCTGTTGAAAATAATAATTCAATACCTGTTTCAGATGAGGTTCCTGTAGCGGAAGAATTAATGAACGATTTTGTTCTTCATAAAGTTGAAAAGGGAGATACTTTTTATAATTTAACGCGTGCTTACAATGTTTCTAAAGATCAATTAAATCAATTGAATCCCTCAATAGATTCACTTGGGCTCCAATTGGATATGTTGTTAAAAATAAAACCAATTGCTGATGAAGATTTACTAGTGTTATATAAAGACACTATTCAAGAAGATGCCGTTATTAATTTAGCGATGCTACTTCCTTTTAGAGCTATTGAATATGATACCATTGACGCTAAAGATATTTTTAAAACAAACAGGTTAGTTAATATTACAACTGATATTTATCTAGGCGCCTCATTAGCCTTAGACTCTTTAAAAAGCCTTGGTATAGCTATAGAACTATCTGTTTATGATACTGGGAGAAAAGACACTAAATTAGATTCAATACTAGCAGTTACAGATTTTGACACTGTAGATGCAATTATAGGACCCTTATACTCTGAAGAGGTTCCCAAGGTTGCCAACAGAACTGGAGTTCCTGTTGTGTTTCCTGTGTATTCAAAAAATCAAACACGTTTTTCTTCTTCAAAAATAATTAAAACCTTTGCAGATAGAGAGGTTCATCAAAAAGCTCTTGTAGATCATATTTTGGCAAATTATACAAATGAAAATATTTTAGTTATTGGTGATAGTTCAGCGACTTCCATTCGAAATAGTGATCTAATTAAATCTAGATTAGTACAACACGACTCTATTAATGAAGCTCTTAATCATATATCCAAACGAAGGGTATATTAGAAAAGATTATGTGATTAATGCGCTAAAACCTGATGTTGGAAATTGGGTGATTTTAGCTACTGATAAACGAGTTATTTCGTCTGATGTAATTAATAGTTTAATTAGTCTTCCAGTTGAAGAACCTGAGGAAGAGGATGATGAAGAGGAAGATGAAAAAAGTGAAGAAGAAAGCGATGAACCTGAAATGCAAATTCTACCAGAAGATACTGTGATAAAAGTTTTTGGAATTTCTAAATCTTCTCAGTTTGATAAAATAGACAATAATAAATTAGCCAAATTAGGCTTTACATTCACTAGTGATACTTTTATTGATGAAAATTCCCCTGAAATTCAATTATTTCATAGCCAGTATTTAGAGAAAAATTATGCTTATCCCTCTTATTACGCTACAAGGGGGTTTGATATTCTATTTGATATAGGAATGCGATTGGCCTCTGGAAAAAAACTAAAGGAGACTTTTAAACAGGGTGTATCCTACAGGTTAGAGAGTAAGTTTGAGTACAGTAAAAGTTTATTCAATACTTCTTCTAATCATGGTATTTATATTTTAAAGTATACCCCAGACTTAACCCTGACTAGAATTAAGTAATTTAACCTAAAAGAAAAAAAACTCCTGATTTGTCAGGAGTTTTTTTGTGAGAATTATATTTTTTTCATCTGTTGTTTCATCATTTGCATTTGCTCTTTTAACATACCATGTTTGTCAAGTTTCTTTGCCTCGGCCATTAGGGTAGTGGCCTCACGTTTTCTTCTTTTTGTCATAGCAATACCCGCCAATTGAAGTTTCGCCATTGCCAAATCATGATCCATAGCTAAACCTAATCGGATGGCTTTTCTTAGAAATTTTTCAGCCTGAGTCATGTTGGTTTGCGAAAGCATTATACCATGTAAATAATTGTAGTATCCTTCTTGTTTTTGCGTAAGTGCTGCACTTGGGTTTTTTATATAGGTTAACCATTTTTGTGCTGCTGGAAAATTTTGCTTTCTTAATTGTAAAAATGATAATAGAATAAATTCATTTTTGAAATACAATAAGATAAACATTCCTGTAAGGAGTAAAATAGCGATTCCATTACCAATATGTCCTTGCCAAAATTCAAAAACTGACCAAACTATGGTTAAAAAGGCTAATGCTAATTTTATATTTTTATGAAACATATCTTCTTTATTTGTGGGTACTAAAGTACACTTTTCTTTTATTTTTTGTAAAATTTTCGATGTTTAAACCATGCGGCGATTCCAAGTAAAGATATAAATCCTACAGAATAAAAAACTGAATTTGGAGTAATCACTTGATCACCACTAGCATAGGAATGCAGTCCTGATAAATAAAAATTAACTCCAAAATAGGTCATCATTATTGCGCCATATGCTAAAATTGACCAAAGATTGAATGTATACCTACTTCTTAAACCAGGGATCAATCGCATGTGTAATACAAATGCATAAACCATAATAGATACTAATGCCCATGTTTCTTTTGGATCCCATCCCCAATAGCGTCCCCAACTTTCATTGGCCCACATGCCTCCTAAGAAATTACCTATGGTTAACATAATTAAACCGATAGTAATGGCCATTTCGTTTATGGTAGTAATTTCTTTAATATTCAAATCCATTTTTTTCTTATTCTTTTCTGTAGTGAAAACGGTTAAGAATAAGGCGACAATTCCTAAGATCATTCCTAAAGAAAATGGCCCGTAGCTTGCAACAATAATGGAAACATGAACTAACAACCACCAAGAGTTTAATACGGGTTGAAGATTTGCAATTTCTGGATCTAACCAATTTTGGTGTGCAAATGCTAAAATAACAGCCGTTAAGAAAGTAGTCGCTGCAATAGTTAATGATGATTTTCTTCCGAAGGCTAAACCAAAAAGCATGGTAGCCCAAGCAACATATATAATAGACTCATACGCATTACTCCAAGGAGCATTACCACTAATATACCAGCGACTTATTAACCCTAATACATGTAAACCAAACAAAAGAATGGTTATTCCAATCAAAAATTTCACAACCAGTCCAATCCATTTTTTGTCATTGAAAATTTGAAGAATCACAAAAAAGATTAGAAAAATACTCGTAAACCCATAATATTTTGCCAATTTCTTAAAAATCTGCATTTTATTATAAGTTATTTCTAAGTCTATTTTTTCCTTATTAGGATATACATCTTTACCATAATTTTGTTGGAATTTTTTTATTCCAGCAATTAGCTTATTGGCCTCTGTATAATTTTTAGTTCTTTTGGCATCCTGTAATAGGCGTATATAAATTGGTAAAGATTGTCTTACAAATAAAGAATCTTTTCCAGTGTAGTTAGCTCTAGATCCCTCTGGGTAAGACACCCATTTATTATTTTCGTCATTTAATTTAGGATAGATTCTTAATACACTAAGACTTAGTGCTTGAGAAAATAAATAGATTCTTCTGTCAATTTTAATGACATCTTTTTCAAATTTGTTTTGAACATTTTTTTTCTGCGCCTCTATGACATATTCACTAATTTTTGATTCAGTTCCCTCGTAAAAATCAGCAAGAGCAGCATGAGTGACATCTTTATCAACCCCTATAATTTCTCTAATTTCTGTATTTCCTTTTTCTAGATAAATAAAAGGAACATTAAACCAAAGTTTTGAATTCTCTATAATAGATAGAAAGACTTGGCTGGGGTCTATTCCTTTAAAATCATCGTCATGAAACACTTTTCGCACAAGTTCAGATGCAAAAGTGTGAGCAGGTTTCATTCGACCTCCAACATCTTGAATAATTAGCGTATTAAATTCTTCAGCGTGTTTTAATTCCACTAAGTTTCCTAAAAGAACAGAATCAATTTGTTGATCAGTAATTCTAGTTAAATGATTTTCTTGAGCTTGAGCTGATCCAGCAATACTTATAAAAAGTCCAATAAAAAGGGGTAAAGCTGCTTTTTTCTTTTTAATTTTTTTCAGTGTTTTCTTTAAGCTATCAAACCGTGTTCCTGGAGCAAAGAGAATAGAAATCATTCCAATATATAATAATGAATAACCGATATAGCTAATTAAAGTTCCCCAAAAATCATGATTTACAGACAAATGAGTTTGTTCTACTTCACCAGATAGATCATAACTAGCTTGAAAAAACTTGAAGCCTTTGTGATCTAATATGTGGTTCATGTAAATTCTATAGTCAAAAGTTTCATCAGCGTCTATCAAAGTAACTTCACTGGCAAAAGCAGCTGCACTCTCAGATCCTGGATATTTTTCTAATTGAAAATCATTTAGTTTAACTTCAAAGGGTGTTTTTAGCATTTGAGGGCCGTAATCTATTCTAAAATTCAATCCATTTAATGAAAATTCAGTAGGCCTTTGAGGAGCATATTTACCACCATACAGTTCAATTTGTTTGGTTTCTTTATCTACAGTTATGTCTAATAACAATGCATCTAGTTTTGTATCATCTTTTTTAGCACCTCTTACTGTTTTTAATGCACCTTTCTTAACAGGTTCCGGAATTACAAACGGTAGTTCACCAATTCTATATAAAGACCTAAGTTGAAATTCTTGAATACTGTCTTTAACAATAAATCCCTCAGCTCTGTCAGCCATACGCATCCAACTCCCATTATTTCGCGTTTGAATTTTTAAAATTCCATCTTCTCTGAATAGATTGATGGTTCCGGAGTTATTTGGAGCTTCAAACCCTACTAAAACACCATGAATATTTTGTAATTCTCCTTTTTTGATATAATGTTCATGTCTTGATCCGCTACTGGATTCTACAATAAATAAATATTCATCTCCAGCTTCCTCTTCAACAAACTGTTCTTCAGCCCATGGAATATATTTAGATAATTTTATAGAAAATTCTTGATCTTTAAATTCTTCATCCAAGTTCCAATTGTTGTTTCCCTTGGCAGAGAATAAGGTAGATTTATGAAATGTCTTTTGTACTTCGTTATTGTCAATAACTACGTTCAAATATGTGGTTTCAGATAAGAATTCTTCTGAAGTCTGACCTTCGTTAATAAGCATTAGACCTTCATAGCCCACATATCTGGTAATTCCCGCTCCAATTAAAATTAGAAGAAATGATACATGGAATAGTAAGACAGGCCATTTTTCTTTTCTCAGCAATCGATATCGAAAAATATTACCAAAAAAATTAATAATGAAAAACACCATAATAGCTTCAAACCACCAGGCATTATAAACTAAGGCCTTAGCTGTTTGTGTTCCATAATCATTTTCAATAAAAGTAGCAACTCCCATGGCTACCGAGTACACGATAAAAAGCACTGCTGTTAATCGGGTAGAGTAGAAAATATCGAATATTTTTTTCATCCTAAAAAGGCTTATAAATAAGTTGCAAATTTATGAATTATACAATGAAAAATTCATTCATTATCCTCTTTTTTAAAACTAAAAAAATGGTGTTAACTAAAGTTTAACACCATTTTTTTTAACTGAATCTATTCAGTATGTTTTTAATTAATTAGCCATAAAACTTAATTAATAAGTTTTGGTGGGCCTGGGGGTATTTGAGGTTTATAAACTTTATTTCCTTTTCTTTCTAAAAATTCTTTTTTTGCACCTGCTATAAGCTTGGGGTTTTTATAAAAATCAAGCATAGTCATGGCTAGTGACTTTGAGGCATATATCATTCCTTTATGACCAATTGACATTCCTGTGCACGCAACAACAGCCCATGAATGCCATGGTCCGTCTTTAGCTGCAGTGGTTACCCCCAATCTTACAACTGGAACTACTTGACTCACATCACCTACGTCAGTAGATCCTCCTTGAGCGGGGAGTGTTGGCTTTATTGGTTTAAGTTTACCATCAATTCCCTTGAGTTCTTTTCCGGTTTCTTTAAGAATTGTATTTGCATATTCAATTTCATCATTAGAATACTCTATTTCTCCTAACATTTCGAAATTATTCTGAATAACTTTAGCACCAAATCTATTGGGTATAATTTCATAGATACCTGAAATCAGACTCAATTCGTAATCAACATTAGCCATCATAGAGGCTCCCTCTGCCATTTTTTTTGCTCTTTCATATAAAATATTCACATTCTTTTTGTCGTTTTCTCGAATTCTAGTCCATATTTGTGCATAGTCAGGAACTACATTAACAACATCTCCTGCTTTTTCAATATCATAATGTATTCTGGCTGTTGGTCTAATATGCTCTCTGTAATAGTTTAGAGCAGTAGTATATAATTCCATGGCATCAACTGCACTATTCCCATTCCATGGATCTCCTGAAGCATGAGCAGCATCACCAAAAAATTTCAATCTAAAATCAACTAATGCTTTACTACTTTGTGTACTAGCCTCAATTTCATCTGCAGGGTGCCAGTCCATACAGATATCAAGATCATCAAATAGCCCTTCTCGAACCATCCAAACTTTACCAAATATGGTCTCTTCTGCAGGTGTTCCATAAAATCGTACGGTTCCTGATATTTCTCCAGCTTCAATCATTTCTTTAATAGCTATCGCTGCACCCAAACTAGCAGTACCAAAAAGATTATGTCCACAACCGTGGCCAGGTGCTCCTTTTTTAAGAGGGTCTTTAGTAGGTTGTTTTTTTTGAGATATTCCTAGATTTGCATCAAATTCTCCCATAATTCCAATGATTGGTGAACCAGAACCATACTCAGCGGTAAATGCAGTTTCAATTCCAGCAACACCTTTCTTAACTTTAAATCCATTTGCTTCTGCATAATCTGATAAATAACTTGAAGATTTAAACTCTAAAAGTGCAGGTTCCGCAGCTTCCCAGATATTATCACTAATTTCAATAAGATTTTTTTTGTGGTTTTCTATGGAATTGACAATTGCCTTTTTATTTTTTGACATTCCTTTTTGAGCAAAAGAATTCGTTGATACAAGAAGTATCAAAATTAAAAATAGATATTTTTTCATGTTTAAAAAATTGAAAATTAAGACTTAAAAGATACTATTTTTATTTTATAGAATCAATTAAAATAGTGACCATGTCTATGGCAGCTTGTGCTATTTTAGTTCCCGGTCCAAAGACACCAACGGCACCGCAGTCAAAAAGAAATTGATAGTCTTGCGCAGGGATTACACCTCCAACAATAACCATAATATCTTCACGTTCATATTTTTTCAATTCTGAAATAACTTGAGGAACTAAGGTTTTATGCCCAGCGGCAAGGGATGAAATTCCTAAGATATGAACATCATTTTCTATAGCTTGTTTAACTGCTTCTTTTGGGGTTTGAAATAGTGGACCGATATCTACATCAAATCCTAAGTCTGCATAACCAGTAGCAACAACTTTTGCTCCTCTATCATGTCCATCTTGTCCCAATTTTGCAATCATAATTCTTGGTCGTCTTCCTTCAAGCTCTGCAAACTTATCAGTAAGTTCAGTTGCTTCCCTAAATAACGTATTATTTTTTATTTCTTTACTATACACTCCAGAGATGGTTTTATGAACTGCTTTATGTCTTCCAAATGCCGCCTCTAAAGCGGTAGAAATTTCTCCTAAAGTTGCTCTTTCTTTAGCAGCTTTGATAGCTAAATCTAACAAATTTTTTTGATTACCGTTATTTGAAGTACTTACTTGTAAACTTAATTTAGCTGCTTTAGTAATTTCATTGAGCCAATGTTGAACTTTTTTTGAGTTTCTATTCTCTTTAATCTGAATTAATCTTTTTATCTGAGATTTTCGAACAGCTTCATTATCTACGTCAAGTATCTGAAGAGGATCTTCCTCTTTTAATTGAAATTTATTTACACCAACAATAATATCTTGCCCACTGTCTATTCTTGCTTGTTTTTTTGCTGCAGCTTCCTCAATTCTCATTTTAGGGATTCCTTTTTCTATCGCTTTAGTCATACCACCTAATCCTTCAACTTCTTTTATTAAACTCCATGCTTTGTTTGCAATGGTCTCAGTAAGTTGTTCTAATTCATAACTTCCTGCCCACGGATCTACAGTTTTTGTGATCTGAGTTTCATCCTGTAGATATAGTTGAGTATTTCGAGCTATTTTGGCAGAAAAATCTGTTGGTAATGCTATGGCTTCGTCTAGGGCATTTGTGTGAAGACTTTGAGTTCCTCCAAATGCAGCAGCCATTGCCTCTATGGTAGTCCTTGCAATGTTGTTAAATGGGTCTTGTTCTGTTAAACTCCAACCACTAGTTTGACAATGTGTTCTTAAAGCTAGTGATTTTGGATTTTTTGGATGAAATTGGTTCACAAGTTTTGCCCATAACATCCTTGCAGCTCTCATTTTTGCTATTTCTGTAAAATGATCCATACCTATACCCCAGAAAAAAGATAATCTTGGTGCAAATGCGTCTATATTCATACCTGTTTCTATTCCTTTTTTTAGGTATTCTAATCCATTTGCTAAAGTATAGGCCAATTCAATTTCAGGAGAGGCACCCGCCTCTTGCATATGATACCCTGAAATTGAAATAGAGTTAAATTTGGGCATACTTTTACTGGTATATTCAAAAATATCTGCTATTATTTTCATTGAAGGACTGGGAGGATAGATATATGTATTTCTAACCATGAATTCTTTTAAGATATCATTCTGTATGGTTCCAGAAAGTTCTGATGCTTTTACTCCTTGTTCTTGTGCAGCTACAATATAAAAGGCTAATATTGGTAATACAGCCCCGTTCATTGTCATAGAAACAGACATTTTATCTAAAGGAATACCTTCAAATAAAATCTTCATATCTTCAACTGAATCAATGGCTACACCAGCTTTTCCTACATCTCCCTCTACACGTTCATGATCTGAATCATAGCCCCTATGTGTAGCTAGATCAAAAGCTACGGATAATCCTTTTTGCCCCCCTTTCAAGTTTCTTCTGTAAAATGAATTACTCTCTTCTGCAGTTGAAAACCCAGCATATTGTCTAATGGTCCAGGGTTTTTTTACATACATAGTAGCATAAGGACCTCTTAAATTTGGGGCAACACCTGCTACAAAACCTTCATGCTTAAATGTTTTGTGCGCTGTATCTTTAATGAATTTAAGAGATAAGTTTTGAAGCTTTTTTCGGGTCATTATGTACGTTCCTTTGTGTGTTGTTTTAATTCATATGGAAGGCTATTCCATTTTTAATCTATTTTGTTCCAGTTGTTCTGCTAATCGTTTTTGAAGAATTGGCGCAATCAAAGTTTTAGTATTTTTTTTCTTTAAAAACGGGTAGATTTGAAGTTCGTCCTTCATAAAATCATTTTCACTGGTTAATTTATTAGTCCCTAATAATATGATTTCATTTTGATCGAACTGAGTTTGCTGTTTTTTTGCATTTTCACTTATTTTATTTTGAATGGTTCCTTTTTTAAGTTGCTTTAAAAAACCTCCACTTTTTTCTATTTGCTTGAATAGTTCTAAGGCCTTCTCTGCAAATTGTTTTTCAATATTTTCAATATAATAAGCTCCATTTGCAAATTTGTGTGCTTCTGAAAGATAGGCTTCCTCTTTTAAAATTAACAATTGATTTCTAGAAATTCGTTCTCCAAATTCATTCGATTTGTGATAAATTGAATCATAAGAAATATTAGATATTGTAGTTGAACCTCCCAGAATTGCACTCATGCATTCAGTAGTAGTTCTCAACATATTTACATTATAATCATATATTGTTTTGTTTCGTAAGCTTGGTTTCGTGAAAATATGAATGGGTGTGTTTTTCACTCCATGCTCTGTTAGCAGGGCATCGACTAAAAGACGAAAAGCTCTTAATTTTGCTATCTCAAAGAAATAATTACTTCCAATAGAAAAAATATAATGAATTTTAGGTGCTATAGACTTTCCAAATAACTCAATATATTCATTAGCATGAGCTAATGCATAAGCTAACTCTTGAATAATTGATGCTCCAGCATTTTGATATAATGAAGCGTTTACACAAATTGAATTGTTGACAGACTGTATGTACTTGTTTTTCTCATTAAGATCTGAATTTAAATTAGAAAACCAATTTCCTGTTTTAGCTAAGTTACCTATGATGTCGATCTGAAAATATAGACAATTACTTTTGCAATAGTTATCTATTTCTGAGATAAAATCAGCATTAAGAAACTCAAAATTTAAGTAAATAAAAATTTCTTTGGTATTAATATTGTCAAATAAATTTTTATAATCAAAACTGGTCTTAGCGATAAACTGAATTGCTGAAGCACCCCTATTAATGCTATCTAAAGCTAATTTATTAGCTATAATTACATCATCTATAAATATAGATTGACAGATTTTATATCCATTTTTAGCTAAAGGGATCGTGTTAGAGTGCCTATCTTCAGCGGAGTAAAATGGTTTTACATCTATGCCTTCATTAGATTTCCAGACCAAGGTTTGATTATAATCATCGCCTTTAAGGTCTACTTGAATTTTTTGTTTCCAAGCTGCCGGAGTTAACGTGTTAAATTCATTAAATAAAAAGTCCTCCATTTATCTTCTCAAAGTATCAAATTCTATGATGTAAATATCTTCGTTTTCTTTTTTCATCAAATACTTTTCTCTTGCAAATTTTTCAAGTTGAAGAGAATCTTGTAATTCGGTAATTGTATTTTTATCTTTTTTAATTTCTTTTTTATAAAAGTTGATAGTTGTGTTAAGTTCCTTTATTTCTTTTTTAAATTCATTATTAAGTTGAACATTAGCATCAAAGAAAAACATCCATATTAAAAAAGCAATTAAAATGACGATGTATTTATTCGTTAAAAATTTAAATATTTTATTTTCTTTTATTTTTTTTGCAACCATATTATAAACGTTCACTTATTACTGTTCTAACAATATCAATTGCAACGGTATTGTAACGATCGTTAGGAATAATGATGTCTGCAAAACTTTTAGTGGGTTCTATAAATTGCTGATGCATTGGTTTTAGTGTGTTTTTATAGCGATCTAAAACTTCATCAATATCTCTCCCTCTTTCTTTAATATCTCGTCTTACTCGTCGTATTAGTCTTTCATCAGCATCAGCATGAACAAATATTTTGATGTCAAATAAATCCAGTAATTCTTTACTGTTAAAAATAAGGATGCCTTCAATGATTACTACTTTTCTGGGATGGGTTTCAATATGATCTTTTGTTCTGTTGTGCGTAACAAAGGAATAAACGGGTTGCTGAATTATTTTGCCTTTTTTAAGATCTGATATGTGTGTTTCTAATAACTCAAAATCTATAGCTCTGGGATGATCAAAGTTGATTTTTATTCGCTCTTCGTAAGTGAGTGAATCTGTAGCCTTGTAATAAGAGTCTTGAGAGATAACACAGACTTCATTTTCAGGTAATTCATTAATAATTTGGTTTACAACAGTGGTTTTACCACTTCCCGTACCTCCAGCTATTCCAATTACAAGCATATTTTAATTTTAAATAATGACGTAAAACAAATTTAACAAAATATACGTGACTATGCAGAAAAATAATTTTTTTCAATCACTTGTAAGCTTAATAATCAAACTAAAAAATTTACTTAGGAAAGTATCCTTTCTGGGAATTTGTGCAGTTTAATTTGTCAGGACGAGAAGATTACTTCATGATCCTTTATTTTGTCGGGATGAGAGGATTCGAACCTCCGATCTCTGGTCCCCCAGACCAGCACTTTAACCGGACTAAGCTACATCCCGAATTTTAACAAATATAAAATTAATACCACAATATTTTTAGGCAAGAGCATCTTTGTAAGTTTTCAGACAACGCTCTCTTGCAAATTTATGATCTACCATTGGGCTTGGGTAGGTAATTTCTTGAAAATCTGGAACCCATTTTTGAATGTATTTTAACTCTTTGTCAAATTTTTGTATCTGACTAGTGGGATTAAAAATTCTAAAATAAGGTGATGCATCAACACCAGTACCTGCTACCCATTGCCAATTTCCCACGTTGCTAGACATTTCGTAGTCATGTAATTTTTCAGCAAAATAGGCTTCACCCCAACGCCAATCGATAAGTAAATGTTTACATAAAAAACTTCCTACAAGCATACGAACTCTATTGTGCATAAATCCGGTTTTATTTAACTGCCTCATTCCAGCATCTACCATTGGATATCCAGTGTTTCCCTCGCACCATTTTTTAAATTCTTTTTCGTTATTTCTCCAAATAATTCTATCGTATTTTGATTTGAAAGAATTTTTATGGGTTTCAGGAAAATGCCATAAAATTTGCATAAAAAATTCCCTCCAAATTAATTCTTTGAGAAAAATTTTATTTTCATGTGCATCTGCTCTAGAAACCATTTGGCGAACACTAACGGTTCCAAAACGTAGGTGAGGCCCTAATTTAGATGTATTGTCAAGTGCAGGAAAGTTACGAGTCTCTTCGTATTCGTTAATAATTCTAGAATTAAAAATATAGTTTTTTATAGGGATATTAGTCTCAATAAACCCAATATCACTTAGCGTAAGCGTTTCTGATTTTGTTTTTTTGTAAAGTCGATCTAAAAAATCTTCAGAGGGATAATTTCCAGGTTTATTTGTTTCATATTTCTCCAACCATTTCTTCGAATAAGGCGTATACACCACATAAGGTTTTCCATCTTTTTTTGTTATTTCGTTTCTTTCGAAAATTACTTGGTCTTTGTAGGTCTGAAAATCAATCTTACTTGATGATACAACTTCTTTTATATCTAAATCTCGTTTTATAGCATAAGGTTCATAATCATGATTTGTAAACACCTTTACTATAGTATAGTTTTTCATCAGTGACCTAAAAACATCTTTTGGATTTCCATGAAACATTTTTATCTCAGTTCCAAATGATTCCAAATGCATATTCATAGCCTTTAGCTCTGAGTAAATAAATGAAATTCGGGCATCATCTTTAGGTATTTTTTTTAGTATATCAATATCAAATATGAAAATTGGGAGTATTTTTTCTTCAGATTGAAGTGCATGAAAAAGTGCTTTATTATCATGTAATCTTAAATCTCTACGAAACCAAAAAATTGAAATTTTATCCATTATTTATGTGTTTTCCAAAAATTTCCACTAATTTTTGTTGTCTATAGCTAAAAATTTTTTCTAGTTTTGGTTTTACCAACAAGGGATGAATAATTCGTCCAAGTATTCCAAAAGGTACTTTATAATCAATAATATCCTCCATTTCTACACCACCATCGATTTCATGAATAAAGTGTTTATGATGCCAAAAAGCATAAGGGCCGTAGAGTTGAAGATCTACAAAATATTTACCTTCTTCTAAATGTGTGATTTCACTTATCCATTTTGTTTTAATGTTAGCTAGAGGCGTTACACTGTATTGAATGATTTGCCCTGCGTACATTTTCTTTTGGTCATCTGAAATGATTGTAAAATTCATTTCTTTTGGTGTTAAAGCAGATAGATTTTTCGGGTTTGATAAAAACTGCCAAGCTTCATTTGTTGATATTGGTAATTTTTGGGTCCTGTGAAATGTATAAATTTTCATCTCTAATTATGTATCAAAATGTAAAGGTTTAGTGAAGTGGCTATACAAAGCCAAATCATATAGGGGAGTAGTAAGTAACTAACTTTTCTAAGTGCCTTATAGTAATGAAAGAAAAGAAAGAAAATTAGTGCTGTTAGAAGTACAATAGAAATGAACGCTATAAAAACCTCATGTTTATTAAAAAATAGATAATTCCAACTAACATTCAATATAAACTGAATACTGAATAAAAATAGTTTTTTTTGGTTGTAGTTTTTTGTGAAAAGAAAAATTAAATAGATGGAGAAACAAATCATAATGCTAGTCCAAGCAGCACCAAAAACCCAACCTGGTGGAGTCCAAGGTGCTTTTGTTAGATTTAAATACCAATCTGTATTTGGGCCATTATTCATGAGCCAACTCCCTAATGCTAATCCACCAAAATTGATGAATAGAAATAAGATTAAGTATTTAGTTTTATTAGCAATCACTTTTTTTCTAAGGATTCAATTTTTTTTAATATTTGATCTGCCTCAACATACTTTTGATCACTAGCACTCCGGTCAATAGATTGCAGATCATACCCTTCTTTCATCTTTTTTTTATACAGATTTTCTAATTTTTCTACCTCTGTCTTTTTTTTAAAAATTCCAAACATATTATTATAAGTGTTTTTTGATTTTAGAACTAGTTGGAGAAGTTATTGAATAATAATAATCAATTAATTCACCATGTTCATCAACTAAATATTTCTGAAAATTCCATTTCACAGAAGAGTTTTTTCTTCCATTTTCAGTTTTAGATGTTAACCATGTATATAAAGGGTGTTGTTCTTTACCTTTTACATCAACCTTTTCAGTGATTAGGAATGATACACCATAATTTACCTGGCAAAATTCTTCAATTTCATTGGAGGTTCCTGGTTCTTGTTTTCCAAATTGGTTACAGGGAACGCCAATAACAACTAAAGAATCCTGGTATTGATCATATAATTTTTGTAGGTCTTTATATTGGGGGGTGAAACCACATTTAGAGGCTACATTTACAAACAATATTTTTTTTCCTTTGAAAGATGAAAAATCAATTGATTCTCCTTGAAGCGAATCAATTTTGATATCATACAACGATTTTGATGCTGACATTTTTATAGGATTATTTGTTTTTGATAATGTTTTGACGAAAACGATAAATGGATTCATTTTAGATTTTAAAACTTACAATTCCACAATCCATTTTAATAACTTGACCCGAGATAGATGATGATTTTGGTGAGAGTAAGAACTCTGCCATATCTGCTACCTCATTTGGGTTAAGAAATTTTTTGAGCGGGTGTCGTTCTGTAATCATATCAATCATTTTATCATTTCTTAGTAGCTTAGATGCTAAATCTGTATCTGTAACAGTAGGGGCAATGGCATTTATTCTGATTGTAGGCGCCAATTCAGCACCTAATGATTTTACTAATCCTTCAACTGCAGATTTTGCAGCAGCTACACTGGCATGATAAGGCATTCCAAGTGCTGTGGCAACGGTGCTAAAAAGAACAACTGAGGGTTGATTTCCTTTTTTTAGAATAGAAAGATATTTTTGTATGGTTTTAACTGCACCGATAACATTTATCTCAAAATCATTTCTAAAATCATCGAGTTTTAAACGCGATATTGGTTTTAAATTAATACTTCCAGGACAATATATAATCGAATCTGCCTCAGTTATTTCAGGAAGTTCATCGGTTAAAATATCACAAGTATAGTGGGTCAAATTAACATGCGACAAGGTTGGCTGTTCCCTGCTAATATTGATAATTTTATGGTCTTCAACTAGCGTGTTAAAAAGAGAGTTTCCGATTCCTCGACTACCTCCAACAATTATGATTTTTCGCATTATTAACTAGATGTTAGAGGTCTACCCTTAAGTCTTTTTTCAATTTTTTGCTTAATGACAGTTAATCTTTTCATTAAATCCATTAAGTCAGGATCTTTACTTTCTTTGTAGATGTCATTAATTTCTAAGATCAATCCTTTAACTTCTCTTGAAGCTATTATACGATCACTTGTAGTAATGAATTTATGTTTTCTGTGCTCAAATTCTGTAGCTCTTTCTATGATGTCCATTGTTTAATCTTTTAAATAGTTCAATAATTCGTTAATTTTTGATGGAGTATTAAATGCTCCTCCATAATATGAGGTAACTGTTGCAGAAGTATCATCTTTAATACCCCTTGACGATACGCATAAATGTTTAGCGTCAATAATAACAGCTATATCTTCTGTTTGCAGTGAAGCTTTTAATTCTTCTGCAATTTGATTAGTTAGCCTTTCTTGTACTTGAGGTCTTTTTGCATAATACTGAACAATTCGATTCAATTTAGAAAGTCCAATTACTTTTCCTGATGATATGTATGCAATATGCGCCTTACCTATAATTGGTACAAAATGATGTTCGCAATTAGAGTAGAAAGTAATATTCTTCTCAACCAACATCTGATTGTATTTATATTTATTGTCAAATAAAGCAATTTTTGGCTTATTATTAGGATTTAATCCAGAAAATATTTCCTCTATATACATTTTGGCTACTCTTTTTGGTGTACCCTTGAGAGAATCGTCTGTGAGATCTAATCCCATCACATCCATGATTTCTCTGAATAAAATTGCAATTTTTTCCTTCTTTTCTTCATCAGATATGACAAAGGCGTCTGGCTTCATTGGGGTTTCTAATCCAGTGTATAAATGATCATCACCAATATCATCGATTGAAAAATCATTGAGTTGACTTCCTTTTTTTAATTCTTTTATTAATCTATTTGTATTCATATTTTTATCTTTTTTTTGTGCTGTTTTTAAGTACTCTAAGCTTAAAACAAAGCACTGGTTTATCTTTTTGATATAGAGTTGTTAGATATTTGTCTTTGTCTGGTACATTTAAACCTTCCACTTTCAAATTCTCTTAGTTTACTGTGTTTTGTTTTTCTCCCCTGAACTCTTTTTCTCCATAATTTAAAACTTTTTAGTTTCATTTCTTTTCTCATTAGGCTAATGACCTCCTGTTCACCTAGACCGAACTGAAATTTTATGGCATCAAATGTTGTTCTATCTTCCCATGCCATTTCAATAATTCTATCTATGTCAATATTAGATAATTTATTCATAAGCATGATTTAAATACTTTTCTTGATTTACAGCCCTTAAATTAATCATTTTTGAAATGAATTTTTTATTTTCTTTAAAAAGTATATTATTTTTAAAGCAAATATATTTTCCCTGAGCATGAATACTCAATCTATCTGTTTTGTAGATCACGAGTTGTCTGTAGGGTATAATCCAGTTATAATTGTGTAACCCTTTGTTTAATAAAACGATAATACCTTCAGGTCTAAGCTCTATGTTCGCGTAATTTATATCAGATATTTTGTTGATGTATTGATGAAAGTTTTGACTAGTTTCTTCAATAATCATTCTTTTAGAACCTACACCCCCCATTCTTAAGGATTGTAAAAAGGTAAAAGGTAAACCTATTAAATCATCAGTCAATTCTTTTGCCTCTTTATTCGTATATGTTGTTGTGAATATCATTTAATCAAATGTAGATTTGTTTAATGACTTTATCAAATAGTTAGACAAAAATTAACAAATAATTAGGGTAGTTATTTGTTTACTTTTTAAGGAGTTAAGCTTTTTATGTTGTCTGTAAGTAGAAGGTTTCTATTGGATAATGTATGCTTAAGAAGTATTCTTTTATTTTCCTCTTTAACTTGAGCGTTTTTCTTCAAATTCCATAATATATCTGAGGCATTTTTTCTTGTTTTTTTTAAATCAACTATTGGATTTGGGTAATCCTTTCCAAGTGTAAAATCGTACATCTGTTGCTCAAGTGGTGTCATTAAATAAGGTTCATGAGCAAAATTAGTTTCTAAATCTTTCAATTCTGGAACCCATTTTTTTATAAATATTGCGTCTTCATCATGCTCTTTTCCATTTTTTATGGGATTGTAAATTCTGAGATTGTTTATTCCTGTTTCACCTGCTTGCATCTGAAGCTGTGGGAAATGTATTCCAGGTTCAAAATCTAAAAACATTTGAGAGAGATGTGTTGTTGCATCTTGCCAAGGTTGCCAGAGGATATGTGTAAAAAAAGAAACTGTTAATGCGCGCATTCTAAAATTTAAATACCCTGTTTCTTGAAGGCATCGCATACATGCATCTACTAAGGGAAATCCGGTTTGTCCTTTAATCCATGCGTCTTGGTATTTTTTTGAAATGGATTTTTTAAGTTTATGGTACCCTTTGTTTACACTAGCTTTTTCCATAACGTGCTCCATTTCGAACTTTTGTATAAAGTGGGCTTGCCATCTTAGTCTTGACAAAAATGCTCCTATATTTTTAGTGTTTTTTTTGGTTTTTTCTTTTCTTCCCCTCTGGAATACCTCTCTTACTGAAAGGTTACCCCAAGCTAGGTATGGAGATAATCTACTACAGCTAGTTCTTGATAAGGCAGGTTTTGAAATATTAAACATATAATCTTTGTGTCTTTCTTTAAAAAAACTATTTAGATATCTATATCCTAAACTTCTACCTCCTTTTTGAAACTTCATATTTGTTGAGGTTTCTAATACTGCTGGATTTGAAATATTTTCTAGTGTTAAAATATCATCAATATTTAATAACTGATTATCTAGAGGATTAAATACTTCTAATTTTTCATTCATAAATATTTCCCACTCATCAAACCAATTTTCTCTGTGTTGTAGTCCTCTTTGAACTCCATTGTTTACATTTTCTTTCCAATCAATATTATTATTTCTACAGTATCTTTTAAATTCTTTATCTCTAGTATATGTTGTTAAAATTCCGGTTTCTTGATGTGAATAGATGGTTTCAATTGTGTAGAAATTTTGAATTTGATTACATAATCCTATGACATCTGAAGCAACAGATAATATTTTTGACTGATGTTCTTTCAGTTCAGAATTTATGTCTACTAAAGATTGTTTTATAAAGTTCCAATGTCTACTATTATAGTGGGGGTCATTCATCAAAATTTTTTCAAAAGCATAAAAAATTAAAAATCTTTTTCCATTTTTTATAGCCCTACTTATGGCTTCATTGTCATGCAGCCTTAAATCTCTTTTTAACCAAACTAGATTTATTTTTTCTTTATTCATCTAATTGTTTTATAAATTCTTCAGCATTTCTAAAATGTGATTCTTTTTTATCCTGATTCATTTTATCAAAAGTTCTTATTAGCATTCCTAACCTTGGATTCTTTAGAAAGAAACTTCGATGCTTATCCATAAAAGTCCAAAATAATCCATCCCATGCTGCCTGCCAATCTCCTTTTTTGTAATTACTCATTTTCATGATATAATTACTGCTACTTATATACGGCTTGGTAGACATTAAGCCTCCATCTGCATATAAACTCATCCCATATACATTAGGAACCATAACCCAATCATATGAGTCTATGAATAATTCCATAAACCATTGATACACATCGTCTGGATCAAACTCACACAATACCATAAAATTACCCAAAACCATAAGCCGTTCAATGTGATGGGCATATCCTGTATTTAAAACCTTCTTAATAGCATCATCTATTGGTTCAATTCCTGTAGTCCCGGTGTAGAAAGAAGCAGGTATTTTTCTAGAAAACCCCCAAAAGTTTTTTGTGCGTTCTTCAGAACCTTTAACACCATAAACCCCTCTAATAAATTCTCTCCAACCAATTATTTGTCTAACAAAACCTTCTGTAGAGTTGATTGGAATATCATTTTTTTCTGCAAATTCGAGAGTTTGTTTAATAACCTCCATGGGATTTAATAATCCCACATTAATTAATGGAGATAAAATACTGTGATTTAAAAAAACTTCTTTTTGAACAATAGCATCTTCATAATCACCAAACTCTTTAAATCTTTTTTCTAAAAACTGGTCAAGCCAAGCCTGCGAGGTTTTAAAATCTATGGGATAAATAATTGAACTACTTAACTGACCGTAGTGAGAATTAAAATGGTTGTTAACATATTCCTCAGCTTCGATGTGATAAGGTGTTTTCTCAGGAAAGTTAATTGTAGGCGGCTTTTTGTTTTTTGGATATTTTTTTCTGTTTTCCGAATCAAAAGTTAATTTTCCCCCTACTGGTTCTCCATTAGACATTAAGATATTTCTTTTTATTCGTTGTTGCTTATAAAAAGAGGTTTGAAAAAATTTCTTTTTTGAAGAACTAAAAAATGTATTAAGTTCATTTTTAGTATTAATGAATAAAGGGTTATTATACCATGTAATTGAAATGTCTTTTGAAGTGTTTTTGATATGTTTTTCTAACCAATTGTCATTGGGTTCAATAATATGTAACTCTTCTAAACCTTTTTTAATGAGGTTTGGAATTAATTTCCGAACATCAGAAAGTTCAGAGGTAGCATTTATGTAGGAAACTTTATGACCAAGTGAGGTGAGGTAACTAGAATAACTTTTCATGGTGGCTCTATGAAAAGCAATTTTTTGTTTATGAAACTTATAGTGATTAAAAAATAAAAATTCCTCTACGATATACAATTCACATTTTAAATCTTTAAAAGGTGGAATCTCGAAGAGTTGGTTTGGGAAAACTAATGCAACTGTTTTCATGTGTTAAAATAGTGTTTGTTGTAGCCAACGATTTCTAAATAGATGGGCAGGATCGTAACGTTCTGCTTGAAGTTGGGTATTAAACTTTCGATCTCTTGGATCGTTACCTACACCAGAAACATACATCCAGTTTCCAAAGTTGCTATGAACATCATAGTCTAGTAATATAGATTCAAAATAGGCCGCACCAATTCTCCAATCTAATGTTAGCTCTTTGGCAAAATAAGAAGCAACATTTTGTCTTCCTCTATTGCTCATCCAGCCTGTTCGTTTTAATTCTATCATGTTGGCATTCACAAAATCATCTTTTGTCTCTCCATTAATCCAATTTTGTATAATTTTTCTATTGGAAGACCATGAGTAGTTTTTATTCAAAATTCCACCAATCTTAAAGATATTGTTGCCATGTTTTAATGAAATGTATTTAAAATAATCTCTCCAAATCAATTCAAAAATAAGCCAATATGTAGACTGATTTTTTATTTCATCTTTCTCAAATTTTTTAACATTCCAATAAATAGTTCTTGCTGAGAGTGATCCATTGGCCAACCAAGGAGAAAATTTAGAGCTGTAGTCTGTACCTATTAATCCATTTCTTGTTTTTTTATAAAATCCCAATTTTTTTGTTTCAAAAAAATAATTATGTAACCTTTTCAAGGATTCACTTTCTCCTCCATGAAATGGAAAAGCTGTTTTTTTGTCTTTCTCGAACAACTTAAAACCTAGCTCATTTAATGTTGGAATATGATTTGTAGTGTTAATAATATTTGTTGAATTCAATTTTTGAACTTCAGTAGTAGCTCGTATTGCAACATATTTTTCTAGTTTTTTTCTCAAATTAGAAAATACCTGGGGTATATTTTCAATTTTAACATTTACATCTTCAGGATGATATAAAAACTGATTATAAACCTCTATTATTTGTATAGTATTGTGTATTGATTTTTGAACCTTAATTTTAGAAATATTCTCTTCATGCGTCCATTCTTTCTGTTTGTATATAGCATCAATTTGATAGCTATCACATATAGTTTTAAGTTTAATTTCTGGTTTGTCTAAGAAAACTAGTAATGAAATATTTTTTGTAAATAATTGGTGTTTAAGATCGTGCAATGATTCTAAAAGAAATTGTGCTCTAAATACATCCATTTTTTTAAAACCAAACTCATTTTCTTCAAATAAGCTGGGATCTATAATATAGATACCTATTACTTTTGAATGGTTTTTAACGGCAAGACTCAGTACATCATTATCATGAATTCTAAGATCATTTCCAAACCAAACGAGCCCCGTAGTATTTTTTATTTCTGTTTTGTCAATCAATTTTTAACTTATCTTTTGTTTCTCCTGCATCTTTCACTACAATATTTAACTTGTTCCCAGTTTTTTTCCCATTTTTTTCTCCAGTTAAATGGTTTTTCACAAACTGCACAATATTTTACTGGCAAATGCTGTTTTTTCAACTATTTTGTTTTAATTATTCTATTAATCATACCGTTAAAAACGAACCAATGGAGTGGTGTAACTAAATACCAATATAATCTACCAGCAACTCCTTTGGGTCTAAATGTTGCTGTTTGATATAAAACATTTTTTTCAATTTTAAATTCCAGCCAAGCTTCACCAGGCAATTTCATTTCTGCATAAAGCAATAATTTTTTTTGGTTCTTATCTGCATATATTACTCTCCAGAAATCTAACGCATCTCCATTACGTAATTCTGTTGGACTCCTTCTTCCCCTTCTTAATCCTGTGCCTCCGTAAAACTGATCTATATACCCCCTAATTTTCCATAAAAATGTCCCATAGTACCACCCGTTATTTCCACCAATTGACCAAATTTTATTGATGGTTTTTTCTGTATCAATAACATCTCTTTGCTTGAAGTCTTTAAAACATCCATAACTAGGTACATTAATGTATTTGTGTATGTAGTTTTGAAGCTTACCACTACTTATGTATGAATCTTTCCAACTTGATATAATACTGTTTTGTTCAATTTTAATAAAAGCTAATTCTATAGCTTTTTTGTAATTCATTGGATATATCTCCAGTAATGAATTTATAGATGATTTTTCTCCTATAATCTCTATCCCCATACTATTCACAAGGGAGGATGCTAATTTATATGAGGTTGACGTAACAAAATATAGCCAGTAAGAAGAAAGTTTTGGTGTCATTATGGGAACTGTAACTATTGTTCTTTTTAGTCCACGAAACTTTGCAAATTGCAATAACATTTCTTTATAAGTTAATACCTGAGGTCCAAATATGTCAAAGGATTTATGGTACAATTCTTTTTTACCAATTGCTTTACTTAAAAAAGACAAAACATCTCTAACTCCTATGGGTTGTGTTTTAGTATTCAGCCATCTTGGTGCGATCATGAAGGGAAGTTTCTCAACTAAATCTCTTATGATTTCAAAAGAGGAGCTGCCAGATCCAACAATAATTCCAGCTTTAAAAGTAGTTAGAGCATACTGTTTAGACTGAAGTGTTTTTTCGACATTTTTTCTAGAAAGAAGATGTTTAGATAA
Organism: uncultured Flavobacteriaceae bacterium; assembly: GCA_943789455.1. Taxonomy (GTDB): domain Bacteria; phylum Bacteroidota; class Bacteroidia; order Flavobacteriales; family Flavobacteriaceae; genus Polaribacter. The sequence continues at coordinate 150,725 of CALSUE010000001.1, forward strand.
CTTAGTGTCATTAGTAATACCACTAAGATAAATGACTTGCTTTACCGATGTTTTTTCTAGTGCTCTCTTAAAGTTAAAAGCACAACGCTCTTCAAGAATATGAAACTCTTTCGCAGAATTAGACATGGAATGAATGAGGTAAAAAGCAATATCAATTTCTGATGGAATTAAACGTAATGAATTAGCTTTTAAAAAATCAATTTCAACAAATTCTATTTTTTCATCTTTAGCATATAGATGCTCTATTCTTGCGATATCTCTTACAGTACATATTAAGTGATGGCCTTCGTTTAATAAAATTGGAATTAAACGTTTTCCTATATAACCTGTTGCACCTGTAATGAGAATTTTCATACTACTTCATTGTATTTAATTTCTTAGGTCTTTGATAACTAAATCTAGTGTTATTGTTTGCAATAGCGTATGCATCTAATCCATTAATAGCCGCTACTTTTCCTTTTGCTAAATCTAAAAATCCATCTTCATTTAAAATATCATCTTTTACATACAAATTTTTAATTTCCGCAATGATGTGTATTACATTATTTGATTTGATGTGATACTCTTCTATAAACTTCATTTCCATTTGAACTGGAGAACCTTTTACAAAAGGGGCAATGCAATCGTTGTAATATTCATCTTCTAGTGTAGTGATATCAAATTCTGATATTGCTTCTTCATATTTCGCTGATGTGTGATGGGCGTCTTCTATGATGTCTTCAAAAATATGATTAATGGTAAAAACACCAGATTCAAGGATGTTTTTGTAAGTATCTCTTGGAACTGTTGTTGGTCTTAAAATAAACCCCAGAGTAGGGGGGTTAGAGCCCAAATGAGTTACAGAACTAAAAACAGCTACATTAGTGATTCCTTCTTTAGAAATTGTTCCTATTAGGTTAGCAGATTTATAGCCTGAGCATGAATTGATTAAGTTAATTTTCTTAATCTTTTCAAGGTCATTTATTTGATCTCTGGTATAATGCATTTATATTATTTTGTAATTATTAATTTTAATTTTATTAGCCTTTAAGTCGAACATTAAATTATAAAGACCAAAGAAAGTTCTATTAATATAAATAAAATGTTTTGAACCTCGGTTTCCGTTCATTTTTCTCAATTCAGTACTCTTACTGTATCTTTCTCCAAGTTCTGTGATTTTATTAAAAAATTCAGGGTCAGAAAAATCAAATTCATCTTGATTAAATGGTTTTGTAAACAGACTTAATAATTCATGAAATAAATCTTTGAAAAATATAATTTCTTCATTTGAGTCGTCTGCTCTTAAAATTTCTAATTCATACAGTTTTTTTGTAAAAAAATCTGGATTCTTTAAGTTGGCTTCTACTGCTAATTCAAAATAAGGTATATAAAATTCTGTAGGGATTGATTTCATACAGCCAAAATCTAAGGCTATTAAGTCACCCTCTTTTGATACAAGAAAATTACCTGGGTGTGGGTCTGCATGAACTTTTCTTAAGTTATGAAGCTGATGCATATAAAAATCCCATAATGCCTGACCGAGTTTATTTGATAACTCTATATTACTATTATACGCAGTAAATTCAGACAGATGTTCACCTTTCATCCAGTCCATAGTTATTATTCTATCTGATGAAATTTCTGGATAATAGTTTGGAAATTTTAAGTTTGGAATATGCTTACATTTTTCCACAATTTCTTTACTTTGATCTAATTCAAGTAAATAATTTGTTTCTTCTACCAATTTATCCTCAACTTCTTTAAAATATTTATCAGAGTCTTTACCTCTAATGTTAAACATTTTGACAGCTATTGGTTTTACAAGCGATAAATCTGATGCTATACTATCTGCAACACCAGGATATTGAATCTTTACAGCTAGTTTTTTTCCATATTTTTCAGCTGCGTGAACTTGGCCAATACTCGCTGCATTTACAGAGGTTGAATTGAATTTGTCATAAATTTGATCAGGATGTTTGCCAAAATATTTTTTAAATGTCTTAATCACTAAGGCGGGAGATAATGGAGGAACAGAAAATTGTGCCAATGAAAACTTTTCAACATAAGCTTGAGGTAGAATACTTTTCTCCATACTCAACATTTGGGCAACTTTTAATGCGCTTCCTTTCAATTTCTTCAAGCCGTCATAGATGTCTTCTGCATTATTTTCATTGAGCCGTTGTTTAGCCTCTTGCTCAGTTTTTGTTATTTTATCGCCATAATATTTAATATAATTTACACCAACTTTAGCGCCAGTTTGCACCATTCTTGTTGCTCTTTGAATTTTTGATGTGGGGATATTGTCTATGGTTTTCATTCGAGTTAATTGTTGTGAATTTTTTCTTTAAATAAAAACTTACCAAAATCAATAATACTTTTTAGAGGAGTGGTGTCTATAAGATCGAAGCTAGCTTTTACAGATTTTTCAATAAAAATATCAGTTTTTTCAAATGAAGAGGAAGTGTCATCTAACCAAAATTTCATTGTTACCAATAATTGAAACCATGCAGATTCTTTTAAGGATCTTAACTGTAGTTTTTCAAGACGTTCTTCTTTAAGATCAATGGTTTGAATATTTAAATTTTCAATGTATCCAGAAAAAGATTTCTTGAGCTCTGTTAAAGCAGCCATCGATTTGAGTTGATTTTTATTTCCAGCTAAAGCATGGACAACGTAGCTCCTATTTGCAGTTAAGTTTTCAAAAAAAGTATAGTAAAAACTTAACAATTTATTACGTGAATCAAATTCTGAGTAGTCTTCACTGTTTTTTAAAAGTGTTACTGTGTTGTTAAAAAAGGCATTAAATACACCTTTCTCAATAGCCTCAAATGAACCATAATAGTTGTAAAATAAACTTTCTTCAAAATTATTTTCCTTAGCGAAACTATAAACAGAAGAAGGGTTTTTGTTGTGATTTAAGACATAATCCATATACCATGAAGTAATGTCGTTTTGAGTGATTTTTTTCTTTTTTGCCATGACTTTATATTACGCTATAAAAATACTAAATGTTTAACGTTTTAAGCAGAATATTAAACAAAAGGATTTGTTAAAATTTATAATAATAATTTAAAGTGTATTGTTATATGTTAATGAGATGAATAGTCTCTATCTTTTTCTTCTTAAAAGTTAGTGTGATTTTTAAGGTAATATGTAGTGTTTGAATGTATCTTATATATTGATATATAAAGAAATAAGCCTTGTTAAAACAAGGCTTATAAAGTCGGGGTGGCAGGATTCGAACCTGCGACCTCCTCGTCCCAAACGAGGCGCGATGACCGGGCTACGCTACACCCCGATGTTGAATCGGGCTCAAATTTACTGTATTATTTCTATACTCTAAAATTAAAGCCTTAAATAACTGTTTTAATTTCTATTTTTTTTTCTTTTACTAAACATAAAGTTAATAATTAATGTAAAGATTTAATTAAAATACATCTTTTAAAAAAATCAAAAAAATTATATTTGTATCTCAAAAAATAGAATAATAATGTCTGAAAGTATTGAAAAAATAAAATGTTTAATTATTGGCTCTGGACCGGCAGGTTATACTGCAGCTATTTATGCAGCGAGAGCAGATATGAGGCCTGTAATGTATACAGGTCTTCAAATGGGGGGGCAATTAACTACAACTACAGAAGTTGATAATTTTCCCGGCTATGCAAATGGTACAGATGGAACGGCTATGATGGAGGATTTAAAAAATCAAGCAGAACGCTTTGGAACAGAAGTTCGTTTTGGTATGGTAACTGAAGTGGTTTTGAGTAAAGAAATAGGTGGTCTTCATCATGTCACTGTTGATGGTGCTAAAATTATTGAGGCTGATACTGTTATTATATCTACAGGAGCTACTGCTAAATATTTAGGAATAGAAAGTGAACAACGATTAATTGGTGGAGGAGTGTCAGCGTGTGCAACTTGTGATGGGTTTTTCTACAAGGGACAAGATGTAGTAGTTGTTGGAGCTGGAGATACGGCTGCAGAAGAAGCTACATATTTAGCCAATATTTGTAATAAAGTTACCATGTTAGTTCGTAAAGACTATATGAGGGCATCAAAAGCGATGCAACATAGAGTTAATAAAACTGAAAATATAGAGGTACTATACAATACTGAATTGGATGAGGTATTGGGAGATAATGTAGTAGATGGTGTAAGAGTTGTCAATAATATTTCAGGAGATAAAAAAGAGATTTCTGTAATGGGTTTATTTATTGCTATTGGGCACAAGCCTAATACTGACTTGTTTAAAGGAGTGTTGAATATGGATGATACGGGTTATTTAATAACTGAAGGGAAAACTACTAAGACAAATATTCCTGGAGTTTTTGCTGCTGGAGATGTTCAAGATAAAGAATATAGACAAGCAGTTACAGCTGCAGGAACAGGTTGTATGGCTGCTCTAGATGCAGAAAGATATTTAGGCGCTTTAGCCTAAGTTTTATAAATCCTTTTTACATTAATAGAAGTACTTTGAAATTAATTAAATGTATATTGTTGTCGAAAATAATATGTATATATTAATGATTAAACAATTTTAATTATGTGGACAAAAATATCTTTAGTTAGAAAATCAATCTTTACTCTTATTTCGCTTTCATTATTTTTTATTAGTTGTAATAATTCTGAACTAGAGTATACCATTGAAACTACTTTAAATCCAAACAATATTTCGCCATTAACTGCAACTTTACAAATAAATACAGACAAGCCTTGTAGTGTTCGCGTAAAAGTTTTAGGAGATATTCCAGTTGAACAATCCATTAAAGATGTTAATACTGCTACTACTGTTTCTGTTTTGGGACTATATCCAAACCAATTAAATAAAGTAGAAGTCACTCTAAATTTTGATGGAGGGCAACAGGTGGATGTAATAGAAATTCAAACCCAGCAATTACCGGATTATTTTCCGTCAGTTAAGGTAGATAAGTTAGAAAAGGAAGCTATGGAGTCTGGTATGCATGCATTAGATATTCATTTTGCTAATTTTGGAAAGTTTCGTTCAGCTCCAATTATTTTTGATGATCAAGGTAATATTAGGTGGTATTTAGATCTAAGTTTTCACGGAGCGATGTTAGGCCCATTTCAAAAAATTAAAAATGGAAATATTTTAGTTGCAGGAAGAAGAACAATTTATGAGTTCGATATGATGGGTAAACAAATGGATAAGATTCTAATTGATAATAATTATGGAATTCATCATGATGTTTTAGAATTACCAAACAGAGATTTGTTGTTGTGTGTGGGAACTAGAGATGCCTATATAGAGATAGACGGTAAAACAATTTTATCTGATAGCGACTTTATGATTCATTATGACAGGAAGCAATCTAAAGTTGTGAAAAAATGGGATTTAGCAAAACATTTAGATGTCAGTAGAGATGACTTAAACTTCTTTAGAGGAGGAGATTGGCTTCACATGAATGCATTAGAGTTTGATCCTAGAGATAGTACTATTATAGTATCTGGGAGGAATCAGGGATTATTAAAAGTATCGTGGGATGATAAACTAAAATGGATCATGTCACCAAAACAACATTGGGGAAAATCTGGAAGAAAAGGGAATGGATATGAAACCAAACCTTATTTATTAACTGCTGTTAATAGTGAAGGTGTTCCTTATGCTAAGGATATCCAAACAGGTCATAAAAGCGCAGAAGATTTTGACTTTCCTTGGGGGCCACATGCTCCATACTTATTGCCTAATGGTAATATCATTGTATTTGATAATGGTCCTTTTAGAAATTACAATAATGAAAATAATTATTCAAGAGCAGTAGAATACGAGATTAATGAGGTCAATAAAACTTTTAAACAAGTTTGGCAATACGGAAAAAATAGAGGAATAGAATTATTTTCTACTATAGTAAGTGATGTAGATTTTCTTCCTGAAACAAAAAATATTTTGATGACCTCTGGTTTTGTTAGTCCTAAAAACATACACAGAGCAAAAATTGTTGAAGTGTCTCCAGAAAATAATAAAGAAGTTTTTGAGGCAACGATATTCTTTAAAAGCACTAATAAAGGTAAGAAGAAAGGTTGGGGTCAAACCGATATTCTGTACAGATCTGAAAGAATGGAATTACAAAATTAGATCCTTTACATAGATCTTACATGTATATTAAGAGGTTGTTTAAACAACCTCTTTTTTTTTACACTATGTTTTAAATCTAAAAAAACCGTCAATAAATGACGGTCTTCTTAAACAAAAAACTAAATACTTAATTTTTTTAAATCAGAGAATAGCTATTAAAAACAGTACTTATTTTCAGTACTTAATTTCTCTGCTATTTTATTTCTCAACGCAACTACATTTGGATAATTAGTATACTTAGTGTATCGCTTTAAACCCATTAACATCATACGTTGCTCATCACCCTCTGCAAAAGAAATGATTCCTTCCTTTCCATTTTTTATAACTATCTCAACTGCATTATAAAGGTAAAGTTTTGCCATGGCTATTTGAATATCTTGTGCATCCTCTCCAAATCTTTTAGCATTTTTTTCAGCTCTAAGTAGCGTAGATTCGGACATGTAAATTTCATTTAGGATATTTGCCGCTGCCATCAGTAATTGTTGATGTTCTTCTAAATTTGGCCCGTATTTTTGAATCGCAGAACCTGCTACCATTAAAAACACTTTTTTCATATTAGCAATCATTTCTTTTTCTTCTGCAAATAAAACCGAATAATCAGGCGTATCAAAGGATGGAATACCCATCAATTCCTCACCAACAGCTGTAGCTGGCCCTAATAAATCTACATGGCCTTTCATTGCCTTTTTAATAAGCATACCTACAGAAAGCATTCTGTTGATTTCGTTGGTTCCTTCATAAATTCTAGAAATTCTTGCATCTCTCCAAGCTGCTTCCATTGGAGTTTCCTCAGAAAACCCCATTCCACCAAAAATTTGAATACCTTCATCTGCACAGGCTTGTACGTCTTCAGATACGGTTACTTTTAAAATAGAACATTCAATGGCATATTCTTCTACACCTTTTAATTCTGCTTCACTGTGAGAATTTCCATTGGCTAATCTTGCATTAATTCTATCTTCTATATCTTTTGCTGCCCTATAACTTGCAGCTTCACCCGCATAAGTATTGGTAGCCATTTCGGCTAACTTTGATTTGATAGCTCCAAAATTCGATATTGAAGTTTTAAATTGTTTTCTCTCAGTGGCATATTTTAGAGCTATTTCTGTAATTCTTCTTTGTGAATCTATACAGGCGGCAGCTAATTTAATTCTACCAACGTTTAAAGCGTTTACGGCTATTTTAAATCCTCCTCCTCTTACAGAAAGCATATTTTCTATGGGAACAACGGTGTCATTAAAAAATACCTGACGTGTAGAACTAGCTCTAATTCCTAATTTATGTTCTTCTTCACCTAACACAATTCCATTAGAATCTGTTGAATCGTATTCTAAAATAAATCCAGTTATATTTTTATCATCTTCAATTCTGGCAAAAACAATCATCAAATTACAAAATCCTGCATTTGAGATCCACATTTTCTGACCATTAATTTTATAAGATTTACCATCGTCAGAAAGAGTAGCAGTTGTTTTTCCAGAGTTGGCATCAGAACCTGCTCCGGGTTCTGTTAAACAATAAGCACCCATCCATTCTCCACTGGCTAGTTTTGGAACATATTTTTGTTTTTGTTCTTCAGTACCATATAATGTAATAGGCATAGTTCCAATTCCTGTATGAGCACCAAATGCAGTACTTAACGATCCATTTCCACTAGAGATGTACTCACATGTAATCATTGTAGAAACAAATCCCATACCTAAGCCTCCATATTCTTCAGGGACAGCTACACCTAAAAATCCAAGTTCTCCTGCCTTTTTCATCACCTCTTCGGTTAGCTTGTAATCTTTGGCTTCAAAACGTTCTCTGTGAGCTACAATTTCTCGATCGTTAAATTCTCTTACCGCATCACGCATCATAACTTGTTCTTCAGTAAAATCTTCTGGAGTAAATACGTCCTCACATTTAGATTCCTTTACTAAAAACTGTCCTCCTCTTAAAATATCTTTTTCTAATGTATCCATGTTATAAATTTTACTTTTATTTAACTTAAAAATTCAAAGATACCTGCTGCACCTTGACCTGTTCCAACACACATGGTTACCATTCCATATTTGTTTTTCATATTTCTTTTTCTCATTTCATCAAATAATTGAACAGAAAGTTTTGCTCCGGTACAACCTAATGGGTGTCCAAGAGCTATGGCACCACCATTTACATTGATAATTTCTTTATTTAAATCTAATTCACGAATCACAGCTAATGATTGGGAAGCAAATGCTTCATTCAATTCAATTAAATCGATATCATTTTGTTGTAAGCCTGCTTGTTTAAGGGCTTTTGGAATTGCAGCTACGGGACCAATTCCCATAATTCTTGGTTCAACACCAGCTGCAGCATAATTTACCATTCTAGCTATGGGCTCTATGTTTAATTCTTTAACCATGTCTTCACTCATCACCATAACAAAAGCAGCACCGTCACTCATTTGAGACGAATTCCCTGCAGTTACACTTCCACCAGCTGCAAAAACAGCACGTAGTCTGGCTAATGCTTCTTTGCTAGTTCCAGCTCTAGGTCCTTCGTCCTTTGTAACGGTATAGGTCTTAGTAGCTTTCTTACCATTTGCATCTAAATAGATTTGGTCTACTGTAATTGGAGCAATTTGCTCTTGAAAACGATTTTCAGCTTGAGCTTTTAGGGCTTTCATGTGAGAATGATATGCAAATTCATCTTGATCCTCACGAGAAACTTTAAATTGATTTGCAACCGCTTCAGCAGTATTTCCCATTCCCCAGTAATAATCTTCGTGGCCTTGTTTTACTGTATTGTAGTTTAACTCGGGTTTATAACCGGTCATTGGTACTGCACTCATACTCTCTGCACCACCGGCGATAATACAATCTGCCATTCCAGCCTGAATTTTAGCTGTAGCCATAGCGATAGTTTCTACACCAGACGAGCAAAATCTATTAACGGTTACTCCAGGAACATCCACACTATTTAATCCCATAAGAGAAATTAAACGTGCCATATTAAGTCCTTGAGATCCTTCTGGCATAGCATTCCCTACAATGACATCATCAATACGTTTAACGTCTAATTCAGGAAGTTCTTTCATCATGTGCTGAATGGTTTCAGCAGCCAATTCATCTGTTCTTTTAAATCTAAACAATCCTTTAGGTGCTTTCCCAACGGCCGTTCTGTATCCTTTTACTATATAAGCTGTTTTCATTTTTTTAGTTTCTTAATGGTTTACCAGTTTTTAACATGTGTTGAATACGTTCTAAAGTTTTTCGTTCTGTTGTTAAACTTAGAAACGCTTCACGTTCAATATCTAAAAGATACTGCTCAGTGACCTTTGTAGGCTCTGATAAATCTCCTCCAGCCATTACATAGGCGAGTTTATTTGCAATTTTCTTGTCATGCTCTGAAATGTAATGACTTGCTTCCATAGAATCTGTTCCTACTAAAAACATTCCCAAAGCTTGTTTACCTAATACAAGTACATCCTTACGAGCAGCTGGCTGAGTATAACCCGATTCTGCCATTAATAATGCGTGTTGTTTTGCTTGAGCAATTTGTCTTTCTTTGTTTACAACCACAACATCTTTTCCTTTTTGGAGTAATCCTATATCAAAAGCTTCATATGCTGAGGTAGCTACTTTTGCCATTCCTATAGTTAAAAAGTGATCTTGTAAAACATTTAATTGAACATCTCCTTTTTGGAATAAATCTGATGCTCTAAGCGCCATCTCTTTAGAACCACCACCACCAGGAATAACACCAACACCAAACTCTACTAAGCCCATATATGTTTCTGCTGCTGCTACTACTTTGTCTGCGTGCAATGAGATTTCACAACCTCCCCCTAAAGCCATTCCATGAGGAGCAGCAATTGTAGGGATTGAAGAATAACGCATACGCATCATGGTATCTTGAAAGTATTTGATAGCATAATTTAATTCATCGTATTCTTGTTCAACAGCCATCATAAAAATCATTCCTATATTGGCTCCAACCGAAAAATTTGCAGCTTGATTTCCAACAACTAATCCTTGGTAATTTGTTTCTGCTAAATCGATTGCCTTATTGATGGCTGTTAAAACATCAGCACCAATAGTATTCATTTTAGATTGGAATTCTAAATTTAAAATTCCGTCACCAATATCTTCAATAACTGCACCAGAATTTTTCCAAACTTCGTTGGTTTTTCTTATGTTGTCTAAAATGATGAATGAATCTTGTCCTGGTTTTTTAAGATGTGATTTTGCAGGAATGTCGTAATAGAAAGTGGCGCCTTCTTTTACAGAATAAAAAGAAGTTTCTCCTTTTGCTAACATTTCTGTTACCCATGCTGCAGGCTCTTTTCCTTCAGCTTTCATAATTTCAACCCCTTTAGCAACTCCTATGGCATCCCAAATTTGAAAAGGACCGTGTTCCCAACCAAAGCCAGCTCTTAAGCCATCATCAATTCTGTAGAGTTCGTCTGAAATTTCTGGAATTCTATTTTGAACATAAGCAAACATTGCAGCAAAACTTTTTCTGTAGAATTCTCCTGCCTTGTCTTTACCAGCAACCAATACTTTAAATCGGTCCGCTACATTGTCTATAGATTTTGTTAACTCTAAGGTTTCAAATTTTGCAGATTTTTTTGCTCTATATTCTAGTGTATTTAAGTCTAATGATAAAATTTCTCTCTTTCCATTCGCATTTTTAGTCATTTTGTAAAACCCTTGTTTGGTTTTACTTCCCAACCATTTGTTCTCCATCATGATATTTACATAGTCTGGAATCACAAATTGATCTCTCATTTCATCATTAGGGCAATTATCTTTAACCCCGTTAGCCGTATGAACTAAAGTATCTAAACCTACAACATCAATAGTTCTAAAGGTAGCAGATTTTGGACGCCCAATTACAGGACCTGTTAACTTATCAACTTCCTCTATGGTTAGTCCCATTTCTTTAACAACATGAAATAGACTCATGATTCCAAAGATTCCAATTCTGTTTCCAATAAAAGCAGGTGTGTCTTTTGCTAGTACAGATGTTTTTCCTAAAAACTTATCTCCATACATCATTAAAAAGTCAGTAACTTCTTGGTTACATTTTGGACCAGGAACTACCTCAAATAATTTTAAATATCGAGGAGGGTTAAAAAAGTGGGTTACTGCAAAGTGTTTTTGAAAATCTTCACTTCTTCCTTCATTCATAAACTTTATTGGAATACCCGATGTATTCGACGTAATTAAAGTTCCTGGGGTTCTATGTTTTTCAATTTTTTCAAAAACTTGCTGCTTTATATCTAATCTTTCAACAACTACCTCCATAATCCAATCTACATCTTTAATTTTGTGTAAATCGTCTTCAATATTTCCTGTTGTAATTCTATCAGCAAATTTTTGAGAATAAATAGGGGATGGTTTTGATTTTAGTGAAGTCTTTAACGCTTCGTTAACTAATCTATTACGAACCACACTGTCTTTTAATGAAAGCCCTTTTGCCTTTTCTTTTTCATTGATTTCTCTGGGTATAATGTCTAATAATAAGACTTCTACACCAATATTGGCAAAGTGACATGCAATACCACTTCCCATAATACCGGAACCTACTATTGCAACTTTTTTAATTCTTCTAGTCATTTGTTTTTGATTTGTTTATACGGTTTTATTAACAGTATCTTCTTTATATATTAATTTATCTGCTATTAATTTGTTTATGGTTGAGGTTACTTTAAAGAAAGCCTCTAATTCTTTGGGTGATGTATGTTTCTTGACGATATCATTAAAAATAATTACGGATTCTCTTGAGATTTCACGCATCTCCTTTCCAAAGTCAGTAAGTTTAATAATAACGCTTCTACCATCACTAGGATTTTTCTCTCTAGATATTGCTCCCTTATCTTCCATTGTTTTTAAAATTCGAGATAGGCTAGTGGGTTCCATTCCCATTAATGGGCCTAAAGCGGTAGAAGGTGTTCCTTTTTCATAATCAATATTTAAAAGTACGAATGCTGTAGCCATGGTACTATCATGTTTAGCGGCACGCTCATTATAAAGTTTCGCAACAGCTTGCCAGGTAGCTCTTAATTGATGATCTATTGATTTATTTTTATCCATTATGCCAAAGATATAAAAATTTACTATGCATGCATAGTAAATTCATAAAAATTATGCATGCATAGTATTTTTACATAAAAAAATAGACTTAAAAATTTGAATTAAATTTTAAAACTGCGAATTATTGTAAAAGAGCTAAATTTTTTTAAATCAATTTAAATACAAAAATTTGTTGTGTATAATGTATATTACAAGCGAATTATATTTATCATAAAATGAAGCAGTATTATGAGTAAGATTTTAGTGATTGAAGATGAAGCAGCTATTAGGAGAGTCTTAATTAAGATTATTTCTGAAGAGAGTGATTCCTATGTTGTAGAGGAGGCTGAAAACGGCTTAGAAGGTATTGAAAAATTTAAAGACAATGATTATGACTTGGTTTTATGTGACATAAAGATGCCTAAAATGGATGGAGTAGAGGTGTTAGAAAAAGCAAAAAAAATAAAGCCTGAAATTCCATTTGTTATGATTTCTGGCCACGGAGATCTAGACACTGCTGTAAATACAATGCGATTGGGTGCATATGACTATATCTCAAAACCACCAGATTTAAATAGATTGCTAAATACAGTTAGAAATGCTTTAGATAGAAAAGTTTTGGTTATTGAAAACAAGCGATTAAAAAAGAAGGTGAGTGAAAATTATGAAATGATTGGTGAAAGTGAGGCTATTATTCATATTAAGGAAATGATTGAAAAGGTAGCAGCTACAGATGCTCGTGTTTTAATTACGGGTTCAAATGGAACTGGTAAGGAATTAGTAGCGCATTGGTTACATGAAAAGTCTAATCGTTCAAAATCATCTTTAATAGAAGTTAATTGTGCTGCTATACCGTCTGAACTAATTGAAAGTGAGCTTTTTGGTCATGTAAAAGGAAGTTTTACAGGAGCAAATAAAGATAGAGCAGGTAAATTTGAAGCCGCAAATCATGGAACTATTTTTTTAGATGAAATCGGTGATATGAGTTTATCTGCTCAAGCAAAAGTTCTTCGTGCTTTACAAGAAAATAAAATTCAAAGAGTTGGAAGTGATAAAGACATTAAAGTAAATGTTAGGATTGTTGCGGCAACAAACAAAGATTTAAAGAAAGAAATTGCAGAGGGAAGGTTTAGAGAAGATTTATATCACAGATTAGCTGTTATTTTAATTAATGTACCAGCTTTAAACGACAGAAGAAAAGACATTCCTCTATTAATAGAGTATTTCACCCAGAAAATTGCTACAGAGCAAGGTATAGTTAAAAAAGAATTTTCTTCAGATGCTATAGCTTTATTACAAGACTACGATTGGACGGGCAATATTAGAGAGTTGAGAAATGTGGTGGAAAGGTTAATAATACTCGGAGAACAAGAGATTTCTCTAGCTGATGTTAAATTATTTGCAAGTAAGTAATTTCAATTTATTTATCTAAACCTAAGCACAAGATTAGCCTAATTACTAAGTCTTAATATTTTCATTAACTTGTGTTTTTGATTAAATTCTTTTTATGTTAGAAAATAAAATTCATTACAGGACTTGTAATTTATGTGAAGCCATGTGTGGTTTAAAGATCACCTACAAAGAAAAAAAAGTCATTTCAATTGTAGGTGACAAAAAAGATCCTTTAAGTAAAGGTTATATCTGCCCTAAGTCCCAAGCATTAAAAGATTTGTATGAAGATTCAGATCGGTTAAAAACACCAATTAAGAGAACAGAAAATGGATGGGAAAAAATTTCTTGGACAGAGGCTTTTGATGAAGTTGAATATCAAATAAAGAAAATTCAAGAAAAATATGGCAACGATGCAGTTGCTACTTATCAAGGAAATCCAAACGTTCATAATCTAGGAGCAATGTTATATGGAGGTCCATTTTTAAAAAGTTTAAAAACGAAGCAAAAATATTCTGCTACTTCTGCAGATCAATTACCTCATCATATTGCTTCTTTAAAAATGTTTGGACATCAAATGTTAATTCCAATTCCAGACATAGAAAGAACAGATTATTTATTGATATTAGGAGCTAATCCAGGAGCCTCAAATGGAAGTTTATTAACAGCACCAGGGTTTTCTAAAAAAATAAAAAATATTCAGAAAAGAGGTGGTGAGGTCATAAATATTGATCCAAGATACACCGAGACTTCTAAAATTTCTAGTAATCACTTTTTTATAAATCCAGGTAAAGATGCTCTTTTATTATTGTCTTTATTACATGTAATTTTTGAGCAAGGAATAGATGAAAAGACACATCTTTCCAATCATTTAAAAGGTCTAAATGAAATTAAAGAAATTGTTAAAAAATATCCGCCACAAAAAACAGCTTCTATAATTGGGATAGATGATTTTGAGATTCAGAAAATTGCAAAAGATTTCATAAACTCTGAAACTGCAGTTTGTTATGGAAGAATGGGGGTTTCTACACAAGAATTTGGAGGTATTTGTCAATGGCTAATTAATGTCATAAATATTGTTACAAACAATATGGATAAAGTTGGGGGAGCAATGTTTACAAAGCCAGCCATTGATTTGGTATTTATGACAGGGATGCAAGGTAAGGTTGGTAATTTTGATAGATATCGAAGTAGAGTTCATGATTTACCAGAGTATTCAGGAGAATTACCTGTAGCTACTCTTGCAGACGAAATGTTAGTAAAAGGTGAGGGGCAAATTAAAATGTTAATTTCTACTGCAGGAAATCCAGTCTTATCAACACCCAATGGTAAAAAGTTAGAAAAGGCTCTAGAGCAGCTAGACTACATGGTTTCAATTGATATTTATTTAAATGAAACAAGTAAATATGCAAATATTATATTGCCTTCTACGAATGGATTAGAAACACTACATTATGATTTGGTTTTTCACCAGTTAGCTATTAGAAATACTGCAAAACTATCTGAAGTTTTATTTGAGAAAGATGAAAATCAAAAACATGATTGGCAAATACTCAACGAATTAACTGAAAGAATAACAGGAAATAAGAATTCTTTAACACCAGAAAAGATGTTAGATAGTATGTTTCAATTCTCTTCATATAAAGATGCAAATTTGTCTGTAAAAAAGTTAAAAGATAATCCTAGTGGTCTAGATTTAGGGGCTTTACAGCCACACTTAACGAAAAGAATTTTCACTACAGATAAAAAAATTAATATTTCACCAAAATTTTTTATTGATGATTTAAAAAGATTAGATCAAGAGTTGTTTTATGTTGTAGATGAAGATAAAATTAACTACCCTTTTGCTTTGATAGGGAGAAGGCATTTAAGAAATAATAATTCTTGGATGCATAATTCTGAGTTGCTAATGAAAGGCAAAAATAGATGTACTGTACTTATGAGCTCCAAAGACGCAAATAATCTTTCAATAACAAATCACCAACAAATTAGAATAATATCTAATGTGGGTAGTATAGAATTGCCAGTTGAAATTAGTGATGAAATGAAGGAGGGTGTATTAAGTATTCCACATGGTTTTGGACACAATAGAGAGGGAACTAAAATAAAATTAGCAGAAGAAAATGCTGGAGAAAGTATTAATGATTTAACCGATGATCATAAGATAGATAGGCTTACGGGTAATGCTAATTTTAGTGGCACTAGAGTAAAAGTAAGATTATAAAAAAAGCTCTTTGAAATTAGATTTCAAAGAGCTTTAAATTTTAGTTTACGCTAAATCAAAACGATCTAAGTTCATTACTTTAGTCCATGCAGCTACAAAATCATTTACAAAACGCTCCTCACCATCATCTGAGGCATAAACTTCACAAACGGCTCTAAGTTCTGTGTTAGATCCAAATATTAAATCTGCACGAGTTCCAGTAAAGTGAATTTTACCTGTGTTACGATCTTTTCCTTCAAACAATGTATCGTCTGAAGAGGTTGCACTCCATGTATAAGATAGATCTAAAACATTTTTAAAGAAATCATTGGTCAATTTCCCAGCGTTTTCTGTAAAAACTCCATGATTAGAGTTGTCATAATTAGCTCCTAATACTCGTAATCCTCCCACAAGAGCAGTCATTTCAGGAATGGAAAGCGTAAGTAGATTAGCTCTATCTATTAATAAGTTTTCAGCTGCAATATTTAACCCAGATTTCATATAATTTCTAAACCCGTCTGCTAAAGGCTCTAAATGACTGAAAGATTCTACATCAGTTTGTTCTTGTGAAGCGTCTCCTCTTCCTCCAATAAAGTCTAGAGAAATATTTCGACCAGCATCTTTAGCGGCTTTTTCAATTCCAGTATTACCGCCTAAAATTATAAGATCTGCTATAGAAACTTCTTTACTAAATTTTTGCTGAATTTCTTTATATGCATCTAAAACTTTATTTAGTTCATAAGGATTGTTTACAGCCCAACTTCTTTGTGGCTCTAAACAAATTCTACCTCCATTTGCACCACCTCTTTTGTCTGATCCTCTGAAGGTTGATGCAGAAGCCCATGCTGTTGTAACTAATTGAGCAGTGGTTAAATTAGCTTCTGAAATTAATTCTTTCAAATTTTTAAAATCTGAATCACTTAAAGAATAGTTAACTTTCGGAATAGGGTCTTGCCAAACTAACTCTTCCTGAGGAACTTCAGGGCCTAGATATCGTTGAATAGGTCCCATATCCCTGTGTGTTAATTTAAACCAAGCTCTGGCAAAAGCGTCTTCGAAAGCTTTGTGGTCTTTATGAAAACGTTTAGAAATTTCTAAATAACTAGGATCCATCTTTAAAGCCATATCTGCAGTAGACATCATTAAAGCTTGAGTACCATTTGCATCTCCAGCTTTTGGAGCTTTTTTTGCATTAGAGTCTTTAGTTGGAGTCCATTGGTGAGCTCCAGCAGGGCTTTTTGTTAGTTCCCAATCGTAATTTAATAAAACTTCAAAATATTCGTGATCCCATTGTGTTGGATTAGGAGTCCAAGCACCCTCTAAACCACTTGTAATAGTATCATCTAGGACACCACTCTGATAAGTGTTTTTCCACCCTGTGCTCATTTCTTGAATAGAAGCTCCATGTGGTTCTGCACCTACATATGTATCAGGGTCAGCTGCACCATGAGCTTTACCAAAAGTATGGCCACCTGCAACTAAGGCTACAGTTTCTTCATCATTCATTGCCATCCTTCCAAAAGTAACTCTAATATCATGAGCTGATTTTAGTGGATCTGGAACACCAT
The DNA here is from genome assembly GCA_943789455.1 of uncultured Flavobacteriaceae bacterium. Taxonomy (GTDB): domain Bacteria; phylum Bacteroidota; class Bacteroidia; order Flavobacteriales; family Flavobacteriaceae; genus Polaribacter. The sequence goes on from CALSUE010000001.1 coordinate 167,999, forward strand.
TTGGTCCTTCGGGGTTTACATAAATTAATCCCATGTGCACAGCACCCAAATGACCTTCTAAGTCTCCGTCACTAGTATCATATCTATCGTCATTATCTAGCCATCCAGTTTCAGAACCCCAATAAATATCTTGTTCTGGCTCCCAGACATCTTCTCTTCCGCCCGCAAATCCAAAAGTTTTAAAACCCATAGACTCCAAAGCACAATTTCCTGCTAAAACCATTAGGTCTGCCCAAGAAATTTTATTTCCATATTTCTTTTTAACTGGCCATAATAGTAAGCGAGCCTTATCAAGATTCCCATTGTCTGGCCAACTATTAAGTGGAGCAAAACGATGTGTTCCCGAAGAAGCGCCACCTCGACCATCACCAACCCTGTAGGTTCCTGCACTATGCCAAGCCATACGAATCATAAAAGGACCGTAATGACCATAATCTGCAGGCCACCAATCTTGTGAGTCTGTCATTAAATTGACAACATCTTGTTTTAATTCATTGTAATTAATACTATTGAATGCTTGAGAATAATCAAAATCTTCTCCCATAGGATTTGATTTTGATGCATTTTGACGTAAAATATTTAACTTTAATTCATTTGGCCACCAATCTCTATTACTTGTTCCGGCACCAGCGGTCTTCTTTTGAGCGCCACTCATAAATGGACATTTATTGATGTCTCCAGTGTTGTTGTGTTCCATGGTTTTTAATAATTTTCTTTATATAAGGAATTCAAATTTACGGACAATCTTTTAATAATTTTTATCTATATTTCCTATTTAATTATAGTTTGTGACTATTGCTTTAAAACAATAAAAAATTAGCTATAACTTTAGGTTTTTTTAACTATTCATTTTTTTAATAATTTCTTTTAAACGCAATTTCTGTTGTTTTTTTTGCTCAGTAATTTTTGAAACCTTTTGTTTAATTAGTTTAGTGTGCTTCGCCTTATTTACTGTATTTTTTGCTTTTCCTTTTTTAGGCATTTGGTATATTTTTGACTATTTCAGTGCTATTTTGTTGAATATCTTTGAGGTTTTAGATGATTGTATTCTCCTCCAATTTTTATTCATAAAAAGATGTATAATTTTTAGATATTTTTACTTAAAATTCTTTACTTTTAAGGGATAAAAATAACCTTTTTATTTATGGAATTAAAGTTGTTAAAACCCATTGTTTTTTTTGATTTAGAAACTACTGGAATTAATATAGGAAACGATAGAATTGTTGAGATTTCTATGCTTAAAATCTTTCCTAACGGAAATAAAGAAAGCAATACATGGTTGGTGAATCCAGAAATAGAAATTCCAGCTGAAACCAGTGCAATTCATGGGATTACCAATGAAAGAGTAGTTACAGAACCAACATTTAAAGAATTAGCACAGACGGTTTATGATATGATTTCTGATGCTGATTTGGCAGGCTTTAACTCCAATCGTTTCGATATCCCATTATTAGCTGAAGAATTCTTGAGAGCAGGGTTAGATTTTGATATGAAGGATAGAAAGGCGATAGATGTACAAGTAATTTTTCATAAAAAAGAGCAGAGGACACTTAGCGCTGGTTATAAATTCTACTGTGATAAAATATTAGAGGACGCGCATTCTGCCGAAGCAGATACTAAAGCAACTTATGAGATACTTAAGGCTCAGCTTGATAGATATGATGATATCGAAAATTCTGTAGAAGCTTTAAGTACCTTCTCTACGCATTCTAAAAGAGCAGATTTTGCTGGATTTATCTTATTTAATGAAGAGGAACAAGAAATTTTTTCTTTTGGAAAATATAAAGGAAGAACAGTAGAAGATGTTTTTAAAGAGAACCCAGGGTACAATGCTTGGATTCAAAATGCAGATTTTCCATTGTATACCAAAAAAGTGTTAAAAGCAATTAAAGAAAGAATGTCTGTTTCTAAAAAAGGAATGTCTGATTCAGACAAACTTCAAGCATTACAGCAGAAATTTAATTTACGTTAAAAAATATGTTTGTAAAGTTCGAAAATTTACCAATGCATTCAAGAGTTTGGATTTATCAATCTGACAGAAAGTTTACAACTCAAGAAGAAGAGTTTATTTCAGAAAAAGCAATTTTATTTATAGATCAATGGACTAAACATGGTGCTGACTTACAGGGTTCTTTTGAAATTAAATACAATCAGTTTTTAGTATTGGCTGTAGATGAGGGTTTTAATAATGTTTCTGGTTGTTCTATAGATTCTTCTGTTCGTTTTGTTCAAGAAATAGAGAAATCATTAAGGGTAGACATGATGAATAAAATGAATATATCCTATAGAGAAGGGGAGTCCATTAATAGTGTTAAAATGACTATTTTTAAAGAATATGTTAAAACACAAAAGATAACTTCAAAAACTATTGTTTTTAATAATATGGTTTCAACAAAACAAGATTTAAAAACTCTTTGGGAGGTTCCTCTGATAAAAAGTTGGCACAAACGCTTTTTAGTTTCTTAAAACTATATCTCATTTATGTTAAAAAAACTCTTTTTTATTTCTCTTTTAGTGGTGTATGTCAATACCTGTGGACAAAACTTAGATCCACTGAGGACAGATGATTATTATGCACAAGAACAATGGGTAGATAGTATAATGAGTTCAATGACCGTAGACGAAAAGATTGGTCAATTATTTATGGTTCAGGCATATTCAAACCTAGATTCTGTTCACGAGAATGAGATCAAGGAAATGATACAAGAATATCATGTTGGTAATTTGATATTTATGCAAGGAACACCCAACAAACAAGCACAGTTAACAAACACTTATCAATCGTTATCTAAAACCCCTTTAATGATAGGTTTTGATGGGGAATGGGGGCTAGATATGCGTTTGCAAGACACGTATAGATTTCCTTGGAATATGACTCTTGGCGCGATTCAAGATAATACGCTGATTCATAAATTTGGAGAACATCTGGGAAGGCATGCTAAACGAATTGGTATTCATGTAAATTTTGCACCAGTTGTAGATATTAATACAAATCCGCTTAATCCAATTATTGGAAATCGTTCTTTCGGAGAAAATAAAAAAAATGTTACTCAAAAGGCTATAGCATTCAGTAAAGGGATGCAAAGTATGGGAGTTTTAGCAAATGCGAAACATTTTCCAGGACACGGAGATACTGCCACAGATTCTCATTTAAAATTACCTGTCTTAAATTTTAATAGACAACGTTTAGATTCAATAGAGTTGTATCCTTATAAGAGAGTTTTTGATGCAGGAATGGCTAGTGTAATGACTGCACACCTAAGCATACCAGTATTAGAACCAAACCCAAAATTACCAACCTCATTATCATCTAATGTGGTAACAGATTTGTTAAAGTATAAGCTGGGTTTTTTAGGCCTGATTTTTACGGATGGTTTAAATATGAAAGGGGCTGCTAATTATTCAAGTCCTTCAGAAATTAATTTAGCGGCAATTCTTGCAGGAAATGACATTTTATTGATTCCACATGATATTCCAGAAACCATAAATTTATTTAAAAACTCTATACAAACAGGTGTTTTAAGTTATGAAAGAATAGATGAGTCTGTCCGTAAGATTCTGTTAGCAAAGTATAAAGTTGGTCTACACACATACAAACCAATTGAATTATTAAATCTAGAAAAAGAGATCAATACTACAGCAGATGAGGTTCTTCATAGAGAATTGGTAAAAAACTCAATGACCCTTATTAAGAATAAAAAAAAATTACTACCTATCTCCGATTTTAAAAAACTCCATAAAATAGCATATGTGGCATTAGGTGAAGCTAGTCACGATAGTTTTTTTAAAGAACTACAGAAATATTCTGAGATATTTAAAGTAGAAAAAGATAATTTAAATGAAATCATAGAAACACTAGAGGATTTTGATTTGGTGATAGTTGGTTTTCATAAGTCAAATGCTCATCCTTGGAAACCCTATCAAATCTCAAATAAAGAATCTGTATGGTTACATGAAATTTCTAGAAAAAATAAAACCATTCTCTCTGTTTTTGCAAGCCCATATAGTTTGCTTAACATAAAGTCATTCAATAATTTAGAAAGTATTTTAGTTGCTTATCAAAATAGTGCGATAGCTCAAAAAATAGCAGCTCAAACAATTTTTGGAGCTATTGATGCTAAAGGAGTACTGCCAGTTAGTATTAAAAATAAGTTTCCTGAAGGGACTGGAATTTCAACAAAAGATTTAAAAAGACTTCAGTATTCCATTCCAGAATCTGTGGGTATGTCATCAGTTAAATTACAACGAATAGATTCTGTAGCAAATCTTGTACTTGAAAAAAAAATGGCTCCAGGTCTTCAGGTTTTGGTAGCTAGGCATGGTGTAGTTGTTTATGAAAAAAGTTTTGGTTTTCACACAGATAAAAAAAACAATTCTGTTAAAAGTACTGATGTCTATGATGTAGCTTCATTAACAAAAATTTTAGCATCATTACCTATGATGATGAAAGCAGAGGAGGATAAGAAAATAAAATTAACGTCTACCATTAAAAGCATATTACCAACGTTTAAAAATTCTAATAAAGATACATTAACTGTTCTGGAAATATTATCTCATTATGGCCGTTTAAAAGCATGGATTCCTTTTTACAAGCTTACACAAGATAGCATTACCAATAACAACTTAAAAGAGTTTTATAGTCAAAAGAGGTCTGAAAAATTCTCAAATAAAGTTGCTGATGATTTATATTTGAATAATTCTTACAAAGATTCTATTTATAAGTTTATTAGAGATGCTGAGCAAAGGCCTGAGACTGGTTATAAATACAGTGATTTAGGCTATTATCTCTTTAAAGAGGCGCTAGAAAAGAAATATAAAAATAGTTTAGATAATTTGGTTCAAGAGCAATTTTATGTACCATTAGGTGCAAACAGAATGACTTATTTACCTCTTAATAAATTTGATAAATCTTCAATTGTTCCCTCAGAAAAAGATACGTATTATAGAAATCAATTATTACATGGTTATGTTCACGACATGGGGGCTGCTATGCTTGGTGGAGTAGGAGGTCATGCTGGTTTATTTGCAAATGCAAATGATGTTGCAAAAATGATGCAATTATATCTTCAAAAAGGGTATTATGGAGGAAAAAGATATTTTAAAAAAGAAACTTTCGATAAATTTAATAAGCGATATTTTTCTGATAAAGAAGTCAGAAGAGGTTTGGGGTTTGATAAACCTCAGTTAAATCCAGAAATTAAGGCAACATGTGGGTGTGTGTCAGACGAAAGTTTTGGTCATAGTGGCTTTACTGGTGCTTACACCTGGGCTGACCCTGAGAGTGGGGTTTTATATGTTTTTCTTTCCAATAGAGTTTTTCCAACTATGGAGAATTACGGACTCGTAAAAGAAAATATTAGAACAAAAATTCAACAGATTATTCAAGAAGCTATTTTGCCGGAATAGGGTGTAATTTACTATACAATAAAATCAATAACAAAGAGCTAAGTAGGTAAATTGTAGCAGTAGTCCAATTATAAAAATAACTTAATGCATAGGTAACTATCATAAAGTTAATACCTACTGTTATAGTATTTATACCATATCTAAATGTATCTATAAATTCAAATTCTTCTATCTTATTTTCAATATATTTCCAGATAAACCAAGGAATAATACAATTTAAGATAATAATAGGCTTTATAAAGCCTACGTAATTCATCTTTTTGGTTCTTCCAATTATAGTTTTAGTACTAATCATAAGGTTTACCTTTTCTATTTCGGTAAAATTTACATTTTTTGAAGTTAATGCAGTTAGGGTTTTTTCATAATTTTCATCTAAAGGAATATGAACAGAAAGTGTTTTTAATTGAGAACTAATAGCTTCTTTTAAACGTTTAATTTCTGAATGGATAACTTTAGGCTTGTAGTAGTCATTCGCTAATATTGGTGTTCCATAGTGTATACAAACATTAGATGGATAAATAGAAGGGTTTTGGTAGGTTACTCCAACCGATATAATATGAATTTTTAATGTTGGGTTTCTTTCTAAAGCACCAAAAATAATTCTAGAAAACCCTTTGCTAAGGTTTCTGACAGTTCTTTTATGATTGTGGCTACCCTCAGGAAAAATTATTAAAGCTTTGTGCTGATTTAATAAATCATAACATTTATTAAAAACTTCTGCATTATTTCCTAACTGTTTAACACCATCTCGCATCCTATAAATTGGCATTAGGTTAAGCGAATTGAGGAATCGCTTAATTAGAGGTTTTTTAAAACTCGCAGCACGAACAAGAAAATAGTTGGTTCTTGGGTTATTTGTGGTTACTATTAATGGATCAATTAACCCATTAGGATGATTAACCATAAATAAAACGGCTCCTTTTTTTGGAATATTTTCTTTTCCTTTTACTATTATTTTTTTTGTGTAGAAAAATAAAGAGAATTTAATAAGAATCTTAAAAAGATAATACCACAGTGTTTTCAAAGCTCAATTAGTATAATAGTTAATTATTTTTTCTTCCCCAGTAGATTCCCAGTAACATGCCAGAGAAAATATCCCATATACCCCAGAAAGCTGCAAGTAATGCCATTCCTCCAAGACCATCAAAAAACTGAAAAATCAATAATAATCCCAGGCCACCATTTTGAATTCCGGTCTCCATAGAAATAGTTTTTTGCTCTCTCTTTTTTAATCCAAAACTTTTTGCTGAATAAAAACCAATAACATAAGCCCCAATATTATGAAAAATAACTAGTGCAGCAACCAAATGGATATATTCTAAAAAAATTTCAATATTTTCATAAAAAGCAATAGTGATTAAAGCTAAAAAAACAATCATTGAAAAAGGTTTGAGTACGGTTTCAATTTTTTTAGCAACATTTTCATAAAAATGATTTAATGTCATCCCAATAATGATTGGTATTCCTAAAATTAATAATATAAGTTTAAATAATTCAAAAGGATTTAATTCAACTGTTTTTAAAATTTCATTAGTTGGTTCGTATAGCCCGCCGTAAAATTGTAAGTTGAAAGGAGTCATTACAAGACATATAACGGTTGCAAATGCAGTTAAACTTACAGATAAGGCTGCGTTTCCTTTTGCCATTTTACTAAAAAAATTTGATACATTTCCACCAGGGCATGCTGCAATCATCATCATACCGAGAGCAAAACTTGGGTGTGGTTTTATAATTACAATAGCCGCAAAAGTAAGCGCTGGTAATATAATAAATTGTGAAAAAATCCCTACAAATAGTACCTTTGGATTTTGTAACAATCGCTTAAAGTCTGCGATCTTAATAGATAATGCAACTCCAAACATAATTACTGCTAAAGCAATATTTAAAATCCAAAGCCCTTCTGTATCAAAGTTGATTTTTATGTTATCTATGGGGATGTTTACATCAATTTCTGAAAGCATATTCAATAATATTTGATCCCATTTGTAAAGCTTTTATTCGAGTTTCCATGGGGTTGTTATGAACAGTTGAATCTTCCCATCCATCGCTAAGATCTGACTCATAGTCATAAAAACAAACGAGTCTTCCTTTAAAAAATAGTCCAAAACCCTGAGGCACTTTTTTATTATGTTCATGAATTTTTGGTAAGCCTTTATTAAAAGTAAATGTTTGATTAAATATTGGATGTGAGAATGGAATCTCTTTTAATTCTATTTTAGGGAAAACTTTTTTTAATTGTATTCTTATGTATTTATCAAGACCATAATTGTCCGATATGTGAAGAAATCCTCCAGAAATTAAATACACGCGTAAATTTTCAGCCTCCTTATCTGTAAAAAAAACATTTCCGTGACCTGTCATGAATACAATTGGGAAATTAAAAAGATCACTACTACCCACTGATACTGACGTTGGATTTTTTGAAATTAGGGTTTTTATATTTTTGTTTGAAAACTCAATTAAATTTGGGATTGCTGTAGGATTAGCATACCAGTCTCCTCCACCATTATATTTTAATACAGCTACTTCTTGAGCAAAAGTTGAAAAACTGATGCTTAAAAAAAGAATTTTTACGAATCTTATTAGGCGCAAAATAATAATGAATTTAAGGGCAAGATAAGGATTCTTATTGATTGATAAATGAAATATTCTGAACTGCTACTAAAGCAGCTGTTTCGGCTCTAAGCCTTGTATTACCTAGAGTTATTGGAATACATCCAGATTTTATGCCTTTTGATATTTCTTTAGAAGAAAAATCGCCCTCTGGGCCAATTAAAATTGTAACAGACTCTTTTGGTTTTACATGAGTTTTTAAGAGTTTTTTATCTCCTTTTTCACAATGTGCTATATATACAGCATTCTTGTACTCTTTCTTTAAAAATTCACTAAATGAAATTACTTTATTAAGTTTTGGTAATTCAAACTTTAAGGATTGCTTCATTGCAGCAAGAATAATTTTTTCTAATCGTTCAGCTTTTATGAATTTTCTTTCAGAATTATCACAGATTACTAGAGTAATTTCATCTATTCCAATTTCAGTAGCTTTTTCTAAAAACCATTCTAACCTATCATTATTTTTTAAGGGAGAGAGTACTACATGAAGGTAGTAGTCTCTTGATTGTTTTTTTACTTCTCTACTTATAATCGAAACTAAACACCTTTTATGATTTGCAATAGTAATTTTACAAATAAACAACTCTCCTTTCCCATTTGTGATAAAAATTTGATCTCCTTCTTTTTTTCGAAGTACTTTAATAATATGCTTGCTCTCAACTTTATCAAAAGTGATTTCCTTAGTGTCTCTATCTAGTATTGAATTGTAAAATAATTGCATTTATATTAAAGATTATGGTATTTAAAGTTCAAGTTTAGATGTTTTTCCTGTACGTTCTTCTTTTTTTATGAGTTTTAGGGTCAAAGTTCTTCCATAATTGATGAATGGCAGTATTGTCCTCTAATTCTGGTGTTCTGATAACATTTTTTACTCCAATAGCATTAAAACTTGTTGTAAAATCACTAAAAATAATTGCAGTTATCCCTTTGTTTTGATAAGCAGGGTCTACACCGATTAAATAAGATGTTACAGTTTTTGCATTATTTTTTGCTTTTAAAAGGTGATAAAACCCAAAAGGGAATAATTTTCCATTTGCTTTTTGAAGTGCCTCAGAAAAAGAAGGCATCATAATTCCAAAAGCAACAAGTTTATTATTTTCATCCATTACAAATTTTATAAATTCTGGATTTATAAAACTGATATATTTTTTTTTGAAGTATTCAATTTGATTGTCAGAAATTGGAACATAGGAGGATAGCTTGGCATACGATTTATTAAATAAATCAAACATCTCAGTTACAAATGGCAGGATATCTTTTGTTTTTGTGAAATTTAATGAGCGAAGTTTAAACCTATGTTTAATTAAATTTGAAACACGCTTGTAATATGGAGCATTTACCTTTTCTAATTGAAAACTGTTTTCTAAGTATTCTTTTTCTTTTGTAAAACTTAAGTTTTCCAAATGCTCTTTATAGTGAGGTAATGAATACCATGTTACCATAGTTCCAATATGGTTAAATCCCTCAATCAATACACCAACTTTGTCAAGGTTTGAAAATCCAACAGGACCCTCCATATAAGCTAGATCATTTTTTTTTCCGATTTCTTCAACTTTTTGAATAAGTACTCTTGAAACTTCTATATCATCAATAACATCATACCATCCAAAACGCATTTTTTTAATCTGTTGTTCTTTTACTTCATACCAATTAATAATTGTAGCAATTCTGCCAACAATTTTATTGTTTTTTATAGCAACAAAAAAGCGAGCTTCAGCATTTTCAAAAGCAGGGTTTTTATCTTTGTTAAGAGTTTCTAGTTCCTCAGTTATGATAGGTGGAACCCAATAGGGATTGTTCTTATAAATTGAAAAAGGAAACATTACAAATTGTTTCATTTCCTTTTTTGTAATCATTTCTTTTAGTGTAATCATAGCACTAAATTAGTTGTTGTCTTAGTTAATTCCTCTTATTATCATCTTTAACTTCATCTTCCTCATCTTTTTGTTTTCTTTTCTTCTTTGTTTTTTCTTTTTTCTTTTTTTTAGTTTCTTCTTTTTTTCTTTCTTTTTCTAGCTTCTTATTATCTTTTTTTACTTCTTTTTCTAAATCTTTTATTTCTTTTTCAAGTTCTTTAGCATTTTTTTCTGAATCATCTTTTTCATCTTTTTCATCCTTTTTTCTTTTTTTCAGAAGATTTAAAAAACCTTTTTTTGATTTATCTTTTTCTACTTTAATTTTTGAGGGGCTAACTCTTTTTCTTGAAGGTTTAATTCTTAACGATTTTTGTTGTGAATTTTCTTCATTTGTATAACTATTATTGTTGATGGATTGAATAGTTTCCTTCTTTAGATTAGATTTTTTGGTTGAAACTCTATTCTGTTTTTTTCTAAATAAATTTTTAAATTTATTTGTTAAATTGTTTAAAACCCCTTTTTTACCAAAAAGTTTTTTCTTTTTTGATGACTTCGTCTTTTTGCCTGAGTTAAGAACTTTATCAACATGTCTGTTTAACCTGTATGAGGCTCCAAATGATGAGTAAAATCCTGAAGATTTACCATCTGCTAATAGTCTAAAGGAGCTATTTAATTGAAGATTTCTATTAAATAGGAAAGCAATTCCAGTACCAATGTTTGATTGGTATTGGAATTTGTCAAACATTGTTTGATTTTCAATAAAAATAGACCATCTTGGTCTATAGCTATAGGTGGCTGTAATAATATAAGATAATTCAGGTAACTCAGTACCAATTCTATCATAAAATATGTTTGTAATGATATTAAAATTATCACTTAAATCGTTTTGAAGAAGTATTCCAACCTTTGGAGAAAAACTGTTTGCCTTATAAATATTTTCTGGAATACCAGTATTTGCTCCGGCATAAATTGCAACTGAGGGGATGAGTCTTTTCCAATCAAAACTATTCCTTGCAACCCAGCTTCTTATTTCTTTTGATTTATCCTCATATTTTTTTTCAAAGACTAAATATTTAGCTGCAACAATTAACTTACTAATTCCTGCTTTTTGGTAACTTGAATTAAAAACATTTTGAAAACCAATTTCCTCATTTTGATAGGCTAAATTTATATTAAACTCTAGTTTTTCATTTAAAAAGCTAGACCTTAATAAGAAATCTACCCCATAGGATTGAGGTCTGTAAAAAGTTGGATATTTGTTGGTTTCTCTATAAAATAAACTCGTTTCTAACTGGTATACCCTAGTACCAACTGAATAGGGAGATTCAGAGAATCCAGGTCTGTTTGAATTGATAACATTAGTAAACTGAGCTATGGTGGTATGTGTTAAAAGTAACATACAAAGCATCAAAAACAGTCTTAGTTTATGTATAAAATAATTTAAAGTCAAAAAAAATAATTTTTGGTTTCTCACAAACATACTCTAAAAATTGGACTCATCAAATGCAATAAATACTTTTTTAATGGAGTTAAATTTTTGTATTCTATTAACGTAACATTTATGTTCAAATTGTTATTTTTGATTTTTATTTAATTTTTAACATGCAACAAGCAGATTTCATGGGTTTATTAAGAACAATCCTTATTTTTTTAATTGTATATTATAGCTTTCGTTTCTTGGCTAGAATATTTGCTCCTATATTATTAAAAAAAGTAGTTGGGAATATGCAAGAAAAAGCTCAGCAAAAACATAAACAACCTCATAATTCATCAACTAAAGAAGGTGAAACTATTATAGATAAAAAACCAAACTCTAATACTCAAGGGAATAATTCTGTTGGAGAATATGTAGATTTTGAAGAAATAGATTAATATGAACTTAAAATTTTTTTCAACTCATTTAGTTTCATTTTTAATTTTTATAATTGCCGCATTATTATACTTCCATCCAGTATTAAAAGGAGAAAAATTATCTCAATCCGATATCACTCAGCACATCGGAATGGCAAAAGAAGTTAATGATTATAGAATAACAACGGGTTTAGAACCCTATTGGGCAGAAAGTGCTTTTAGTGGTATGCCTACCTATCAAATTGGAACTTATTTCCCACATGATTACCTATCCTATTTAGATCGTTTAATTCGGTTTCTTCCAAGACCTGCCGATTATTTATTTTTATATTTTTTAGGCTTTTATGTTCTATTACTTGCTTTTAAAGTAGATTGGAAATTAGCCATTATGGGATCCCTAGCCTTTGGTTTCTCTACATACCTCATGATCATATTTGGTGCAGGGCATAATGCAAAGGCCCATGCAATTGCTTATATGCCTCTAGTTATTGCAGGTGTAATATATGTTTTTAAGAAACAATATTTATTAGGTTTTACTTTAACCGGGTTGGCTACTGCCTTAGAAATTAAAGCAAACCATCCTCAAATGACTTACTATTTACTCTTCGCTATTTTTATCTTAGGGATTATAGAACTAATTGAAGCTATTAAAAAAAAGCAATTTACTCAGTTTACTTCTCAATCTTTAATAATAATTACAGCTATGTTGTTAGCTGTTGGAGTTAATTCAACAAGATTAATGGCTACTAAAGAGTATTCAGATTTTAGTACTCGAGGGAATACTGAATTAACAATGAACTCAGATGGAACCCCAAAAGAGGTAACCTCAGGACTATCTAAAGACTATATCACTCAATTTAGTTACGGAATTTCTGAAACTTTTAATTTGTTAGTTCCAAGATATATGGGAGGTGGGACAGTAGAAAGTTTAGATAAAAATTCCAACACCTATAAATATGTCTCTTCAATAGCCAGTCCTAAACAAGCAGAAGGCTTTACCAAACAAGTTTATACCTATTGGGGAGATCAATTAATTGTTGAAGCTCCTGCTTATATTGGAGCCGTTATCATATTTCTTTTTTTTCTTGGCATATTTTTAGTAAAAGGGAAATTTAAACATTGGTTAGTGGCATCGACAGTTTTTTCAATACTAATGAGTTGGGGTAAAAACTTTGAGCTTTTAACTAATTTTTTTATTGATTATATCCCACTATATAATAAGTTTAGGGCCGTGTCTTCTTTTCAAGTAATTGCTGAATTATGTATTCCATTACTAGGGATCTTAGCAATAAAAGAATTTATTTTTTCTAAACTATCAAAAAAAGAAAAATTAGAGGCTGTTAAAAAAGCATTTTATGTAACCAGTGGTCTAATTATTATTGGTTTATTTTATGCTATTTCTTTTTCAACCTTTGAAGGTTTAAGAGATGCTAATTACAGCCAATATGAAGGTTTGTTAGATGCTGTAATAGCAGATAGAAAATCATTATTATATAGTGATAGTTTTAGATCTTTAGTTTTGATTAGTGTAAGTTTTAGTATTCTTTGGTTATTTCTAAAGCAACACATAAATAAAACCAAAATAATTATTGTTTTTACTTTATTAATACTATTTGATTTAGTTCAGGTAAATTTAAGATATGTAAATGAAGATGATTTTAAACAGGCAAGAAAAATAGATAAACCTTTTAGAGCTTCTTCTGCAGATCTACAAATACAAAAAGATAAAAGTCATTACAGAGTTGCAAATTTTACAGGCGATCCATTTCAAGATGGAAGAACTTCATATTTTCATAAATCAATTGGTGGTTATCATGCTGCGAAAATGGGTAGATATCAAGATTTAATTGAATTTCAGTTAGGAAAACAAAATATGCAGGTTTATAATATGCTAAATGTAAAATACTTTATAATCCCGGATAATGAGGGAAAAGAACAAATGCAACAGAACCCAAATAATAATGGAAATTCCTGGTTCATAAAAGATATTAAGTATGTTAAATCCGCAAATGAAGAAATAAAAGCACTAGATAGTTTAAATACAAAAACAACTGTTGTAATCAATGAAAAATCACTCACTACTTCTGTTAGTTATTCGAAAGAATTAGACTCTTTAGCGACCATAAATTTGGTAAAATATTCATTAAATGCTTTGACTTATGATTCTAATTCAACTAAAGATGAATTTGCAGTATTTTCTGAAATCTATTACAAAAATGGTTGGAATGCATATATAGATGGAGAACTTAAGCCCCATTTAAATGTTAACTATGTGTTGAGAGGTCTAGAGATTCCAGCTGGTAAGCATTCTGTTGAATTTAGATTTGAGCCCAAAGTTATTCAAACTGGAAGTACTATATCTTTACTATCTTATGTATTTTTATTATTAATTCCGTTAGGTTGGTTTTTTTATGATAAAAACAAAGCAACTCAATAGTTCCTTGTTCTAATCTATACAATATATTTATGGTAGCTAAACATCATCAAAGAAGATATAATCTAACCTTAAGTTTTTTGCAGAGGGTACTTCCTGCTCCTGCAACCATTTTAGATCTAGGTGTTAGAAATTCTTTTTCTGAAATAATGGAACAACACGGTTATACCGTATATAATACTAATGGAGAGGATTTAGATCTAGTTCCAGAAATTGTAAAAAAGTATAATGTTGAAGCTGTTACAGCTTTTGAAATTTTTGAACATTTAATTGCACCATTCAATATTTTAAATGAAATAAAATCAACGAAGCTAATAGCCTCTGTTCCTCTAAATTTATGGTTTGCCAAAGCGTATAAAAGTTCAACAGATAAGTGGGATAGACATTACCACGAGTTTGAAGATTGGCAATTTGATTGGTTATTAGAAAAATCTAATTGGGAAATTGAAAAAAAAGAAAAATGGACAAGTCCAATAAAAAAAATTGGTTTTCGTCCAATCTTGAGAAAGTTTACTCCAAGGTATTATATAATATATGCTACAAAATCTGTCAAATCATGAAAATTGGGATGATTTTAGACGAAGTGTTTCCGCCAGATCCAAGGGTTGAAAACGAAGCAATTACTCTAGCAAATTCTGGGCATGATGTTTTTTTATTTTGTTTAACCTATGGAAACCAACTTTTAAATGAAAGTACTAATGGTATTCAAATTAGGAGGTATAAATCGAATAAACTAATCCATAAACTTTCTGCGCTTTCCTGTGATTTTTTTGCTTACAAAATGATCATGAAACCAAAGATAGATCATTTTATAAAAAAAAATTCTATAGAAGTTTTGCATATACACGATATTAGAATTGCTGAAGCTGTATTTTTATCAAACAAAAAATTTCAGTTAAAAGTAGTTTTAGATCTTCATGACAATATTCCTGAAAACATGAAGTTCTATCCTCATTTGAATCATTTCCCCGGAAAATACATGATTTCTCCAAATAAGTGGAAAACAAAAGAGAAGGAGTTCATAAAACAATCCAATAAAATTATTACCGTTTCTCCAAATTTTGCGAAACAAGTTATTGATTCAAATAATTTAGAGCGTGAAAAGATGGTCCTAGTTCCAAATACGGTTAGAGCATCTTTTTTCAAGGATTATTCTTATTCTTTAGAAATTAAAAACAAGTATTTAGATAAGTATGTACTTCTTTATTTAGGTGATACTCATGTAAGAAGAGGTTTATTGACTGCGATAAGAGCTTCAAAAACTTTATCTAAAACTATTCCTAATTTTAAGTTGGTTATTGTTGGAAGAAATACAACTGATACTATTTTAATTCAAGAAGTAAAAAGATTAAATTTAGAACCTTATGTTGATTTTGAGGGTTGGAAAGATGTTTCTTTATTTCCTTCATATATCCTATCAAGTAATGTTTGTATTTCACCCCTAAATAGAAGCATTCAACATGATATAGCGTATGCTAATAAAATTTTTCAGTACATGAGTTTTGCTAAACCCATTTTAGTTAGTAACGCTACAGCTCAAAAAGAATTAGTTGAAAGAGTATCTAGTGGTCTAGTTCATGAAGAAAAAAATGAAGAAGATTTTTGTTGTAAAGTAATTGAATTATATCAGAATAATGATAAAGCAGAAAAGTTAGGTAAAAACGGTAAAGAATTTATAGAAAATGAATTTTCTTGGGAAATAACTTCCAAAGCCTTGGTAAAACTATATGATGAGCTCTAAAAAGAAAGTATTAATCATAACCTATTATTGGCCTCCGGCAGGTGGTCCTGGAGTTCAACGATGGTTGAAATTCTCTAAATACTTGAGAGATTACGATATAGAACCCGTTATCTACACAATAGATAACCCAACTTATCCAATTTTAGATTCAAGTTCAGAGAATGAAATACCAAAAGGCATAGAAGTTTTAAAGCAACCTATTTTTGAGCTTAATTCTATTCTCTCTTTTTTTGGAGTAAACAATAAAAAAGGAAGTGCTGGTTTTTTAAATCCAAATCCAACTTTATTTGGCAAAATGATTCAATACATTAGAGCTAATTTTTTCATACCTGATGCACGTAAGTTTTGGATACAGCCTTCCGTAAATTTTTTGAGTAAGTATTTAAAAAATCACAAAATAGACGCTGTTATTTCAACTGGCCCTCCTCATAGTGTTCATTTAATTGGGCTAAAGTTGAAAAAACAACTTGGAATTAAATGGATTTCAGACTTTAGAGATCCCTGGACAGAAATAGATTACTTTAAGCAATTACCTCTCACAAAAAAAGCAACTAAAAAACACCTTCAATTAGAGCGAGAAGTTTTAATAAATTCTGATATGACTATTGTAGTTGGTGAAACGATGAAACAAAAGTATCTAAAACATACTAGCAGCATTGAGGTCATCACAAATGGTTTTGATACAATTCAAAATTCATTACCTCAAAAATTAGATAGTAATTTTTCTATTACCCATGTTGGCTCAATGAATTCTGATAGAAACCCCCAAATTTTATGGGATGTTTTAAAAGAAATTTGTGATAGTAATTCAGATTTTAAAAATGATCTTAGAATTAAATTTATTGGTAAAATTGATGATTCAGTTCTTCAAGATGTTAAGGTATTTGAACAAAAAACAATCATAAGAATACCCTATGTAGATCATAAAGATGTGAATTCATATCAAGTTTCTTCTCAGGTCTTATTATTAAGTATTAACAACGTGCCTAGTGCAAAGGGAATCATTACGGGTAAAATATTTGAGTATTTACAAGCAAAACGACCTATTTTAGCCATTGGTCCTGAAGATGGTGATGCAGCAACCATATTAAAAAATACAAATGCAGGAGAAATTGTAGATTTTAAAAATAAAAAAACATTAAAAGCCCTTATTATAGATTTTTACAATACTTATAAAGAAGGTAATCTTCATGTAAAATCAAATAATATTAACCAATATCACCGAAAAAATATAACAAGCCAATTAGCGGAAGTAATTAAAAAGGTAGTATATTGATTTCATAAGAATTAATAATTTAATGGTATGATACAATCTTATTTATAAGTATACAAATGAAAAAAGTAGTAACTGTCATAGGAGCAAGACCACAATTTGTGAAAGCGGCTGTATTGAGTAAAATTATCAAAGAACACAATACAATACAGGAGGTAATTATCCATACAGGGCAACATTTTGATGCTAATATGAGTGCTGTTTTTTTTGAAGAAATGATGATCCCAAAACCGGCGTATAATTTAGAGATAAACAGTTTGAGTCATGCCGCAATGACTGGGCAGATGATGGGTAAAATTGAAGAAATATTAGAAATTGAACGGCCTGAAGCACTAATTGTATATGGTGATACGAATTCTACTATAGCTGGTGCTTTAGCTGCCAAAAAAATGAATATTAAAGTAATTCATATTGAAGCAGGTCTTCGTTCATTCAATATGAAAATGCCTGAAGAAATTAATAGGATCTTAACTGATAGAATTTCTGATTTATTGTGTTGTCCTTCTCAGGGAGCTATCAATAACTTACATAATGAGGGCTTTCAGAATTTACCTGTTTTGATAGAGAATCACGGAGATATTATGAAGGATGCTGTTAGTTATTACAGTCAGTTTTCAGCAAATAAATCATCCATCATAAAAGATCAAAAATTACAGAAAAATGAATTTGTTTTAGCTACTATTCATCGTCAAGAAAATACAGATGAAATTTCTAAATTAACAGCTATATTTAAAGCATTAGAGGAGATTCATCATACACAAACTGTGATTTTACCTCTTCATCCAAGAACACGCATAGCTCTTGAAAAATTTGACATACAGCCTAAAATAAGCCTCATAGACCCTATTGGTTATTATGATATGTTAGAATTATTAAAAAATTGTTCAATGGTGATTACAGACAGTGGTGGATTGCAAAAAGAAGCATTTTTCGCCAAAAAACAATGTATTGTAGTTAGAGATGAAACAGAATGGGTTGAATTAGCGGCTCATGGATATGCAAAAGTTGTTGGAAGTAATACCAAAAAGATCATACAAACGTTTGATACTTTTAAGGCAACGAAAAAAGAGTTTACCATTGATTTGTACGGAGATAATGTTGGTGAGAAAATTTATCAATCTATATATGAATTAATACATTAAAGTTTGGGAATAGTACTTAAGCAATCTTTTATAAATACATTAATTATTTACCTAAGTTTTGCACTTGGTGGAATTAATGTTCTTATACTTTATCCTCAAGTTTTGGAGGGTAAATATCATGGGATTGTTGTGTATTTACTATCAGTGTCAAATATTATAATGCCATTAGCAGCTATAGGTGTTCATCATACTATCGTTAAGTATTTTTCTTCTTATGATAATAAAATAGAAAAAGATAAATTTTTATCAAGTATTGTTTTTTTACCCCTTCTAATAGCAATACCACTTGGTTTTTTTGTTTCGGAGTTTTATAATCAAATTGGGAATCGTATTTCTCAGCAAAATCCTATTTTAAAGGATTACACCTTTGTTATTTTTATTGTAGCCATATCAACAACTTATTTTGAGGTTTTTTATTCATGGGCTAAAGTTCAAATGCAATCTATCTTTGGTAATATTTTAAAGGAGTTTTGGAATAGAGCCGTAGTTTTAATATTATTGATTTCAGTCTTTTTTGATTTTTTAACCAAACCTCAATTTATTTATTATCTAACAGGCGCTTATGTTATTAGAGCTATTGTTATGATGTTTTATGCATTTTGGTTGTATTTTCCAAAATTTAGTTTTCACCTTCCAAAGAATTTTAAAGAAGTTTTAAGGTATTCTTTATACATGGTTCTTGCAGGGAGTGCAGGTGCCATACTTCTTGATATTGATAAGGTAATGATCCCTGATAAAGAAACTGTTGAAATAGCTGCTTATTATGCAGTTGCGGTATTTATAGGATCTTTAATAGAAGCACCAGGAAGAGCTATGGCTCAGATTTTACAGCCTATTACCTCTAAAACTATTAATGACAACAATGCTTTAGAGATTGAAAGTTTGTACAAAAAAAGTTCTATAAATTTATTATTGGTAAGTGGTCTTCTTTTTTTATTGGTTAATTGTGGAGTTCATGAATTATTCAAATTAATACCTGATAAAGGATATGCTGGCGGGGAGTTGGTTGTTTTAATGATTTCAGGAGCTAAAATGTTCACCATGTTTTTAGGAAATAATGGTGCAATTATTAATAATTCTGTATTCTATAAAATTACACTTCCGTTAAACCTGGGAATGGCTTTTTCTGTATATTATTTAAATATTTGGTTATTTGATCTCTATGGGACTAATGGTTTAGCATTGGCAACACTTATTGTTATTTTTGTTTTTAATACCATAAAACTTATTATTCTAAAGTTTAATTTGAATATCACACCAATTACTAATAAAACGTTTATATCACTATTTTTAATAGTTGGTTTATTTTTTGCTTTCTATTTTTGGAATTTTAAATATCATCCAATTGTTAATATAGCTTTGAAGACCATAATTATCTCAGTGGTCTACCTTTTAGCCGCGGTAAAATTGAAGATATCTGCTGAGATAAACCAATTATTGTCTAGAATTTTAAAACTTTAGAGGTAGCAATCTAAATAATCTGTAAACAGGTGAAGTAGGAATGCTATTCCCAGGATTCTACTTTTTTTTGGAATGACCATAAGAATATATGCTCCGGCTGCATAATAAGTATGTAAAGGATGAAAATTGATACTACATCTGTTAGGGTCAAATATTGGATTTGCCAATAAGTGATCTAAATCTATTAACATCGTTCCGATAAAAATCAAATATACTTGAATCCATTTTTTTTTGTAAAATAATAAGGCAATTGCTATTGGGACTAGGAAATGAAAACTATAGTGTAGTAAAAACTTAAATGACATCTCTTTTTAAATATAAACTCTAAAAACCAAACCTTGAATTAATATGAATTAGATTGGTTAAATATTTAATGCCAAAAATACAATTCTTTTGATTTCTTAGTATGAAAGTTATTTAGTTTTATATAAATCCTTTCTGATTCTACTCAATTGAACAGGGGTAATATTTAAATAAGAAGCTATATGATATAATGGTATTAAATTTTCTATACCAGGATTATCTTTTTTAAACTTCAAATAAAGTTGAGTTGCATTAAGTGACGAAAGTTCATAAAATCGATTTTCTAACTTGATAAAAAGTAATTCTAATAAATTATTATACAATTGAAGAATCTCTTGATTTGAATTTGCTAAATTTTTAAATTCTGCAAAATCAACTTCAATTAAATCACAATTGGTAAGACAATCTATGATAACATTTTTTTCTTTCTTTCTTATTAATGAGCAAAAAGCACCAACAACAGAGTGTTTGGTGTAAATAAATTTTATAAATTCCTTTCCTTTATCATCTGTAATGTATGATCTTAAGATGCCTGATTTGACTATATAAAATTTTGTTGAAATATGATTTTTAAAACTTAAAGTTGCTTTTTTCTTGAATTTTTTTTCTTTGAAGATGCCTTTTAACTGCTCAGAGGAATTTTTAGAAATAGGATATATTTTTCTAATATTTTTTAATAAAGGATCCATTTTATACTCACTCATGTTTGAAGTTTTTATAAAGGGATTAAACAAAAATAAAAATAAAAATTGAATATTTATAAATTTATATTGTATAATATACAATTAATTTAATAAGGTAAAGGCTTGATTAGTCAATATTTGGTTATTTTTTTGAAGCAGTGTCTAATCCTTATTTAATTATTTCATGAAATTAATAGAATTTGGTCCTTCCATAAATAATAAATCTAATATGGATAAGTTTTCTAAAAATCCATTTTCAGCCTCAAACATTTGTATGTAAGGAGTAGATCTACTTTTGTTATCATTTTTAACTACTGCATGATATCTAAAATCATTTATGGCATTTTCATTGTATGCTTTTGAAATATTATATTTTTTTGATAGTTCAAGGGCATCATTTATAAAATGAAAAGAATCTATATTGATGTCTAGAAGATACTTGTATTTTTTAGTGAAAATAAATTGTAAATCATCTTTATAAAACTCAAAGAAAGGGGAGTGGTTGTATGCTGTTGTCAAAGACTTATAATGTTGTCTTTGCCAGTTTGAGTTTTCAACGACAACATCCCGCATTTTTATTTTACCAGAAATTTTATTTGTGTTTGAAATAGGAATATTTAGTAGTTGTTTTCCGTTTGCACCAAAAATGTAACACCTATTTCTATAACTTTGCTTTTGATAGTTTTCTTCAACTTCAAAAGTTATGGAACTAGAATTTACAATAGATGTATATTGAGCAATTGTTGAAAAATATGTAGGAATAAACAGCGCCATTATGACACTTTTTTTCTATTTTTTTTAATAAAAGAATATCCAAAATACCCTGCAATTGCAATTAAAACGTAGAGTAAATAGGAAACTGGCTCTCCATTTCCTCCAACTGTAGTGAAAAGCCTTTCCCAGCGAATTTCTCCATTTTCAATACTAAACCAAATCATTACTGGTTTCCCTACCACATGGTCAAAAGGAACATAGCCCCAACTTCTTGCATCTAGAGAGTTTTGTCTATTATCACCCATCATCCAATAATAATCTTGATTAAAAGTATATGATGAAGCTTTTTTACCATTTATGAAAATATGTTCTCCAATTACATCCAGTTGATTATTTTCATATTCTTTTATTATTCTTTTATAAAAAGGTAAAGAATTAATATTTAATTCTATAGTTGATCCTTTTTTGGGAATATATATAGGTCCGTAGTTGTCGGTATTCCATGATAAACTGGACACTTCAGGAAACATATAATTTCCTTTTACTCCTTTGGGTTTTATAACTTTAATTACACTATCAACTTCTGAATCATTTCTGAGTTTTGCAACAATTTCATCAGTAATATTAGCTTTTCTTATTTTAGTACGTATCTCTTTTATATCTAATTTGTAATTACTTATTACCCATTTAGGAATTCCTCCCTCAGAAGTGGTAATCTTAAATTGGTTATCTTTTATTTTTTCAGGATTATCGGTTACAAAATTCATCACTTTGTCAAATTGATTTTGACTGGTAAAGTTGATGATAAACTTTCGTTCAAACTCTTTATTTGTGTATCTCAATAGTTTTTTTGTAGACAGGCCTTTGTTGGAGTAAATCTTATTATAAAATAGAAGTTTTGCTCTGTCTGGAAGTATGTTTTGTTTTCCATTGATAAAAACATATCCATCTCTTACTTCAAGGGTATCACCTGGAATTCCAACGCACCTCTTTACATAATTAGTTTTTTTATCTAAAGGTTTTAAATCAGCTCCCTTACTAGGATCCATCCAATGAACTAAGGTATCTACAGGCCAATTAAAAACAACAATGTCATTTCTTTTTATTTTTTGAAAACCAGGAAACCTTAAATAAGGTAAAAGAGGCTTGTTTAAATACGATTTAGTGTTTTTTCCACTTATTAATGAAGTTGGTAGACTATCATGAAGCATCGGGGTAGAAATAGTAGTCGTTGGAACCCTTGCGCCGTAATGGAATTTACTAACAAATAAGTAATCGCCAACTAACAATGTTTTCTCAAGCGAAGAGGTTGGTATAGTATAGGGTTGCATAATGTAGGTATGCACTAGGGTAGCAGCAATAATAGCATAAGCAATTGAGTGTACCCATTCTCCTAAACCAGTTCTAGGATTTAAACTTCTATTTATTTTGTGTGTTGAGTTTGTTGCGTAGTTTATATAGTATAAGTAAAAACCTAGAGTTAGCAGTACTAAAATAGTGTCTTTTCTTTTATTAAAACCAAAACTTCTAGCTGTTTCTATCCATATAATAGGAAACATTAATTGATTGATTATGGGAACAAATAATAAAAACACCCACCATTTAGGTCTTTTTATAATACGCATTAAAATAAATGCATTGTAAACAGGTATGGCAGCTTCCCATGCTTTCCTATTGGCTCTCTGATATAATTTCCAAGTTCCTGCAAAATGAATTACCTGAACTATCAGAAAAAAAATTAACCATTCATTAATTGTCATATCTTTATTTTTTTGTTTAACAATTAGTTACAAATAAAAGAAATAGTTACGGTTTTTAACCTATGTTTAACACATCTTTCATTGTGTAAATACCATTTTTTTTAATTAACCATTCTGCCGCAATTATAGCACCTAAAGCAAAACCTTTTCTGTTGTTAGCAATATGCTTAATTTCAATCGAATCTATTTCAGATTTGTAGGAAACTTTGTGTGTTCCTGGGGTGTCTAATATTCTTTTTGCTGAAATGGGAACTGAATTTGAATCTAGTTTTGCAGAATTTTCTATTAATTCCCAATTACTTTTAGAGGAATTTTTTATGATTTGTTCAGCTATAGAAATGGCTGTACCACTTGGAGTATCTAATTTTTTAGTGTGATGAATTTCTTCAACATCTAAAGAGTAATCTTTGTGAGGGTTCATCATTTTAGCGAGACTTTTATTCAGTTCAAAAAATAAATTAACGCCAATACTAAAATTAGAAGCATAAATAAAACTTCCTTTATTTTCTTTACAAACAGCAAGCGCTTTATCATAGTCATCTAACCATCCTGTAGTTCCCGAAATTACAGGTACATTGTTTTTAAAGCAACTAATGATATTATGTAGTGCTGCATTTGGAACGCTAAAATCAATTCCAATATCTGCCTTAGAAATATCATATTTTTCATTTTCTCTAATTTTTAAAACTATTTCATGACCTCTCTTCAAAGCAATTTGCTCAATTTCTTTTCCCATTTTTCCATATCCAAAGAGTGCGATTTTCATTTGTTATAATTTATGTTTTTTTTTGATAAAAAAAGATAATTTTTCTATTTAAAAAGAATACTTAAAGCTTAATCCAACTGATGGTGGCTCTAGGGTAGTGGTATTATTTATTATGGTTGGTTTTATAGTAATGTCATCACTAGCATCAAATTGTAATAAATGGGCATTTACACTTGCTTCTACAATTTGAAGTGCATACCCTAGTATAACCACTAGTAGAGATAAATCTCTGTTACCTCTTAATGTTTTTTGTGCTCTTTCTAGCCCTGTTAATGAGATAAGTTCAGTACCATCCTCTAATGTGAATTCATCTTCTAAGCCCCTTTTTCTCAGCTTATATGCTTCTCTATATCTTTTATATTCACTATTATTATTAAGATAAAAATAAGTAGGAATACCAACTGCTGCCCATGCTAAGGGAACTTTCC
This sequence comes from uncultured Flavobacteriaceae bacterium, assembly GCA_943789455.1. Classification (GTDB taxonomy): domain Bacteria; phylum Bacteroidota; class Bacteroidia; order Flavobacteriales; family Flavobacteriaceae; genus Polaribacter. The sequence continues at coordinate 192,430 of CALSUE010000001.1, forward strand.
AATATTTTTTATTGTAAGCTTGCCCACCTCCTGGAAAAACAGCAGAATAAAATGCGGCTTTAGATGGAGATAAAGGATTGTATATAGTATTAGAAATCACTTTTTTTTCTTTTACTACAATGTTTACAGTATCTTTTTGACTGAAACAGTAAATTGGTAACAGAATAGTAATTACTAATATGAAGTTTTTTGTAAACACTTATTGTAACAAGTTTTTAATTCTTTCAAAATCTTCTTTAGAATGAAAAGGAATAGAAATTTTTCCCTTTCCCTTTCCATTTACTGTCACATTAACTTTATGTCCCAAATATGAATTGAGGTCTGATAAACTATTTTTTATATATTTAGGAAGGTGTTTTTTTATTTCATTTGGAATTTTCTTATCTTTTTTTAAACTCTTAACCAATTCTTCAGTTTGTCTAACCGATAATTTATCTAAAAGTATTTTTTCATAGATATTTAGCTGGTCTGCAGCATTTTTTATATTAATCAAAGCCCTTCCATGCCCCATAGAAATAAACCCATCTCTAATTCCAGTCTGTAAAATAGGATCTAATTTTAACAAACGAAGATAGTTGGTTACAGTAGATCTTTTTTTGCCAACTCTTACACTAAGCTCTTCTTGAGTTAATTGAATTTCATCAATTAGCCTTTGATAGGATAAAGCAACCTCTATAGGGTCAAGATTTTTTCGTTGAATATTTTCAACTAAAGCCATTTCAAGCATTTCTTGATCATTAGCAGTTCTGATATATGCAGGAATACTTTTATTTCCTATTAATTTGGAGGCTCTGAAACGACGCTCCCCAGAAACAAGCTGAAAATTTCCATCTATTTTTCTAACTGTTATTGGTTGAATAACGCCTAATTCTTTAATTGAACTGGCTAATTCTCGTAGTGATTCTTCATCAAAGAAAGTTCTTGGTTGGTATGGGTTTACCTCAATATTTTCAAGTTCAATTTCAACAATAGTACCAACAACCAAATTAGTATTTGTTTCGTTTATTGAACTGTCTTTTAATAAGGCAGATAACCCTCTGCCTAGTACCTGTTTTTTAGTGGCTTTTGCCATAATATTGGTTCTTTTTTAAAAGTTCATTAGCTAAATTTAAGTAATTTACAGCACCTTTACTTGTGGCATCATATGCAATGATACTCTCTCCATAACTCGGTGCTTCGCCTAAACGTGTATTTCTTCTAATTATTGTATCAAAAACCATGGTGCTGAAGTGTTTTTGTACTTCATCAACCACTTGATTAGATAACCTCAAACGAGAATCGAACATTGTTAACAACAAGCCTTCAATATCTAGATTCTTATTGTGAATTTTTTGAACACTCTTAACAGTATTTAGTAATTTTCCTAAACCTTCAAGAGCAAAATATTCACATTGTATCGGGATGATTACAGAATCTGCAGCAACCAATGAATTCAAGGTTATTAAACCCAAGGAGGGTGCACAATCTATAATAATATAATCATAATCATTTTTTATTATTTCAAGAGATTCTTTTAGCATGTACTCTCTCCTTTCTTTATCTACCAATTCGATTTCTATAGCAACTAGATCTATATGTGATGCAATGATGTCTAAATTTGGTGAAGAAGTTTTTAAAATAGCTTCTTGAGCTGAACAAGTATGTTCTAGAACTTGATAACTACCAATTTTAATAGATTCTATGTCTATGCCTAGACCAGAGGAAGCATTTGCTTGAGGGTCGGCATCAATCAATAAAACTTTTTTTTCCAATACTCCAAGCGATGCAGCTAAATTTATTGATGTAGTTGTTTTACCAACACCACCTTTCTGATTTGCTATTGCTATTATTTTACCCATTAAAAGATTCTAGTTTCTTCAGTAAATTTACAATTAAATAGCATTTTTAGAAAGAATAGATGTTAACAAAGTTTAATTTATTTAAACACCTGTATATTAGGTGTTTGAGTTGTTTTTATTAAAGTTTCTAAACAATTTTTAGTGTAAGTTTTTAACTGTAATTAATAGAATAAAGCGAACTAAATTATGAGTTTCTTTCGGGAATATTTTTTAAAATTTGAAGTAAAAATTTCCAAAATTTTTGAACTGACGAAATACTAACTCTTTCATCTGGTGAATGAGCTCCTTTGATGGTTGGACCAAATGAAATCATATCCATTAATGGGTAGTTCTGACCTAGAATACCACACTCTAGTCCTGCGTGGCAGGCTTCAACTTTGGCTTTCTCACCAAATAAATTTTCATACACATTAGTTAAAACCTTTAATATTTCTGAATCAACATTTGGTTGCCAGCCAGGATATGAACCAGATAATTCTACTTTAAAACCAGCCAATTCAAAACATGATGTTAAAGCATTTGTTAAATCGTTTTTTGAAGATTCAGACGAGGATCTAGTTAAACAGCCTACGTGAATTTTACCATTCCCAAGACTAATTTTCGCAATATTATTTGATGTTTCTACTAAATTAGGTATATCAGGGCTCATTCTGTATACCCCATTTAATGTAGCGTATATTGATTTTAAAAATATATTTTGAGTTTCTAAATTCATTACTTTTTTTGGAATCTCCGAATTATTTACATCAATAACTAAGTTGGGTTCAAGTGTTTTGAATTCTTCTTTAATCAATTCGATTAAATTATTTAATTCAAATAAAAATTTTTCTTTTTCATTTTCATCAACCACAATAGTTGAGAAACTTTCTCTTGGTATCGCGTTTCTTAAGTTTCCTCCATTTATTTTAACAATTCTTATTTTTACAAGCGCATTGCTATGATAGAGTAATCTATTCATAATCTTATTTGCATTTCCAAAACCTTTGTGAATGTCCATCCCAGAATGGCCCCCTTGTAGTCCCTTAACTTTTATTTCAAATGCAATAGTTTTGGATGGCGTCGTTTCCTCCTGATAATTTCTCTCAGCAGTAACATCTATTCCTCCAGCACATCCCATATCAATTTCATCATCTTCTTCAGTGTCAAGGTTTAAAAGTATATCTCCCGATAAAATACCTCCTTTTAATCCCATAGCACCGGTCATTCCTGTTTCTTCATCGATAGTAAAAAGGGCTTCAATAGATGGGTGCTCTATGGTATTTGAAGACAATACTGCCATGATAGCGGCAACACCAAGTCCATTATCTGCTCCTAGTGTAGTACCGTCTGCAGTAACCCAATCTCCATCGATGAACATGTTTATTCCTTGAGTTTCGAAATCAAAAACTGTTTCAGAATTTTTTTGATGAACCATGTCAAGATGGCTTTGCATTACAATGGTTTTTTTATTTTCAAAACCTTTTGTCGCTGGCTTTTTAATAATAACATTTCCCACTTCATCAACTATAGTTTCTAAATTTAGATGTTTAGCAAAATCTACCATAAATCCAATAATACGTTCCTCTTTTTTTGATGGACGTGGTACTGCATTTAGGTCAGAAAAATGATTCCAAAGGCTTGAGGGATGAAGTGTTCTTATAGAAGATTTCATAGGTGCTGTAAAGTTAAATAGTTTAAATAAATAAAGTTAAAATTATAGACTTTATCAAGATATTTCAATAATTATTTCTTCTATTTTTTTTCTAACTTTCATTTGATGAGTTTTCATATCGTCTTCCGCTCTATATCCAATAGGGATAGCCAATACTGAGGTAAGATTTTTTTCTTTTAAACCTAAAATCTCATCATATTTTTTTGGAATAAAACCTTCCATAGGACAGGAATCTATTTTTTCATTTGCACAAACTGTTAATAAATTGCCTAGCGCTAAATAGGCTTGGTTTTTTGCCCACAAAACGAGATCTTGAGATGATTTTCCTGAAATAACTGTTTTTAAATATTCTCTAAATGAGCTAATAATTTCATCAGGTGTATTTCTGATTTCTTTTACTCTTTCAAAATATTTTTCTACATCAGATTCTTTTAAATTTGTATCTATACAAATAACAAGAAGGTGAGAGGCCTGTAATATTTGTTGTTGATTGTAACTATGATCAACAAGTTGTCGTTGAATACTTTTATTCTTAATGATGAGCAATTTTATGGGCTGTAAACCGTATGAGGTTGCTGTTAAGTTAAAAGCTTGTTTTATGATGTTGATTTTTTGTTTCTCGAGGATTTTTTTATCATCAAATTTTTTGACAGCATATCTCCATTCTAAATTCTCTATACTTTTCATTCTAAATTTTTAATTTTTTATAAAAATACAATCCCATCTTTGAGGTACTACATTTTTTTTATTATTAAAATCAATTTATTCATAGTTTAAACTAATTAATCTTTATTAGAGCATAGTTTATAAAGTTATAAGCAATGATTTATATTTTCATTTTTAAGAGGATTATTTTGCCAATCTAGATTAATTGTAAAACTGCAGGAAGTTTTTAATATAGGCTCTTAAATTTAGTAGGATATGCTTCATGCATCATTTCATAAACTTTCTCAAAAATGTCTTCAGCTGAAGGTTTGGAGAAGTAATCACCATCAGATCCGTAGGCAGGTCTGTGAGCCTTTGCTGATAGTGTTGCTGGTTTACTATCTAAATATTGATAACCATCTTGGTTTTCTATAATTTCTTGTAATAAATATGCAGAAGCTCCACCAGGAACATCTTCATCTACAATTAATAATCTATTTGTTTTTGCAACAGACTTTACAGTTTCATGATTAATGTCAAAAGGAAGTAAACTTTGGATGTCTATAATTTCAATGTCTATTCCAACTAGTAACAATTCTACTGCAGCTTCTTGAACAATTCTAAGCGTAGATCCGTAGGAAACGACAGTCATGTCTTTTCCTTTTTTTATAATTTCTATAACTCCAATAGGTGTTGTGAATTCTCCAAAATTTAAAGGTAATTGTTCTTTTAAACGATAGCCATTTAAGCATTCAATAACTAACGCTGGATCATCACCACGCAGTAATGTATTGTAAAAGCCAGCTGCTTTGGTCATGTTTCTGGGCACCAAAACATGTATGCCTCGGATATTATGAATGATACCACCCATAGGCGATCCAGAATGCCAAATTCCTTCCAAACGATGTCCTCTAGTTCTTATAATTAAGGGCGCTTTTTGTTTTCCAAAGGTTCTGTAGCGTAGGGTTGCTAAATCATCACTCATAATTTGCAATGCATACAGTAAATAATCTAGGTATTGAATTTCAGCAATCGGACGTAAGCCCCTCATTGCCATTCCTATTCCTTGACCAATAATTGTAGCTTCTCGGATACCCGTATCTGAAACTCTTTGATTACCATATTTTTCTTGTAGCCCCTCTAAGCCTTGATTTACATCTCCAATCTGACCTGCATCCTCTCCAAAAATTAATACTTCTGGGTATTTTTTCAAAATTGCATCAAAGTTATCTCTCATCACAATTCTACCATCAACATTTTTGTTTTGTGAGTTATAAATGGGTAAAATTTCAGCTATTTTAATTGCTGCAGCATTAGTCTCACTAGACAGGTGAGAGGAGTATTTTAGTGCCGCATCCTTAATCGAATTAATAATAAATTCTTGAAGTTCAATTTTTTCACTAAAAGTCTCGTCTTTTACATATCGCAATGCTTTTCTTGCTGAAGAAAGAATATCTTTTCTAATAGGCTCAACAATACTTGTTAAGTCATTTTTTAATTTGATGATAAAGTTTTTGTTACTGCTTTTAAGAGCCATCTTTTCGAGTAGACCTGATGCAGCTGTAACTTCTAATTTTATTTCATTTATAAAGGCATTCCAAGCATTTCTTTTGGCCGCACTTACTTCTTTTTTTACTTCTTTTTCTAAAGTAATTAACTCCTCTTTTCCACTTACTAATTTTAAAGGATTACCATCCCCGTCCTCTAACTCAAAATCTAAAATCCATTCTCGCATCTTTTCTATGCAATCATGTTCCTTCTCCCATTTTAAACGCTCAATATTTTTATACCTCTCATGAGATCCTGAGGTAGAATGGCCTTGAGGTTGTGTAACCTCTTTTACATGAATTATTACAGGAATATGTTGCTCTCTTGCAATTTTAGAAGCTTTTGAATATACATCTATTAATTGTACATAATCCCAACCATTAACAACAAATATTTCGTATCCATTTGTATTTTTTTCTTTTTGAAAACCTTTCAGAATTTCAGAAATACTCTCTTTAGTTGTTTGATATTTTGCGTGAACAGAAATACCATATTCGTCATCCCATATGCTCATTACCATAGGAATTTCTAATACACCAGCAGCGTTTATACTCTCAAAAAACACACCTTCGCTTGTACTTGCATTTCCTATAGTTCCCCAAGCTACCTCATTTCCATTATTAGAAAATTTTGTATGATGATGAAGGTCGTTTGAGTTTCTGTATACCTTGGATGCTTGAGCTAAACCTACTAGTCTTGGCATTTGTGCAGCTGTAGGTGATATGTCTGCACTTGAATTTTTTTGAGTAGTTAAATTTTTCCAACTACCATCTTCATGCACACTGTGAGTTGCAAAATGACCACCCATTTGACGACCAGCGGACATTGGTTCTATCTTTATGTCAGTGTGAGCATATAAGCCAGCAAAAAATTGTTGAGCAGATAATTCACCAATTGCCATCATAAAGGTTTGATCTCTATAATACCCTGAACGAAAGTCTCCATTTCTGAATGCTTTTGCCATGGCTAATTGAGGCAACTCTTTTCCATCACCAAAGATTCCAAATTTTGCTTTCCCAGTCAAAACTTCACGCCTACCCAATAAACTACATTCTCTACTAATTCTGGCAATTTTATAATCATTTAAGATTTCACTTTTAAAATCATTAAATGAAAGATCAGAAGTCTTACTTTCAGTAGCTAATTTCGGCATATATCAATAAATATTTAGATTTTGCAAAGATAGCTCTAATAGATGAAAATTAATAATTTATCTATTATCTAACTGAAATGCGATAAAATATAGAATAGAATTTTTATAAGAAGCCTCTTCTGAAGAAATTAAAAATTGCTTTAGGCTTAGCCACTAATACAAATCTTATGTTTTTAGAATATGCATTTTTATTTATTTCCCAACCGTTATTTGAATAGATTGGAAGATACAATTCTAAAATATTATGTATAAAATTTAGTCTTAATCCATTTTCATATGCAAAAAAGATGTTATTCCCTTTATTTTTAAGGAATGCAACATCATTATATATCTCAAGCCATCGCCAGATTCCAATACTAGAATTAAAAGAGACTAAGAATTGATTAGCAAAACGTTGCTCTAATACAGATTTAAAACCCCCTTCAGCCATAATAAATTGTTGACTGAGAAATCCAGTACTTTCTGATCGTCCTATGTAACTTAATTCATATAAATAATCATTAGCTCTGTCTAATCCAAAACTAAAAAAATCTGTATTTGTATTGTTTTTTATAAATGAACCGGCATAGAATCTGAAATCAAGTTGAGTGTTTTTTGCTGTTAATTTCCTATATCTAATTTCACCTGTAACTTTTGAGAAATCATTTGCTATCTCTGTACCAAATGAATATTTAATTCCCTTTATAACATCAGGCTTATTGTTATAATATTTTAATTTGAATACACGATATTTATCCGAGTCTGTTTGAGTATCATTTGTTGCCAACTCTCTATTAATGTTTAACAATCTTGCAGATAAATAGCTTCCTCCAACATCTCTCAAGTTTTTTCTTCTGAATTGAATTGTAATATTTTGATTAAATGTATTATAGGATAGGTCCTCAGCATAGTGTAAGTTGCTGCCAGATAAAGAATAATAGATTCTATTTATTGTTGAATTTTCAAAATATTGAGTGTAACGCGTATTAAATGTTCCATTTAATGCATTGCTTTTTGTTCCGTATTGTGGTGTGATAGAAAATTGAAAGTTTCTAGATAAAATCGGTCTGTTATGAATTTTTAATCCTAATAGGGCTCCATCATAATAATTATACTTGATGGTGGGCTGTAAATACAACTGATTGTAATAAGGGTCATTTATGTCTTTAAATAGCTTGAGTTGTATTGGTTTATTTAGGATATTCTTTCCTATTTTTTTCCAATTATCCATAGAGTTAAACTCTGGATATGAGTTTTCAAAATTTAAAGAAACTCTATTGAAATTATTTTTTGGAATAGCAATAGTTTTTATACTATCTATATTTGGAAGCCATTTCTTGAATTTAACTTTTTTATTTTTCAACCCATATAAAGCAACAGGTGCAGTTATATTTCTCTTGTTTTTTATAGTTACATAAACAGAATCACCTTTAGTAACAGCTTTTTTAATGGTGTAGTCTATTTTTTTATTTGTTTTCAAATAATCACCAAAAAACCAACCAATATCTTTAATAGTTTTAGAAGAAACTATTTTTTTAAAGTCATCGCTTTTTGCAAATTTAAGTTTATTGTTGAGGTAAAACTCTTGAAAAGATGCACTGATGATAGAATCTCCTATGTAATCGGCAAGATATCTTAAGCCAAGACCTGCTTTATATTTACCAACGATCTTACGGTTAAAATTTGATAAAGAGTCAGCTCTAGTATTTAGTGCTTGATCTAAAAATTGACGTGCAGTATATTGATATATAAAAGGATACTTGTCATTGAAATTTAATTTTGAAAAATTAAATCTTTTTAATCCCCAAATTTTTGAAATATTACCAGTTAGTTTAATCTCAGGATAATATTCAGAAACATAGTTCATCATTAAATAAGTTTGTAAGCCATCTGTTAACCAATAATCTTTTCGCTTGTCTAAAAGTAGCGTATTATCTATGTATTTCTTAGTAAGGGCTTTTAGAATGGTTAAATCCCATTCAAAAACATCAGGAAATGGTCTTATAAATTTAGGTAATTGATTTAAGCCATAAATTGGATTTTTTGATTGTGTAGCCTCATCAATAAATAATTTTTTATGAGGGTAAGTTCCCAAAAAACGTTGAATAAATTCCAATTGTCTATTTAAAATATCTCCACTTAGTTTTTTGTCTATATCGGCATTGTAGAGGTCAGTTTTAATTTCAAATTCATTTGTTTTGAAAGCGTTGTATTTATCATCAAGATCTATATTCATAAGAACTTCTGTTATCTGTTTTCCAGTTAACAAAAATTCATTCCATGTTCCTTTTGAAGTTTTTTGTTCAATCAAATTTGAACTTAGATAGTAATATTTTGGAAGTGTAATTTTTATAATAAAATTAGTGCTATTAGTCAATAAATCGTCCATGTTAAGGTTACTCATTATTTTCCAATTATCATGAAAAACAGCGGGTACTAAATACCAATACCTTAAATGATAACCTGATTTTGTTTTTCCATAGCTTGTAAATTTTGCATTAGGAATTTTAACATCATAAGTGATATTTATTTTGACTGATTTTTTTGGTTTTAAAGGAGCGTTTAAAACTATTTTTATAATGTCTATTTTGCCATCTTCTTCTTCAAAAAAGTTTGCCTTTTCAAAATCGACGTTTAAATTATTTATAGTTGAATAACCTCTGTCTTTTTGCTTGGAAAAAAATAATGATTTATCGTAGTCTTCAATGAGTCTGTTAGCTAGTGGAGATTTATTATTCTTATATCCATTCATCCAGTTGTGAAGAAAGATATTAGTAAGAGTTGAATCTGAAGTATTGTAATAAATGATACTTTGATTTATTCGCAATATATCTTTTTTATCATCTAATTGAGCTTCAATAGTGATTTTGTGCTCTTGTCCATTCATGTAGGTAAAGGAGCATAATATAATCCACAATATACAGGTATATTTTTTCAATTAAATTTTAATAAATTTTAATGGTTTTTTCAATTTTTGGTGTGAAAGATAGTAAATACCTTTTGAAATATGTTTTACATCTATAATTATAGTATCATCACTTATGTTTTTTGTTAATTTAACATCAACAAGTTGCCCAGTAATTGAGTATATTTTAAAGTTGTTTATGTTCTCTGGTACTATAATTTTCAAATAGTCTTTAATTATATTTGATCCAATAAAATTAATTTCACTGATTAGGTTAGTAGATAATGTGTTCTCTGGTGTTTCTATTTCCATAACTACAGGTAAATGATCACTGAACTCAATCAAAGCATCTCTTAGGGTTTGCGAGTACCCACCCGAACAATTAGAATTATTAATGAAAGAATTATAACAGTTGCCATTGTTTCCTATTACTTGATAACTGTCATTAATGTAGTATAAATCGGTATTCATATTGAAATTTTCAGACATCATTATGAAATCAAATCGATCATCTAAGCCACCGGTTGAGCCACTATCATCAATTAACCCGTTGTTTGAAGTTCTTGTAGATTGAGAGTGTATGTCTCTAAAGGAACTATTATTCCAAAAATAAGTTGAATTATAATTTTCGTAATAGTCAACACCATCGTCTGGGAAATTTGGTGTTGGTCTATCTATGGGATCAATCATTACTATGGGGTTTCTATCATCAATTAAATGCTGATAGCCCTCTTCATTACTAGTGTAGAAATTTAAATCTCCAGCAAATAACACATAGCTATCATCAGTAATATTATTGGTATAACTCACAAAACTTTGAATAGAATTTAATCTTCGTTGTCTATTAGAGCTTCCTGTTGAAGCCTTTAAATGGGTTACGAAAACTTCCATTCTTATGGGGTTACTTAGCGCGTTTTCAGTGTTTATTTTAAAGGTATACTGATTGATGTCTCTGGTATCCGCTGTAATAACTCTAGTTTCTTCTAAAATTAATTTTTTAGAATTGTAATAGACCATTTGTTGTAGACTATAATTGCCAGATTGGTTTTCTTCAAAAGGAGTCTTTTGAAAGTTTTCATTGTAAGGAATAATTGCATTCTCAAACAGGTAATCAGAGCCTATTTCATCAACCATCTCACAGACCATCAATAAGTCTGGCTCTACTTCGTCTAATATGGTGGATAAGAAAGGTGTTTTATTTCGACTAACTTCAGAGTCTGAATAATTTAATACGTTATACATCATAGCTTTAATTTGTGTTTGTGCAAAACTTACATTAACAAACAAATTAAGAAGCAAGAACATTGTAGTTCTCTTAGAGCTATAATATTTCATCGAATTCTCTAGAAGTTCGGTTTTAAGCTGTACTTATCATAAAATTTGTTTAAATGCTCAATAGCCTCATCTGCAGTATCTACCACTCTAAACAATTTAAGATCTTTTTCGCTAATATTTCCTTGTTCAAGTAGGGTATTTTTAATCCAGTCTAATAACCCTCCCCAAAAAGAAGACCCTACTAAAACAATTGGAAATCTTCCAATTTTTTTTGTTTGAATTAGTGTAATGGCTTCAAATAGTTCATCTAAAGTTCCAAATCCACCGGGCATTACAATGAACCCTTGAGAATATTTAACAAACATTACTTTTCTTACAAAAAAGTAATCAAACTCTAAATTTTTATCTTTGTCTATCCACGGATTGTCATGTTGTTCAAAAGGCAACTCTATGTTTAAACCTACAGAAGTTCCTTTTCCTCTATGTGCTCCTTTATTACCAGCTTCCATAATACCAGGACCACCACCTGTAATAACACCATATCCGTTTTGCGTTAATTTAAATGCCACCTCTTCAGAAAGCTCATAGTATTCTTCTCCGGGCTTTGTTCTAGCCGAACCAAAGATAGATACACAAGGACCAATTTTGCTTAATTTTTCATAACCTTCCACAAATTCCGCCATAATTTTAAAGATGGCCCAAGAGTCATTGGTTTTTATTTCGTTCCAAGTTTTTTGCTGTAATTTCTCACGTATTTTTCTATCGTCATTTGTCATATCTGTTCTGTTTTGTCTATACAAAGTTAACTTAATTCCTGAATCAAAAATTGAGCCGTATAACTTTTTTTGTTTTTTACAATTTGTTCAGGAGTACCTTTACATAAGAATTTCTCCTCCTTTTTTTCCTCCCTCCATCCCAATATCTATAATATAATCAGCCAATTTAATAACATCCATATTATGTTCAATAATCAGTACAGTGTTTCCTTTATCAGCAAGGGTATTTAGCACCCCCATTAAAACTCTGATATCCTCAAAATGAAGGCCTGTAGTGGGTTCGTCTAAAATATAAAAGGTGTTTCCAGTATCGCGTTTGGATAATTCTGAGGCCAATTTAATGCGCTGCGCCTCACCGCCAGATAATGTAGTAGATCGCTGACCTAGGGTAATGTAACCTAGTCCAACGTCTTTAATTGTTTTTAGTTTACTATGTATTTTTGGAATGAGTTTAAAGAATTCTACAGCATGATCAATAGTCATTTCTAACACATCTGCAATAGATTTCCCTTTGTATCGAATCTCTAGTGTTTCTCTGTTAAAACGTTTTCCTTGGCAGGTTTCGCACTCTACATGCACGTCAGGTAGAAAATTCATTTCAATGATTCTAACCCCACCTCCTTGGCAAGTTTCACAGCGACCCCCCTTTACATTAAAAGAAAAACGACCTGGTTTATACCCTCGTATAGATGCTTCTGGAGTTTTAGCAAACAAACTCCTAATTTCACTAAAAACACCAGTGTACGTAGCAGGGTTAGAACGAGTAGTTCTTCCAATAGGTGATTGATCAATATCTATGACTTTGTCTACATGTTCTAAACCTGTAATTTTTTTATAGGGCATTGGTTCCTTTACACCTCTGTAAATGTGCTTATTTAGAATAGGATAAAGCGTTTCATTTATTAGCGTTGATTTTCCACTACCTGAAACACCAGTTACACAAATCATTTTCCCAAGTGGGAATTCGGCGGTCACATTTTTTAAATTGTTTCCACTGGCGCCAGTAATTTTAATTGACTTTCCATTTCCTTTTCTTCTATTTTTTGGAACCTCAATTTGTCTTCTTCCACCAAGGTAGTCAGCAGTTAAGGTGGGGTGTTCTTTTATTTCTTGATAGGTTCCTTCACTTACAATTTCACCACCATGTACACCAGCTCCTGGTCCAATATCAAAAACAAAATCTGCATGTTCTATCATGTCTTTATCGTGCTCAACGACCAAAACTGAATTTCCAATATCTCGTAGTTTCACCAAAGAATCTATGAGTTTCTGGTTGTCTCGTTGATGAAGTCCTATACTAGGTTCATCTAAAATATATAAAACACCTACCAGTTGAGATCCAATTTGTGTAGCCAAGCGAATACGTTGTGCCTCGCCACCAGAGAGTGATTTTGAGGTTCTGTCTAGGGTTAAGTAATCTAACCCAACATCCAATAAGAATTGAATTCTAGTTTTAATTTCTTTTAAAATTTCAGTAGCAATAATTAACTGTCTTTCTGATAATTTAGTATCTAAATTTTTAAACCATTCCGCCAATTCATTAATGTCTAATTTGGCAAGGTCACTTATACTTTTATTATTTATTTTAAAGTGTAAACTTTCTTTTTTTAATCGGTTTCCTTCACAGGAACTACAAATAACTTCATCCATAAACCCTTTAGCCCAACGTTTAATAGATCTACTTTCACTTGATTTGTATTGGTTTTCTATAAAAGAGGTAATTCCTTCAAAATCTATTTCATATTTACGGGTAATTCCGATGGTTTTTGAAGCTACAGAGAACTTTTCATTACCACCATAAAGAATAATATGTAATGCTTCTTCTGGAATAGATTTTATAGCATCACTTAACTTAAAATGATAACGATCAGCAATTAATTGTAGTTGCTTAAAAATCCAACTATTTTTTTCTTCACCTAATGGAATTATTCCACCATTTTTTATGGAGATACTATGATTTGGAATTACTTTATTAAAGTTAATTTCATTAGTAATTCCTAGACCATTACACTTAGAGCAAGCACCTTTTGGAGAATTAAATGAAAAAGTATTGGGTTCTGGGTTTGGATAGGCAACTCCTGAAGAAGGACACATGAGTTCTCGACTGAAATAACGTGGATTTTCATCATCAACATCAATCACCATTAAAATATTATTCCCAGTGTAAAGGGCAGTTTTAATGGTTTCTTCTAGGCGTTTTTCTGAGGCATTATTAACAATTAATCTATCAATGACTACTTCAATATCATGCGTTTTATATCTGTCTAAACGCATGCCTTTTTCAATTTCTTTGATTACTCCATCTACTCGAACCTTAAGAAATCCTTGTTTAGAAATTTGTTCAAATAGTTCTCTGTAATGTCCTTTTCTTGATTTGATGATAGGGGCTAGGATTGCAATTCTTTTTTGAGGAAAATCTTCTAAAATTAGTTTTCTTATTTGCTCATCACTATAACTTACCATTTTTTCTCCTGTATTGAAGGAGTATGCATCTGAAGCTCTAGAAAATAATAATCTCAAAAAATCATAAATTTCTGTAATGGTTCCCACTGTAGACCTTGGGCTTTTATTTGTGGTTTTTTGTTCAATTGAAATTACTGGAGACAACCCGTCTATTTTATCAACATCTGGGCGTTCTAACCCCCCTAAAAATTGTCTTGCATAGGCTGAAAATGTTTCAATATATCTTCGTTGGCCTTCTGCATAAATTGTATCAAAAGCCAGAGATGATTTACCACTACCACTTAAACCGGTAATGACTACTAGTTTTTCTCTTGGTATTTTAACATTTATGTTCTTTAAATTATGGGCTCTAGCACCATAAACTTCAATGTATTCTTGTTCTTTCAATATTGATAAAATTCGGAAACTTACAAAGTTACAGAAACCAAATTGTTTTTTAAGATAAACTTGTTAGTAAACTCTTAAAGTTTCATCTATTCCTTTTTTATTTCCATAAACTAAAAAAGTATCTTGCATAAAATTTTTAAAATGAATTTTGTAAACTCAGTGCGGCATTATTTTGAAAGACATGGATACCACGTTTCTTCTCGTTTAGCAGATCGTTTGGGAATGAGAGCTCAGAATGTTAGATTGTTTTTTATTTATATTTCATTTGTAACTGTAGGCCTGTCTTTTGGATTTTATTTGACAATGGCTTTTCTACTTAAACTAAAAGATATGATTTATACAAAGAGAAATTCTGTTTTTGATTTATAAATGATCTTAAAATTTGATCGATACATAAAAATACTATTTGCAATTAAATGAAGACTATTTTTAAATCTAAATTTCAGAAAGCTTTATTTCTGTTAGCTTTTGTTTTAACTACGGGTGTACTAGGGTATATGATGCTATCTGAGTATTCGTTTGTAGATGCACTTTATATGACTGTAATTACAGTATCTACAATAGGTTTTGGTGAAGTAGCACCTTTAAACGACCAAGAAAAATTATTTACCATATTTTTGATTACCATTAGTATCATTAGTTTTGTGTATGTAGTATCAGCTTTTACAGAGTACATTATAAGTGGTCAATTATTTCAACAATTAAAATTGAAAAAAGTGCAAAAAAATATAGAAAAATTAAACGGACATACAATAATTTGTGGCTTTGGTAGAAACGGAAAGCAATCCATGATAAAGTTACAGAATTACAAAAAACAATTTGTAATTATAGACAAAGTGGATGAGGTAATTAATGCTATTGATCAAGACGGTTTTTTAAATGTTTATGGTGATGCTACAACAGATGAGGTATTGATTAAAGCAGGAATAGAAAGAGCAGCACATTTAATTACAGCTTTACCCTCTGATGCAGATAATCTTTTTGTTGTGCTTTCAGCTAGACAATTAAACACAAATTGTACGATAATAAGTAGAGCCTCTAATGATAGCTCTTACAGTAAATTAAAAATAGCAGGTGCTAACAATGTAATTATGCCAGACAAATTAGGAGGAGACCATATGGCTTCTTTAGTTGTAACTCCTGATGTAATTGAATTTGTTGGAAGGTTAACAATTGAGGGCGAAACCACAGCAAATTTGGAAGAGATTTCAGTAAATGATCTACCAAAAGAATATTTAGACAAAACAATTTTAGATTTAGATTTAAGAAGAAAAACAGGGTGTACAGTTATTGGTTTTAAAGCACCAGATAATAGCTATCTTATTAATCCTGAGGCCTCTATTGTATTGCAAAAAGATTCTCATCTAATTGTTTTAGGAAGACCGGAGCAAATCTCTAAGTTAAGAGCTCTCTTTTAGTTTTTTATTAATTAATTTTCATAAAATGTAGTTAGTAAATGAAAAAAATTGTTATCACAGGAAGTAATGGACTTCTCGGTCAAACTCTCGTAAACCTCTTGATGAAAGAGCCTGAAAATTATTCAGTGTTTGGATTGTCTAAAGGTGATAATAGAATGAATAGAAATGATTTTTTGTATTACGATATAGATATTACTAACCATGCTCAACTGGAAGAATGTATATCTTATATTCAACCCTCTTTTATCATAAATACTGCAGCTATGACTAATGTAGATACTTGTGAGATAAAACCTAAAGAGTGTAATAATTTAAATATAGAAGCTGTAAAGTATCTTACTCAAATTTGCGCGAAATTAAACATTCATTTTATTCAGATTTCAACTGATTTTATTTTTGATGGAAGTAAAGGTTTTTATAAGGAAACAGACCTTCCAAATCCATTAAGCATTTATGGGCATTCAAAATTAAAGGCCGAAAATATTGTTAAAAATTCTGGAGTAAATTTTTCTATTTTAAGAACAATTCTTGTTTATGGGAAAGTTGTTAATCTTAAGAGAAATAATATTGTTCTGTGGGTAAAAGATATGTTAGAAAACAATAAAGAAATATCAATTGTTGATGACCAATTTAGAATGCCAACTTATGTAGAAGATTTAGCAATGGTTTGCAAGTTGAGTATCGATAAAAATACAAAAGGAATATATCATGTTTCCAGTAATGAGTTATTAAGTGTTTTTGAAATTGCAAATCAAATAGCAACTGTATTTGGTTTAAACAAAAAATTAATTAAACCCATCTCATCCGAAACTTTAAATCAAAAAGCAATAAGACCTCCAAATACCGGTTTTAATTTATTCAAAATTAGAAGAGATTTAGAGTTTCAACCTACTTCGTTTTTAGAGGGTTTAAAAAGATTTAAACAAACTTTGATATAAAAAATACTTTTAACCTCTAAAAGTTGTTCAGGGTACATTTTTTTATGATATTGCGGTTAAGTAAAATTTAAAAACAATATTTCTCATGAAGAAAAAACTTCAATTGTTACTATTATTATTTATTCCTACAGTAACATATGCACAGGAAAAAGGATTAGATCAACAAATTGATGAAGCTTTTAAGCCAATATCAGATTTCTTTAGTCAAGTAATTTTCTTTACAATTCCTTTGGCGGGAATGGATGTGCCTTTTGTCTTGCTTTTGTTAGTAGGAAGTGCACTGTTTTTTACAATCTATTTCAAATTTCCAAATATTTTTCATTTTAAGACAGCAATCAACGTTGTCCGAGGAAAATATGATGAATTAGATCATGCTTCGGCAAACCCTGAGTTAGCAATTGATGGAGATATTACAGATACTATTAAAGATGAAAGTGAAGAAGGTGAAGTTACTCATTTTCAGGCATTGGCTACAGCAGTTTCAGGTACGGTTGGTAACGGTAATATAGCCGGTGTTGCTTTAGCAATTGCTCTTGGAGGTCCAGGAGCTACTTTTTGGATGATTGTATGTGGTTTTTTAGGAATGTCTACAAAATTTGTTGAGTGTACTCTTGGAGTTCAGTATAGAGATGTTGGAGATGATGGAACTGTATACGGTGGACCTATGTACTATATTAGTAAAGGTCTTAAAGAAAGAGGTTTTGGATTGCTAGGGAAAATTTCAGCTGTTATTTTTGCAATTTTTTGTATAGGTGGATCTTTTGGGGGAGGAAATGCAGCTCAATCAAACCAAGCAACCGTTGTATTAAAAGAGCTTATGGGACTTGAAAGCACAGGTGCTGGGTTTTGGATTGGAGTAATTATGGCGATTATAGTAGGTGTCATTATTATAGGAGGAATTAAAAGAATTGCTCAGGTAACTGAAAAAGTTGTTCCATTTATGGCAGTTTTATATTTATTAGCTTGTCTGTATATTTTAGGGGCTAACTTTTCTTTAATTGATGATGCAGTTTCTTTAATATTTAGAGAAGCATTTAATCCAACAGCTATTGGTGTTGGTGGAGTTATAGGTGTTTTATTGGTTGGATTTAAGAGGGCAGCATTCTCAAATGAAGCTGGTGCTGGTTCAGCATCTATAGCGCACTCAGCAGTAAAGACAAAATATTCTGCATCTGAAGGTTTAGTTGCATTATTAGAACCATTTATTGATACTGTAGTAATTTGTACAATGACAGCTTTAGTTATTATAATTTTTAATTTTGGAGGCGATGCCTCAGGAGCAACAATTTTTCAATATGGAGGTGATGGAGCAGGTGCTGTAATGATCGATGGCGTAGCTTATGAAGGAGCTGGAATTACTTCGAAAGCATTTGCACAATATATTCCTTATTCTAATATATTCTTAACTGTTGCAGTAGTTTTATTTGCTGTATCTACAATGATTTCTTGGTCTTATTATGGTTTGCAATCTTGGAAGTTTTTATTTGGAAGAGGAAAGGCAGCAGATATGGTATACAAGCTGTTGTTTTTATTGTTTGTAATTATTGGAGCTTCAGCAAGTATGAATTCAATTTGGGCATTCTCTGATGCAATGATTTTTGCAATGGTTTTTCCTAATATGGTTGGATTATACTTCTTATTCCCAGTAGTTAAAAAACAATTAAAAAGATACACTGATGCGATAAAAGAAAGTAATGCATAATCCTTAAATAAGTTTAGGGTAATTTATCGGCTAGCTAAGAAAAAGAAAAATGAAAAAAATTAAATCCCATTTATGGTATACTAAAAACCAGCGAAATGGGATTTTATTTTTGATAACAAGTATCGTAGGAATTCAATTATTGTTTCATTTCATCAATTTTGAAAAAAGTGTTTTAATTGCTTTGGATCAAACAAAAATAAAAACCTATCAAACTCAACTAGATAGTTTGAGAAAAATATCTTCAGCAGATAAGAAGTTTAAACTATACCCATTTAATCCTAATTATATTTCCGATTACAAAGGATATCAATTAGGAATGAAAACAAAAGAAATTGATCGTTTGTTGGCTCACAGGAAAAAAAGATTATTTGTGAATTCAGCTAAAGAATTTCAAAAAATCACAAATATTTCAGATAGTTTACTTAACACAATAGCTCCTTATTTTAAATTTCCGGATTGGGTTCAGAAAAAGAATCAACAAAATAAAAAGAAAATAATTTTTAAGAGTCAACCTAGATCAAGTAGAGTAGAGCTATCTTCAACTAATATTAATGCTGCGACTCTCAATGATTTACTTTTTGTAGATGGAGTAGATGAGTATCTCGCAGATAGAATTATTAAGTATCGTTCTAAACTACAAGGATTTTCTTTGCCCGAACAACTTTTTGAGGTTTGGGATTTGGATAAAGTAACTGGAATAAAAATATTTGAAACATTTTCAATTGTTAACAAACCAATAATTGTTAAAACGAATATCAATACAGCATCATTTAAAGAAATCTTATCCATTCCCTATATAGATTACGAATTGTGTTTAAAGATATTTGATTATAAAGATGAGGTAGCAGAACTACAATCTATCTCTGAAATTAAAAATATTGAAGGTTTTCCACTTGAAAATTACACTAGAATAGTCTTATATTTACATGCAGAATAGGATTTAGAAAACAAAATTATTGTATGTCGCACATGTATTTTACTGAAGAACATCAAGTTTTCAGAGAAAGTTTCAAAAATTTTTTACAAAAAGAAGTTGTTCCTCACATTGAAAAATGGGAAAAGAATGGTAATATAGACCGTTTTATCTGGAAAAAATTTGGAGATATGGGGTATTTTGGATTGAGTTATCCTGAAGAATATGGTGGTTTAAATCTAGATATTTTTTACATGGTAATCTTTCTAGAAGAATTACAAAAAATTAATTCAGGAGGTTTTGCTGCAGCTATTTGGGCACACGTTTATTTAGCCATGACACATCTTAATAAAGAAGGTGACGATAGAATTAAAAATAAATACTTGAATCCAAGTATATCAGGAGATAAGATAGGTTGTTTATGTGTTACTGAGCCTTTTGGTGGATCAGATGTTGCAGGAATGAAAACAACTGCTCTTAGAGATGGTGATTTTTACATAATTAATGGTTCAAAAACATTTATCACCAATGGAGTTTATTCAGATTATCTTATCGTAGCTGCAAAAACAGATTTGACATCTAAGCATGCAGGAATGTCTATCTTTATCGTAGATAGAGAAACTCAAGGTATATCGGCAACCAAATTGGACAAGTTAGGCTGGAGAGCCTCTGATACAGGAGAGATTGCCTTTGATAACGTAAAAGTACCTGTTGAAAATTTAATGGGTGAAGAAGGAAAGGGGTTTCCGTATATCATGCAACATTTTGCTTTAGAAAGATTAATCATGGGAATTAATGCTCATGCAAGAGCTGAATATGCTTTAGATTATGCCCTTAAATATACTTCAGAAAGACAAGCCTTTGGGAAGTCTCTAGATACTTTTCAGGCTTTAAGACACAATCTAGCAGATATGGCTAGTCGTGTAGAAATGTGTAAAGAATTTAATTATTCAATTGCAAAAAGATTACATGACGGTGGATATGTTGTTAAAGAAGCAAGTATGTCTAAATTATTATCTACAAAAATGGCAGATGAAGTTATCTATGATGCATTACAATTGTTAGGTGGATACGGCTACATGGAAGAATATCCAATCGCTAGACTCTTCAGAGATAGTAGGCTTGGCCCAATTGGAGGAGGTACTTCAGAGATCTTAAAGGAAATTATTGCAAAAATCATTATAGACGGGAAAGAGTATAAGCCAGCAACCTAGTTTTTTGAACATGTTTTCCAATCTATTAAAAAAAATCAATTTTGCCTCCATATAATTAAAAATTCATATTACATTTGCAGTCCATTTAAAAAAATAGAAGATTGAAAGGAGGTGCCAACATATGTTAATCATACCAGTAAAAGAAGGAGAGAATATAGATAGAGCTTTAAAACGTTTCAAAAGAAAATTTGATCGTACAAAGACCATGAGAAACTTACGCGAAAGAAAGCATTTTACAAAGCCATCTGTAGCTAAAAGAGCTCAAAGAATTAAAGCATCTTATGTACAAGGCCTAAGAACAAAAGAAGAAGTTGGTTAGACTTTTTTAAAATAGTATTTAAAACCCATATCTTATGATGTGGGTTTTTTTTTGCTTTCTATTTTATTACATTTGGTAGACCTATTTATATCCAATGAATTTAATTACTTCTTTTCTAGAATATTTGCTATTAGAAAAAAAATATTCTATTCACACAGTTACAGCCTACAAAAAAGATTTAATTTCTTTACAAGATTTTTGCAAAGAAACCTATCAACAGGAAAAAATCTCAGAAATTCATTACTCTCAAATTAGGTCTTGGATTGTTTATTTGGTTGAAGCTAAAGTAAGTAACCGAAGTATTAATAGAAAAATAAGTTCTTTAAAATCTTTTTATAAGTATCTCCAAAAAATTAAAATCATTCAAAACAATCCACTATCAAGTCATAAGGCTTTAAAGACACCAAAAAAAATTCAAGTTCCTTTTTCTATTAAGGAAGTTAACGAAGTTTTATCAAATATAACCCTTAACGACTCTTTTGAATCTTCACGGAATAAGTTGATTGTTGAACTTTTTTATTCAACTGGAATGAGAAGGGCGGAGCTGATTCAGCTAAAAATAAGTTCATTAAATTTTTCAGAAAAACAATTAAAGGTAATAGGGAAAAGGAATAAAGAACGATTGCTTCCATTACTACCTAGTGTTATAAAAAGTTTACATTCCTATATGAAACATAGAGATCTTATATGTAGCGCTGAAGATTATTTGTTATTGACTTCAAAAGGTAATAAAATATATGAAACTCTTGTATATAGAGTTATAAATAATTACTTTAGTGAAGTCTCTTCGAAATTGAAGAAAAGTCCACACATATTAAGGCATTCTTTTGCGTCCCATCTGTTAAATGAGGGGGCAGATTTAAATTCGGTTAAAGAATTACTAGGACATTCAAGTTTAGCCTCTACCCAAGTCTATACACATAACAGCTTGGAGCAAATAAAAAAAGTTTACAAACAAGCTCATCCTAGGAGCACTAAAAAATAAAATTCATGAAAGTATCGATCCAGTCAGTAAATTTTAACGCCACACTCAATTTATTAAAATTCACAGAAAAAAAAGTAGAGTCTTTATCAAAATTCCATGATAAAATTTTAAAAGCAGAAGTGTTTTTTAAACTAGAAAATTCAAGTGATAAAGAAAATAAAACAACAGAGATAAAAATAAATATTCCAGGAAACGAGTTGGTTGTAAAAAAACAATTTAAAAGTTTTGAAGAAGGAATAAGTACAGGTGTTGAATCATTAAAAAGAAGGCTCAAAAAATCAAAAGAAAAATTAAGAGATTCAATAGCAATATAAAATGCATAAAAAAACATAAAAAAGTTTTAGAAATTAAAAAAACTTATTACATTTGCAGTCCGTTAGAAATAACGGATTGTTTTTGTTAAAAAAACAGCCGATGTAGCTCAGCTGGCTAGAGCAGCTGATTTGTAATCAGCAGGTCGTGGGTTCGAGTCCCTCCATCGGCTCAAAAACAATAACACGTTCATTTAAATAGTGAAATTTTGGGGAGATACTCAAGCGGCCAACGAGGACGGACTGTAACTCCGTTGACTACGTCTTCGCAGGTTCGAATCCTGCTCTCCCCACAATATTCATTTAAAGTGAGAGAGTAGGTAAGATTGGTGAAGTTTGTAATTAACATTGCAAAATAATTGTCAGTTTAAATCAACCTGTCACCAAAAAAGATAGAATTATTGGTAAAAACAAATCAATAATTTTATCCTGAGTGTTAGTCTTTAAATTACGGACTTACGTTCAAATTTTTCCAAGCCGGTGTAGCTCAGTTGGTAGAGCGCATCCTTGGTAGGGATGAGGTCACGGGTTCAAATCCCGTCGCTGGCTCAAAAGAAGAATTTATTAGTATTAAATATATTTAACTTAGAATTAAAAATTAATAATCATGGCAAAAGCAAATTTTGACCGTTCAAAACCACACCTTAACATAGGTACTATTGGACACGTAGATCACGGAAAGACTACATTAACTGCAGCTATTACAAAAGTTTTGGCAGACGCAGGTTTGTCTGAAGCTAAAGATTTCGATCAAATCGATAATGCTCCAGAAGAAAAAGAAAGAGGTATTACTATTAATACTTCTCACGTAGAGTATCAAACAGCAAATCGTCACTACGCTCACGTAGACTGTCCAGGTCACGCGGATTACGTGAAGAATATGGTTACTGGTGCTGCTCAAATGGATGGTGCAATATTAGTTGTTGCTGCTACAGATGGACCAATGCCACAAACTCGTGAGCACATCCTTTTAGGACGTCAGGTTGGTATCCCTCGTATGGTAGTATTCATGAACAAGGTAGATATGGTTGATGATGAAGAATTAATCGAATTAGTAGATATGGAAGTAAGAGAATTACTTTCTTTTTACGAGTACGATGGAGATAATGGTCCAGTTATACCAGGTTCTGCTTTAGGAGCATTAAATGGTGAGCAAAAATGGGTAGATACCGTTATGGAATTAATGGAAGCAGTTGATACATGGATTGAAGAGCCATTAAGAGAGGTAGATAAAGATTTCTTAATGCCAATTGAAGATGTATTCTCTATTACTGGTCGTGGTACTGTAGCTACTGGTAGAATTGAAACAGGTATTGCAAATACAGGAGATCCAGTAGAAATTATTGGTATGGGAGCTGAGAAATTAACTTCTACAATTACTGGTATTGAAATGTTCCGTCAAATCTTAGATAGAGGTGAAGCCGGAGATAATGCAGGTATCTTATTAAGAGGTATAGAGAAAACAGATATTAAAAGAGGTATGGTAATCACTAAACCTGGATCTGTAACACCACATGCTAAGTTTAAAGCTGAGGTATATGTTCTTAAGAAAGAAGAAGGTGGTCGTCATACGCCATTCCATAACAATTATCGTCCTCAATTCTATGTAAGAACTACAGACGTAACAGGTACTATTAATTTACCAGATGGTATTGAAATGGTAATGCCAGGAGATAACTTAACTATTACAGTTGATTTAATCCAACCAATTGCATTAAACTTAGGTTTACGTTTTGCTATCCGTGAAGGAGGTAGAACAGTTGGAGCTGGTCAGGTAACTGAAATTTTAGACTAATTTTAGTCAATAATTATAAGTTTTAATCGTTGAAGGTGTCCTGATTTTATTAGGATGCCTTTACGAATAAATAGAGACGGGTTTAGCTCAGCTGGTAGAGCACTGGTCTCCAAAACCAGGTGTCGGGGGTTCGAGTCCCTCAATCCGTGCAAACAATGAATACATGAAGTTTATACAATATATTAAAGACTCTTTTGAAGAATTAAACAATCACATGACTTGGTCATCAAGTAAAGATGCTCAAAAAACAACGGTAACTGTTGCAGTTTTTACAATTGTTTTTGCACTTGCCGTAGCTGGTGTTGATTATGTTTTTCAGACAGGGTTGGATAATTTTTTCGGAATGTTTAAATCCAATTAATAATGGCTGACTCAGTAATGAAATGGTATGTTGTGAGAGCAATCGGAGGTCAAGAGAACAAAGTGAAGTCATATATTGAGACAGAAATTTCTCGTTTAGGGCTTTCTGACTTTGTGAGTCAAGTTTTGGTACCTAAAGAAAAAGTAATTCAAATTCGTGATGGTAAGAAAATAAATAAAGAAAAAGTTTATTTTCCAGGTTACATTATGGTTGAGGCTAATTTAGCAGGGGAGGTTCCTCACGTTATAAAATCAATTACAGGAGTTATTGGTTTTTTAGGTGAAACTAAAGGTGGTGAGCCCGTACCAATGAGAAGATCAGAAGTAAACAGAATGCTTGGTAAAGTAGATGAATTAGCTATCCAAGATGAAAACATTGCTATTCCTTTCACTTCAGGTGAGACCGTGAAAGTTGTTGATGGACCATTTAATGGTTTTGATGGAACTATTGAAAAAGTGAATGAAGAAAAAAGAAAGTTAGAAGTCATGGTTAAAATCTTTGGACGAAAAACTCCATTAGAGCTTAGTTACATGCAAGTAGAAAAAATATAATTGTTACACAAATATATACCGATGTGTTTTTTGCTTCCAATTAAAAAACATGTCACTTTAAACATTTATTAAAATGGCAAAAGAGTTAAGTAAAGTAGTTAAATTACAAGTAAGGGGAGGTGCAGCGAATCCATCGCCACCGGTTGGACCCGCTCTAGGTGCTGCAGGTGTTAACATCATGGAGTTCTGTAAGCAATTCAATGCTAGAACTCAAGATAAACAAGGTAAAATTTTACCTGTTGTTATTAGTGTTTTTAAAGATAAATCATTTGATTTTATAGTTAAAACTCCACCAGCTGCAGTTCAATTAATGGAAGCGGCAAAAATCAAAAAAGGTTCAGGAGAACCTAACAGGAAAAAAGTAGCGTCTGTTTCATGGGATCAAATTAAAGTGATTGCTGAAGACAAAATGGTAGATTTAAATGCATTTACTGTTGAGTCAGCAATGAAGATGATAGCAGGTACAGCACGTTCTATGGGATTAACAGTTAAAGGTAATGCACCAGCATAAACTTTATAAAAACTAGTAAAATGGCAAGATTAACAAAAAAGCAAAAAGAAGCGCACGCTAAATTAGATAATACGAAAGCATTAGATATAAATGCTGCTTCTGCTTTAATCAAAGAAATTACTAATGTAAAGTTTGATGCATCTGTAGATATCGCTGTTCGTTTAGGAGTAGATCCACGTAAAGCTAACCAAATGGTTAGAGGCGTTGTGACCTTACCACACGGAACAGGGAAAGATGTAAAGGTTCTAGCATTAGTAACACCAGATAAAGAAGCCGAAGCTCAAGAAGCAGGTGCAGATTATGTTGGTTTAGACGAATACCTCCAAAAAATCAAAGGAGGTTGGACAGACGTAGATGTGATTATCACAATGCCGAGTGTTATGGGTAAATTAGGTCCTCTAGGAAGAGTTTTAGGTCCAAGAGGTTTAATGCCTAACCCAAAGACAGGTACAGTAACTATGGATGTTGCAAAAGCAGTAAAAGAAGTAAAAGCAGGTAAGATAGATTTTAAAGTTGACAAAACAGGAATCATTCATGCCGCAGTTGCTAAATCATCTTTTGATGCTGATAAAATTGCAGAAAATGCAAATGAATTATTACAAACAATTATTAAATTGAAACCAACGGCATCAAAAGGAGCATACATTAAGAGTGTTTTTATGAGCTCTACAATGAGTCCTAGTGTTGAAGTTGATGTAAAATCTGTTTCGTAAGCAGTTAAAATGTATCATTATGACTAGAGAAGAAAAATCACAAGTAATACAAGATTTAACAGTTACGTTAGCAAGAACTAATACCATCTATTTAGCAGATATATCTGGATTAGATGCTTTAGATACATCAAACTTACGTAGAGCTTGCTTTAAAGCAAATGTTCAACTAGCTGTTGTTAAAAACACATTGCTTTCAAAAGCAATGGAAGCTTCTGATAAGGAGTTTGGAGAATTACAAGATATATTAAAAGGTAACACATCTTTAATGATTTCTGAGGCAAGTAATGCACCTGCTAAAGTAATTAAAGAGTTCAGAAAAAAATCAGACAAGCCCTTACTAAAAGGTGCTTACATTGAAGAAGCTATTTATGTTGGAGATGACCAACTAGAATCTCTTGTAAATGTGAAGTCTAAAGACGAACTTATTGGAGATATTATTACCTTATTACAATCACCTGCTAAAAATGTTATTTCAGCATTGCAGTCAAGTGGTGGTAAACTATCTGGTATTTTACAAACATTATCAGAAAAATAAATTAGCGCATTAATAAACTAAATAATAAAAATTTTTAAAACAATTGAAATGGCAGATTTAAAAGATTTCGCAGAACAATTAGTTAACTTAACTGTAAAAGAGGTTAATGAATTGGCTGGTATTTTAAAAGATGAGTATGGTATCGAACCTGCAGCAGCAGCTGTAGCTGTTGCTGGACCAGCAGCAGGAGGTGGCGATGCAGCCGAAGAGCAAACAGAATTTGATGTAATCTTAAAAGCAGCAGGTGGTTCTAAACTAGCAGTTGTAAAATTAGTTAAGGAATTAACTGGTTTAGGATTAAAAGAAGCTAAAGGTATCGTAGATAGCGCGCCTGCTCCTATTAAAGAAGGAGTTTCTAAAGATGAAGCAGAAGGTCTTCAAAAATCTTTGGAAGAAGCAGGAGCTGAGGTTGAGCTTAAGTAAGCTTTAACATATCTAACAAACTAAGGTTTAGGTACTAAGAATTAAGTTTCTTAGACCTAAACCATTTTGTGTATATATTCGTTCTTTATTAAATTCAGATTTTTAATCAAAAAAACATTCTCTTTTGGCAACGAAAAACACTACAGAAAGAATCAATTTCGCATCTTCTAAGCTTGGAACAGATTATCCAGATTTTTTGGATATTCAAGTAAAATCTTTTCAAGATTTTTTCCAATTACAAACAAAAGCTGAAGAGCGAGGAGAAGAAGGTTTATACAAAACCTTCATGGATAACTTTCCAATTACGGACACCCGTAACAACTTTGTATTAGAATTTTTAGACTATTTTGTAGATCCACCAAGATACAGTATACAAGAATGTATCGAAAGAGGTCTAACACACAGTGTGCCTTTAAAAGCGCGTCTTAAACTTTATTGTACAGATCCAGAGCACGAAGATTTTGAAACAATAGTTCAAGATGTTTATTTAGGGACTATTCCTTACATGACCAATTCAGGAACTTTTGTCATTAATGGTGCAGAAAGAGTTGTAGTATCTCAACTACATAGGTCTCCAGGGGTATTCTTTGGGCAATCTTATCATGCAAACGGTACAAAATTATATTCTGCAAGAGTAATTCCTTTTAAAGGGTCTTGGATAGAATTTGCAACCGATATCAATCAAGTTATGTATGCTTACATTGATAGAAAGAAAAAATTACCTGTAACTACTTTATTCAGAGCCATAGGTTTTGAAAGAGATAAAGATATTTTAGAAATTTTTGATTTAGCTGAAGAAGTTAAAGTTTCAAAAGCTGGATTAAAGAAAGTTCTAGGAAGAAAATTAGCCGCAAGAGTATTAAAAACTTGGTTTGAAGACTTCGTAGATGAGGACACTGGAGAAGTTGTATCAATTGAACGAAATGAAATTATTTTTGATCGTGATACAATCATTGAAAAAGAACACATAGAAGAAATCATTGAAGCAGGAGCAAAAACAGTATTACTTCATAAAGAGGATAATCAACAAGCTGACTATGCTATAATCCACAATACACTTCAAAAAGATCCAACAAACTCTGAAAAAGAGGCTGTTGAACATATTTATAGACAATTAAGAAATGCTGAGCCGCCAGATGAGGAAACTGCAAGAGGAATTATTGATAAATTATTTTTCTCTGAACAACGTTACAATTTAGGTGAAGTAGGGCGTTTTAGAATGAATACAAAACTTGGTTTAGATATTGATATTAACCAAAAGGTTTTAACCAAATTAGATATTATTACGATTATAAAGTATTTAATTGAATTAATCAATTCTAAAGCGGAAGTTGATGATATCGATCACTTATCTAACCGTCGTGTTAGAACAGTAGGAGAGCAACTTGCCAGTCAGTTTGGTGTTGGTTTAGCTCGTATGGCTCGTACTATTCGAGAGAGAATGAATGTACGTGACAATGAGGTTTTTACTCCAATTGATTTAATTAATGCTAAGACATTGTCTTCAGTAATTAATTCATTTTTTGGTACTAACCAATTATCTCAGTTTATGGATCAAACAAATCCATTGGCCGAGATTACTCACAAACGAAGATTATCTGCACTAGGACCTGGAGGTTTATCTAGAGAAAGAGCAGGATTTGAGGTTCGTGATGTTCACTATACACATTATGGGCGTTTATGTCCAATTGAAACACCAGAGGGTCCAAATATTGGTTTAATATCTTCTTTATCTGTATTTGCAAAAGTTAATAACTTAGGTTTTATAGAAACACCATACAGAGAAGTAACCAAAGGTTCTGTTGATGTGAAAAAAGCACCAATTTATTTAAGTGCTGAAGAGGAAGAGGGTAAGAAAATTGCTCAATCTAATTTAGGTTTAGATAAAAACGGAGCTATATCAGGTGATAAAGTAATTGCTCGTGAGGAAGGAGATTTCCCAGTAGTTACTCCAGACACTATTGATTACATGGATGTTGCACCGAATCAAATTGCTTCAATATCTGCTTCTTTAATACCATTTTTAGAGCATGATGATGCAAACCGTGCATTGATGGGATCAAATATGATGCGTCAGGCAGTTCCATTATTACGACCAGAGTCTCCAATTGTTGGAACTGGACTAGAAAGAAGAGTAGCTAAAGATTCTAGAATTCTAATTAATGCAGAAGGAGCAGGAGTTGTTGAATATGTAGATGCAAATAAGATTACCATCAAGTATGACAGAACAGATCAAGAGAAGTTGGTGAGTTTTGATTCTGATGAAAAATCTTATGACTTAATTAAGTTTAGAAAAACCAATCAAGGAACATGTATCAACCTAAAACCTATCGTAAGTTCAGGTGACCGAGTTGAAAAAGGACAAGTTCTTTGCGAGGGATATGCAACACAAAAAGGAGAATTAGCTTTAGGTAGAAATATGAAAGTAGCCTTTATGCCCTGGAAAGGATATAATTTTGAGGATGCTATTGTAATATCTGAAAAGGTTGTTCGTGAAGATATTTTTACGTCTATACATATAGATGAATATTCTTTAGATGTACGTGATACAAAATTAGGTACAGAGGAGTTAACCAATGATATCCCTAACGTTTCAGAAGAGGCTACAAAAGACCTTGATGAGAATGGAATGATTAGAATAGGAGCAGAGGTAAACCCTGGAGATATTTTAATTGGTAAGATTACTCCTAAAGGTGAATCTGATCCAACACCAGAAGAAAAGCTATTAAGAGCAATTTTTGGAGATAAAGCAGGAGATGTAAAAGATGCATCTTTAAAAGCTTCTCCATCTTTAAGAGGTGTAGTTATTGATAAAAAGTTATTTAGAAGAGCTGTTAAAGATAAGACTAAGAGAATTAAAGATAAAGAAGCAGTAATCTCTTTAGAATCATCTTTTGTGTCAAAATTTGAAGTTCTTAAAGAAAACTTAGTAGAAAAACTATTCCAATTAGTTAGTGGTAAAACTTCACAAGGAGTTTTTAACGACCTAGGCGAGGAAGTATTACCAAAAGGTAAAAAATACACACTCAAAATGCTAAACGCAGTTGATGATTATGTGCATTTAACTTCGGGAACTTGGACTACAGATTCTAAAATCAATTCTCATGTTAGTGAATTAATTCACAATTACAAAATCAAGGTAAATGACCTTCAAGGTGTATTACGTAGAGAGAAGTTTACGATATCCGTAGGAGATGAATTACCAGCAGGAATTCTAAAACTTGCAAAGATTTATGTGGCTAAAAAACGTAAATTAAAAGTAGGTGATAAAATGGCTGGACGACATGGTAACAAAGGTATTGTTGCTCGTATTGTTCGTCAAGAAGATATGCCATTTTTAGAAGATGGAACTCCAGTTGACATTGTGTTAAATCCGTTAGGTGTACCGTCACGTATGAATATTGGTCAGATTTATGAAACAGTTCTTGGTTGGGCTGGTCAGAAATTAGACAGAAAGTACGCTACTCCAATTTTTGATGGAGCTTCTTTAGACCAAATAAATAGTTTTACAGATGAAGCACAAGTACCAAGATTTGGTCATACCTACCTTTATGATGGTGGAACAGGAAAACGTTTCGATCAGCCAGCAACTGTAGGTGTCATTTATATGATCAAATTAGGTCACATGATTGAAGACAAAATGCACGCACGTTCTATTGGACCTTATTCGTTGATTACTCAACAACCACTTGGTGGTAAGGCTCAATTTGGTGGTCAGCGTTTTGGTGAGATGGAAGTTTGGGCATTAGAGGCCTATGGAGCTTCAAGTATTTTGAGAGAAATTCTAACAGTAAAATCCGATGATGTTATGGGAAGAGCTAAAACATACGAAAGTATTGTTAAAGGCGAAACCATGCCAGAACCAGGTTTACCAGAATCTTTCAACGTATTAATGCATGAGTTGAAAGGTTTAGGTTTAGATCTAAAACTAGAAGAATAAATTTATAGTATATGTCTAGGTATGATTTCTCATACCTAGACACATGCTTATTTAATAAGGGTCTCAGACCCAATTTAATTCGATACCATTACCATGGCAAGAAAAAACGAGAAGTACACCGTAAAAAAGTTTAATAAAATCTCAATTGGTTTAGCATCACCAGAATCTATTTTAGGAATATCTAAAGGAGAGGTGTTAAAACCAGAAACTATTAATTATCGAACACACAAGCCCGAGAGAGACGGTCTTTTCTGTGAGCGTATTTTTGGTCCTGTAAAAGACTTTGAATGTGCTTGTGGTAAGTATAAAAGAATTCGATACAAAGGAATTGTTTGTGATCGATGTGGTGTAGAGGTAACTGAAAAGAAAGTACGAAGAGATAGAGTAGGACACATCAATTTAGTTGTTCCTGTTGCTCATATCTGGTACTTTAGATCATTACCAAACAAAATGGGATATTTACTAGGGTTACCATCTAAGAAGTTAGATATGATTATCTATTACGAAAGATACGTAGTAATCCAACCAGGTATTGCAAAAAATAGTGAAGGAGAACCATTGCAAAAAATGGATTTCTTAACAGAAGAAGAGTATTTAGATATTCTAGAAACAATTCCTCAAGAAAACACATATTTAGATGACACTGACCCAACGAAGTTTATTGCTAAAATGGGTGCAGAATGTCTAATTGATTTATTAGCTCGTATAGATTTAGATGAATTATCATATGAATTAAGACATAAAGCGAATACTGAAACCTCTAAGCAAAGAAAAGCTGAGGCTTTAAAAAGATTAAATGTAGTTGAAGCATTCAGAGATTCTCAAAAAAATAGAGAAAACAGACCTGAATGGATGATTATGAAAGTAGTTCCGGTAATTCCACCAGAATTACGTCCATTAGTTCCTTTAGATGGAGGTAGATTTGCTACTTCAGATTTAAATGACTTATACCGTAGAGTAATTATCAGAAATAATCGTTTAAAAAGACTAATGGAGATTAAAGCTCCTGAAGTAATTTTACGTAATGAAAAACGTATGTTACAAGAATCTGTAGATTCATTATTTGATAATACACGTAAATCTTCAGCTGTAAAAACAGAATCTAACAGACCATTAAAGTCTTTATCAGACTCTTTAAAAGGTAAGCAAGGACGTTTTCGTCAAAACTTATTAGGTAAACGTGTTGATTATTCTGCACGTTCTGTAATTGTTGTAGGACCAGAATTAAAGTTGTCTGAATGCGGTATTCCTAAAGAAATGGCAGCTGAACTTTACAAGCCTTTTGTAATTAGAAAATTAATCGAAAGAGGAATTGTAAAAACTGTAAAATCTGCAAAGAAAATTATAGATAGAAAAGAACCAGTTGTTTGGGATATTCTAGAAAATGTAATAAAAGGACACCCAGTTTTATTAAACCGTGCCCCTACATTACACCGTTTAGGAATTCAAGCATTTCAACCAAAATTAATTGAAGGAAAAGCTATTCAGTTACATCCATTAGTATGTACAGCATTTAATGCCGATTTTGATGGAGATCAAATGGCTGTTCACCTTCCGCTAGGACCTGAAGCTATTTTAGAAGCACAACTCTTAATGTTGGCCTCTCACAATATCTTAAACCCTGCAAACGGTGCACCAGTTACTGTACCTTCTCAAGATATGGTATTAGGTTTATACTATATGACCAAAGAAAGAAAATCCACTAAAGCTGTTCCTGTAAAAGGTGAAGGTTTAACTTTTTACTCTCCTGAAGAAGTAACTATTGCTTTTAATGAAGAAATGGTTGAATTAAATGCTGGGATTAAAGTAAGAACAAATGATATTGATGAAGCAGGAAATTCTGTTAAGAAAATCATTGAAACTACTGTTGGTAGAGTTTTATTTAATGAAGTTGTTCCAGAAGCTGCTGGTTATATTAATGAAGTATTAACAAAAAAATCTCTTCGTGGAATTATCGGTGGTATTTTAAAAGTTACAGATATCCCAACTACAGGAAATTTCCTAGATGAAATTAAAAATATGGGATATAAATTTGCCTTCCAAGGTGGTTTATCTTTCAGTTTAGGAGATATTATTATTCCAGAAGAAAAATCAACTATGATTGCTGAAGCCAATAATGAGGTAGATGGAATTGTAATGAACTATAACATGGGTATGTTAACGCAAAAGGAGCGTTATAATCAAGTAATTGATATTTGGGGTAGAACCAACAATCAATTAACTGAATTATCTATGAAACGTCTTCGTGAAGACCAACAAGGGTTTAACTCAGTATATATGATGTTAGATTCTGGAGCTAGGGGATCTAAAGAACAGATTCGTCAGTTAACCGGAATGCGTGGATTAATGGCAAAACCAAAAAAATCTACTGCAGGTGGTGGTGAAATTATTGAAAATCCAATTCTTTCTAACTTTAAGGAAGGACTATCAATTCTTGAATATTTTATCTCTACTCACGGTGCTCGTAAAGGTCTTGCTGATACAGCCTTAAAAACTGCCGATGCAGGATACTTAACCCGTCGTTTAGTAGATGTTTCTCAAGATGTTATTATTAACGAGTATGATTGTGGTACCCTTAGAGGATTAGATGTTACTCCATTGAAGAAAAACGATGAGATTGTAGAATCTTTAAGTGATAGAATTGAAGGAAGAGTAGCTTTACAAGATGTCTTCCATCCATTAAATGAAGATTTATTAGTTGGAGCGGGTGAGGTAATTACCTCTCAAACTGCCAATGCTATTGAAGCTTCCGGATTAGATGTTGTTCAAGTAAGATCTGCATTAACGTGTGAGTCTCAAAGAGGAATTTGTGCAAAATGTTATGGACAAAGTTTATCTACACTTAACAATGTTCAAATTGGTGAAGCTGTAGGAGTTATTGCGGCTCAATCTATTGGAGAACCAGGTACACAATTAACATTAAGAACATTCCACGTAGGTGGGGTTGCAGGAAACATATCTGAAGATAATAAGTTAACCGCTAAATTTGATGGTAAGGTAGTTATCGAAGACCTTAGAACTGTTGAAGGAAAAGATTCTGACGGTAAAGCTGTAGATATTGTAATTTCTAGAACTGCTGAAATTAAAGTAATTGATAAAAAGACAGATATTACCCTTAGTACAAATATTATTCCTTATGGATCTATTATTTTCAATAAGAAGATAAAGTCTATCAAAAAAGGTGATGTAATTTGTCAATGGGATCCATTTAATGGTGTTATTGTATCTGAATTTGGAGGAAAAGTGAAGTTTGATAACCTTGAACAAGGAGTAAATTACCAAGTTGAGGTTGATGAACAAACAGGTTTCCAAGAAAAAGTAATTACAGACTCAAAGAATAAGAAAATTATTGCTTCTTTAATCATTGAAGATAAAGATGGTAATGCTTTACGTTCATACACCCTTCCTGTTGGAGCTCATTTAATGGTAGATAATGGTGAAAGTGTAGAAAGTGGTAAAACATTAGTTAAGATTCCAAGAAAATCTGGAAAAGCTGGTGATATTACTGGAGGTCTTCCAAGAGTTACTGAATTATTTGAAGCACGTAATCCTTCAAATCCAGCTGTGGTTTCAGAGGTAGACGGTGTCGTTTCTTTTGGTAAAATCAAGAGAGGTAACAGAGAAATTATTGTTGAATCTAAAACTGGAGATATTAGAAAATATTTAATTAAACTTTCTAATCAAATCTTAGTTCAAGAAAATGACTTTATTAAAGCTGGAATGCCATTATCAGATGGAGCAGTTACTCCTATAGATATTTTAAGAATTCAAGGACCTTCTGCTGTTCAACAGTATTTGGTGAATGAAATTCAAGATGTATACCGTTTACAAGGGGTGAAAATTAATGATAAACACTTTGAGGTAGTTGTTCGTCAGATGATGCGTAAAGTAAGAATCATAGATTCTGGAGATACTTTATTCTTAGAAAATCAATTGATTCATAAGAATGACTTTATTCTAGAAAATGATGCTATTTACGGTATGAAAGTTATCGAAGATGCTGGTGAATCTGAAAATGTAAAAGCAGGTCAAATTATTTCTGCACGTCAATTAAGAGATGAAAATTCTTTATTACGAAGAAATGATCAAACTTTAGTTGTTGCAAGAGACGCACAACCTGCAACAGCAGAACAAGTTTTACAAGGAATTACAAGAGCTTCTCTTCAAACCAAATCGTTTATTTCTGCGGCATCTTTCCAAGAAACTACGAAAGTATTGAATGAAGCTGCTGTAAATGGTAAAGTAGATCATTTAGAAGGCTTAAAAGAAAATGTTATTGTAGGTAAGAAAATACCAGCTGGTACTGGAATGAGAACTTACGATCATTTAATTGTTGGTCCTAAAGAAGAAATCGAAAATAGCTTTAATTAGTAAATATAATGGCTGAAAATCAACAAAAAAAAGGGCAAATTAATATTGAGTTAGACGAATCTGTTGCGGAAGGAACATATTCTAATTTAGCAATTATTAATCATTCTGTCTCTGAGTTTATTGTAGATTTTATCAGAATAATGCCTGGAGTCCCAAAAGCAAAAGTGAAATCAAGAATTATTTTGACTCCACAACATGCTAAAAGGCTTACAAAAGCTTTAGCTGACAACATTTTGAAGTTTGAGAAAGCTCATGGTGAAATCAAAGATTACGAGCAACCACCAATTCCAATGAATTTTGGACCTACAGGTGAGGCATAAATCATAAAAACCCAAAACATTAGTTTTGGGTTTTTTTTATGATGTACTTATTTTTAGAAAGATCATATTTTTCTAGTTTTATTCAATAACCAAAAGTCTGCTAAAACTAAAGCAGTAAGGGCTTCTATTACTGGAACCGCTCTAGGAACAACACATGGGTCGTGACGCCCTTTTCCCATAATTTCTGTTTCATCTCCTTTAGAATTTATGGTAGGTTGGTTTTGCATGATGGTAGCTACAGGTTTAAAAGCTACTCTAAAGTATATATCCATTCCGTTAGAAATACCACCTTGAATACCACCAGATAAATTTGTTTGTGTAGATCCATCTTTATTAAAGATGTCATTATGTTTACTACCTTTCATTTTGGTCCCCTCAAAGCCACTTCCAAATTCGAAACCTTTAACGGCGTTCAATGAAAGCATTGCATTTCCTAAAGCAGCATGAAGTTTATTGAAAATCGGTTCTCCTAGGCCTACAGGAATATTTTTTGCAACACAAGAAATAGTTCCACCTATGGTATCACCTTGCTTTCGAGTTTCTTTGATTTTATTAATCATAAGAGCTGCCATTTTCTCATCAGGACAACGAACAATATTTGTCTCAGTTTTTGAGAAATCTAACTCATTATAGGCTTTGCTCATCTCTATGTTACCAACTGAAGAGGTGTAGGCATTGATTGAAATTGTAGATATTAATTGTTTCGCTAGAGCACCAGCTACTACCCAGTTCGCTGTTTCTCTTGCAGAGGATCTTCCACCCCCACGGTAATCTCTAATACCAAATTTTTTATCGTAGGTAAAATCCGCATGGGATGGCCTATATACATCGGTATTGTGTGAATAATCATGAGATTTTTGATTGGTGTTTTTAATAATAAATCCAATAGAAGTTCCTGTGGTTTTCCCTTCAAAAATTCCTGAAAGAAATTCTACAGTATCTGGTTCTTTACGTTGCGTGACAATATTAGATTGCCCTGGTTTTCTTCTATTTAATTCCTCTTGAATAGCCTCTAAATTTATCAAAAGCCCAGCTGGAAAACCATCAATAATACCTCCTATGGCCGAGCCATGAGATTCTCCATAGGTAGTTAGTTTTAATATATTTCCAAATGAATTAAAAGCCATTAAAAAAGATCTAAAATTTCCGAGGCTAAGATACTATAAAAATCAGGAAACCATAGTTTTATTGCCATTGCTAATACCATAATAATTAAGACTTTTTTTACGAATTTATCACCTTTATCTACAGACCACCTACTCATAAACCAACCTCCAGCAGCATTACCTAAAGATAAAATTAGACCGTACTTCCAATTAATGCTATCGTTATAGGCAAAAATAGCTACAGCAGCCAAGGTATAGATAAGAGCTACAGTTACCTTGATTGCATTACTCTTTACTAATGAAAATTGATTTATGCTAGATAAAGTTAATAAGATAATAAAACCCACTCCAGCTTGAATAAACCCCCCATATAAGCCAATAAAAAAGAAGGCTATCATGCTTAGCCAAAAATATTTACCTGTAATTCTTTCTAGAGTTTTATTTGAAATTTCACTAGGTTTAAATACCATATGTAAAACAATAATAACCATTACAATACCTAATATTTTATTGAATAGTTCACCCTCTATTTTAATCCCTGCAAATGCTCCAATGATGGCACCAATTGTTGCAGGTATTGCTAAATATATACTAAAAGGATAGGTGTTTACACCTTTACTCTGAAAACCTTTTACGGCAAAGATGTTTTGAATTATTATAGCTATTCTATTTGTTCCATTTGCTATATTAGGGGGTAACCCTAAAAAAATTAACATGGGAAGTGTAAGTAAAGATCCACCACCAGCCAATATATTTATTATACCTGCAATGAACCCTACAAGTACTAACAAAAAATAGTCTAACATTTTATGAAATTATTAGATAAATGTATTACAAATAAAGTAGAAATAGCCTCAAAAAATAATCTATTAAAAAACACATAAATACTTTTAAAAAATCAAAACCTTTTCTATATTTGCACCCGCTATATACAGCGCGACCGGAGAAATGGCAGAGTGGTCGAATGCGGCAGTCTTGAAAACTGTTGACTGTAACAGGTCCGGGGGTTCGAATCCCTCTTTCTCCGCAACAAACCTTGTAAGTCACTGATTTACAAGGTTTCTTTTTTTTAGTTGCCTAGATCGTTGCCTTTTCTCTCTAAAAATCTTATTCAAATGCTAAGTTACCAATCTGAAGTTTTAGCGAACCATAAAAACCCAAAAAATAACATAGAGGGTGTTTGTAAAAGATCGTGAAACTGCATGGAGGTAATTACTATGACTACATAGCCTAGTAGTCTTATGAATCGTTTATTAGCTTCTTTCATAGTTCTTAAGTTTTTTAGTTAGCAGATAGATTTTAATTAGTAGGATCACAAATACAATGGGTTCGATAATCAAAAAGATCCATACGTTAAGTTCTTGGTAAGTCATTCCTAACTGTTCACTTACTAGTTGTAATATTCTTACGGATTGGTCAAATACTTCATTCATAATCAATGGATTAATTTATTATACCTAATCTTGGTTGGGGGAGTTTATATATAGGTTCTTTGGGGGGAGGTTTATATTAGGTGGTAAACATTCACACATTAAGACCTAATATTCAGAATATTAAAATAGCTAATCAAACTAGAGGAATATTTTAGAATACACAGGAATCAATAAATAAAAAAGTAAAATCAGTGGGAGTTGGTAATTCTTGAAAAAAAACACCTAAATACTTTGAGTCTATTATCATTAAGATCTAAATAAAAAACTATGACTTTGAAAGCTAGAAAAAAACAGTATCAAAATTTTTAACTAAATTAGCAGAAACATCTCTTAAATTTTGAGCGAAAAAGTTCATTTTTATTTGACTACATACAGTATGAAAAAACTCCTTTTACTATTACTTTTCATTCCACTTGTGAGTTTTGGGCAGACAAAAACAGGCTTAGAGTTATGTATACAATACCAGAAATCTTTTAGCGCCTTCTCAACTGAAAAAGAAGCCAATGAATCATTAGATAAAATACTTAATGTAATTGGTGCCTCTAAAAATTTTACTCTTGTTCCTTGTGATGACATTAGTAATGCATTAGCTGTTACTTTTAAGGGAGAAAGGTTTATACTATTTGATGAGGCATTTATGAGAAAGCTTACTCAATTAACTAACAACTGGTCTAGTCTATTTATACTTGCACACGAGGTTGGTCATCATATAAATGGTCATACAAGAGATTTCTTATTAGCTACTGTTTTAGATGATCAATCTTTAGAAGATAGAAGAAAAGAAGAACTTGAGGCAGATGAATTTGCAAGTTTTATAGTTTCAAAATTGGGAGCTTCATATTCGCAAATTGAAGAAACTATAGATTTAATTGCTTCTAATGAAAGTGATCTATATTCAACTCACCCCAATTATGATAAGAGAATTGCTGCAGTAAAAAAAGGATTTGATAGGGGATATTCAGATTCTGACACATCTAGTTCTAATACATACAATTCAAATGAAAACAGCACAGAATATATAAACAAAGGAGAAATAAAACCAAATTATGAAAACCCAAGAGGAAGGATTAATGCTTCTTATGGCAATTGGTATTCATCAAAGGTTTATCCTCTAGAGAAGATGCTTCATAATCAAACAGACCCCTTTAAAAAGAAGGAAATAAAGGATAGTGAACCTATTAAAGAATTAGTTGCTAGAACGCAAGGTAAATCACTTTCTCATTATGGGTCAAAAAATGTAGAAATAGGAATTAAAATACAAAATTATACGAATAATTACGTTGATTGGAATGATGGAAATGGTAAAGAAGAATATTTATATATCCCAAATAAATCTTTTCATATTGAGTTAATAGGTTGGGCGGATTATCCAAAAGAAATTGAATATAGCCAAACAAATAGAACCTATGCAACTTTCGAATATGTGATCGATGGAAAATTTTCAGGACAGTTTGTAACTTATATAGGATGGACTGACATGTTTTATGATTTTGAAAATGATAAAGAACTTGAAGAACCTATAAAGGTGCCAATTGAATTACAATTTAATGGTTGGTTATATAAATCTCAGCAAAAGGAAAATTATGAATTTGTAGAGAGATTAAAAGCTGGCAAAAAACTATACCTAAGATTTGGAAAATTGTTTAATTGGAATGGTTATAAAAATGAAAATACAGGAGAGTATGACACGTCTAAAACTTCAAATAAATATCAAATACCAAAATATACTTATGAGTTTGATTTAACGGGCTCCTCCAAAGCATTAAACCACTAAACCATAGGCATATCTTCTTCTTTTAAGACACCCAGAACCTCACTATTATACATACTTATACAAACACCTCCCATCAAAAGAAAACCGATCTTATTTGAGTAGGGTAGTACCAATTAAAAATTACTATCGAGATTTTTTGGGTTTTTTCTTTTAAACCAGCAACTTCTAATCCACGTAAGTAGGTTAAACAAGTTATTTACAGCCAGTATTGTATGATAACCACATACTATTAAATGGTGCAGTTGTAGTTAAGTTTAGATAAAGCTATTAAGCGTTAACCATTCTAATATAAGCCTCATAAACCATTGCAAATGCAGCAATCAAAGCTGATGCTATTATTAGAAATGCCTTCCATTTTGGTAATTTTTTCATAAACTATGATTTAGGTATTATAAAATTCAATTTACTTTTAGTGCTTTTAATTTTTTATAACAAAAACCATACAATGTTGCCAGGGAAGGTTAGTTATATTTTTTTTGAGTTTAAAGCCTGCTGCTTCCATTTCTCTGACAGCTTGTTTTTCAGACATTTTATGTATAGCTTTAATGGGAACACTAGAGTCTTCACTTCTATATTCAATTAAGAATAACTCTCCATTTGGTTTCAATGCTTTTTTTATTGAAACAATGATTTCTGCCGGAAAATTAAATTCATGATATACATCCACCATTAAAATTTTATCAACTGAATTTGATGGCAATTGAATACTTTTTTCAGTTCCTAGAATAGTTTCAATATTTTTGATTTTACCAGATTCTTTAGTTTCTTCTATCACCATTAACATTTCTGGTTGAATGTCTACGGCATACACAAAACCATTCTTAGTTAAAGCGGCTATTTTAAATGTGTGGTATCCAGATCCAGCTCCAATGTCAGCAACAATATCATTGGGTTTTATTCTCATATTTTTAATTAATTTAGAAACATCTTCCTCTTCTTCACGTTCAGACCTTTCTAACCAACCAATACCTTCAAAACCCATTACATAAGCAATTTCTCTGCCCATATACCATTTTCCAATTCCGTTATAATCTCCTCTTTTAAATGTGTAATTATTGTCTTTATTGGTGTTTTGTCCAAAAAATTTGTTAGAAAATAAAAAAATCACAAGTAATACTAGTAAAGTATTTTTTTTCATTTTTAATAAGATTATTATTAGGTTTAGTTTCTTTTTTTAAGAATTGAATACATATGAGTTGATAAGATTTATCAATGTAAAAATATTAAATTAATTTCTTAAACTTTAAATTGAATAATTAGGACCCTTTTTTATTTTTTACGTTATAAAAAGTATCTTTGATATCATTATTAAAATATACAATCAACATTACTGATTTATGTTATAAATTACGGTTTAATAAATGATGTAGTTCTATAAAAATTAAAAAATTATCACATGAAAAAAATAATCTTTCTTATGGCTTTTTTGGTTTTATTTTCATGTAAAAATAAAAACAATTCAATTTTTTTTAAAGTATATGATGAATCAGAGCTTATAAAAAAACAGCAAGAGCATAATATTTCTAGAATGAAATTTAAGTTATTCCAATCTAAGGTTTTGGATATGAATGCTAATTTTAAACCGTTCAATGATGAGCTTGCTACCAATTTTTCCGAAGAAGAATATAATAAGTTAAAACCTTTAATTTTAGAGCAAAATATTCCATCCATTCAAAAAAGTATAGCTAAAGGACTTTTATCACATGAAAAATTAACTTTATTTTATTTATACAGAATAAGAAAATTTGAAAGCAATAATGAAACTGCATTGAATGCCATTATTTCTTTAAATCCGAATGTTTTGGAAGAGGCAAGGGAAAGAGATCTAAATAGAGATAATAATAAACTTTTGTTAGATATTTCTATCTATGGAATGCCAGTGTTAATTAAAGACAATATTAACACAGCTGGAATGCCAACAACAGCAGGTGCTATAGTTTTATCAAAAAATAAGAATACCCAAGATGCTTTTATCATAAAAAGATTAAAAGAAGCTGGTGCAATTATCTTAGGAAAGTCAAACTTAAGTGAATGGGCTTATTATTTTTGTGGTACTTGCCCAGTAGGTTATAGTGCCACGGGTGGGCAAACTTTAAATCCATATGGTAGAGCTATTTTTGAATCTGGAGGTTCAAGCTCTGGAAGCGGTGCAAGTGTAGCTGCAAATTATGCAGTTGCAGCTGTTGGTACAGAAACATCGGGATCCATAACTTCTCCATCTAGTCAGAATTCTGTTGTGGGTTTAAAGCCTACTGTCGGGTTGTTAAGTAGAACTGGAATTGTTCCTATTTCTAGTACTTTAGATACCCCTGGGCCTATGACTAAAAATGTTACTGATAGTTTTATTTTGTTCAATTCAATGCTAGGTTTTGATGCTTCTGACCCCAAATCTTTTGAAGTTGTAGAGGATTTAACTGATTTAGAAGAATCTTTCAAAGGAAAACGATTTGGAGTATTTAAAGATATTTTTAGAGATTCAATTTTTAAGAAAAACATGGATCTAATAGAAGAAGCTGGTGGTGAAATAATATTGATAGCTCCGAGAAAAATTAAACTTCCAGGTTTTTTATCAATCTTAAACCTTGAAATGAAACATGAATTACCAAAATATTTAAAAAATTATGCAGATAAAGAGGTTGAGGTTTCAGATGTGACAGACATCATTTCATATAACAATAAAGAAAAAAAAATAAGAGCTCCATATGGCCAATTGAGACTTATAAATATTGGAAAAGATTCAACATCGGAAGCTAATCTTGAACGCATTAAAGTTAATCTAAAGAGTAGAGCAAGAAATTTTTTTGGTGTTTTAGAAACACAGAACTTAGATGCTATTTTATCGGTTAATAATTTCCATTCTGCATATTCTGCAGTTGCTGAATACCCAAACCTTACAATACCTATGGGGTATAAGGAAACTGGAGAGCCAATTAGCCTTACTTTTATTGGAAAATCAAATGAGGAAGGTAAATTATTATTACTAGGGTATATCTTTGAACAATTAACTAAGCATAGAAAACAACCAGAAAATTTCAATTAAAATTCACTTTATAAAACGTATTTTTGTCATCCTTAAAAAATAATAATGAGAACTAAATCGGTAAAGAAAAATAAGATTAATGTAGTTACGTTAGGATGTTCTAAAAATATTTATGATTCTGAAGTTTTGATGGGACAGTTAAAGGCTAATGGCAAAGATGTTGTTCATGAAGATGAAAATGATGAAGGTAATATTGTTGTAATTAATACTTGTGGTTTTATTGGTAAAGCAAAGGAGGAGTCTGTAGATACCATTTTACACTATGTAGAAAAGAAAGTAGCAGGTGATGTAGATAAGGTTTTTGTAACCGGTTGTTTAAGTGAACGTTACAAGCCTGATTTAGAAAAAGAAATTACAGATGTAGATCAGTATTTTGGCACACATGATTTACCAAATCTTTTAAAAGTTTTAGAGGCAGATTATAAACATGAGCTTATAGGTGAACGTTTAACTACTACACCAAAACATTATGCCTATTTAAAAATAGCGGAAGGTTGTGATCGTCCATGTTCTTTTTGTGCTATTCCTTTGATGCGTGGAAAACACAAATCTACTCCAATTGAAGAACTAGTTATTGAAGCAGAGAAATTAGCTGAGAAGGGCATCAAAGAAATTATGCTCATTGCTCAAGATTTAACCTATTATGGTCTAGATATCTATAAAAAAAGAGCATTAGCGTCTCTTTTAGAAGCTTTAGCTAAAGTAGATGGAATTGAATGGATTCGTATGCATTATGCATTTCCAACTGGTTTTCCAATGGATGTTTTAGAGGTTATGAAAAATGAACCAAAGGTTTGTAATTATTTAGATATTCCTTTACAGCACATCAATACAGAGATTTTAAAATCTATGAAACGGGGTACTACCCATGAAAAGACAACAGCTTTGATTCATAAGTTCCGAGAAGCAGTTCCTAATATGGGGATTAGAACTACATTAATTGTTGGATACCCTGGTGAAACAGAAGAACAATTTCAAGAATTAAAAGATTGGGTTGAGGAAATGCGTTTTGAGCGTTTGGGTGCTTTTGAATATTCACATGAAGAAAATACA
Organism: uncultured Flavobacteriaceae bacterium; assembly: GCA_943789455.1. GTDB lineage: Bacteria > Bacteroidota > Bacteroidia > Flavobacteriales > Flavobacteriaceae > Polaribacter. The sequence goes on from CALSUE010000001.1 coordinate 236,776, forward strand.
GGTGCATTTGTTTTAGAAGATAACGTCCCAGCAGAGGTAAAGTTCCGGAGAGTGAATGAAATTATGGAAATCCAATCGCAAATTTCTTGGGAAATTAATCAAGAAAAAATAGGAAAAACGTTTACTTGTTTGTTTGATAGAAAAGAAGGAAATTATTTTTATGGTAGAACAGAATTTGATTCTCCAGATGTAGACAATGATGTTCTAGTTGATGCTAGAGAACATTACATAAAAATAGGTGAATTTGTTTCTGTTAAAATTTATGAGGCTGGGGACTTCGATTTATACGGTACTCCTTTAAAATAATTTTACAATTTATAGCAGTATTTTCTTTTGTAAAATTCTAATTAACAGATATTTGTATTTTTTAGTTATTTCTTTATCTTTAAAGAAAACTAAAAATAATGAATAAAAGAGAATTTTTAAAAAATGTATCTCTTGCAGCAGTTGGTCTTCCTTTAATTAATACTTCTTTTGCGAATACTCTCAAGACTTTTGAACATTTATCACCTAAACAGATAGCTTCTGAGGAAGATTTTTGGTTACAGGTTAGAAAAGATTATTCATTGAAACCCGATTATATTAATCTAGAAAGTGGTTACTATAATATTATTCCTAACCCTACATTAAATCATATGTTAGATCATGCTAAAATGGTAAATTATGAAGGATCTTATTACATGAGAACTGTTCAATGGGATAATAAAAAATCTATGGTTTCTAAATTGGCTAGAGTCGTGGGAACCAGTGATGAAAATTTAATTATAACGAGAAATACTACAGAATCATTAGACATGGTTATTAAGGGTATGGATTGGATAAAGGGAGATGAAGCGGTTTATGCCAAACAAGACTATGGTGCAATGCAAATGATGTTTGAGCAGATTTCGAAGCGGTATGGAACAAAAAACATTGTAGTTTCTATTCCTAATCATCCCGCCTCTGATGAAGAAATAGTTAGCATTTATGAAAGTGTAATAACTTCTAAAACCAAGTTACTAATGGTGTGTCATATGATTAATATTACTGGTCATATATTACCTATCAAAAAGATTTGTGAAATGGCTCACAGGAAGGGGGTTCAGGTAATGGTTGATGGTGCACATTGTGTAGGACACTTTCAATTTAAAATAGATGATTTAGGTTGTGATTATTATGGCTCTAGTTTACATAAATGGTTAGCAGTTCCACTAGGTACAGGAATGTTATATGTAGATGATAAGCATATAGATAAACTTTGGCCTGTATTCGCAGAACACCACAGAGAGCCGGGAGATATTTCTAGATTAAACCATATTGGAACCCATCCTGTATATCATGATTTAACTATAGAAAATGCTATAGAATATTATGATATGTTGGGAGCAGAGAGAAAAGAATCTAGACTCCGTTATTTACAAGAATATTGGACTAAAAAAGTTAGAAATCAATCTAACATAATTGTGAACACACCAAATGATTCTTTTAGAGCCTGTGGGATAGCAAATGTTGGTCTTAAAAATAGGACTCCTAGTGAATTAGAAAAAAAGTTAATGAATGATTATAATATATTTACCGTTGCCATTAATTATGCTAATGTAAAAGGCTGTAGAATCAGTCCTAATGTATTTACTACTACAGATGAATTGGATGTTTTTGTTAGAGCATTGAGGGAGTTAGCGGCTTAAAGAATAATTAATTTTTTTTGTAAAACTTATTTCTTACGATCAAAGTATTTTAAAAGAAAAGATAAAAATGAATGAAGAGTTAAATAGAATAACGGAATCTATAAAAGAAATATGTAGATCTTATATTAATAATTCATAAAACCTCTTTTTTATAATAAAATCAGGTATGAGCTAATAAAGGGAAAGTAACTTTATTTTCCAATACAGAAATTTGAAAAAATATGTCCTAAAATATCTTTATCCACGTCATATTCTCCAGTAATATTTCCTAAATGCCTTAAGCATTCCCTAATATCTATAGAAAATAAGTCTGTAGAGATTTCTAAATCAATTCCTTTCTTAACAGATATAATAGCTGTTAAAGCATTGTTTAGTGCCTCAAAATGTCGAGAGTTCGTGACTATAGTTTCATTATTGCTCAAAGCCCCTTTATTAACTAGGGAAGTTAAATGTTTTAAAAGGGTTTCTACCCCAATATTTTGTTTGGCAGAAAGTAATAAAATGTCTTCTATCTCAGCATTTATTTCATTTTTCTCAGTAGTTGAAATAGTGTCTATTTTATTGGCAATTACCAAAACTCTTTTTTTAGGAAAACGATTTTTAATTGTTGTAATTTCAGATAGAAAAACCTCTTTGGATGAAGAAAATTTATTAGAGTCGATGAGGAAGATAATTAATTGAGCATTTTCTGCTTTTTCATAAGCTTTTTTAATACCAATATTTTCTATACGATCATTGGTCTCTCTGATACCAGCTGTATCGATAAATCTGAAAGCAACCCCATCAATAATTAATTCATCTTCAATCGCATCTCTTGTAGTTCCTGCTATATCAGATACAATCGCTTTTTCTTCATTTAATAAAGTGTTCAATAGGGTAGATTTTCCAACATTTGGCTCACCTATAATGGCAACAGGTATTCCATTTTTCATGGCATTTCCAAAAGAAAAACTTTCAATTAAACGTTTTAAAACAGAGGTAATTGTAAAAACTAATTCTTTAAATTTAGCTCTGTCTGCAAATTCAACATCTTCACCAGAAAAATCTAATTCTAGTTCTATCAACGCTGCAAAATCCAATAACTGGGCTCTTAATTCCTTTAATTCATTAGTAATACCTCCACGCATTTGTTGGATCGCCATTTGATGAGATGCTGCTGAATTTGAAGCAATTACGTCTGCCACAGCTTCGGCTTGACTTAAATCCATTTTTCCGTTCAAAAATGCTCTCATGGTAAACTCACCATTGTCTGCCATTCTACACCCATTCTTAAGAAATAATTGAATGATTTCTTGTTGAATGAAACTCGAGCCATGGCAAGAGATTTCTACAACATTTTCTCCGGTATAGGAACGGGGATTTTTAAACACAGAAACTAACACTTCATCGATTATTTGAGTATTATTTATAATATTCCCTAAATGAATGGTATGTGTTTTTTGATTCTTTAATAGTTTGCCGCTTTTAGATACGAAAAACTTTGAAAGGATATCTATTGCATCTTCTCCAGAGATACGAATTACCGATATAGCTCCAATTCCTGACGGAGTAGCTAAAGCTATTATAGAATCTTTTTGAACCATGGTACAAATATACAAGTTCATTATATTTATTCCCTAAAGTGTAACAAGAAGTATTTTTACACGTCTAAATAGTATACAATCAATAAATAATCAAAATGATGATAGAAAATAGACAGTTATTGGTTTTAACCCACCTAAGTCAGTTGTTAGATTTTATTACTGGTATTGGGGGCTTTCTTGTACCTCTAATTATTTGGTTAATTAAAAAAGATGAAGTTTTTGATATGGATAGGCATGGTAAAGCCATATTAAACTTTAGAATTTCAATGTTTATTTATTTATTAATTTGTGTACCAGCTATACTTTTATTTGGTTTGGGAATTCTTGGGTTTATTGTTATAGGTATATTTTACGTAATTTTCCCCATAATTAATGCCCTAAGAGCAAGTAAAAATCAAGAGCCAAATTATCCATTAAGTATTAAATTTTTAACTTGATTTTAAATACAATTGATTATGTCTTTGTATTCAAGAAAAAATAGTTCAAATTTAGGCATTACTTCTACATAAAAATTATAGCAAGAACTCCAGGTGTTTTTATTATAGATGCTAAATTTATCTTTATGATTTATATAAATTCGATGAATTATTTTTTCATTTTCTAACCTATAAGAATCCTCAAAAATAACTTCAGATAAATAGTCTTCTTTTAAAATTGTTTGTAAAGACAGTATTTTTTCAAAAAGAATTTTATTTGACATTTTATCAGGGTTTTCTATGTCCAGACAAATCATTGCATTCTTTCGATTGGCTACAAATTTAAAACTTAGCCCTTTTATTTTAGTATTGTATAAAATCCATTTTCGTGGAAAGGATTTTCCAAAACATGTCCAAAACTCTTTTCTAAGTGAAGCAGATTCTTCTTTACTAAACATAAGCGTATTAGAATTAACCGTGAACTCTTGCAGTTTTCCCCCTTGTTTTCATCATTTCAGCTTCAAATTTTATAAGGTCCTCCCATTTTTGGTCAACAATTTTTCTATCCATATACTTTCTAGCATATCCCAAGAATAATGTGTAATGATTTGCTTCTGAAATCATTAAATCTTTATAAAATTTAGAAAGTTCTTGATCTTCCATGTTTTCTGAAAATACTTTAAAACGTTCACAACTTCGTGCTTCAATTAAAGCAGCTACTAATAATCTATGAATTAGTGCTGTAGGTCTGTCCTTTGTTTTTGGAAAAAATTTCTGAAGAGATTTTGCATAATCATTATGTTGTTCTCTTCCTAGAAGCATTCCTCTTTTAGTCATTAATTCATGAACCATTTTGAAATGCTCTAATTCTTCTAAGGCAATGGCTGTCATATCTTTTACCAATGCTGTTTCCTCAGAGTAATTAATGATGATTGAAATGGCATTGGCTGATGCTTTTTGTTCTGCAAAAGCATGATCAGTAAGAATTTGTTCTAAATTATCTTTGGCAATATCTACCCACGAAGTAGCTGTTTCAAATTTTAATCCAAGCATGTTTTTTTATTTTTTATTCCAATAACTTTCAGGTTACTTATGTTATAAAGTTTATGAAATATTTTGTTTTAATCTTAGTCCAAAATCAGCTAAAGCTTTAATTTCTTTAACCCCTGCTAAGCGTTCATTTCCAAATATTAATAACCCGTTTTCATTAGACTCTATATGATAATACTTATTGCTTTCAAAAAATAAAATAAGTTCATCACTAAAAAATTCTCTTATTTTTTCTTCATTCTTTCCAGATAAGTAAAATCGTTTAGAAAAGTCTGGATGATTGTCAATATCAATATCTTTAAACCCTGCAAAATGAATTATGTATTCAAAAATCCCTTCTTTATCAAGTGTAAACTGAGGAATATTATTTTTTAATTCTAAATACATCATTGTTACTTTAACATTTTGTTTAGCGATTAATTCTCCTTCAGAGAATTCTAAATCAAACAATGTGCATTCTTCATTAGACAAAATGTTTGATACTTTAGTAATTTGTCTAGTTTTAAAGTAACCAAAATTTGGAAGCTCTTTAATTTCTTTTTTGTATTCAGAAGTATAATTCCAGTGTAAACCCTCACTAATCTTATGCAGTGACTTTTGCCTTTTTGTTAGTGTAATAGTTTTATCCTTTGGTTTTCCAATAACAAATTTCCTTAGTGCAAATGGATGATTACTTCCCGATTTATAGCCATCTAAACCTATAATTTCAAAATGTCCACCTTTTCTTCTGAAGCTTTCAGAATAGCTGTTTATATTTTCCATTACCGTATGATCCACAAAATCACACCTTGAAAAATCTATAATTACATCTTCGGTTTCTGGGATTTGATCTAATTTTGATTTTAACTTAGAATAGTTTAAAAAACTTGAAAAGTTCTCTATACTTACAAAATATTTTTCGTCTTCTTCAAACATCAAAACATTTGGTTTCAGTAAATTTCTTATGAATAAAGAAATATTTTTATTGATAACGATATGAATTATAAATGTAGTGAGTATACCAATTAAAATACCACTGATTAGGTTTGTGACCACTGTAACAAATAAGGTAATTAAGAATATAATCAATTGTTCTGAACCTACTTGAAATGTTTTTTTAATATTTTCTGGTGATGCCAATTTATAGCCAGTATATACTAATATAGCTGCCAACGCTGATAATGGTATATGCCTTAATTCATTTGCAAATAAAACAATAAAGGCAATTAGGAAAAGTGCATGGAAAAAGTTCGCTGACCTATTACTTCCTCTATTATTAACATTTACCGAGCTTCGTGCAATTACAGTAACTACATTTAATCCTCCTAAAAAACCACTTATTACTGTAGCTATCCCTAATGATCGAATATCTTTATTTATGTTTGATCTTCTTTTATCAGGATCTAATTTATCTACTGCCTTTATACTCAAGAGAGATTCAATACTTGCAATTAAAGTAATGGCAATAACAGCACTAATAAATTCATAGGTAAATAGTTTGGTGAAATTAGGTTGTGGAAATTTGCTAAAAATCTTATCAGGCAAATTGATCATGAATTCATCTGCTATCGGATATGTTTCGGTTGAAAAGATTTCAAAATAATAATACATCCCAACACTAACAAGCACAATCCACATTGGCGCAGGTACCAATTGAAAATATTTATTTCTTATTTTACTGTAAAATATCATTATTAATAAACTAATTATACCAACAGATCCTGCATAAAATACACTTTTATCAGCTGTTTTAATAAATATCAATACGTCTTCAGGGATAAAATAAAGTAATTCTAAAATACTTCCTGACGCACCTAGGTTCCCTAGCATTACATGAATCTGCTTTGCTAATATTCCTATTCCGATAGCCGCTAACATTCCTTGTATTGCCGATGAGGGAAAGAAATTACTTAATGACCCTAATCTAAGAACTCCTAAAAAAAACATAAGTGCTCCAGATATAATAATAGCTGCAAGAGTATAAAGATAACCCTCATACATATTTCCTTCTCCTAGGATGGTAATTGCACTTAAAATAACAACTACCAAACCGTTTCCAGGTCCGGTGATCGTTACATTAGAACCACCTAAAATAGCACAAATAACACCACCAACTATTGCTGCTATGATACCAGAAATTGGAGGTGCGCCAGATGCTAAAGCTAAACCTAAACCTAAAGGTAAAGCAACCAAAGACACCACAAACCCTGAGAAAATATTTCTTGGAAGATCACTAACGAATATATCTCTAGAACTTTTTTTATTCATTATTTTACAATTAAAACGTCTGTAGGTAGTTCTGAGAGAATATACTCAATATCATGGGGGAAAATTCTATCTAAGATTGTGGTTTTAGTTGGGGCATTCATAACTAATAAATCAGCTCTTTTTACTTTGGCGTAATGCCCAATTGAGTATCCACGTTTACCAAAAATACTTTGAATTTTAACTGAAATTCCTTCAGTGTTAATAGTTTCCAATATTTTATGAACTCTAGAGTCTTCTCTTCTTTTTAATTTTTCTTTTTCAATAGTTGCTTTTCGTAATGAATAATCATCTGATACTTTTACTTCAATTTCTTTTTGACTAATTTCTTCAACGATAGTAATTCTTTTACATGCTAAAGCCCTAGAAATTAAAAAAGAAGCCTTTATGGTTTCGTTAGTCTTTTTATCTTTTAACCCATTTACAACGATATGATTGCATTTAACTCTATCTATAGAGGGTTTTATAAGAAGTAAAACTGAACAACTGGCCTTTCTAGTTAATTCTCTGGCTACTGATCCAACATAGTATTTATATATATTTTCTTGTTGTATAGCCCCTAAAATTAGAAGGTCAATATTTTCTTCTAGACTTGTAGAGAGAATAATATCAACTGGTTTTCCTTTTTTCCAAACCGTTTTTATTGGGGAATGTAAATCAGGTGCCTCAGAAATCAATTGTATTAACTGTTTTTCTTTTTTAGATGTTTTCTCACCAACATGAACACCAACTAGTTGAGCACCAAACATATTAGCTAACCGAATAGCTTCAAAAATATTCGGTTTTAAGTTTGGAGAAAAAGCAATCCCAACTAAAATTTTTTTTATGCTTTGCAATGGTGTTTTTTTTACAAATTAAAAGTACAATATAGAACATTCATTTTAAGAAAAAAACATAAAATTAAACTTTAGACTACTTTTAAGTTTAACTATTTTTTGTATTTTAGAAATTAATATTTTTATAAATATGTTAGAATTAGCAGGAATAATTATACTAGGGATATTGGCTCAGTGGGTGGCTTGGAGATTTAAAATACCTGCAATACTTCCTTTAATTTTGATTGGTCTTTTAGTAGGGCCAATTGCTGCTGAATTTTTAACAGACGATAAAACAAAATACATAGAGCCCATATGGAATGGAACTTATGGACTTTTTCCTGGAGATGGATTGTATTATTTTGTTTCATTAGCCATAAGTATTATTTTATTTGAAGGAGGTTTAACTTTAAAAAGAGATGAAATTAAAAATGTTGGACCAGTTATCACGAAGTTAATTACCTTAGGTTCTTCCGTTACTTTTTTTGGTGCTGGTTTTTTAGCACATTATATTTTTAACTTGTCTTGGGAAGTATCTTTTTTATTTTCAGGTTTAATCATTGTTACAGGCCCAACAGTTATAACACCTATTCTTAGAAATATACCATTAAGGAAAGATATTTCTGCTGTTTTAAAATGGGAAGGAATATTAATTGATCCTATAGGAGCTTTAGTGGCAGTTTTGGTTTTCGAGTTTATAAGTGTAGGTGGGGGGAGTGGTTTTACTAAAACTGCTCTTACTGAATTTGGAAAAATATTATTATTCGGAACTTCCTTTGGATTTACTTTTGCTCATGCATTAACTTTTATAATTAATAAAAAGTGGGTACCTCATTATCTTTTAAATGTGGTGTCCTTGTCAACGGTTCTATTTGTATTTGTAGAATCGGAAATATTTGCTCACGAATCTGGATTACTAGCGGTTGTAGTGATGGGTATGGTGCTTGGAAATGGGAAATTAAAAAATCTGAAAGAGCTATTGTATTTTAAAGAATCATTAAGTGTTTTATTAATTTCAATTCTATTTATTCTTTTGTCAGCAAATATAAATATGGTAGATTTAATGCTACTTTATAATTGGAAAACAGCACTATTATTTTTTCTTATAGTTTTCATCATTAGACCCCTAGGTGTATTCTTAAGTACTTATAAATCAAATTTAAAATTCAAAGAAAAACTTTTTATAAGTTGGGTAGGTCCAAGAGGTATTGTAGCGGCTGGTATTGCTTCTCTTTTTGGAAGTAAATTATTAAAGCAAGGTGTAGAGGGAGCAGAGTATATTACACCATTAGTTTTTATGATTGTTTTAGGAACTGTATTGTTAAATGCCACTACAGCTAGATTATTTGCAAAAATTGTAGGTGTATTTTTGAAGAATTCTGATGGTATTCTTATTGTTGGAGCATCTAAAGCATCTAGACTTATAGCTAGTTATTTACAAAATTCTGGAAAAAGAGTAGTATTGATTGATGCTAATACCTCATTTATAGAACACTCAAATAATCAAGGATTAGAGGCCTATGTTGTTAATATATATGATGATGATTTAACTGATAATATCGAATTAAATGATATTGGATATTTAATTGCTTTGTCTGGAAGTGATGCTGTAAATAAGTTTGCAGTAAAAAACTTTGCAACTACTTTTGGGGAACATGGTTCTTTCCGATTAATTAGTGCAGATGAGGTAAAGAGCCAAGATTTTGAGTTTAAAAATCAGTTTTTTACACCTAAGGATGATTATATAAACCTTAGCGAAGCTGTCAGAGATTTCCCAAATTTATATGAAATAATAATCGATTCAGATAAAGATTACAAACAAACTCTTGAGAAGTTACACAATCAATTAGAATCTATTCCATTATTTGTTAAGACCTCCACTAACAATATATTCGTAATTAATGAATTTGAGTCAAAAAAAATACCTAAAGAAGGTGTTACTTTGATTTATGTAGGGCAAAAAATTTAAAAACACTAGAGGTCTAATTGGAAAGTGTCTTTAAGTTTTTCAATGTGTGGATTTTTCTCTTTTAATTTATTGTACTTCTCTTGTGGAGTATAGGCAAACTTCTTTTCTACAGTTTCATTTACTGTTACATTAATGGTAATGCTATAATTATTTAGAGACTCTCTTAAAAACTTTAGTAATTTTGGTTTCCCTGACTTTAATTGATCCTCCATAAGTTTATTAGGGAGCACAAATTCAATATTAAAATTTTCTGCAAGTTTAGGTAGAGAAGCGGCTAAAATTGAGGCCATACTTTTTTCACCTTTTTTAATTTGTGATTTTTGATACTCACTCCATATTTTTTGCAAATCTTCCTCAGAAAATGAATCTTTTGGATGATTTTCATAATTAACTTCACTTGGTTTCTTTTGCTGTTCCTTCTTGTGATGAATACTTTTCAAGGAAAGTGAGTTATTTCTTCTTTTAAGGTTTTGCAAAATTGGAGGCTTTGTAATTTCTTTTGCTTCAGAAACTACTTTCTCCATAGAATTTTCTAAAACCTCTTTTTTTATAGGTTTTGATTTTTCTATGATTTCCTGTTTTTTTACCGGAGATATTGAAGTGAAAAATGTTGCTGGTATTATGTAGTTAGCTGACTTTTTTTTTTCTCCATCAAAAGTGATAGAGGCAATTTGCATTAAAGTTAACTCAACAAGAAGGCGCTGATTTTTACTAGTCCTGTAATTTAAGTCACATTGATTGGCTTTTTCTATAGATTGTATGAGAAAAGAAATAGACGCTTTGGAAGATTGCTCAAGGTATTTCTTTTTGGCATTATCACCAACTTCAAGAAGTTTGATCGTAGAATTATCCTTTGCAACTAATACGTCTCTAAAATGAGAGGCCAACCCACTAATAAAATGATGCCCTTCAAAACCTTTAGCTAAAATAGTGTTGAAGTTATTTAGAACTTCTGGAATTTTATTTTCCAATAACAAATCTGTCATTGAAAAATAAGTATCATAATCTAGAACATTTAAGTTTTGAGTAACTGCTTCTCGGGTTAATTTATTCCCAGAAAAACTTATAACTCTATCAAAAATTGATAAAGCGTCACGCATTGCACCATCTGCTTTTTGAGCAATAATATGAAGTGCGTCATCATCTGCAATAATGCCTTCTTTTTCTGAGATTGTTTTTAAAAAGTTTTTTGAATCTAAAACAGTAATGCGTTTAAAATCAAAAATTTGACAACGCGATAAAATTGTTGGAATAATTTTATGCTTTTCTGTGGTTGCTAAAATAAATATAGCATGGGCAGGAGGTTCCTCTAAAGTCTTTAAAAAAGCATTAAAAGCTGCTTGAGATAACATATGAACTTCATCTATAATATAGACTTTATAATTACCAGTTTGTGGTGGTATTCTTACTTGTTCTGTTAAACTCCTGATGTCATCAACTGAATTATTTGAAGCAGCATCTAATTCAAAAATATTAAAAGCAAAATCTTCTTCATCTGAAGTTGAATTCTGCTGATTAATTTCTTTTGCTAAAATTCTAGCACAGGAAGTTTTTCCAACTCCTCTTGGTCCTGTAAAAAGTAAAGCTTGTGCTAAATGGTTGTTTTTTATAGCATTTTGAAGCGTGTTTGTGATCGTTTGTTGCCCAACAACATCCTCAAAATTTTGTGGTCTGTATTTACGTGCAGAAACTATAAAATGCTCCATATATGTTTGCGTATCTTTGTCTAACAAATGTAAGTATCTACTCTAGTAATTACAATATGCTTTCTTAACAAAACACTAAAGTTGTAAACAAATTGTAAGAATTAATTACTTTTGAGAATAACATTGAAATAAATTTAAATATGAAAGTAAATAAGAATATTATTTTCACTTGTGTGTTAATTTTTTTAGCCATCTCTCTTAGTTTTAAGGAATCATTCAAAACACCTGATGTCGTAATTCAAGAGATTAACCCTAATGACGAAGTAGCATATTTTGCTAGTGGTTGTTTTTGGTGTGTAGAAGCTATTTTTGAAAGTGTAGAAGGTGTAAGTGAAGCCATTTCGGGTTATGCAGGAGGTCACACAAAAAATCCTACATATCAAACCATTGGAACAGGTAGAACTGGGCATGCTGAGGCAGTTGCAGTGTATTATGATCCTCAAAGAGTAAGTTTCAAAATATTAGTAGATGTATTTTTTGGTTCTCATGATCCAACAACCAAAAATGGACAACACCCAGATTATGGAAGTCAATACAGATCAATTGCCTTTTATAACTCCTTAGAAGAGAAAGAGATTATTGAAAAGGCTGTTCGTAAGTTAAATAAAGAATTTTATGAGAATAAAATTGTTACTGAGGTAACCAAACATGTTATTTTTTATGAGGCTGAATCCTATCATCAAAATTATGAGAAACTGAATCCTTACAATAGCTATGTAAGAAACGTATCTATTCCAAGGTTAAAGCGTTTTAAGAAAAAATTCCCTGAACTTTTGAAAGAAAAAAAATAAAGATTCTCAAGTTTTAATTCTTATACAATAAAAAAGCGCTGTTAAAACAGCGCTTTAGATAATTATCCTCTATAAATTTTTTCATAGAGGTCTTTGTAATTTTCTTTTATAATTTCTCTTTTCATTTTCATTGTGGGTGTTAAATGTCCTCCATCTATTGTCCACTCATTGGGTGTCAATTCAAACTTTTTGATTTGTTCCCATTTTCCAAAATTCTTGTTACATTGATCTACTTCTAACTGAATTCTATCGATGATAATTTGAGCATTAGCAATTTCCTCACAAGAGGTCCCAATTTTGTGACCTTTTCTTTCAATCCAATCTTTAATAAAAACAAAGTTTGGTTGTATTAGAGCAGCTGGCATTTTCTCATTTTCACCAATAACCATAACTTGTTCTATAAATAAAGATTGCTTTAACTCTCCCTCAAGTAGGGGTGGAACGATGTATTTACCTCCTGAGGTTTTAAACATTTCCTTTGTTCTTCCTGTAATTTTTAAAAATCCATCCGAGTCTATTTCTCCTTTATCACCGGTGTGAAAATAACCGTTTTTAATAACTTCAGCTGTTTTTTCAGGATCTTTGTAATACCCCTGCATTACATTTGGCCCTTTTACTAAAATCTCACCATTTTCAGCAATTTTTACTTCCACATTTTTTAAAATTCTACCTACAGTTCCAACTCTAAACCCACGAACACCATTTTGTTCCATAAAACTAACTGATGTCACTGGAGACGTTTCAGTTAATCCATATCCTTCCATAATTGGCATTCCAGCTGCAGTAAAAACTCTTGTTAATCTTTGCTGTAACGCAGAAGCTCCAGAAACCATTAATTTAAGCTCTCCTCCCAAAGCAGCTTGCCATTTTGAGAAAATTAGTTTACGAGCCAAGCCTAATTGTTTTTCATACCACCAACCATTTGCACCATAAGGTTCATATTTTAAACCAAGATCTACGGCCCAAAAAAACAATTTCTTTTTAATGCCAGTTAATTCTTGTCCTTTTAAGACAATACTGTCATATATTTTTTCATATAACCTTGGAACAGCCGTCATAACATGAGGCTTTACTTCTTGTGAATTTTCTACTAATTTTTCAACCCCTTCAGCAAAATATATTTCTACACCACAGTATTGGTATAAATAAAGTATCATACGTTCAAAAATATGACATACTGGGAGAAAACTTAGTGCCTTATCATTTCCTTTGGTCAACGGAACACTTTCTTCACTTGTTAAAACATTTGATACAATATTTCCGTGAGACAACATTACTCCTTTGGGTCTTCCTGTAGTTCCAGAGGTATAGATAAGCGTTGCTAAATCTTCACTTTTAACAGCATCTTTTCTAGATTCAACATCATTTTGATTAGAAGTGTCTTTTCCCAATTCTAAGAGTTCTTCCCAATTTTTTTCATCAGATATCTCGTCAAAAGTATATACTTCTTTGAGTTTTGTATTTCCTTTAATTTTATTGATTTTTTCTACAATTGAAATATCTGACACAAAACAATAAATGGATTCAGAATGGTTTAAAACATATTCATAATCTTCCTTAGATATTGTTGGGTATATAGGAACATTTTGAGCACCTGTCTGTAGAATACCAATATCAACAATATTCCATTCTGTTCTATTGGTCGTAGATATTACAGCAACTTTATCATTAGGCTTTATTCCTAGTCTGAGCAATGCTCTACTAATTGTATTAGCTTTACTGATATATTCTTCATTAGATGTTGACACCCACTTGTCTCCATATTTTGTTACTAATGATTTTTGTAAATTATATTTTTTTTGAGAGTAATATGGGAAGTCAAATATTCTTGTAATTTCTGAAGACATAAATTTTTCTTTGTTAAAATTATTTACGCCAAATTACGAAAAATCGATAGAATTTACAATATGATATTTTAAGACCTTTAATATTAAAGATTATATATTTTATTGTAAAGATTTTTATGTTTTTCTAAAATTATTTTTCTCTTCATTTTTAGTGTGGGAGTTAAGTGGCCTGAAGTTGCTGTCCACTCTTCCTTTGTAATTTCAAACTCTTTTATTTGTTCCCAATTTCCAAAGTTTTTATTACAAACATCTATTTCTTTTTGAATTCTTTGCCTTAAATCTTTGTTTTCTTGAAAGTTTTCTATTTTATGTCCATTTCTTTTCCCCCATTCTCTTGCATATTCAAAATTAATTTGAATAAGTGCAGCAGGCATTTTTTGTGCTTCACCTATCACCATAACTTGATCTATAAAACGAGATTTTTTTAATTCACTTTCAATAACAGTTGGTGCTATGTATTTTCCTCCAGAAGTTTTGAAAATTTCTTTCTTTCTATCAGTAATTTTTAAAAACCCTTCAGAATCAATTTCTCCTATATCTCCAGAGTGGAGGTATCCATTCTTTATGGTTTCAGAGGTTAAATCGTCTCTCTTGTAATAGCCTTGCATCACACAATGTCCCTTCATTAAGATTTCTCCATCATCAGCAATTTTTATTTCAATGCCCTTGAGAGGTTTGCCAACAGTTCCAATTTTTAAACCATTGTGTCTTAAATCATTTAATGTAGCTCCTGGAGAAGATTCAGTCATTCCGTAGCCTTCATAAACTGGAATTCCTGCAGCTGTAAACACTCTTATTAACCTTGGTTGAAGAGGAGCACTACCTGATACCATAAATTCTAAATTATTTCCTAAAGCTTCTTGCCATTTTCCAAAAATTAATTTTCTGGCAATATTGAGTTGAAAATGATACCAAAATCCATTTTTATGATAAGGTTCATATTGTTCTCCAAGTTTTAACGCCCAGAAGAAAAGCTTTTTCTTTACCCCTGATAATTTACTTCCTTTGTCTACAATTTTATCAAATATTTTTTCTAAAAGTCTTGGAACTACCGCTATCATATTAGGTTTAACCTCTCTTATATTATCTCCTAATAATTCTATACTTTCTGCAAAAAAAATACTGATTCCCATCATTTGACAATAATACCCTGATACTCTTTCAAAGACGTGACTTACGGGTAGGTAGCTAATAGTTCTTTTACTAGGACCTACAAGATCTAATCTATCTGCAGTAACTTTTATGTTTTGAACGATATTTTCATGCGATAGCATTACTCCTTTTGGTGTTCCTGTAGTTCCAGAAGTGTAGATAATAGTAGCTATGTCTTGTGGGTTAATCTGCTTTTTAATTTCCTCAACTTTTTCTTGAGAATTATTGTTTTTTCCAAGCTCTAAAAAAGAATCCCATCCAATTTTTGAGTTATCATCGAGTCGAAAAATTTCTTTAAGTTGAGTTTTACTTTGAACAGCTTTAACCTTCTCATAAATCTCATCTCCTGCAATAAAGCAATATTTAGAATCTGAATGATTTAAAACATATTCATAATCTTTTTCAGATAATGTAGCATAAAGAGGAACATTTTGCGCACCTATCTGTAAGATTCCAATATCTAAGAAGTGCCATTTAGGTTGATTTACAGGAACAATAATTGCAATTTTATCATTTGGCTTTATTCCTAAGGTTAATAATGCTCTACTGACTTGATTAGCAATTGAAATAAATTCTTGACTAGAATAACTTATCCAGTTTCCATTTTCTTTATAAACTAATGATTTCTTTTGTGGATAGTTGCTGTTTTGATATTCTAAGCAATCAAAAACTCGAGTTATTTTTTCAGTCATAATTATTTTATATACGAGCAAGATAAAAAAAATAGGCTTCATTGCTGAAGCCTAGATAATTGATGTAAAAATTTTTACCCCTAAAAATGAAAAATCAATCAAGACAAATCTAAATAAAAAATTGTTATAAACAATAGTATTTATTTTTTTTTTGAGAAAAATAAGAAATTAAAAAAATTATTCTATTTTTTATTAAACCAACGCCTAGCATTAATAAATGCCTCTATCCATGGAGAAACTTCATCTTTTCTGTTTTCTACATAGTTTGCCCAATTCCATTGATATGTAGATCTTTCTATATGAGGCATGGTAGCTAAATGTCTCCCTGACTTGTCACACATCATGGCAGTATTAAAATCAGAACCGTTTGGATTGTGTGGGTAGGCGTCATATGCATATTTGGCTACAATATCATAATTATCTTCAGGGTAGGGGAAGGTAAACTTACCCTCACCATGAGATATCCAAACTCCAAGTGTACTACCTGCTAAGCTTGATAACATCACTGAATTGTTTTCTTGAATTTTAACAGATGTAAAAGCACTTTCGTGCTTCTTAGAATCATTATAAGTCATTTTTCCATGATTTTCATGTTCTGGATTTATTAATCCCAATTCCATCCATAACTGACATCCATTACATATCCCAACACTCAATGTATCTTCTCTATCAAAAAAAGATTTTAGTGCTTTTTTTGCTTTCTCATTATATAAGAATGCACCAGCCCATCCTTTTGCAGACCCAAGGACATCAGAATTTGAAAAACCGCCAACAGCTCCAATAAATTGAATATCTTCTAATGTTTCTCTCCCAGATATTAGATCTGTCATGTGAACATCTTTAACATCAAAACCTGCTAAATACATAGCGTTTGCCATTTCACGCTCAGAATTACTACCTTTTTCACGAATAATAGCTGCTTTTGGCCTTGGTTGATTGCTATTTATTTTAGGAAGTTTTCCTGAAAAATTAGAAGGGAATTTAAATTGTAAAGGTTGTTTTTTGAAATTTTTGAATCGATGTTCAGCTAAACCATTTGAAGTTTGTTTTTGATCCAATAAATAAGAAGTCTTAAACCAAGTGTCTCTGATTGATGAAATATCAAAATTAAAGATGTCTTCGTTATTTTTTAGTGTTACAGTCCCTTTGTTTACAACTTCCCCAATCTTAAAAAACTCAATAGCATTTTCTTGTAAATATTTTTCAATGGAAGCATCACCCTGAAATACAATTCCAGTATTTTCAGAGAATAGTAACTTAATAGAATCATTTTCAGATAATGCGGTAAGGTCTATATTAGCCCCAATATTATTATCTGCAAAACACATTTCAAGTAAGGTTGTAATTAAACCTCCAGAAGCTACATCATGTCCTGAGTAAATTCTATCTTCTTTAATTAGGTTTTGAATAGTGTTAAATGTATCTTTTACAAAAGCTGAATTCTTCACATCAGGAGCTTCATTACCAATGGTATTTAAAATTTGATTAAAAGAACTGCCACCTAATTTGAACGAATCTTGTGAAACATTAATATAATATATATCCCCTCCATTAAGTTTGAAAACGGGTTCAATAACTTTTTTAATTTGATTACAGTTTCCTGCAGCGGATATGATAACAGTTCCAGGAGAAATTACATCTTCTTTTGGATACTTTTGTTTCATAGATAATGAATCTTTACCGGTAGGAACATTAATTCCTAATTCAATTGAGAATTTTGAAATTGCTTCTACAGCTTCGTAAAGACGAGCATCTTCACCCTCGTTTTTACATGGCCACATCCAGTTTGCAGATAAAGACACACTTTTTAAATTGTCTTTCAACGGGGCCCAAATCATATTTGTTAGTGCTTCAGTAATAGCATTTCTACTTCCAGCTTTGGGGTCTATTAAAGCAGCTATGGGAGCATGTCCAATAGAAGTAGCTACTCCTTCTTTACCATTGTAATCTAATGCCATAACACCAACATTATTGAGAGGAATTTGTAAAGGTCCTACACATTGTTGTTTGGCAACTTTACCCCCTACACATCTATCTACTTTATTTGTTAACCAATCTTTACAAGCTACTGCCTCTAATTGTAAAACTTGATCCAAATAAATATGTAAATTTTTGGTTTTATATCTAGGGTTTTTATAATTTCTTTGTATGGTTTTATCAGTCATTATCGTTTTAGGAGAGCTTCCAAACATATCCTCTAATGCCAAATCCATAGGGGTGTCTCCATTGGTTTTAGATTCAAAAGTGAATCTATTATTACCAGTAACCTCCCCAACTTTATACATAGGTGAGCGTTCTCTTTCAGCTATTTTCTGAAGGGTGTCTGAATGTTTCTCTGCTATAACTAAGCCCATTCTTTCTTGTGATTCGTTCCCAATGATCTCTTTTGCAGATAATGTAGGATCCCCAACGGGTAGTTTATCTAAATTGATTTTACCTCCTGTATCCTCAACTAATTCAGATAAACAATTTAAATGGCCCCCTGCACCATGATCATGGATTGAAACTATAAAATTTTCTTCACTTTCTATCATGCCTCTTACTGCATTTGCAGCACGTTTTTGCATTTCAGGATTAGATCTTTGCACAGCATTAAGTTCAATTCCAGATGCAAATTCTCCTGTGTCTGCTGAGGAAACTGCAGCTCCTCCCATACCAATTCTATAGTTTTCTCCACCTAAAATGACAATTTTGTCACCTTCTTTTGGAGTATCTTTTAATGCTTGGTTAGCTTTTCCATATCCAATACCTCCAGCTTGCATAATCACTTTATCAAACCCAAGTTTCCTTGACGCTGATGCACTAGAAGAAGAATTTTCTTCATGTTCAAAAGTTAAAACAGATCCTGTTATGAGTGGTTGCCCAAACTTATTTCCAAAATCAGAGGCTCCATTTGATGCTTTTATTAAAATATCCATAGGGGTTTGGTATAACCAATGTCGTTCTTTCATTTTTTGTTCCCAAAATCGATCTTTAGTTAGACGTGAGTAAGATGTCATGTAAACAGCAGTTCCAGCTAAAGGCAGAGACCCTTTTCCACCAGCCAATCGATCTCTAATTTCACCACCAGATCCGGTAGCTGCACCATTAAAAGGTTCAACAGTAGTAGGGAAGTTGTGGGTTTCTGCTTTTAAAGAAATTACAGAATCAAATTTTTCTGTTTTATAATAGTCTGGAATGTCTGCTCTTTTTGGTGCAAATTGTTCTACAGAAGGTCCTTTTATAAATGCAACATTGTCCTTATAAGCAGAGACAATATCATTGGGGTGTTGTTTAGAGGTTTCTTTAATCATCTTGAAAAGAGAGGTGGGTTTTTCCACACCATCAATGACAAAAGTTCCATTAAAAATCTTGTGTCTACAATGTTCAGAGTTTACCTGTGAAAAACCAAAAACTTCAGAATCTGTTAGTTTTCGATCAATTTTTTTAGAAACACCTTCTAAATATGTGATTTCTTCTTCATTTAGAGCCAACCCTTCTTTGGTGTTGTAAGAAGCTATGTCATCAATTAAAAAAATAGGTTCTGGTTGAACATCTATGGTAAATATATTTTGATCTAAAGTAGAGAATTTTTGAAAGATCATAGCATCGTAATCAGTGAAGTCTTTATCAACATAATTAAATTCTTCTATCCTTTTAATACCTGAAATTCCCATATTTTCTGTTATTTCTACAGCATTCGTACTCCAGGGAGTTATCATTGCAGATCTTGGGCCAATAAAGAAGTCATCTATAGATGCTACTTCTTTATTAGTTTCTTTTGAGATTAGCTCAGAGCAAGAAAATAACCAAGTTAGTTTAGTTTTATCTTCCTTACTTAATTCTTCTGTTGTTTGAACAGCAAATACCTTGCTATTTGGGTTTCCAAAGAAATTGATCATTCTGAATATGATTTGTTAAATTATCTAGCAAATTTAAAAACTTTCACTCTTAAGTTTATTAAACTAAACCTCTTTTTTGAAAGGTTATAAATCATTTATCAACAAAAAATCAATATATTGAAAGAATATATTTAAAATTGTGTTTTTTAGATGAATATTGAGTCTTTAGATTTTAAAATTAAACGACCCTATACCATAGACAGAATATTTTTAAAACACACACACATATTCTATTTAAACTATCGAAGAAAACTATAGTCTTAGTATAAATTTTTACAAATGAAAAAAATCTCAAAAGCAGTAAGTTTACTAGGTCTTCTTTTTATTCTTGTTAGCGGAACAATAGATTTGGACGATTTATTTAACTACGAAACCCAAAACATTCCCTCATATATAACTAAAGATAATACACCAGAAACCAATCTTATTAACAATGAAATAACGACGTTAGGGAGAGTTCTGTTTTATGATAAAAATTTATCTGAAAATAATACAATAGCTTGTGCAAGTTGTCATCAACAAGCTTTTGCTTTTAGCGATCCTTTAACTTCTAGTGTTGGATTAAACGGTGGTAATACAGGAAGACACTCTATGCGTTTAGTGAATAGTCGATTTTCAAATGAAGAAAAATTTTTTTGGGATGAAAGAGCAGCTAGCCTTGAAGATCAAGTTACACAACCCATTCAAGATCATGTAGAAATGGGTTTTAGTGGAACTAATGGTGATCCAAATTTCAATGATTTAATACTTAAACTTTCTGCAATAGATTATTATCAAATCTTGTTTGAGTTTGCTTTTGGAAATTCTACTATTGATGAAGATAAAATTCAAAAAGCTTTAGCTCAGTTTGTTAGAAGTATTCAATCTTTTGATTCTAAATTTGATGAAGGTTTAGAGCAAGCTCCAAATTTAAATGCCCCTTTTCCAAATTATACTCCACAAGAAAATTTAGGAAAGCAATTATTTTTAAGCCCTCCTCCAAATGGTGGAGCTGGATGTGTTGGATGCCATGCTCCACCTGAGTTTGATATAGACCCCAATACACTAAATAATGGAGTCATTGGAGTGATTGGTAGTACAACCGAAGTAGATTTAACCAATACACGATCACCTTCTTTAAGAGATTTAGTTAATCCAGACGGAAGTTTAAATGGGCCGATGATGCATGATGGGAGTATGACTTCTTTATTGCAGGTTATAGAGCATTATAACAACATTCCTAATAATCCTGCCAATACTAATTTGGACAATAGATTACAAAGGCCCGGTAATCAAACCCAACAATTAAACTTAAACACCAATGAGAAAAATGCATTAGAAGCTTTTTTGAAAACATTAACTGGTACAGGTGTTTATACCAATGAAATATGGTCTGATCCTTTTGATAATGATGGGAATATTGCTGTAATAGGTAACCAATTGTCTGCTAATGAACCTATTTTTGAAAAGAGTATTACTGTTTTTCCTAATCCAGTTTCAACAGACTTAACTATTCAGATAGAAACTGGAAACTATAGAGTAACCATTTATAGTTTGCTGGGAACCATGATGGTAGATGAAGAGATTTCAGGTACTAAAAAAATGAACCTTCAATTTTTAGCCAAAGGAGTTTATATTTTAAAAATCCAAGATTTAGATTCCAATAACTCTTTTAATAAAAAGTTTATTAAATATTAGAACAACTTCCTGGTTATCTTTTAATAAATTTTCTAGTGATTGAACTTCTGTTATTAGATATTTTAATCATATAAATTCCCCTACCGATAGAAGAAATGTCAAGTTGAGAGTTTTCAGGGTAAATAGTCTTTTTAAGTAGCTCTTTACCTAGAATAGAATATATCTTAACTGTTACCTTTTCCTTATTGATAATTTGAATATAATTACCAACGGTAGGGTTGGGGTATATAGTTGTTTGATTATTTAGTGAATACTCCGAATTTGAAAGTAGCATACCCCAGATTGAATTAACATATTCTGGATAATCTATAAAAGGATTTCTATTTCCTTGAAAATTATAAGCTTCATTATTTCTCTTTATTTCACGAGCACTTACGGGATCATCATTATGCCATTTATAAAGTAATTGTAAATACCATATCTCATAAACTTGGTTATTAGTTCCATTTAATGGGTTATTAGTTGTTGTGTGATTATCCCATGAATTATCAGTTACTTCGTCTTCATATCTCACAGCAAAATACAATAGCATTCTAGCAATATCTCCCTTAAATTCATCTATGGGTTCAAAAACAACCCCAGAATATGATCCAAAAGTATTTTGACCAACTTTTGAGCCATTATCTGACATCCAAGTGTCATTAGTAACTTCACCAAATGGATAATTCGCCCTCCTATTATTAACATAACCGTCAGTTGGAACAACATGATGAATATCTGTTCTCATAGGAAGTTGCTCATTGAAAAAACCTTGTGGAAAAATATGTTCACGGTTATAGCAATCATTTTCAGAATTATAGTTTCCACAAGTTCTATCGTTATGATTATAATTATAGGAATCATCACCTGATGGATTCTCTGAATATATATCTAAAACAGTATTATCATTTTCATAAAAAGAATCATTATCACTATCAATATAGGCATCATATAAAGCACCATATCCTTGGTCAACATGTCCGTTAGAAATGATTGATTTTAATTGTGTTTTTAAGGTATATCCACTTCCTGTGGCAGAATTATAATAGCCCGGTGGGATTTGAGCAAAAGAATTTATTCCTGATGTAATTAAAATGAACACAAGTATTTTTTTTGTCATCAAATTTTGATAATTTTTGTTGATAAAGACAATCCTTTATGAGAAACTTTAATAAAGTAAACTCCATTAGATAATGTTGAAATATCTAATATTGTATCTGTTTGATTAATGTTTTTTTGGATCAATTTTTTCCCAAAGATACTAAATACTTCTACGTTTACATCTTGGCTAAATTTAATATTTAAAAAACCGTCTGAAGTTGGGTTTGGGTAAACAGATAATTGTTTCCACTGATCTTCTTCAGTACTCAGAGTAAGGTGAGTTCCACCGATATCATCAAAAGTATCCATAGGGAAAACTTCCCATTCAGTATCGAGATCAAAATTGATATTAGGTTCAACCACTGTAGACTTTCTTCTCAGTGTAACATCTTTTGCAAAATTTGAGCTACCTCCACCAAATTCACCTACAATGTCTATTAGAATATCATCCTTGAATAAGCCAACAGGATCATTTCCATTAAAGTTTAAGGGTTCTCCATAATTAGTGCTTTGGTTATTAGCAACTACTATATCTGCTTGATCAATAAGGGTTTGAGAATTTGCATTTGCATTTACAATGACGATAACATCTCCTACATCAATTGTTCCAGTTAAATCAAATTTTTCTGACCATTCACCACTACCATTACTATCTCTTCTGAGGTTGTATCCATCAAGTTCTACAGGAGACGTAATTAAATTTGCAATTTCAATTGCTTTATTATTACTACTGCCCTCCACATATTCCGAAATTAAAAGTTCCATGATAGTATTTGAATTACCATCAGTTGTTGTTGCATTTACAGGAGCACTTTGTGCTGATGTATTATTAACTTCATCAACTGCTTCAAGTGTTACGACATAGGTTGTCGCTGCTGTTAAACCATCAACTGTATACGAACTAATATTAATCATATCATAGAAAATATCATCTATGTAAATATTATAATGAAGAACTTCTGTATTGTCTGTAGATGCATTCCAAGTAATTTTGAAGGAGACATCAGTTTCATCACTAATAATTACATTCATAGGAACTGAAGGAGCTTCTATATCTTCCAGAGTTGCTACTGATAATGGTGAACTTTGTGCTGATACATTATCTACAATATCTCTAGCTGAAACAGTTAAATCATATGTAATATTTGAAGATAGCCCCAAAATTGTATAGTTTGTGTTTGAAGTTGAGGCTTCTATATTTCCATCAACATAAACATCATAACTGCTAACTCCCACATTGTCAGTAGAGGCATTCCATGAGAGGTCAATCGAATATGTTGTAGTATTCGAAGCTGTTAATCCAGAGGGCACTGAAGGGGCTTCAATATCTGTATTCGAATAGATACCCCAAATATCTTCAGCCTCTGGTCCACCCCATATTCTTGTGGCTAACCTTGGATTATCTATAAATGGATTTCTATTTCCTTGCGCGTCAGAATTAGAAGTATTTTCATGATATGGATTGCGTTGTTTTTCTATATCTGATACTGGGTCATCAGCATTCCATTGCAAAAATAAATCAATCATATTGTCAGGAGTATTTGAACTACTTCCAATTCCAACATTAGATGGCAGAGTTCTATCATCATATCGTAGATACATATACATGATAATTCTTGCCACATCACCTTTCCATTCATCACCTGGATACCATCCAGTTCCTGTTGCTCCGGAATTTCCTGAGCCTTCTATGAATTTTTTATTTCCTCTAGAAGAATTTCTTTGTGAATCACAGGGCCTTAAGTTATGTGCATCTGCATAGGGAGGGCCATCTGTTCCCCCGTCGTTCAAATTTGGATTTGCTAGAGAATTGGGATATACATGCTCTCTATTCCATAGACCAGTGCAACTACTTGATGTACAATTATCATTTATATTTCTTTCACGATCATTGGTGCTATTTGAGTCTGATCCGTCTTCAAACCCATAAATTAATAGAACCTCACTATTATCTATTGGGTTCATGTCGGTAACCATAACCGCATTCCATATACCAGGAGTGTAGGACAAATTGTTTGTGTGGGTCGTTATAATTTTGGTGGCAAGAGCTTCTTTTAAACTTATTCCAGTGAGATTTAAATTTACATCATCGTAGTAGCTTTCTTGAGCTAAGATAAAAATAGAATACAAGCTTATACTTAAAAAAAGTATTTGTTTTTTCATTATTTACTTAATAAAATTAATAATTACTCAATTACTTGAGTACTTAAAACAAAACTTTTTCAATGCATTTTTTTTTTACTTTTTTACATCTTTTTTTCAAGATGTGGAGCAAGTGATACTCATTTATTCCCGTTCCAATTGAGCCATATAAAACCCATCAAAACCAGAAGTATGTGCTAAGACTTTATTGTCCTTTACTAATTTAAAATCTTTACCAGATTCTGAAGCTAAAAATTCTGCAATCTGATTCTGATTTTCTGACGGAAGAACAGAACATGTAGCATAGACTAATTTACCTCCATGTTTCACCATTTTAGAATATTGTTGTAAGATATCCTGTTGTACTTTTTTAATATTATCAAGAAATTCGGGTTGAAGTTTCCATTTAGAATCAGGATTTCTTCTTAAAACACCCAATCCTGAACAAGGAGCGTCAATTAAAACTCTGTCAGCCTTACCGTATAATTTTTTTATAGGTTTAGTAGAATCTATGACTCTTGTATCTATATTATGAACTTTATTTCTTCTCGCTCTTACTTTAAGTTTTCTTAATTTACTTTCGTAAATATCCATGGCAATAATTTGTCCTTTATTTTTCATAAAAGAGGCCAAATGCAATGTTTTTCCTCCCGCACCAGCACAGGTGTCAATGACCTTCATTCCAGGTTCAACATCTAAATATTCTGCCACCAATTGTGAGGAGGCATCTTGAACTTCAAAATATCCATTTTTGAAAGCTTCTGTTCTAAAAACATTTGCTCTTTCAATTAATCTCAGTGCATCTTCATGGTTGGGAATAAATTCAGTAAAAATACTTTCTTCTTGAAGTATTCTTTGAAGTTCTTTTTTGGTAGTATTTAACGTGTTGGTTCTTAAAATAACTTCTGCTTGTTTGTTTAGAGCGGCTAATTCTTTTGTCCATAATTCCTCTCCAAGTTCAGATACAGCAACATTATCTATCCAATCAGGAATAGATTCCCTATATTTTCGTATTCTTGATAATTCATCAAACCTCCCTTTAATTCTTCGTGAGGGAGTAGGTTCGATTTGATTCCAATCTGGCAAAGCAATACCCTTTAAGACACACCAAACTGAAAACATTCTCCATAAATTATTTCTATCAAAAGGTTCTTTAACAGTTGCTATTTCAGCATATAATCGTTTCCATCGTACAATTTCATAAATTGTCTCTGCTACAAATTTACGATCGCGGCTTCCCCATCGTTTATCTCTTTTTAATGCTTTTTCTACTGCTTTGTCTGCGTAAACACCTTCATTAAAAATATCACGGATACTATCTATAACGGTATATACTAAGTTTCTATGTAACCTCAATATTAAAAATTTAAGATTACAAAGATAACAATAGACTTTGAGTAAAAAACCTTAATCGTTTTTCTTTTTTGGGATCTTTTTTAATTATTCTTATTCACAGAATAAATTGATTTAATATGATTAAATTCGCTCTAAATAGTCTAATTGATGAACTTAAACAACCCTATTTATTACATTAATGGTGTTAGTAACGTAAGGGCTAGTTTAATTGCTGCTGAACTTAGATTGTCTTCTATAAATGACTTACTTCATTTTTTTCCCTTCAGGTATATAGACAGAACTAAGTTTTATAAAATTAATGAACTCATAGATAATAATTCTGACATCCAAATTATTGGAAGAATTACTTCTCTTAAAACAATTCAACAAAAAAAGGGTAGTAGATTAATAGGGAAGCTTCAGGATGAAACGGGTACTATGGAGTTGGTTTGGTTTAAAGGTCATAAGTGGTTGAAAGATGCCATTAAAATTAACACACCCTATGTTGTTTACGGTAAATTAAATCATTTTAAAGGTAATTTTTCAATTGTTCATCCTGAAATGGACTTGTTAGAGAATCATAAAAAAAAAATACAAACAAAATTACAGCCAGTATACTCTTCAACGGATAAGTTAGTCAATAGCGGATTGAGTAATAAAATCTTTAGAGGTTATGTTCAGAATATTTTGTTACAAATATTTGAACAAATTCAAGAAAGTTTGTCCAGTGAATTAATTTCTAATCAAGGACTTATAGGTAAGAAAGAAGCTCTGCTTAATATACATTTCCCTACTTCTCCAGAAATGTTAGAAAAAGCTCAATATCGATTAAAGTTTGAAGAACTTTTTTTTATTCAGTTACAATTAGTTCGTAAAAAACTCATCAGAAAAAATAAAATTAAAGGCTATGTTTTTGCAAAAGTTGGAACTGTTTTCAATGAATTTTACAATCACTATTTACCTTTTAATTTAACCAACGCACAAAAAGTAGTTCTCAAAGAAATTAGAAACGATGTTGCTTCCAATGCTCACATGAATCGTTTATTACAAGGAGATGTTGGTTCAGGTAAAACAATTGTTGCTTTACTAGCAATGTTGATAGCCATAGATAATGGTTTTCAAGCCAGCATTATTGCTCCAACAGAAATTTTAGCTACCCAACATTTTAAAGCAATTAATGAATTATTACAGAATATAGATGTTTCTGTTGCGCTATTAACTGGTTCTAGTTCAGTAAAAAAAAGAAGAGAAATTCATGAGAGTTTAGAAAATGGAAAACTTAATATACTAATTGGTACACATGCATTGCTCGAAGATAAAGTTAAATTTCAAAACCTAGGAATTGCTATTATAGATGAACAACACAGGTTTGGTGTAGCACAACGCTCTAAAATGTGGCAAAAGAATACGTTGCCACCGCATATTTTAGTAATGACAGCAACACCTATTCCTAGAACATTAGCCATGAGTGTCTATGGTGATTTGGATATTTCTGTAATTGATGAACTACCACCAGGTAGAAAGGAAGTGAAAACTGTGCATAGGAATGATAATAACAGATTAGCTGTTTTTAAATTTATGAAGCAAGAAATTGAAAAGGGCAGACAAGTTTATGTTGTATATCCGTTAATTCAGGAATCTCAAGCCATGGATTATAAAGATTTAATGGATGGATATGAGAGTATTTCAAGAGAATTTCCTGTGCCAAAATACCAAATTAGTATTGTTCATGGTAAGATGAAAGCAACTGATAAGGAATATGAAATGCAACGTTTTGTGAAAGGAGAAACTCAGATAATGGTTGCAACTACTGTAATAGAGGTAGGTGTTAACGTACCAAATGCCAGTATTATGGTAATTGAAAGTTCGGAACGTTTTGGTTTGAGTCAATTGCATCAATTAAGAGGTAGAGTAGGTAGAGGTGCAGATCAGAGTTATTGTGTTTTATTGTCTAGTTTTAAATTATCAACTGAGGCGAAAACAAGATTAAAAACGATGGTGGAAACCTCAGACGGTTTTAAAATTGCTGAGGTAGATTTAAAATTACGTGGACCCGGGAATATGATGGGTACTCAACAAAGTGGTGTGTTAAATTTAAAAATTGCGGATGTTGTAAGGGACAGCCCAATTCTCTACAGAGCGAGAAATTCAGCCCTAGAAATTTTACAAGATGACCAAAACCTTACTAAGGTTAAAAATAATAGGATTCAAAAAACATACACTGAAATATCCAAAACTACAGGAGCTTGGTCAAATATCAGTTAGTACTCCATTTAGGTTTCTGTTTTAAAATTTTTTTATAAATGGTACAGTTTTTTTGATGAGCTCCCTCTAAGTATCCTGTACTCATTAAAAATTCATTAGTAATTTCTCCTCCAGTAAATTTAAATGTTTGCTTAAATAATTTGACCCATTCTTCTTTCGTCTTTGGATGATTATTATTTAGCCAAGATTGAAAAGAGCCAAACTTTTTTTGAATTTCTATTAGTATTTGAGCATTGTGAATAACTGCATTTATTTTAAGTCTATTTCTTACAATTCCTGCATCATTCAATAAACGTTCACGTGCTTTATCGTTATAATTAGCAATTATTTTAATTGAGAAGTTTGAATAAGCTTTTCTGAAATTTTCTTGTTTATTTAGAATAGTATTCCATGATAGACCAGCTTGATTAATTTCTAAAATTAACCTACCAAATAGCTCATTATCACAGTCTAATGGATATCCGTATTGAGTGTCATGATAAATTTTATTGACATTATTTTTATCCAATTTTTTTGTAAAATCGCAATAAGTAGATTCATTTTCCATAAATAAATATAATTTGTAATTTAATGAAAGAGAGTATTTTTATGCTTATTGGTCTTACTGTAGTTATTAGTTTTTTATGTTCTTAAAAATAAATGTAAATCATAATATTTTTCATCTTGGAAAGATATTAAATTTTACTCTTCGTAAAATCTTAAAAATCTTCCCTAAAAAAACTTTAATTTCTTTAAATTTGCAACTAAATCTAAAACATTAGATGAAAATATCATATAACTGGTTAAAACAATTCCTACAAACAGATTGGGAAGTAAATAATACAAGTGAATTATTAACTGACCTTGGTTTAGAGGTTGAAGGAGTAGAGACCATTGAGTCTATTAAAGGGAGTCTTGAGGGAGTTGTAGTAGGAGAAGTTTTAACATGCATTCAACACCCTAATGCAGATCGTTTAAAACTAACAACTGTAAATTTAGGATCTGGAGACCCAGTTCAAATTGTTTGTGGAGCTCCCAATGTTGCTGCAGGTCAAAAGGTTCCTGTAGCTACAATAGGAACTATGTTGTATGATGATTCAGGTTCTGGTTTTAAGATTAAGAAAGGAAAAATTAGAGGAGAGGAAAGTCATGGAATGATTTGTGCTGAAGATGAATTAGGTTTAGGGGCTAGTCATGATGGTATTCTAATTCTTGATGATCAATTAAAACCTGGCACCAAAGCAGCTGACGTCTTTAATATAGAGATTGATGAAGTTTTTGAAATTGGTCTTACCCCAAACAGGGCAGACGCTATGAGTCATTATGGGGTTGCTAGAGATTTTCGTGCTGGATTAATTCAACACGGTATTAACTTAGAGCTCATTACCCCGTCTGTTAGTGATTTTCAGGTAGATGAAAGAAGATTAAGAGTAGATGTTGAAGTAGATAAAAAAGAATCAGCACCTCGTTATTGTGGAATATCAATTGTAGATGTTGAAGTGAAAGATTCTCCAGAATGGATTCAAAACCGCCTTAAATCTATTGGCTTAACACCTAAAAATAACATAGTAGACATTACAAATTATGTTTTACATGAATTAGGTCAACCTCTACATGCATTTGATGCAGAAAAAATAGAGGGTAATAAAGTTGTAGTAAAAACATTAGAATCTGGTACAAAATTCACCACCTTAGATGGTATTGAAAGAGAATTACATTCTGAAGATATCATGATTTGTGATGCGGCCTTAAACCCGTTATGCATTGCAGGTGTTTTTGGAGGAATAAATTCTGGTGTAACAGAAAAAACGACTTCTATATTTTTAGAAAGTGCTTATTTTAATCCTGTTTCTATTCGAAAAACAGCTAAAAGACATGCGTTAAATACTGATGCCTCTTTTCGTTTTGAACGAGGTATAGATATTAATTTCACGAAATATGCATTAAAGCGTGCTGCAATTTTAATAAAGGAATATTCAAACGGGAAAATAGCTTCTGATGTGATGGATTTTTATCCTGAAAAAATGGAAGATTTCCAAGTTTTCCTTTCTTATGACAACGCTTTTAGGTTAATTGGTCAAGAACTAGACAAAGAAACTATTAAGAATATTTTAGCTTCTTTAGAAATTAAAATAAGTAGTGAGACCGAAGCAGGTCTGGGGTTAACAATACCATCATTCAGGGTAGATGTTCAAAGAGAAGCAGATATTATAGAAGAAATTCTTAGAGTTTATGGATACAATAATATCAAGTTTTCTCACAAATTAAATTCATCAATTTCTTTTAATAGTAATAAAGATACTATAGTAGAAAATGTTGTTGCTAACCATTTAACTTCATTAGGTTTTAATGAAACAATGGCTAATTCCTTGACAAAAGAGGATTATATATCTCTCTCTAAAAATTTAAAAGCAGAGTTTAATGTAAGTATGTTAAATCCATTAAGTAATGATCTTAAAGTATTAAGACAATCATTACTTTTTAGTGGATTAGAATCTATATCCTATAATCTCAACAGAAAAAATAATTCACTGAAATTATATGAATTTGGGAAAACATATCATAAGTATGAACATGGATATCAAGAAGATAAACACCTAACTATCTTTATCTCAGGGGCAAGAACTAAAGATACTTGGACAATCCCATCACAAAACTCTGACTTCTTTTATTTAAAAGGAATTATAATTTCAATTTTAGATAGAATTGGGATTTCAAATTTAAAAACAAGCCCAATAAAGTCTGATGTATTTTCTGAAGGTATTGTATTTAGTTTAGGGAAAAAGAAATTGGTGGAATTTGGTATAGTTACTAAACAAATACGAAAAGAATTTGGGATTAAACAAGAAGTTTTATTTGCAGATTTTGACTGGTCAACTATCCTTTCAATTTCTGGAAATAAAAAAATAAAAGTTTCTAACTTAACTAAATTCCCATCAGTAAAAAGAGATCTAGCACTTTTATTAGATGAAAAAATTACATTCAAAGAAATATATGATTTGGCATTTCAATCCGAACGGAATTTGTTAAAAGATGTTGATTTATTTGATGTTTATCAAGGAGAAAAGCTTCCAGAGGGGAAAAAATCATATGCAGTGAGTTTTGTTTTACAAGATAAAAACAAGACCTTGGAAGATCGTCAAATCGATAAAATAATGCTAAAATTACAACAGTCATTCGAAAATAATTTAGAGGCTGTTTTAAGATAATAATAAGCTCCTTTTGGAGCTTTTTTTTAATTTAATATGTACAAACTATTTATTCGTCCATTTCTGTTTTTATTCGATCCTGAGAAGATACACTACATAACTTTCTCATTGATTCGTTTTTTCTGTAAAATTCCTCTTATGGCTCTGATATTCAGAAGTATATATAAAATTGAAGACAAAAGATTAGAAAGAAAACTATTTGGGATTACATTTAAAAACCCAGTAGGTTTAGCTGCCGGTTTTGATAAAAATGCAGTATTGTTTAATGAATTGGCAAATTTTGGTTTTGGTTTTATAGAAATTGGAACGGTAACACCAAAGGGTCAAGAAGGTAACCCTAAAAAAAGACTATTTAGATTAAAAGAGGATTATGGAATCATAAATAGAATGGGTTTTAATAATGATGGTTTAGAAATCGCAATTCAACAATTGAAAAAAAATAAAGGAAAACTTATTATTGGTGGAAATATTGGGAAAAATACACAAACCAGTTCAGAACTTTACACAAGGGATTATGAATTGTGTTTTAAAGGTCTTCATCCTTATGTAGATTATTTTGTCTTAAATGTAAGTTGTCCTAACGTTGGAAGTGATGCAAAGTTAAACGACAAATCTTATTTAATAGAATTAATTTCAGCTATTCAAAAGCTGAATAACCAAGAAATTATTCAAAAACCAATTTTATTAAAAATTGCACCTGATTTAAACAACAATCAACTAGATGAAATTATTGAATTGGTTGCAGAAACAAAAATTGATGGTGTTATAGCGTCTAACACTTCAACCACCAGAGATCATCTAAAAACTTCAAATCATCTTTTAAAAGAAATTGGTAATGGTGGTTTAAGTGGACAACCAATTAAGGAATTAAGTACTAGAGTAATTAAGTATTTAGCTCAAAATTCTAATAAAGCATTTCCAATTATTGGAGTAGGAGGAATACATTCAGCAGAAGATGCTCTCGATAAAATTGAAGCTGGTGCAGATTTGGTTCAGATTTATACTGGTTTTATCTATGAAGGACCGGGGTTAATCAAACAGATAAACAAAGCTTTATTAAATTAATTTTTAAACAGCAATAATGGATATTTTGATCTCATTTGTATTGGCTGTTTCTTTGTTGGCAATTTCCCCTGGCCCAGATAATGTTTTTGTGTTAATGCAAAGTGTTATTTATGGAAAAAAATATGGACTAGCGACCATTACAGGACTAATGACGGGTTGCATTATCCATACCCTATTATTAGCGGTAGGGATTTCTTCACTTATTAAAAATAATACTTTTATTTTTCTAGGAATTAAACTATTCGGTGCTGTCTATCTTTTGTATTTAGCATATACTGTATTTAAGAGCAGTTCAGTGATTTCTGTTAGTACTGATAAAATTGAAAAAAAGACACCTATTCAATTGTTTAAAATAGGGTTTATTATGAATGTACTAAACCCTAAAGTTACCCTCTTTTTTCTAGCATTATTTCCAGGGTTTTTATTTACAGAAAGACTATCCATAAGCCTTCAGTTTCTTATTTTAGGTGCTTTGTTTATAGTGGTGTCATTTGTTGTTTTTTCTTGTATAGCTTTGCTAGGAGGAACTATTTCTGAGAAAATTAAAACGAGTAAACCTATTGGTATTTGGTTAAAATGGATTCAAATTTTTGTATTTATTGGTATTGCTGTCTTTATTTTGATCTAGAGTGAATGCTTTAAATTGTATCTTTGAATAGATGAATAAAGTGAAAATTATAGAATGTCCAAGAGATGCCATGCAGGGTATAAAAAGTCATTTTATTTCAACTGATGCTAAAGCAAGATATATTAACTCTTTACTTAAAGTTGGTTTTGATACCATAGATTTTGGAAGTTTTGTATCCCCTAAAGCAATTCCTCAGATGCGAGACACCGCAGCTGTTTTATCAAAACTAGATCTTTCACAAACTCAAAGTAAATTATTAGCAATTATTGCCAATACGAGAGGTGCCAATGATGCTACCCAATTTGAAGAAATTAATTATTTAGGATACCCATTTTCAATTTCTGAAAATTTTCAAATGCGTAATACACACAAAACAATTCAACAATCTATTAAAGAATTAGAAGAGATTTTATCAATTGCTACTAGAAAAAATAAAGAAGTTGTTACCTACTTGTCAATGGGGTTTGGAAATCCTTATGGTGATCCTTGGAATATTAATATTGTAGGAGAATGGACAGAAAAACTATCCAACATGGGAGTTAACATTATATCGCTTTCTGATACTATTGGCAGTTCTACACCAGATGTAATTAAGTATTTATTTTCAAATCTAATTTCCAACTATCCAAAAATTGAATTTGGAGCTCATTTACATACTACTCCTAACTCTTGGCATGAAAAAGTTGATGCTGCATTTAATGCAGGATGTAAGCGTTTTGATGGAGCTATAAAAGGATATGGTGGTTGTCCAATGGCTAAAGATGAATTAACAGGAAATATGCCTACAGAAAAACTCATTTCTTATTTTACAGCTCAAAAAGTGGTTACAGGAATTAAACCAATGAGTTTTGAAAGTGCTTATAATCAAGCCTTGAAAACTTTCTAATCCAACTCGTAAAACCTATGAAATATTTTAAATCAATTTTATTTTTTTTATCTACACTTGTAGTATTATCGTGTTCTTCAGATGATGGTAAGATCTCATTTACGCTGTTACAATTAAATGATGTTTACGAAATTTCTTCAATTCAGGGAGGAAAATTTGGAGGAATGGCAAGAGTTAAAACGATCCATAAAGAATTATTAAAGGAGAATAAGAATACATTACTAGTAATGGCAGGGGATTTTTTAAATCCTTCCTTAATTGGAACCATGAAATATAACGGAGAGAGAATAAGAGGTAAGCAGATGGTAGAAGTCATGAATGCTATGAATTTTGATGTAGCTGCTTTTGGAAATCATGAATTTGATATCCCTAAAAAAGATCTTCAAACAAGAATAAATGAGAGTAGTTTTCCTTGGATATCTTCTAACGTATTCAATAGAACTAAAGACAGTATTAAACGATTTTATCAAGAAATAAATGGACTTAAAACCCCAATTAAAGGTTCATTTATAAAAGAGATTTCAGATAATGATGGAACAAAGATAAAAATTGGTTTTATAAGTGTTTGTATTCCTTCAAATCCTAAAGATTATGTGCTATACAAAGAAATGTTTAGTTCTATTCAAAAAGAATACGAGTCAATTAAAAATAAAGTAGATCTTGTTATTGGACTTACTCATGTGAAAATTGAACACGATAGGGAAATTGCTAAATTATTACCTAATATTCCACTGATTATGGGAGGTCATGAACATGATCATAAAAACGAAATGATTGGTAATGTTAAAATTACTAAGGCAGATGCTAATGCTAAAACCGCTTATATCCATTATGTAACCTATAATAAAACATCAAATGAAACTAAGATATCATCAGTTTTAAAAACGATAGACAACTCTATTAGTGATGATGTAGAAGTAAAAGCTATAGTAGATAAATGGCTTAAAATAATGGAGAATCAAATATCCATGATTGTTGAAAATCCATATGATATTATTTATTCTACCGAAACTCCATTGGATGGTAGAGACATACCAATAAGGTCTATACAAACTAATCTTGGTAATCTTATTGCCAAGTCTATGGCTTTCTCCTATGGTAATAAAGTTGATTGTTCTATAGTTAATGGAGGTTCTATTAGAATAGATGATCAATTAGTAGGAGATATTAATAGTGTAGATGCTTTTAGAGTATTGCCATTTGGAGGGGCAGTTTTAAAGGTAAAAATGAAAGGAAGTTTATTGAATAAAGTTTTAGAGTATGGTAACAATGCCGCTGGTTCAGGTGCTTATTTACAACGCAGCTCTATTGAAATGAATGATACTTTATTTACTATTGATAATAGCACTATCAATCCATCAAAAATATATACAATTGCCATTAGTGATTATCTAATGAAAGGATTTGATATCCCTTTTTTAACTCCTAATCATCCAGATGTAATTTCTGTTTATACTCCTAATTTAACAGAAACTTCCTCAGACATTAGAAAAGGAATGATATTATATTTAAAAAGTTTATAGGATATAATTCTAAAAAGAAGAGGCTTTAAATAAACCTCTTCTTTTTAGAATGATAAGATAAGTACAGCTAAAATTTAAATTCAAATCCAACATAAGCTCCAAAAGGATGACCTGGTCTAAGTCCTGCTGGTACTCTTGATGCAGCATAAATATTATCTGATAAATTAATAATGTTAGCAGTTGCCGAGAAGTTTTTAGTAATAAAATACTTTCCAGAAAAGTCAATTACAAAATTTGAGTTCACTAATTCATCTTGTGGAATAGAACCTACTCCTGCTTGTGTTCTAAATTTTCCATTAAAACGTCCATTAAAATTTAACTCATATTTTTGATGCTCTAAAGATATTCCAATGTTAAATTGATGTTTAGATAAATAGGGTAATTCGTCACCACTTGTAACTTCCCCCCAAAGATCTTCATCACTACCAAAACTATTTTTAAATTCTGTATTAGTAAAAGTATATCCTAAAGTAAAAGGAATTTTAATAGTTGATTCTTGTCCAGAAAAATCATAGTTTAGAAGCAATTCAAGACCATTAACATCTACTTCTCCAGCATTAAATTGATCTAATGAGCCTGTTCCACCAGTAGCAGCTAAATCACTACCTAATAGGTTGCTATAGTCATTGAAAAATAAGACAGTTTCCCCTCTTAATTTCCCAACGCCAAATCTACTCCCTAACTCATAATTGATGCTTTCTTCAGGTTTTTGACCTGCTTGATTGCTAGGAGGTGAAAAACCTTTGTGAATTCCACCAAAAATTGAAAAATTATTATTGAATTTATAATTAGTGCCAACACCAGGAATAAATACTTCTACGTTATTTTCTCTAGTAGATAAATTATCTCCAGTCCTAGAAGGATCATTTCCTCCAAAATTCTCTCTTTGTAAAGAAATATTTTCATAGCGTATTCCTGGAGTAAAAGTCCATCCTTTATACTTTAATCTATAAGTTGTAGAAGCTGCAAATGCGTTAGCACTGCTAATTCGATTAGCGTTTGTGCCAGGGATTCCCGCATTTGATAAACTCAATACTCCATTGTTGATACTATAATCATCTATCCATTGAAAACGATCTTCATCATCGTAGTGGTATCGTAAACCAATCTCTATATCATGAAAAACATCATTATTATACCAGTGGTAATCAAACTTTGTTTGTATTCCTTTTGAATTATAAACTCTATTATTGGCTCTTACATTCATAAAATCGTCGCCATCTGAATTAATTTCACCTCTTGCAAACGAAAGATGATTGTTAAAGTTGTCTTGGTTTCCAAAAACTTTGCCAATAGATTGTTTGTCTCCATTAAATGTTATATAGTCTGCTTTATACCAATTTCTTTTAAAATAATTATGATAAGCATTTGTGGTTATTCTGAAATTTTTTGTGAAATCTATAGTATGGGTTAGAACAACTTGTCTGTGAATATTTTTCATTAAATCCTTGGCAGAACCATCATATCTTTTAAAAGGATTTGTTTTAAAATCATTATCTGTTAACCCTAAATATGTTTCGTTGGATTCCTCATCAGAATATTGTAATTTTATATCTAAAGACTGTTTAACAGCTGCTTGTGGAAATAAGTTTACTTTAAATTTTAATACCATATCGTTCTTATCAAAACCTGTATTTATATCATTAGATAATTTCTTAAAACCATCTGAACCATAATTCAAATATTCTAATGAATACCCAAAATTATTTATGTTATCACCAATAATTGCATGAAATTGAGATGAATTAAAACTACCATAACTGCTTCTTATTCTTCCACCAAAAGATTCTGGAATTTGATTAGAAATCATGTTAATAGCTCCACCAGTAGTAAATGGTCCATATTGGATTTGACTACTACCTTTTAAAACTTCTACAGCTTCCATTCTAGCGATAGTAGGAAAATAATATGCAGATGAAGCACTGTAAGGAGCAGGAGCAATTAATACACCATCTTCCATCATTGTTATTTTAGAACTTCTTTCTGGTGAAGTTCCTCTTAAACTTATATTTGGCCTCAACCCAAAACCATCTTCCTCAT
Organism: uncultured Flavobacteriaceae bacterium; assembly: GCA_943789455.1. Taxonomy (GTDB): domain Bacteria; phylum Bacteroidota; class Bacteroidia; order Flavobacteriales; family Flavobacteriaceae; genus Polaribacter. The sequence goes on from CALSUE010000001.1 coordinate 274,418, forward strand.
ATGTATTTACTCCAGGAACAGTCCTTAATGCTCTGTTTATATCTGTAAAACTAAATTTTTTTAATTCTTTTGGAGAGATGTAATATGCAGAACCTGTTCTATTACTTGCTACATATTTATTACCAAATATTAAATTTGAATTAATGATTACTTCATCTAATTTTTGAATTGTATCTATTTTGTTTTTTGGTTTTTTTAATTTTGTTTGTGATAGTAATTGAATACTTATTAAGCATATTGATAGGGTGATAATTCTTTTCATTTTATTTAGACTAATTATAAATAGATTATTAATTTTATGCAAATATATGTATGAATTTAAGATTTACAAACTTTATTTAGAATAAATAAAAATAATATTTAATAGTAAATTGATAATCAGAACATTATGTAGAATGATTATGAATAAGAATAAATATTTATTTACATTAGGTAAGTATTTAGTGTATTTTATATTTTTATATTTTTAAATAAAACCTTTATGTTTAAACCTACTAATATTCACGTTTCTCTAATTAAAGAAAGAAAAAAAGGGGTGCAATCCGAAGACATTATTGTATGGGTACAATCAATTTTTAATGAAATTAAAACAACCAAACAACCTGTTTTAGAACGCTTATCTGCTTCTCCTATTAATAGAACTGTGAATGTATTTGATATAGATGAGGTAGATTCTAATGCTATTTTTCACATCTCTCACATAGAAAAAATATGTGTGAATTACAGACTTCGATTCTTAGATACCAAATACTTTAAGGGTTCGTATCCAAAAATAGTGGTAGATAAAATTCAAGATTTAGAACAGACTCATAACACAGTGTTAGATGGTTTTAAAATTATAGCTCCTTCTAAACTATTTAGATTAGACAAAGCAGACGACCCATTGTTATTTGCTCCCATGGGGAACGGATATTATTATTTAATTCACAAATGGGGTACCGATTTGCATCCATTAAGAAAAATTAAATATTGGGGTGTTAAAAACGTAGAAAATCTTGGAATTTCAATTTTTTTGGTAAGTTTACTTTCCACGATTCTAACAAAAAATCTTATTTACGGAGATACCAATCATGTAGGATATCTTTTTATGTTGTTTTTATTTTATGTTAAAGGCTACCTAGGAATGTTGTTTTTGTTAGGGGCTTCCTCTGGAAAAAACTTTAGTCAATATTCATGGCTTAGTAAATATGATAAAATAAGTTAACAATTCTTACAATTATTGATCTTTCTTATCTAGAAAATAAGTTGTAAATTTGGTCGCAATTAATTTTAAGTTAATTCTACAATGATTGCTCACAATTCTAAGATAGTAGGGGAAGGTTTAACATATGATGATGTTCTTCTAGTACCCGCTTATTCAGTTGTACTTCCTAGAGAAGTAAATATCCAAACAAAATTCACCCGTAACATTACCATTAACGTTCCTATTGTATCCGCTGCTATGGATACAGTTACAGAATCTTCTATGGCTATTGCTATTGCTAGAGAAGGAGGCATAGGGGTATTGCATAAAAACATGTCAATAGAAAAGCAAGCTCAAGAAGTTAGGAAAGTTAAACGAGCAGAAAGCGGAATGATTATAGATCCAGTAACACTTCCTCTTACAGCTGTTGTTTCTGATGCTAATAATGCGATGAAAGAGCATAAAATTGGTGGAATTCCAGTTGTTGATAATATGGGTATTTTGAGAGGTATTGTTACCAATAGAGATTTACGTTTTGAACACAACAATGATAGAGCCATTGTAGAGGTAATGACTGAAAAAAATTTAATTACAGCTCCTGTAGGTACATCATTAAAAGACGCAGAATCTATTTTACAACAAAATAAAATTGAAAAGCTTTTAATTGTAGATGACGAATATAAATTACGTGGGCTAATTACTTTTAGAGATATTACAAAAGTTACTCAAAAACCGATAGCCAATAAAGATAGTTATGGAAGATTACGTGTGGCAGCTGCCCTAGGTGTCACTGCAGATGCTGTAGATAGAGCTAAGGCTCTAGTTAATGCAGGTGTAGATGCTGTAATTATTGATACTGCACATGGACATACTAAAGGAGTTGTAACAGTCTTAAAAGCTGTAAAAAAAGCTTATCCAGCATTAGATGTAGTTGTTGGTAATATTGCCACAGCTGCAGCAGCAACCTATTTAGTTGAAGCAGGAGCAGACGCCGTGAAGGTTGGAATTGGTCCTGGTTCTATTTGTACAACAAGAGTTGTTGCAGGAGTTGGTTTTCCTCAATTTTCTGCGGTATTAGAGGTTGCTGAAGCTATAAAAGGCTCAGGTGTTCCTGTTATTGCTGACGGAGGAATACGTTACACAGGAGATATCCCTAAAGCAATTGCTGCAGGAGCTGATTGTGTAATGTTAGGGTCTCTTTTAGCAGGAACTAAAGAATCTCCGGGTGAAACTATTATTTACGAAGGAAGAAAATTTAAGTCTTATAGAGGTATGGGATCTGTAGAAGCCATGAAACAAGGATCTAAAGATCGATATTTTCAAGATGTAGAGGACGATTTAAAGAAATTAGTTCCAGAGGGAATTGTCGGTAGAGTTCCTTACAAAGGGAATTTAGATGAAAGTATTCATCAATTTATTGGAGGTTTACGCGCAGGTATGGGATATTGTGGTTCTAAAGATATAGAGACATTAAAAAATACTGGAAAATTTGTTAGAATAACAACCTCGGGTATTAATGAGAGCCATCCACATGATGTAGCCATTACAAAAGAAGCTCCAAATTATAGTAGAAGATAATATTATAAAATATTTTTATAATAAAAAAGAGAGAGGTATAAGCCTCTCTCTTTTTTATTTTAAACCAAATTTTGGTTCTATTTTTTTGGTGGAGGAGGCATTTTTATACCCAACTTAGCCATCACTTTTTCTGTTATATCAAATGCTTCATCTATATAGGCAAACTCGTTACCAGATGAGGTTAATATTTGAGTAAAACCCTCAGACTTTGCTAGTTCAGTAATTGCTTCACCCAAGATTTGATACAAAGGATTCATTAATTGATCTCTTTTAAGATTAATTAAACTATTTCCATTTTGTTGACTTTTTTGTAAGTCTTGCTCCAATGCATTAATTTCTTCAATTTTAACTTTTTTAAAGTTATCTGATAAATTAGGATCAAGTTTTTGAAAAGCAGTAACCTTGGAATTGTAATCTGCTAATTTAACTTGGTAAGTTGAGTCTAATTTTGCTGCATAAATTTTTAATTCATTTAAAACTTGTTTAGCCTCGGGCATTAATCCAACTATAAATTCTGAATTTATAGTACCAACTTTGGTTTGACTGTTGGCAAAAATACCTGCAAAACAAAGAATAAATGTTAATAATTTTACTTTCATTTTTTTATAATTTGAGCAAAGATAAAAAAGGGATTTAATATTGAAAGCATTATATGCTTAAAAAAAAAGTTAACTACTTTCTTTTATTTTTTTTAAAATAATACTAAAACTAGCCTCAAAATCAAACCAAGTTATATTGGTGTTTTTTTTAAACCAAGTGAGTTGTCTTTTTGCAAATCTCCGCGTGTTCTTTTTGATTTCTTCTATAGCATTCTCTTTGGTTATTTTTCCGTCAAAAAATAAAAATAACTCCCTGTACCCAACAGTTTGTAGAGCATTTAAAGATTTTTGAGGATATAATTTTTTAGCCTCATTCAATAACCCTTTTTTCATCATCAAATCAACTCTATAATTAATTCTATCATAGATTTTTTGACGGTCAGCATTTAAACCTATGATAATCGATTCAAAATTTCTTTTCTTTTTAGCTTTCCCTTTAAAACTTGAGTAGGGTATATTTGTCCCTATACAAATTTCTAAAGCTCTAATAATTCTTTGTGGGTTATCCAATGAAATTGAATTGTAAGTCTCTATATCTAACTTTTTAAGTTGTTGTTGTAAAGGAATAATTCCCTCAGACTTATAAATAGTTTTTAACTCATGTCTTATAGATGGATCAATTTTAGGAAAATCATCTAAGCCTTCTAAAACAGCTTGAACATATAACCCACTACCACCAACCATTACAACTGTGTTGTGTTTTTCGAACAAGGTATCTAATATGGCTAATGCATCTTTTTCAAAAGTACCTACATTATAATCCTCAACAACACTTCTATTCTGAATAAAATGGTGTGGAACAGTTGCTAGCTCCTCTTTTTCAGGTACAGCCGTTCCAATTGTCATTTCCTTGTAAAATTGTCTAGAGTCACATGAAATAACTTCTGTATTAAAATGAGATGCAATTAAGATACTTAGGGAGGTTTTTCCAATAGCAGTGGGGCCTACAATAGTGATTAATGTCTTTTTTGAGCTACCCATTATTCATTTAATTTATCACCACAATGATAACAAAATAAAGCATCATCTTGATGAGAATCTCTCATACAATTAGGACAACTCTGAGTGTTGGTATGAATTTTAGCACTTATCATTTCAGAACCTACAATTCCAGTGGGTATAGCTATGATTGCATATCCTAAAATCATAATAGCGCTTGCTATTAACTGACCAAGGGCTGTTACTGGAGCTATATCTCCGTATCCAACGGTAGTAAGTGTTACAATGGCCCAATATACACTTCTAGGAATACTTGTAAATCCGTTTTCTGCTCCTTCAATCATGTACATGATTGTTCCTAAAATTATACAAAGAATTAATACAAACAGTAAAAAAACTGCAATTTTAGCCCTGCTAGACCTTAAGGCTAATAACAATCGGTTAGAAGCTCCTATATAACGAGTTATTTTTAAAATTCTAAATATTCGTAACAATCTTAATGCCCTTAATACTGCTAGGTTATGACTATCTATAAGTATTAAAGAAACATATTTTGGAATGGTTGAAAGTAAATCTATGATACCGTAGAAGCTAAAAATATATTTCCAAGGTTTTTTAACAGTAATAATTCTTAATATATATTCTAGAGAAAATAGGATGGTGATAACCCACTCAGCTATATCTAAATAAGAGCCGTAAGCTTCATCAATACTTTGAACACTTTCAAGCATTACAAATAGAATACTTGCTAGAATTGCAATTAATAAGATGACATCAAAAAGTTTACCACCTCTTGTATCTGCTTCATAAATGATTTCATGAAGTCTATGTTTTAAAGATGGTTTATTTTCAGTTGTTGATTTCAATTAAAGTGTTATTATGGATATACAATATACTATAAATTAATTTTCTACATATTATTCTTAGTTCACACACGAAAAAATATCGTTTACTAAAAATTGTCTATAGTTAGATTTAGAACCGTTTAATTTTTAAAGCTGTGTTACTTTTTAAATAATTTTTGATAATTGTTTTTGCCAATTCTTTATGTTCAATTGGAGTTAAAATAGATTTTAAAATTGAAATTTTTGATTCTTGAAAAGATAAGTTTGTGTAACCATACCCAACAACTTCATTATTTTCAATTAAAATAAGTGCATTTTCTTCAATTTCTCGTCCTTTAAGTTCAATTATGAAATTTGGGTGAGAAAATTGTTGAATGGTTAATTTTTTCTTTTTTTTGAAATTGTATTTGGGCTTTAGCGTTTCTAATTCTAACTGGTATTTTAATTTATTAAATAATTCATTACCACTAAATTGGTACGAAACTTTATCAACTCTTTCCTGAATCTTGATAGCACGTTTACTTTGCTTCAGGAAAAGTTTAGTAACTTCAGATTTTAGATTATTACCCCTTCCTATAAAAATAACTTTGCCTTCTTTATTGTGAATATAATAGACTCCCATTTTGATAGGGATACCATCAAGTATCGCATTAATTTTATTTTTGACATTTCTATTATCAAAGTATTTAATTGAGTTTTGTGTAATGTCTTTATTGGTGTCTTTGTTTAATAATAATTTAAAAAGTTGAACAGTTGCTAAAGCATCTCCAGATGCTCTATGTCTATCACTCATAGGTATCCCAAGAGATTTACACAATTTACCTAGACTATAGGATTTTTCATCTGGAATTAACTTTCTGCTTAATTCTACAGTACAGATTGAATTTCTTTCATAGTTAAAACCTAATCTATCAAATTCTGTTTTTAAAATTCGAGTATCAAATTCTGCATTGTGAGCCACTAGTGTTACCTCTTTTGTGATTTCAACGATACGTTTAGCAACCTCAAAAAATTTAGGAGCATTCCTGAGCATCTTATTATTGATTCCCGTAAGTTTTACTACAAATTGTTGAATTGGTTTTTCTGGATTTACGAGACTCACAAATTGATCTACAATTGAATGTCCATCAAATTTATATATGGCTATTTCTGTAATGCCTTCTTCATTAAATTTACCACCTGTGGTTTCTATGTCTAAAATTGCGTACAAATTCTATGCGATATAATTTCTAGCACCAAATATAGAGCTGCCTACTCGAATCATGGTACTTCCGTTTTTGATTCCTACTTTGTAATCTCCACTCATTCCCATTGATAGTATTGTGAAATTTGGGTGTTGTTTTTTGTGATGGTTGTATAAAGTTTTTAATTCAGAAAATTCTTCATTTAGAATATCTTCATTTTTTGTAAAAGTTGCCATGCCCATTAACCCCGTAATTTTTACATTAGTAAATGATTTCAAATCATCAGAATTTAAAATATTTGCAACTTCATCGTTTGTTAAACCAAACTTTGTTTCCTCTTTAGCTATTCTTACTTGTAACAAACAGTTTATCACTCTATTGTGTTTATGTGCTTGTTTATTTATTTCCTTTAAAGTCTTTAAGCTATCTACTCCGTGAATTAAGTCTACAAAATGAGCCATATACTTCACTTTGTTTCTTTGAAGGTGACCTATCATGTGCCATTCAATATCTTTTGGAAGTGCCTCATATTTGGTTACCATTTCTTGTATTTTATTTTCTCCAAAAACTCTCTGACCAGCTTCATAAGCAACTTGTAAATCTCGTATTGGTTTAGTTTTAGACACGGCAACTAATGCAACTTTGTTTGATATATCTGCTCTAATTTTTTCTAAGTTTTCTTTAATATAATTCATAACTAAAATTCATACATGGTCAAGCCACTTCTTAATTTAGGTTCAATATAACTCGTTTTTGGTGGCATTATTAATTTTGCATCTGCAATTTTCTTCATTTCATCAATACTTATTGATAACATTCCAAAACCAACAACAAATCGCCCATCATCAACTAGTGTTTTGATCGATAATAAATCTAATTTATTGTTTCGATAACTTATACGATCATTATTATTCAGATTATTAATTCCTAATATAGGTTTTAAAATGGTTCGATGAAGAATTTCTGCATCAAGTTTAGATAGTGCATCTCCATTCAAAAATAAACTCTTTCTGAGGTATAATGAATAAAATTTACCTCCTAAATACATACTAAAATGATGTTTTTGAGAAGGTTTGTAAAAATGTTCACCTCTGTCTTCTATTCTGTAACTCTTATCCAATTCAATTAAAAATTCATCAATAGATAAACCATTTAAATCTTTTATAAATCTATTAAATTCTGAAATTTTTAAATTTGATTCAGGGATAATATAACTCATAAAGAAATTATAGTTTTCATCTCCTTTATGATGAATATTTTCTGCTTGTAAGTCTGTTTTAAGTAAAGATGAAGAAGCACTTCTGTGATGACCATCAGCTATATATAAGGCTTCTTTATCTTCAAAAAAAGAAATGATCTTTTTTATATTTTCTTTGTCATTAACCAACCATAAACGATGAAGTTTTTTATCTGTTGTTGAAAACTCATACTCTGGTCTTTTCTTCTTTAATGTTTGTAGTAAAGTATTGAATTTTTCATCATCCTTATACGTAAGTAGCACTGGCTCTGCATTAAATCCTGTTGTTTTTAAATAGGTTTCAAATAATTGCTCCCTTTTTTTTATGGTTCCTTCATGTTTTTTTATGGTTCCGTTAGTGTAATCATCTACAGCAGTTGCTCCAATAATTCCACAAAAATAGTCATGTGCATTAGAGCTTTCATAAATATAAAAGGATGCTGTTTCGTCTTTAATAAAAATTTTATTTTCTTTAAATTCCTCATATCTATTATGAATCATTTGAAAACGTTGCTCACCTGAAAACTCCTGATGATATTTATATCCTGGATTAAGGATGTGAAGAAAAGTAAATGGGTTAAATTCTAGCTTAGCGTCTAATTCTTTATCTGTGTATGCATCAAAAGATTTAGAGGATACCAAAGCTACTTTATCTCTACTTGGTCTTACAGCTTTAAAAGGTTTAACGATGGCCATTAATAATAATTTAAAATCAAATTATGTGTTAATTTTACTCCTTTAATAATTTTATAACTTGTGATGCTAGTTCTGTTCCGATTCTGTCTTGTGCTTCAACTGTTGCAGCGCCTATATGGGGAGTTAATGAAAGTTCAGGATTCATTAATAGTTGAATTTCTGGATTTGGTTCTTTTTCAAAAACATCTAGACCAGCAAATTTTATTTTATTTTTTTCTATTGCTTTTATTAATGCCATTTCATCAACTACACCACCTCTTGCTGCATTAATAAGACCCACACCGTTTTTCATTTTTGAAATTTCTTCTGTACTAATTACATAATTTTCTTGAACAGGAACATGTAAGCTAATAAAGTCGCTTTCTTTTAATAGGGTGTCTAAATCTGTTGTCTCAATTGTAATGGTAATTTTTTGACCATTAAAAAAATCTATAGTAATTGGTGCACTTTCCAAAAAATGATCATTAGCGATAACCTCCATGCCTAGACCTAGAGCTTTCTTTGCAACCTCTTGACCTATTCTTCCAAAACCAATAATTCCAATTTTTTTACCTCTCAGTTCGGACCCTAAAGCATATGCTTTTTTTAAGTCCTTAAATCTAGAATCTCCCTCTAAAGGCATTTCTCTATTAGATTGATGAAGGAAACGCACCATTCCAAAAAGATGAGCAAAGACTAACTCTGCAACAGAGTTAGATGATGCTTTTGGGGTATTAATCACATGAATTCCTTGATTTATGGCATAATCTACATCAATATTATCCATACCCACACCACCGCGACCGATGAGTTTTATACTTGGGCAAGCATCAATTAATTCTTGTCGTATTTGGGTTGCGCTCCTAACAAGTATTACATCTATTTGATGTTCATTAATAAATTTTTCTAATTGGACTTGTGCAACTTTTGTTGTTATTACTTCAAACCCTCCATTTTGTAATGCATCTACACCACTTTGAGAGATTCCATCGTTTGCTAATATTTTCATCTTATGCTTTTCTTTCTAATTCTTGCATGGTATCTACTAGTGCTTGAACACTAAACAATGGTAATGCGTTGTACATACTTGCTCTGTAACCACCTACACTTCTGTGACCATTTAATCCATTAATTCTTGCCTCTTTCCATAATGAATCAAAACGATTAGTTAAGGATTCATCAATTAAAGAAAAAGTTGCATTCATAATACTTCTATCTTCTTTAGCTACGATACCTCTAAATAATGGGTTTCTGTCTATTTCTTTGTACAATAAATCAGCTTTTTTGTTGTTTACTTTTTCAATAAAAGAAATTCCACCCAAATCTTTTAACCATTCTAATGTGAGCATAGATACATAAATAGGAAACACAGCAGGAGTATTAAACATGCTTTCTTTACCTATGTGAGTCTTATAATTTAACATAGAAGGTATCGTTCTTTCTACTTTTCCCAAAATTTCTTCTTTAACAACAACAACTGTTGTACCAGCTGGCCCCATATTTTTTTGAGCTCCAGCATATAGTAAATCAAATTTTGAAAAATCTAGTTGACGAGAAAAAATATCAGAACTCATATCACAGATCAAGGGTGTGCCTAATGTGGGGAATTCTTTAATTTGTGTTCCAAAAATAGTATTGTTACTGGTGCAGTGAAAATAATCTACATCATTAGGAATATTATAGTTTTTGGGGATGTACGTAAAGTTTTTATCTTTAGATGAGGCAACTTCAACTAAGTCTCCAAAAAGTTTTGCTTCTTTGATGGCTTTGTCTGACCAGGTTCCCGTATTTAGATAAGCAGCCTTCTTATTTAAAAGATTGTAGGCAGTCATTAAAAATTGTGTACTAGCTCCACCATGAAGGAATAAAACTTGATACCCTTTATTTTCAAGTCCTAGTAATTCTAAGGTAAGTAGTTTAGCATTTTCTATAACATCTACAAAAGGTTTACTTCTGTGAGATATCTCAAGAAGAGAAAGATCATCATTATTAAAATCAATGACTGCTTTTGAAGCTTGCTGCAAAACCTCTTCAGGTAAGATGCATGGTCCGGCACTAAAGTTGTGTTTTTTCATTATAACTATATTTACAAGTGGTAAATTTCCAATATTTTAATTAATTCTTTGTTTTTATAAATTAAATTTTAGATAAAAATTCAATGGTATTGACACCGTCTGCGTAGTCCCATAATTTTGGATGTTGTGTTTGACCAAATTTCACTTCATTTTCAATAAAGTTATTGGCTACTATACATTGAATATTTTCTGATTCACTAACAATTTTTAATTTTAAATCAGTTATATCATCATAATATTCATAAAAAACTGTGGCTATAGGAGAAGCAAAATTTGCATCTTCTTTTATCATTAAAAATCCATTTTCTAAAATAGAAAATTCACTCATTAAATAGACTGCCTTATTGTAATCATAATTATTGGCATATTTTGCATTATTTATGATAGGGTGGTAGGTGTACATACCCTTAAAAAATTCATCAAAATTATACCTTTTTGGTACAAATAATTTTGATACACTTCTGCAGCCTAGACCAAAATATCTAAAAATATCTTCACTAAGATTTACAAAATCTTCTTTAGTTTCATTTCCAGTTATAACGGCAACTGAATTTCTATTTTTACGTATTATGTTTGGTTTGTTCTTAAAATAATATTCAAAATAACGGGTTGTATTGGTGCTTCCAGTGGCTATTACAGCATCAAAGTTTTTTAAATTTCCTTCAGTAAATGAGATTTTTCCCTTATAGTTTTCTTCAACATATTCTAAGTATTTTGCCAAATATGGAATAAGGTGTTTATCATTTGAAGATTGTTTTACTAAAACTGAATGCCCACATATTAATACAGATAGAAAATCATGAAATCCAACCAAAGGGATATTTCCTGCCATTACTATAGCAACAGTTTTTGATGATTTTTCAACTATATTTTCATTAGAAATCCATTGATTTAAATTTTCATATGTTAGGGCAGAAGCCCAATTATCTATTGAAAAAAGTATTGCTTTTTTAGTAAACCAACTGTTATGTTCTTCTGCTAATTTTATTTGATGAATAAATCCATCAAAAAATAGTTCATTGAATGGAACTGTAGATGATTTTTCAATTTTTTGTGATGAGAATTGACTTAAAAAACTACCTAATGCTACAAAAGCATTTATTCTACTTTGAATACTACTCATTATTTTTGGTTGCTACCTTTTTAGAGGTTATTTTTGCATTGCAAAGTTACACAAACTAAAGAGAATAAAAATGGCTATTATCATTACAGACGAATGTATAAATTGCGGAGCTTGTGAACCCGAATGTCCTAACACAGCTATTTATGAAGGAGCAGATGATTGGAAGTTTTCAGATGGAACAGACCTTGCAGGAGATGTAATTCTTCCTAATGGAACTGCAATAAATTCTGATGAAGAGCAGGAGCCGATTTCTGATGAAATCTATTATATAGTAGCAGACAAATGTACAGAGTGTGTTGGTTTTCATGAAGAACCACAATGTGCAGCAGTATGCCCCGTAGATTGTTGTGTACCCGACGAAGATAATGTTGAAACAGAGGAAGAATTGTTGGGTAAACAAAAATTCATGCATGAAGATTAAGCCAAAAAATTAGATCATTTTAAATCCCGATTTTTCGGGATTTTTTTGTGATAAAAACAATTATATTTGCAACCGAAATTATAAGATTTATGAAAGCTGGAATTGTAGGATTACCAAATGTTGGAAAATCAACTTTATTTAATTGTTTGTCCAATGCGAAAGCACAAAGTGCTAATTTTCCATTTTGTACCATAGAACCAAATATTGGTGTAGTTAATGTGCCAGATACTCGTTTGGAAAAATTAGAGGAGCTAGTAAACCCAGAAAAAGTTATTCCAGCTACTGTAGAAATTGTAGATATTGCAGGGTTGGTTAAAGGAGCAAGTAAAGGTGAGGGCTTAGGAAATCAATTTCTAGCCAATATTCGTGAAACAGATGCTCTATTGCATGTCCTGAGATGTTTTGATAATGATAATATTATACATGTAGATGCTTCAATTGATCCAGTAAGAGATAAAGAAACAATTGATATTGAGTTACAATTAAAAGATTTAGAAACTGTTCAAAAACGTTTAGAACGCGTAAAAAGAACTGCAAAAACAGGGAATAAAGAGGCGCAAGCAGAATTAGTTGTTTTGTTAAAAATTGAGGAAACTTTATTGCAAGGAGTTTCTGTAAGAGCCATAGATTTTTCTGAAAAAGAACAGGAATTTATAACTCCATTACAGTTTATTACCTCCAAACCAGTTCTATACGTTTGTAATGTTGATGAAAATTCTGCAGTGTCTGGAAATGCATATGTAGACCAAGTAAAAGAGGCGGTAAACAATGAAGATGCGGAAGTTATTGTTTTAGCGGTTGGAACAGAGGCAGATATTACAGAATTAGAGGATTACGATGAACGTCAGTTATTCTTAGAAGATATAGGACTAGAAGAAGCAGGTGTTTCTCGTTTAATTCGTTCTGCTTATAAATTATTAAACCTTCAAACCTATTTTACTGCTGGTGTAAAGGAGGTAAGGGCTTGGACAATTCAAATTGGAGCTACAGGACCACAAGCAGCTGGAGTTATTCATACTGATTTTGAAAAAGGTTTTATTCGAGCAGAAACCATCAGTTATGAAGATTATGTAACTTTTGGAACAGAAGCTAAGGTAAAAGAAGCTGGAAAAATGAGAGTAGAGGGAAAAGAATATGTTGTGCAAGACGGAGATGTGATGCACTTTAGATTTAATGTGTAGCCAACTTTAATTATCAAGTTTAGTTAATTTATTACAAATAAAAAGCCTACAGCGGATAGCTATAGGCTTTTTTTTGGTTAGTGTGTATTTTAGTTTTTTTAATTAACACCCATCAATTCTACATCAAAAATTAGTGTAGCATTTGGAGGAATAACTCCGCCAGCCCCACTTTCTCCATAAGCTAAGTTAGCAGGAATTACAAAACGTGCTTTATCTCCTACTTTTAATAAAAGTATTCCTTCGTCCCATCCGGCAATAACTTGACCTACACCAACTGAAAATTCAATTGGCTGCTTACGTTTGTATGAAGAGTCAAATACTGTACCGTCTAATAATTGCCCTTTATAATGCACAGAAACATTAGCTCCTTTAGTAGCTTTATTTCCATCACCATTTTGTAAAACTTTGTAACGTAAACCGCTCTGTGTTTCTTCATAACCTTTAGCTACGGTATCTAAGATCTCTTGTTGTTTTTTTCTTTCTTCTTCTTCTCGTTTTGCTCTTGAACCTTCAAAAGTTCTAAAGGCCTCAACTGCATTATAGGCTTCAGCATCTGTTCCAACTCTAAGAATTTCTATAGCCATTTCATCTCCCTGAGAAATAGTATCTACAACACTTTGTCCTTCAACTACATTTCCAAAAACTGTGTGTTTCCCATCTAACCATGGAGTTTCAATATGAGTTATGAAAAATTGAGATCCATTGGTAGCTGGTCCTGAATTGGCCATCGATAATTTACCTGGACCATCATGTTTTAGATCTGGATGAATTTCATCATCAAATTTATAACCCGGGTCACCTGTTCCTGTCCCTAATGGACACCCTCCTTGAATCATGAAATCTGGAATTACACGATGAAACTTTAAACCATCGTAATATGGTGTTCCTTGTTTCTTAACACTGTTTTCTAAATTTCCTTCTGCTAAGGCAACAAAGTTCCCAACAGTACCAGGTGTTTTTTCATATGCTAAACTTACTAGAATATCTCCTTTTGAAGTTTTGAATTTTGCGTAGATTCCGTTATCCATTATTTAATTTATTTAATTTGTTTTAAATGATTCTATCTCTTAATTTTTATTCGTATTCACTTGTAAAATGAAGCTTTACTGTAGGATATTTACTTTGTGTCATTTGGATGGTAAATGCTGAATCAGCTAAAAAAACCAATTGCCCTTGTTTATCCTTTGCTAAATAGCGTTGTTTTACTCTCTTGAACTCTTTAAACTCCTCATTTTTTGGGTCTTCAGCTTGTACCCAACAAGCCTTATGAACATTAATATTTTCATAAGAACATTTTGCACCGTATTCATGTTCTAAACGATACTGTATCACTTCATATTGAAGTGCTCCCACAGTTCCAATAATTTTTCTACCATTCATACCTAATGTGAATAGTTGAGCAACACCTTCGTCCATTAATTGATCTAAGCCTTTAAAAAGTTGTTTAGATTTCATTGGATCTGCATTATTTACATACCTGAAGTGTTCGGGAGAAAAACTAGGAATTCCTTTAAAATTTAATTGTTCTCCTTCGGTAAGTGTATCTCCAATTTTAAAATTTCCTGTATCATGCAACCCTACAATATCTCCAGGAAATGATTCATCAACGATTTCTTTTTTTTCTGCAAAGAATGTATTTGGACTTGAGAATTTTACTTTTTTACCATTTCTTACATGTAAATATGGGGCATTTCTTTTAAAGGTTCCAGATACTATTTTTATAAACGCTAGACGGTCTCTGTGTTTTGGATCCATATTGGCATGAATCTTAAAAACAAACCCTGTTAATTTCTCCTCTTTAGAATCAACTAACCTTTCCTCTGCTTTTTTAGGTTGGGGTCTTGGTGCAATTTCTATAAAAGCATCTAACAATTCTTTAACTCCAAAATTATTTAAAGCAGATCCAAAAAACACGGGTTGTAATTTACCTTCTAGATATTCTAAATTGTTAAACTTAGGGTAAACCTCATAAATTAGTTCTAATTCCTCACGAAGCGTCTCAGCAGCACTTTCACCCAAAACTTCATCTAATTCAGGATTTTTTATATTGTCAAATTCAATACCTGCAGAAATACCTTGTTTATTGTCACCAGAAAAAATATTTAACTTCTTTTCATAAATATTATAAATCCCTTTAAAATCATAACCCATTCCAATAGGAAAACTCATTGGAGTTACACGTAAACCTAATTTTTGTTCAACTTCATCTAACAAATCAAATGCATCTTTACCTTCTCGATCTAATTTGTTTATAAAAACAAGCATTGGAATATTTCGCATTCTACATACCTCAACTAGCTTCTCTGTCTGTTCTTCTACTCCTTTGGCTACATCTATGACTACAATAACACTATCTACAGCTGTTAAGGTTCTAAATGTATCTTCAGCAAAATCTTTATGCCCAGGTGTATCTAAAATATTTATCTTCTTGTCTTTATATATGAAAGCTAATACTGAAGTAGCAACAGAAATTCCACGTTGACGTTCAATTTCCATAAAATCTGACGTAGCTCCCTTTTTGATTTTATTATTTTTAACTGCACCAGCCTCTTGAATCGCTCCACCAAATAATAAAAGTTTTTCGGTTAAAGTAGTTTTTCCAGCATCTGGATGGGATATTATACCAAAAGTTCTTCTGCGGTCTATTTCCTTTAAAAAGCTCATCTTCAAAAATTGAGGTGCAAAGTTACGTTTTATTCTAAAATTAGAGAATACAAGATTTATAAATAGTTTTCAATGATTTTAATTTAATATATCATATTTTTATAGCTCAGAAGATTTTTAAATGTAAATGAAAAAAATTATCGTTTTTTATTGTTTTAGCGTATTAATAGGATGTAATTCTAGCACTTCACAAAATTCAAATCGTAATAATCTTGATGTAAGCCAAACGAAATCAATATATCTAGATTTAGAAAATAATGAAGTGAACTTATCTTCATTTAAAGGAAAAAAAATTTTAATAAATTATTGGGCAACATGGTGTGGGCCCTGTATACAGGAAATGCCATCTCTTTTGAGAGCACAAGAACAATTAAAATCAGAGTATGTTTTTTTGCTAGTTTCAGAGGAATCTACTCAGAGAATCTCTAGGTTTAAAAGCCGTAAAAAATTTAATTTCAACTACATAAGATCAAGAGTCTCATTAGCTTCTATAGGAATATATTCTTTACCAATAACAATCATTTACGATGAAGAAGGTAAAGAAATAAAAACCATAGAAGGATCTGTAGTTTGGGATTCAAAAAGAATGATAAAAAAACTTAAAGCCATATAAAATGAATAGAGTTATTTTATTATTACTATTTTTTACCCTTTTGTCTTCTTGTTTAAAAAAAGATTTTAAAGTCGAAGAAATACAATTTTCTTTCGGTAAAAATAACGCTCAGCCAAACCTTGTCTCTAATGGTAATCATTTAACCCTTTCTTGGATTTCATCAGAAGAAGATAAAGAGGCTATATTATTTTACAGCCAATATGAAGATAATAAGTGGACAGCACCTACCTCTATTGCTTCTGGTTCTGATTGGTTTGTGAATTGGGCGGATTTCCCTGCAAATGCGATAAACGAAGATTTATTATTAACCAGTTACTTAAAAAAATCGGATTCAGGAACGTATACTTATGATGTTCTATTAAATTTAGAAACTTTATCTGGAAAAAAAATTAAAGAAAATTTTTTATTACATACAGACGGTGTAAAAGCTGAACATGGTTTTGTGAGTATGATTCCATCACATAAAAAAGGATTTTATGTTACATGGTTAGATGGGAGAAATACAGTTGCTAATTCAGGAGAAGCTCATCATAAAGCAATGACCATAAGATTTGCAGAAATTTTACCTACTGGAGAAATAGTAAATGAAACTGAATTAGACGCTACTACGTGTGATTGTTGTCAAACTTCCATTGCTATGACAAATGATGGGCCAATAGTGGTTTATAGAAATAGAAGTAAAGATGAGGTTCGCGATATTTTTATCACTAGATATAAAGATGGTATTTGGGAAAAACCAAGACCTGTTCATAATGATGGATGGGTAATAAATGGTTGCCCTGTAAATGGTCCAAAAGTTGTTGTGAATTCTTCGAATACAGCTATAGCTTGGTTTACTGCTGCAGAAGGTAAACCAAAAGTAAATGTCTCTTTTTCTAACTCTGATGATGGTGATTTTAGACCTCCTGTTCAGTTAAATGATTTAAATGCCATAGGTAGAGTGGATGTTGCTTTTTTAAACTCTAGCGAAGTATTGGTTAGTTATATGGAACTTGACGATCACGGTACTTATTTAAAAATTAAGAAAGTATCCATTGATGGAAAAGTATCTGAGGCTAAAACAATAGCTGTTATCGATGAAGGAAGAAATTCAGGTGTTCCTCAATTAGAAATAATGAAAGGAAATGTTTTTTTAGCTTGGACGTATAGTGTTGAGGGAAAAAATCAATTAAAATCTGTAAAATTTAATTCTGAGAGCTTTTATTGAGATACTTTTTACTTAATTACTTCTGCTTTAATAAATACTTCTTCTAGCGGCCATTCTTTCTTATCAGCATCAAGTTTAGCTATTTTTTCCATAGTTTTAAATCCATCAATAATTTCTCCAAAAATTGTGTGTTCTCCGTCCAAATGGTGACTTCCTCTTTTATCTTGTATCATATAAAATTCAAAAGGAGATGAAGTTTTATTTGGGTTGTTTTCCCATTGTCTTGCTGCGGCAAGAGCACCATATTTGTGTCTTCTATGTGATTTTATTTCTGCTGGAATTCTGTAGTTATATTTTATTCTGAGTTTCCGAGTTTTAGGATGATCAGAATTTCCACCCTGAACAATAAAGTTGGGTACAATTCTATGAAAAGAAGTAGTATTGAAGTATCCAGTTTTAGTTAAAAAAACAAAACTTGCTCTGTGTAAAGGAGTATCATTATATAATTTAATTTTTATGTCTCCTAACCTAGTTTTAAATAGAACAATAGTCTCTTTGTTTAGATTTCCATATGCTTTTAAAAATGAAATTGCATTAGTTTTGTTTATGGTATCTGTTCCTTTTACAATAATTTTTTTGGAAACTTTTTTAACAACTTTTTCTTCCTTTATTATTGTTTTTTTTGATTGAGGGTTTTCTTTCAAATCACATGCTAAACAAATTGTAATAAAAAAACATAGAAAAACTGAATTATATTTAGATATATTTAACATATTACAAATATAAATATTAGATTTTTGATTATGCATTTATGCAATAAAAACAAAAATTTAAATTTGTTGATTTTTGTATTTTTGTAAGTATAATTATAATCGATGGAAGAGAATGTTATTTTGGTAGATGAACAAGACAATCAATTAGGATTGATGCCAAAAATGGAAGCACATGAAAAAGCGGTTTTACACAGAGCTTTTTCAGTTTTTATATTTAATAATAAAGGAGAATTAATGTTACAACAAAGAGCTGCTCACAAATACCATTCTCCATTATTATGGACCAATACTTGTTGTTCTCACCAAAGAGATGGTGAGTCTAATATTGAAGCAGGAAAAAGACGCTTAGTTGAAGAAATGGGTTTTGAAACCAATTTAAAAGAGGTTTTTTCGTTCATTTACAAAGCTCCTTTTGATAATGGTTTGACTGAGCATGAATTAGATCACGTTATGGTTGGTAATTTTGATGGTCTACCTAAAGTTAACCCTGAGGAAGTTGCTTCATACAAATGGATGAGGTTAGATGCAATTAAAGAAGATATTGAGTTGCATCCAAATCTTTACACAGCCTGGTTTAAAATTATTTTTAAAGAATCATACTCAAAACTAACATATGCCTAGAATCACGGGATACAGAAAAGCGCATTTTAATGCAGCACACAGATTATATAAACCAGATTGGTCTGATGAAAAAAATTCAGAAGTCTTTGGAAAGTGCAATAACCCCTATTTTCATGGTCATAACTATGAAATTATTGTAGCAGTAACTGGAGAAATAGACCCAGATACAGGTTATGTTTTTGATTTGGGAATTTTAAAAAATTTAATTCAGACCGAAATTGAAGATGCTTTTGATCATAAAAATTTAAATCTCGAAGTAGAGGAATTTAAGACTTTAAATCCAACAGCTGAAAACATATGTGTAGTTTCGTACAACAAACTCAGAAAACACTTACCAACTTCACTAGATTTAGAAATCACATTGTACGAAACACCTAGGAATTTTGTAAAGTATTCAGGAGAGTAATTTTCAGGTATTTTATGATAAGAATTTAGCAAGCATTTTTTTTACCTTTAACATTTGTTTTAAAGCTCTATTTGACTTCTTTAAATAGCTTGACTCAATACCAATAAACTTAGCAAGTTTACTCTTATACTCTTTAGAAAAGATAATTTTCTTATTAATTTCAATATCTTTTTTTGTTTTTTTATCGCTTAAGTATGCACTAGAAATAATGTTAGAATGAAAAAGATACAATTCATCCATTAGCTTACCATTCACATCAAGTCGGTCATAATGATGACCATAAACCAATCCAATTTCGTGTGATAGTTTACTTACACCAAAGTAAGTGAGTCTTCCACTAGAAACAGAAACATCATAAGCGCTTGTTGTTCCAAAAAATGTATTTCCAGTACCAATTTTTTTTGATTTTTCAAGAAAACTATCGTAGTCAAAGGGTATCTTGTTATTCAACATATCCATTAAGTTGTGTCCTACTAAATTCTTTGAACTATGTTCATTAATTACCGCCTCTAATTGTAAAATATCATCATCAAGATCTTTTGACATCGCATTATAATCTTCAATTAATCTCTTTTTTAGTTGATTATCTTGTCTCCATTCCTCGATAAAGAATGAAATTGTGATGGCTAAAAAAATCATAAACAATTCAAGGATACTTTTTTTTACGTCTAGTTTAAGTTTAGTCATTATTACTTTTAGTTTATATATATAAAAATTTACTTTCAAATGTATGTAATATTTATATCCGAAAAAAATCAGTTTTAATTCCGAAAGTTTACAGTTTTCGTTAGTCTTTTAGAATTATAGTATACATATGCTAAATATGTATATTTGAAGTTAATTATGATTTAAATTGATATGTATGAAAACTGTAAAGTAATCGCATTTGATGCCGATGATACGCTTTGGGTAAATGAAACTTATTTTAGAGACGCAGAGAAAAAATTTGCAAAAATTTTATCAAAGTATGAGACTGTAAATAAGATAGAACAGGAGCTTTTTAAAGTAGAAATGAAGAACTTAGAATTGTATGGCTATGGTATTAAGGGATTTATGCTTTCATTGATTGAATGTGCTTTAGAATTATCTAATTACTCCATATCTCAGCATGAAATAGAAAAAATATTGATCTTAGGAAAAGAGATGTTAACTAAGCCAATTGAATTGTTAGATGGGGTAGAAGAGGTTTTGGAAAAGCTTCATAAGAAGTATAAACTGATAGTAGCTACAAAAGGAGATTTATTAGATCAAGAGCGTAAATTAGAGAAATCAGGATTATTAAAATATTTTCATCATATAGAGGTAATGAGTGAAAAAAAAGAAGTGGATTACAGGAAGTTAATAAAACATTTAGATATTAATTCAAATGAGTTATTAATGGTTGGTAACTCATTAAAATCGGATGTGTTACCTCTTATAAAAATTGGCGCATCAGCTATTCATATTCCATTTCATATAACCTGGTCCCATGAAGAGGTTTCGTTAGAGGAAACCAAAAATTCAAATTTTCAGACTTTGAGTCAACTAAAAGATATTTTGAAATTTGTATAAATTTTTTAGCCATTGATCTAACTGAATTAATTTTAAAAGTTTGAAAAAAGATTGGATAAAAGAGTTAGATTTGTACTTTAAAATAATTAAGTATGGCAAGTATAAAGAATTTAAAAAAAGACATCAACTATGTTTTAGGTGATGTAATTGATGAGTGTTTAGTTTCAGCAACCGGAGACATAAAAAAAATTGAAGCCATTGTAGATGAGGCTATTGTTATTTTTGATGAATTAATTGCTAAAGTAAACGCAAAAAATATAGAAAATAAAAAAGCTCATTTTAAAGCTATAGAAGAAGAATTAGAAAATAAGGCTACTAAACTTTTAACGAAAGTTAATAAGCTGTAATTCTTATTTATTGACATACGAAATTTCAAGATTGTTCGTTATATAAATAAATTAAAGTTTGTTTATGGCAAGAGCGATGTTTGAATATTCTAAAACTGTTCTAAAAAAGGTTAGTTTTAGTTCTGATTTGTTTTGTAAAGAGTTAGAAAAAGCATTAAAGAGATTATTACCTCATGAAATTAGTGAATTAACCATTTGGTTAAGAAAGTATACTAGTAATAAGCCTGAACTTCACTCTTATTTAAGTTTAATTAGTTAAAATCTCATTATACTAATCATGGTTTTCTTCTAGTTTGTTTCAGTTTTCTGAATAATTCTTTTCTAAATTCCCTTTCTGCCATTTGCAATTTTAAAATTTTCTTGTAAGAAAGGACGGTACCTATTTTTGTAAAAAACCTTTGTTTTTCTTGATGAGTTTTGTTTCTAATATCTGTCACCATATTGTAAATTTTCTTTGCTTTAGATTCATCAATATTGTCAAAATTCTTTGGAAACGGATTCGGTTGTTGCAGTTTATTTGTGTTTTTAACTATTGATTTCATTGTATTAATTTCTTTTTCTCTGTATTCTGACATTAATTTTTCATGTGCGTTATATATAGGCCAAAATACTTCAGCTTCCATTACTGTTAGGTTTAATTGATCGGTAATGAATGCAATTTTGTGAGATTTAACACGGTTTTTATCGATTCTTTTCCCTTTTTGAGCGTTACTATTGTTGCTTGTTAGTATGGCTATTATTACTACTAAAAATTTTATTGATTTCATATCTTAAATTATTTTGTCTTTATTCTTCAATTAAATAATCCACATCATTTGAATCTAATAAAGATTCAATAATATCCTCATTTTTAATTGTTAGGTATGGATTTATATCGTTAACATTTAGTTCTGTTAAAGCAAAAGCAATCTCATCATTAGAAAGTGAATTAGCATTCATATCTAACCAACTTATGATTTCCTCTGAAGAAAGCTCAGTATTAGTATTGTAAATGAAATTTGATCCAAAAAACAGCAGTAATACAATAGATGCAGCAACTGAAATTAACTTTATATTTCTTCTTTTAAAGTTTATTAATTTTCCGTTTTTATTTTTTGTTTTTTCAATGATAACATTCTCCAAGCTTTCAAAGTATGCTTCTGGAGTTTTGAAGCCATCATGTTTTGGGAGCTTCTCTACAATTAACCTCGAGAATAATTCGTCCTCAATACCCGTAAAATAATCTTCAGGTACAGATAATCCTGTTTTAATATTTTTGGTTAATTTCCAATCTTTACTATGATTTATAACTCGTTTCATTATTATTAAGACTTAACGTACAGCTTAAGGTTTAATTTTGATTTTTTTTTATATAGTTTTCTATTTTTTTTACTGCATGGAAATATGAAGCTTTTAATCCTCCTACAGTTGTACCAAGTATTTCAGAAATTTCTTGATATTTCATGTGATCAAAATATTTCATATTAAAAACCAATTGTTGTTTCTCTGGTAATGTAGCAACTGCTTCTTGTAAAATTAGTTCTATGTCATTTCCTGAAAACCATTTGTCTGATTGCAAATTTGAAACTAGTTTTTGTTTCATTTCAGTAATATCTATATTTCTTTCTCTCGCTCTTTTGTTGATAAAGGTGATGGATTCATTAGTTGCTATTCGATACATCCATGAATACAATTTACTATCTTGTTTGAAGTTGTCGATTCCTTTAAAAACTTTTATGAAAGTGTTTTGTAGGACATCATCAGCATCATCGTGAGAAATAACAATCCTACGAATATGCCAATACAAACGTTCTTTGTATTCTTTTATTAATATTCGGAAGGCTTTTTCTTTTGTCTGAATATTTTGAAGTTCTTCAACTAAAGCGATTTCATCAATCAATACTAGTTTTTTTATTTTAGACTTCGAACCTTCAAAAAGGTTTAATACTTCAGGTTTTTTAAGTCTTTTTTCTACTTTTTGAATATCCAAAAAGACGTTTTTTAACTATAGTTTCAGCAACACCTTCAGGCAGCATTTCCTGCCAACCTTCTTCACCCTCAGAAATCATCTTTAATACTTTTCTAGAAAAAATGTGGAATATCTCTTGATCAAAATCTGAGATATCAATAAGTTTCCCGTTGTTTTTGAAGAATTTATATAGCTCTTTCATTCTTGGATGAACTTTTAGATTTTCACTAGTAATAAATTCATTTTTTTCTTCATCTCTGTAAGGATACATGTATACTTTTAGATCTCTATAAAATAACTTACCAAAGGCTTCAAGGATACCTCCACTTAAATGTCGATAATATTTTTCATCAAAAATTTGAATCAAATTATATACTCCCATTGCTAAGCCCATTCTAGCTTTTGTAAATTCACTAAAATATTCAACGAGTTTAAAATATTCTTGAAAGTTGGTGATCATTACGTTTTGTCCTAAAGAACACAGTAATTCTGCTCTATCTAGGAAATCCCGTTCATTAATTTCTCCCTCCGCTCTTAAATTACTGAGTGTAATTTCAAAAATAATTTGAGAGTTTTCTGGATCAACCTTTTTTTCACTAAAGAATAATTCTTTAGCTCTTTCAAACATATCCATATTAACTTTAGTTACGGGTCTAAAACTACCACGTAAAGCCAATATATTTTTTTTATACAATACTTGAGCTGGAAGTAAATTATTTCCATCTGGTCCAAACATAACTGCTGTAGTCATGTTATTTTTTACTAACTGAAGGCTCATTAAACGATTATCTACATACATGAAACGTGGGCCAGAGAAATTAATCATATCAATTTCTAATTGATCCTTGTATAGGTTGTCGTAAAAAGATTTTAATAATTCCTTTGGATTATCATTTAGGTAAAAAGCTCCATAAATTAAATTTACACCTAAAATACCCAAGGTTTCCTGTTGAAGACGAGCATCAGTTTCTTTAAATCTAAGGTGCAATACAATCTCGTTAAACTCCTCAAGCGGGTCTAATTGAAATCTGATTCCAACCCAACCATGTCCTTTAAATTTTTTTGAAAAGTCTATGGTAGCTACTGTATTGGCGTAACTAAAGAATAGCTTATCAGGATGCTTTTTTCTACTTAAACGATCCTCTATTAAATCTACTTCATGGTGAAGCATTCTTTTTAAACGCTCCTCGGTTACATAGCGTCTGTCTTCTTCAATACCATAAATAGCATCTGAAAAATCTTTATCATAAGCACTCATTGCCTTTGCAATTGTTCCTGAGGCTCCACCTGCTCTAAAGAAATTCCGAGCTGTTTCTTGTCCAGCACCTATTTCTGCAAAGGTTCCGTAGATATCACTATTTAAATTTATTCTAAGTGCTTTGCTTTTTGTAGCAGGAACACTACTGATTTTTTGATCTCCTTTTAAAGAAATAGACATTTTACTAGATTTTGCTTGTAAACAAAGGTAACTAAATTGATTGCTATCAGTCAATTTTTATGCTATTTTTGTAAGATATGAAGATTACTTTTCTAGGAACAGGAACATCACAAGGCATACCAATGATAGGAAGTAATGATCCTGTTTGCTTATCTCATAACTCAAAAGATAAAAGGTTACGATCTTCTATTATGATTTCATGGGACGATAATCGTTATATAATAGATTGTGGTCCTGATTTTCGTCAACAAATGTTGAGAGAAAATATTCAGGCTATAAATGGAGTTTTATTCACACATGAACACTCAGATCATACTGCAGGAATTGATGATTTGAGACCTTATACCTATAAAATGGGTGAAGTACCTATTTATGCTCAAGAGCGAGTGATAGAAAGCTTAAAAATAAGGTTTTCTTACATTTTTGAAACTGAAAACAGGTATGCTGGTGCGCCAAAACTGATAGAAAATATTATAGATTCAAACAGTTTCATGTTAAATGAGGTACAAGTAACCCCTATAGCTGTCATGCATGGAAAGCTTCCCATTACTGGTTATAGATTTGGCAATGTGGCTTATATTACAGATCTTAAAACCATGTCAGATCATGAAAAAAAGAAGTTAGAGAATTTAGATGTTTTAATAGTAAACGCATTAAGAATAACGGCTCACCCTACACATTTAAATTTAGAAGAAGCTATAAGTTTTGTTAATGAAATTAAGCCTAAAAGAGCTTATTTTACCCATATAAGTCATAAGTTGGGATTTCATGAAGAGGTTGAAAAAATACTTCCTGAGAATGTTTTTTTATCCTATGACGGGCTAGAAATTAAGTTGTAAATACTCTGGTAGGTTTTAATTTTTCTCAGCTACACAATTATAGTCTATTTTCAATCCACTTTTTGAAGCTAAAAAAATTCTGAGGTGCAACACCATGTCCAACAGGGTATTCTGAGTATTCATTTTTTAAGGCTTTTGAATCTAGAAAAGGACTTGCTTTTCTTGCCCAATCTACCGGGATTACCTGATCTACAGACCCGTGAGATATATAATAATCTGTATGTATTTTTTTAGGGTTTTCTTTTGGTATTAATTCTGAGTTAAGATATCCACTTAATGCAATTACGTGTTGAATTTTGTTAGGAAAATGAAAACTCAAGGCATAACTTAAGATGGCCCCTTGACTAAACCCAAGTAAAAAAGTGTTATTTGGATTAGTACTATACTTAGTTTTTATATGATCTATAGTTGTTGTAATTTTTTGTAAAGATTTTCTAGCTTGATTTAGATCTGAAAACTTATTGTTTTTACTGTCAAGATTTATGTCATACCACGCATAACCACCATAACCCATTTCGTAGGGTGCTCTCAAGCTAACTATTACTAGCGTTTCAGGTAGTTCATCAGCAAAAGAAAATAAATCAAGTTCATTGCTTCCGTATCCATGAAGTAAAATTAGTAAAGGAGGGTTTTCAGTAGGTAGTTTTGGGAGTTTTTCAACAAAGGTTAATAGGTCACTCATAGGGTTAGCTCAGGACTAATTTTTTATTTGCAAAGACTCCATAAACTTTTCCTTTTAATTTTTTTCCAAGGAAGGCGGAGTTTTTTGAAGTGGATAAAATATTTTCATTCAAAAAAACTGAGGTTCCATCAGGGTTAAAAAGTGTTAGGTTAGCAGTGCTGTCTTTTTTAATTGTGGTTGATTCTTGATTAAAAATTGCTCTTGGCTGAATGGTCAAAGCTTTTATAATTGTTTCTAAATCTAATACAGAGTTTAAAGCTCCAAATAAACTCTCTAGACCAATAGTTCCAAATTCAGCATGGCTAAATTCTAGTTTTTTGTGTTCTATATCTATTGGGTTATGATCTGAGGTAATTATATCTATTACTCCATCTTTTACTCCTTTTAATAGTGCTTTTGTATCATTTTTTGTACGCAGTGGTGGGGTAACTTTGACATTGCTATCAAATGAATCTAATTCGTTATCAGTTAAAATTAAATGATGCGCTGAAACACTACAACTTACATTTAACCCTTTCTTTTTAGCTTCTTTGATTAATTTTACAGAAGTTGCTGATGAAATTGTAGGGATATGTAATCTCCCTCCAGTATACTCTAGTAAATATAAATCTCTTGCAATTTGCATGTGCTCAGCTAATGCTGGTGAACCTTTTATACCTAATCGAGTACTCTGTATTCCTTCGTTAACTATTCCTTCTCCTGCTATTGAACAGTTTTTTGGAAAACTTAGAATTAGACCTTCAAAATTTTGTGCATATAATAATGCCACTTTCATTAGGTTGTCGTTAGTGATGGGTTTATTGTAATCTCCAAAAGCAATAGCTCCAGATTGTTGCATGTCATATAATTCAGCCATATTGGCCCCTTTACTTTCTTTTGTTAGTGCACCAATAGGGTAAAGGCTTGTGGCTGAGTTTTTGGCTTTATTAATTAAGAACTCTACATCAGATTTTGAATCTATGACTGGATTTGTATTTGAATTAACTGCAATGGAAGTAAAACCACTTTTTGAGGCAACTTCTAGGCCTTTTCTTATGGTTTCTCTTTCTTCATATCCAGGTTCTCCTAACGAAACACTAGTATCAAACCACCCACAAGAAACATGAAGGTTTTTTAACTCAATTATCTTGTATGATGATTCTTGTTGAATGGAATCAGCGATTTTAAAAATCTTTCCGTTAACAATTAAAATATCTTTAGTTTTATTGTGGTGAGGGCTGGAAGTATCTATGATAGTAGCCGATTTTAAAAGCGTAGTCATAAGCTGAAGAATTTTAAAATTAAAATTTCC
The DNA here is from genome assembly GCA_943789455.1 of uncultured Flavobacteriaceae bacterium. Taxonomy (GTDB): domain Bacteria; phylum Bacteroidota; class Bacteroidia; order Flavobacteriales; family Flavobacteriaceae; genus Polaribacter. The sequence continues at coordinate 301,778 of CALSUE010000001.1, forward strand.
AACAACAAAGATACAATTGCAATCGCCAAAAACAACCTCCAAAGTGATTGAACTTTGTTTTTTTCATTTATTTCTTTAAAATATTCTTTAATTGAACTGAAAACCTCAATGTTTTTATATTCTTTTTTTATTGTATTTAGGTTGTGAAAAGTTAATAAACTTTCATTTGAAGAATTATTGTAAGCTATGGTAGTTAAGGTGTCTTTATTAAGTAATATGTCATAAAATCCAGCAATTCTTGGTTCTCTTAGGGTTGAAAAGACTACTTTGTTAGCAAAACTTACTTGAGAGGGAATAAAAGATTTTTTTTGATTGGAGATCTTTAAAATTTCATTTTTTTCTATTTTTTTACTAATCTCCAGAGTATTTTCTTTTTGAAGTATGTAATAGGGTTTATTGATTTCAGGGCTTTGTTTGGCAATGTTATATAATGTTGGTACAATTAGGGGTGAATTAACAAAATTGGAGGACTGAATATTTAATGGAGACGAAAACAAATATATTTTTGAAAAAGAATTTGAAATTTCATGTAAAAAAGGAGTTTTATCTTCAAGTGATAAAATAGCATTCCCTGTTAGTGTATGTTTATAATTAATTGTGGTAGTTGGATATTCAAAATTTTCAATTTCTTTACTAAAAACATTAGAAAATAAAGGATGATTGAAATTTATGGTAGTAATTTTTAATGAATCTTTCTTTTTAGTTACAATTCTTCCTGTGTTTACTTGTTTAAAAAAAGAATTATAAGAACGAAGTTCTAAGTTTTTATGTGGGATGACTAGGAGGCTTCCTCCGTTTTTTAAAAATTTCAGTAAACTATTTTCTAAAATAGTTGAAAAACTAATTAATTGATTTAAGATAATCAGTTTTTGAGATGAAATTGAATTGTAATTTACATTTTGTAACGTTGAACTTGTAAAATTAAATTCATCACTATTAAAAATTTTAGATATATATGGTAATGCTTTTCCAATGTTTAAAATGGATGTTTTAGTAGGGGTGTTAACAGTGAAATAAAAAGCATTATCAAACAAGAAAGCATCGTTAAAATTAAGTTGAATTTTTCCTTTAAATTGGCTAAGATTTTTTATTGGAAAATCTAATATTTTTTTTTCATTTTCTAAAATAGAGAAGGATTGTTTGTTGATGAGTTTCGAAGAATTATAAAGTGCAATAGGAATATTTTTTTTTGCCTTACCTTGATTTTTTAAAACTACAGAAACTAATTTCTCTTGTGTTCCTATTGTATTAATATAAGCACTGTCTACAGAGATGTTATTTTTTACATTAGAATTTAATTTTATAAACGAAAATGGCCTAATTACATTTGTAAACTCGTTATTTATTTTTTTATTAAAATACTGAAAATCAGATATTAATAGGTTTTTATATACATTAATACTTTTATCATTTAATTCTGTTTGAATTGTGTTTATTTTATCTTGTATTGATGTGGTATTATTGGAGAATTTTATATTTTTGAGAGATTTTACTAATTCTTTTTTAGAAATATTTATGTTAAAATCATTATTTGTAAGTAAAGAATACCTTTCGTTTTCTGGTGAATATTCAATAATATCTTGAGCTGCAATTTTTAGTAGATTACCATTAATTCCATTTGTATTTAAACTTTTTGAGTTGTCTAAATAAATATAATTATGTCTTAGCTCTTCTGTTTTTTTATCTCCAAAATAAGGTTGTGAAAATGTAAAAATTAAAGCCGTAAAACTGAGTAATCTGGTTGCTAATATTAAGCGTTTTTTTAACTTAGAATTCTTGCGTGTTTCAAGACGTATTTTTTTTAAAAATTGAACGTTTGTAAATTCAATTTTTTTAAATCTTTGTAAATTAAAAAGATGAATTAATATTGGAATAATAAGAACACATAAAAAATAAAAAACAGCAGGATATTTAAAATGCATTTGCTCTTAAGTCTTTAATATTTAGCGGATTTACCATTTGAAGAACTATTTTTGATAAAATCTCTCAAATCATCATTAGATTTTTTTAAATCTTCACTCCTTAAATACATCATATGTCCACTTCTATACCCTTTAAAAAAGAAACGGTCTTTCATCCTTCCGCTTGGGTCAGTTTGCCACATAGTATACTTTGCATTGAAGTAGGTGGTGGCACCATCGTAATAACCAGATTGAACTAACACTTTTAAATAAGGGTTTTGAGCCATAGCTTTTCTTAAGCCTTCTCTTACATTATCGTTTCTATTATCCCACGGTCCAACCGGTCCAAATACATTGTAGGTAACGTCTGTTTTAAACTTTAAATGTTCTCTTATGTAATAATTAATTGCTGGAGTAAAAGAATGAAGCCAGGATGTAATTTCTGAATTGTAATCAGGGCTATCACCGGCAAGCCTCTTGTCTAAACCTCTATATCTCGAATCTAATCGCCCAATGGTAAAACCATTTTTATTTCTTAACAATTCTTTCCAGAAATAGTCTTTTGGCACATCTAAATTATGCTGTAAAATCACATTTTTTTTAATTCCTGAAAAATAAGACATACGTTCTGCAACTTTATCTCTTTCGGTATCAGATATAAACCCACCTTTTGCCATAGCAGGAATTAATTTGTTAATGGCGTATTCTTCAGATAGAGGTAAAATTTCTAGTAAATCTTTATTCTGTAATTCATCAGGTAGCATTTTATGATACCAGGCTGCAGCTGTAAAATAAGGTAAATTCAATGAGGATGAAAGTGCAGATCCGGTTCTTAATACTTTATAATCTGCTGGAGAAACCATTATTACTCCATTTAAATACATCCATTGTTTATTTTGAAGTTCAGCAGCTAATCCCATTACACGAGTTCCGCCATAGCTTTCTCCTATAATATATTTTGGTGATTGCCATCTATTATTTCTTGAGATAAATGTATTCAACCATCCCGCAAGATATTTTATATCTGCGTTGATTCCAAAAAACAAAGATTTATCTAATTTTTTTCCACTTTTTACAACTGGCCTAGAGTATCCAGTATTTACAGGATTTACATACACAATATCTGCAACATCTAGAATTGAGTTAGGGTTATCTTTCACGCCATAGGGCTGAATTGGATATCCTTCATCATCAATTCTCAAAACTTTTGGACCTGTATATGCGATGTGCATCCATACAGAAGCAGAACCAGGTCCACCATTGAATGACATAATAATAGGTCTTTTTGAGCTATTTTTTATATTGGTTCTTTTATAGTAGGTATAGTATAGAGATGCTATTATTTCTCCATGATCATTCCAAACAGGTTGCATACCAGTTTTAGCTTGATAGGTTATCTTTTGATTATTTATAAGTACCTCACTGTTTGTAGTTACTGATGTATCTATAGGAATTCTTATATCCTGAGCCTCAATACTGATAAAACTAATTAGAAAGATGAAAGTTAAATATTTTTTCATTTGTTATAATTTAAGTGCTTCTAAATTAATAGAAATAAACGACTTTTAAGTTAAGGATTAAATATTTTAAAATTTTTCAAATACACCAAGACCAAAGAGCGCAAAATCATACTTAACTGGGTCTTTTACATCAAAACTCCTGAGTTTGGTGTCCAATTCGTGAACTGCTTTCCAATCATTTTGTTTCCGGGTTAGTATTCCTAATTTTCTCGCTACATTACCTGAGTGAACATCCAATGGGCAAGATAAAAAAGCAGGTGAATGAGTTTTCCATAGACCAAAATCAACTCCTTTAGTATCTTTTCTAACCATCCATCTCAAATACATGTGAATTCGTTTAGCTGCAGAGTTTTTTAGCGGGTTAGAAATGTGTTTTTCAGTTCTTACCTCATGTTGAAGTTCGAAAAAAATAGTTTTAAACTCAGTTATAGAGTTTTGGTAGTTTATGTCTCCTTTTGATGGTTTTAAAATACTTTCTAGACCTCCGTGGTTTTGATAAATATTTTGAAGAGATTTTATGAAATATTGTAAATCATTAGAATTGAATGTTCTATGAACAAAACCAGTGATACTCTCAAGATCTTTGCTAGAATGATTCATTATAAAATCAAATGGAGAGTTATCCATAATCTCCATCATTTTTTTAGCATTTCTAATAATCATAATTCTATTTCCCCAAGCGATTGTAGCTGACAAAAAACCTGCGATTTCAATATCTTCTTTTTTGGAGAATTGATGTGGAACTTGAATAGGATCTGATGCTATAAAGCTATTCCTATTGTACATTTCTACTTTTAAGTCTAAAAAACTTTTTAATTCTTTTTTAGGGATTACCATGGCTAGCTATAAGAAATAATGAAACTAAAATACCATTATAAATACTATGTAAAAAGATAGACCAAATTAAGCCAAAACGAACTCTTATGAATCCAAAAATTAATCCTATAAAAAATTGAGGTGCAACTAATAACGGAGAAAAAAGTAACACATTAGTCGTTATTTCAAAATTAAATATATGAACATAAGCAAAAATAACCCCAATGGCATAAAATGCTATTTTAAAAATCTTGGGTTGTTTAAAATAGATCAATGGTCCTCTAAAAATTAATTCTTCAAAAATGGGTGCTAAAATAGCTGCAAAAAAAAGAATTTTAATACCGTTTGAATCGTCAAAGAGTGAATCAGTGATGTGACTAATTTCATTTAAAACTCCCAAAAAGGTTAAAAAACTAGTAATGGTAGAAATAAAGAAAGAAAACATAAACGATATAAAGCAGAGGTATATCAGTATTTTAAACCGATATGAAAAGCTTTTATTATCATCTATTTCTAAAACAGGATTTAAAAGGTATTGAATAAGTTCGCTTAGTGTTTTTGTCATACAATAATTCCGTCTCTCATGGTTAACTTACGGTCTGCCATATCAGCCAATTCTTGATTATGAGTTACAATGATAAATGTTTGATTAAATGTGTCTCTTAATTCAAAAAATAGTTTGTGAAGACTCTCAGCAGTTTGGGAATCTAAATTTCCACTAGGTTCATCAGCGAGAATAATAGAAGGGTCGTTTATGAGTGCTCTTGCTACAGCTACTCGTTGTTGTTCTCCTCCAGAAAGTTCATTGGGTTTGTGTTTCATTCGATTCTCTAACCCAAGAAATCTTAAAAGTTCTTTTGCTTTTTGTTCAGTCTGTTTTCTATCTTTATTTCCAATAAAAGCAGGGATACAAATATTTTCTAGGGCTGAAAACTCAGGTAATAATTGATGAAATTGAAAAATATAACCTATATGTTCATTTCTGAATGCAGCAATCTGTTTATCATTTAAATTTTGAAGAGTTATACCATTAATCTCTAGTAAAAAATCTTCTTTTTTTGAGGGGGTATCTAAAGTTCCTAAAATTTGAAGTAAAGTTGTTTTTCCTGCTCCAGATGGCCCCACAATTGCAACAACCTCTCCTTTATCAATAGCGAGGTTAACTCCTCTTAAAACCTCTGTATCATCGTAATACTTATGTATATTTTTTGCAATTACCATCAAATAATATTTATGATTACGAAAATATTAAAAAAAGGAATGAAATGATGACTCTTCATACATTGTTTTTTATTTATTCTTAATTATGGGTTTTTTAATATTTAAAGATACAATCAAAAATCTTTGATTTTTCTCATTAATAACAAACGAGATTAAAATATAATTTTATCATAAAAAATATACTGATTTTTATCAATTTGTTTATTCAAAAATTAAATTTGAATTTGTACTTTTGCTTCCGTTTAAACTCTAAGAATACATGAACTTACACGAATATCAAGGAAAAGAAATTTTAAATAGTTTTGGCGTAAGAATTCAACGAGGAATTGTTGCGAATTCTCCAAAAGAAGCTGTAGACGCAGCAAAAAAATTAACAACAGAAACTGGAACCAGTTGGTATGTTGTAAAAGCTCAGGTTCATGCAGGGGGACGTGGTAAAGGAGGCGGTGTTAAGTTGGCTAAGAACTTAAATGAAGTTGAGTCAATATCGGACGCCATCATAGGAATGATGCTGATTACTCCACAAACTTCTGCTGAAGGTAAAAAAGTAAATCAAGTTTTGATTTGTGAGGATGTTTACTATCCTGGAGATTCTGAACCTGAAGAGTATTATATGTCCGTTTTATTAGACAGAAATACTGGTAAAAATATGATAATGTATTCTACTGAGGGTGGAATGGATATTGAAACAGTAGCTGAGGAAACACCTCATTTAATTTTCACTGAAGAAATAGATCCTACTTTAGGCTTGTTACCTTTTCAAGGACGAAAAATTGCTTTTAATTTGGGGCTTTCAGGTACTGCATTAAAAGAAATGGCAAAATTTGTATCTGCTTTATATACAGCTTATATAAAATCTGATTCATCAATGTTTGAAATTAATCCAGTATTAAAAACATCAGATGATAAAATTCTAGCAGTTGATGCAAAAGTTACTTTAGATGAAAATGCATTATTTCGTCATAAAGATTATGCTGCCATGCGAGATTTACGCGAAGAAAACCCAATTGAAGTAGAAGCCAAAGCGGCTGGTCTTAATTACGTAGACTTAGATGGTAATGTGGGGTGTATGGTGAATGGTGCTGGATTGGCAATGGGTACTATGGATCTAATTAAACAGGCAGGAGGAGATCCAGCTAATTTTTTAGATGTTGGAGGTACAGCTGATGCACAACGTGTTGAGGTGGCTTTTGGAATAATTTTAAAAGATCCAAATGTGAAAGCTATATTGGTTAATATTTTTGGAGGTATTGTTCGTTGTGATAGAGTTGCACAAGGTGTTGTAGATGCTTACAAAAACATGGGTGATAAAATTAACGTTCCCATTATTTGTAGATTACAAGGTACTAACGCTGTTGAAGCTAAAGAACTTATAGACAATAGTGGAATGGAAATTATTTCTGCTACTGAATTCCAAGAAGCTGCAGATAAAGTTGCAGAAGTATTAGATTTATAAAATTATATACCATATTAAATAAATAAAAACACCTCAATTAATTGAGGTGTTTTTTTATTCTAGATTACTTTAATTCTTCTCTTATTTTTTAAAGTTGTTTTTTTAGAAGTGAAATCTCATCTCTAAGTTGTGCAGCAATAATAAAATCTAGAGACTTAGCAGCTTCTTCCATCTGTTTTCTTTTCTCTCTAACTCTTTTTTCTATTTCAGATTTTGCAAGATATTGGAGGTCTTGTTCTGCTGCTTCTTTTATAGCGGCATTATATTGATATGATGCTACGGCCTTTCTTGACAATGTTTCGTCAATTTTTTTATTAATTTGAGTTGGTGTTATGTTATTTTTTTTATTGTAAGAAATTTGTTTCTCTCTTCTATTGGTAGTTTCATTAATTGTTAATTGCATGCTTTTAGTTATTTTATCTGCATACATTATTGCTAATCCATTTAGATTTCTTGCTGCTCTTCCTATGGTTTGAGTTAACGATCTATGTGATCTTAAGAACCCCTCCTTATCAGCATCTAAAATAGCAACTAAAGATACCTCGGGTAAATCTAATCCCTCACGCAATAGATTTACACCAATTAAAACATCAAATATTCCTTTTCTAAGATCCTGCATAATTTCAACACGTTCTAGTGTATCTACATCAGAATGTATATACCTACATCGAATAGAAATTCTACTTAAATACTTTGTCAACTCTTCAGCCATTCTTTTAGTTAAAGTAGTAACTAGAGTTCGTTCATCTTTTTCAACCCTGATTTGAATTTCTTCAATAAGATCATCAATTTGATGTAAACTTGGTCTAACTTCAATTTTTGGATCTAATAATCCTGTAGGGCGAATAATTTGTTCTATAAATACACCCTCAGTATTTTGTAATTCATAGTCGGCAGGAGTGGCACTTACATATATGGTTTGATTTTGAATGGCTTCAAATTCTTCAAACTTTAATGGTCTATTATCCATAGCTGCTGGTAATCGAAAACCATACTCAACTAAGTTTTCTTTTCTACTTCTGTCTCCTCCATACATTGCATGGGTTTGTGGAATGGTTACATGACTTTCATCAATAATCATTAAATAATCATCAGAAAAGTAATCTAAAAGACAAAAGGGTCTTGTTCCGGGTTCACGGCCATCTAAATATCTAGAATAGTTTTCAATTCCAGAACAATAGCCTAATTCTCGAATCATTTCTAAATCAAATTCTGTTCTTTCTTTTAATCGTTTAGCTTCTAAATGTTTTCCAATTTCTTTAAAATAATCAACTTGTTTTACCATGTCTTCTTGTATTTGATGAATGGCATTTTGTAATACATCTGGGGAGGTTACAAATAAGTTTGCTGGATATATTGTTAGGCTCTCGTATTTTTCTAACACTTGATTACTAACAAGATCTATGGCTTCAATCTCTTCAATTTCATCTCCAAAAAAATGAATTCTAAAACCATTTTCTCCATAGGAAGGAAAAACAGTTACTACATCTCCTTTTACTTTAAAAGTCCCACTTTTAATTTCTACATCTGTTCTAGAGTATAGACTAGTTACTAATTGGTGTAAAAACTTCGTTCTGGATATTAGTTGACCAACTTCAATTGGAATCACATTTTTTTTGAACTCTACAGGGTTTCCAATTCCATATAAACAAGAAACAGAGGCTACAACTAATACATCTCTTCTTCCTGAGAGTAGGGAAGACGTTGTACTTAATCTCAGTCGCTCTATATCATCATTAATAGACAAGTCTTTTTCTATATAGGTTCCAGTTACTGGAATGTAAGCCTCAGGTTGATAATAATCATAGTAAGAAACAAAATATTCTACAGCATTTTCAGGAAAGAATTGTTTGAATTCTGAGTATAATTGTGCTGCTAGGGTTTTATTATGAGCCAATACTAAGGTTGGTTTATTGGTTCTTTCAACAACATTTGCTATTGTAAATGTTTTTCCAGATCCAGTCACACCCAAAAGCGTCTGAAATTTTTCCTTAGAGTTTAATCCATCGGTTAGTTGCTTAATCGCCTCAGGTTGATCTCCTGTTGGTTTGAACTCAGAGTGAAGTTTGAAATCCATCTTGTAAAGTATAAATCCTTTTGATGTCTATAATGATCTATTTAAATTAAAAAAGCAGTTATTCTTACCTTCTCAACAGCGAGAAGTTTCCATTTCTTTCTCTTAGCGCTCCATTTCTATCGACCAGTATAATTGAGAACCAGTAATCATCAGAGGCCAATATTTTACCACCATAAGTACCATCCCATCCTTGAGTATCAATATCAATCTGCGCTACTATTTTACCAAACCTGTTAAAGATATTTATCTGTGCACTTGGGAAAAAGGTTGAATTGGCGCCTTTAATGGCCCATGTATCATTAACCCCATCGTTGTTAGGGGTGAAGAACTTTGGAAATTCAATCACCGACACAAGTAATCTAGCATCAGGTCTACATCCATTTTTATCTTGTACCACAATGGTATAGAATCCCCCTTGTAAATTGTCAAAGAAAGGTAGATCTTGAAAAGAAGTGAGTACCCCATCCTCATCAATTAGAGCATATTGATAATCTCCAATTCCTAGATTTGTAGGATCTATAGTTATCGAGTTATTATCAGAATCATCCACAATGGTTACATCCGCATCAGTAATGGTTGCTACACTCGACTCATTGACCAGTATTTCTCTAGTTCTAGTACATCCAGTACCATTGGTTGTTGTTGCAGTAACCGTATAAAGTCCTCCAGAGCTAATTGTTATTTGAGATCCTATAATTTCGTTTCCAGAAGGATCCGTCCACACATAATCATATACAGCAGCAGGATTTTCTACAAATATGGTAAGATCTGGCCCACTCAAACAAACAATTTGAGGTGATGTTACGGTAAATTCAGGTAACGGATTTACAATGACATCAAAAGTAAAGTCATCATTGACACACTGAGTATCTTTATTCTCTACACGAACAAATATAGTTTGCTGATTTGCCGTAGTATTGGTGTACGGACTAGATAAAGCATCCGTACCATCGGTAGCATCTGTTTGCGTTTCATGGAAAGTCACATTAAAATCATCAGGATCTTGCAGCGGCCCTAAGATGTCAGTAATCTGACTGTCAAGATCTATATTTTGCACAAAACCATTGGTATCATCCCCATCTAAATCATCATCACAATAGGATAAGTTAGACGCATTTTCAGTAGTAGGTTCAGGATTTACAATGGCATTAAAATTAGAGATGCCATTAGCACACCCAGTAAGTGAATTGTATACCCTTGCATAGATAATCTGAGAGAAAGGCACAGAATTCGAAAACGGACTTCCAAGCGGTAAGACTCCAGCTTGTGCATCTGCTAAACTCGCATGATAGGTTACGGTAAACTGAGCAGGATCTTGCGTACCAAGAATACCCGCAGTTTGCAGTTCAAGATCAAAACTTTGGGAGAACCCATTTTGAGCCGACCCATCCGTATTGTCATCACAAATCTCTAGATCTTCCACAAAGTTAGCTACCGGTAAAGGATTTACAATGATATCAAAAGAAGTCTGAGCCGTAAAACACCCAGAAAGGTTATTTTCTACACGAACAAATATGGTTTCTAGGTTAGGTACACTATTCTGATACATCGCTGGGGTAGCAATAGGAGCATTCCCAGAGAGTGCATCAGCAGCACTGTTATGATAGGTTACTGTAAAATCTACAGGGTCTTGAGTTCCAAGAATAATAGGAGTTTGAGACTCTAAATTAAAGGTTTGCACAATCCCATTAAACCCATCACCATCATCTAGATCATCACAAAGTTCAAGAGCTCCAACTTCTTGTGCCGTTACAGGTTCAACCGTTAAGGTAATATAAGGTCCAAAACCAAGACAGTCATTATCAAGATCACTATCTACTCTGATATAAATTTGTTGGGTAATAGGATATCCGATATTACGATAGTTCGAAGGATCTGCAATGGCATTAAGCTCAGCCAATGCATCAGCCTGATTTCTATAATAGGTAATGGTTAACTGCTGACTTACAGGAAATAAGGCACGAACTTCGGCAGTTACCGAGCTGAAGTCAAAGGCGCTAATTCCATCATTATCATCATTATTGGCCGTATCATTTCCATCGATATCTAAAAAGTCATCACACACAGAAAAGCTACGTTGAAAAGTAGCGGGAAGTCCGGTGGTAGACACAATAATATCTACTTGAGCAATTCTGTAGCAGTTCTCTGAAGAAATGGCTCTGGCCCAAACCACATCAGTAGTTACAGTTCTATTTTCAAAGACAAGTACTTCAGCAGCAGTAAAGGCATTGGTATCATTCTCAGCATCTACAAGACTAGGATAAAACACAAAGGTTTCATTAAGATAATTTGTAGAGATATCAGTAGCGGCTTCATTTAAATTAAACAATGAAAACCCATCAGTATCATCATCACATTGTTTAAGCTCTACAGTATCTGTGATAATAGGTAAGGGGTCTACAATGAGTTCAAAAGAAGTAAAAGTACTCCCAGGACTGTCATCAGAGACGGTATTACAAGCTACATTATCTATATTTTCAATTCTCACATATATTCTTTGAGAAAGAGTAACCTCATAATCAGAGTTTTTATCAATGGCATTAGAAGTACTACTAGTTTGCGCATCTGCAAGATCAGTATGATAAGAAATAAAGTAATCACCAGGATTGGTCACAGTTGCTAAAATCTCTGCATCTTTAGTATTTAAAAGAAATAAAGACTTTTGATCAATATCTGAACCACTAGCAGTATCATCACAGATTCTATAGACTGAAGGTTGAGTAGGCGTAGGGGTGTCAGTTACTTTAAGTTTAAATTCAACAGTAGTAAAACACGTAGTATTGTTACGATTATGGATTCTAGCATAGATTGTTGGATTATCAGAAGTATTTACACGATACGGGTTCGCAATTATCGCAGCAGTAGTATTGGCCTCTGCTTCTGCAAGAGTATCAAAATACAATACTTCAAAGTCTGTAAGATCTGGATTTAAAATTGGGTCTAAGCTATTTAGTATTTGAGGGGTTTGATCTGTTATTAAATCAAAATCAACAAAACCAGCTCTGTTTTCATCACAACGTTGAATATCAAAGTCAGTTGAAATTAGAGTAGGTAGAGCATCGACGGTTAACTTTATTGAATTGGATGTGTCATCACAACTATTGCCTGCTCTTTGTAAAAACACCCTGTATAAGTTATCATTTAATGCTAGCTGTAAATTAGTAATTTGTAATGTTGTAGAAGTACTTCCGTTATAAACTGCGTCATCAATTATAGAATTCCAGGTAGCTCCATTATCAGTACTAAGCTCCCATTGAAAGGTGTCAGCAGTTGAGTCAATAGTAATCGTGGAAGTAGATAGTTGACAGAAGACAACATCTTCAAAAGGAGTATTTAATACTATTGGCGCCCCTATACTATAGTCACTATTAGGTATTGTATAACCATCAGTAATGCCTATTACTATTCCTTGTTCATCAACTGTAACTGGAGAGGAACCAATAAAATCATCATTATCTGCATCTGTATACCCAGCTTCAATAACATCGGTACAATCATCTCCATCGCTATCAGGATCTAAATAGCTTAATATGGTGTCTACATCTAAATCAGATACAGTATAATTCAGAATGAAGTTATCTGCAATAGTTTCTAAAGCATCAACTAAACCATTAATCCCAACTGAAGTTGAAGAATTGTCTATAGTTCCATTTAGGTCCGAATCTAATTGTGTATGACCGGCTTCAAATAAATCATAGACACCGTCATTATCTGAATCTAAATCTAAATAATCTAAGACTCCATCATTATCTGAGTCAATAGGTGTTATGGGTGAGGTGAAAACATCGTCTAAACCATCTAAGTTAGTATCAACTCCAGTTAATACCACACTAGTTCCTTGTGCTTCTATAATATCAGTTATTCCGTCATTATCGCTATCTGCATCAAAAGCGTTTTCAATACCATCATTATCTGTATCAATTCCAAAACAAGTTAAAATGATATTCCCATTGAAAGTAGAATTATCTGTATTGTTATTTAAAATATGATTAAAGTTTAATTGATTTACACTGTTTGCTACAAGTTTAAATGGAGTTGTTCCATCTGGTGTGGGATTAAATCTAAAACGCACCTCTGATGCAGAGAAATTATTGACTCCATCTTCAAAAATGTCATCAAAATCAGTATCTACTAAAAGAATGTTGTCAGGATCTATTAATGTGATATTTTTTGTGTTTGGTCCTATGCTAAGAATAAAAGTTTCCCCGTTTGTAATTGTATGAGGGATTCCTGAATTTTGAGTAAATTCTATATTAATAGGTTCATTAAAGTCAAGAGTGTAGATTAAATTAGCAGTTGCTCCTGCATCAATAACTGTTGTAATGTTACTTGTTCCATCACCAGATACTGATGAAGTTCCGTTTTGAATTAAACTTGATGTTGTAAAAGTTGCATCTAAAGACCCGTCTTGAAAATTAAGGATGGGCGCATTAATATCACTAAAATCAAGATTTACATTTCCTAAAGACTCATCACAATTTAAGATACCATCATTGTCTAAATCAACATCTACATTATCAATGATAAGATCATTGTCTAAATCATCAGGACATATACTTACAGGTATTATTTGTGATTCAAAAGTTGCTCCAGAACAAATGAGTGTTCCTATTAGTCTGTAATTTCCGGGTTCAGCTGGAATTATAGTTCCTGTAATATTTCCAGTACTAACAAATCCAGTACCATCATCATAAAACCATTCAACAGAATCAAATAATTCTGTATTTACGGATTGTAACGTAACATTTGGAATACAATTTCCTAATGAAGAAACATTTGTATCTAAATTAATCTCAGGAGGTGAAGGGAAGCCCGAATAGAAACTTCCTGAGGCAGCAAAACCGTTTTGGTTGAAGTAAGCACAGTATAGTTCTCCTGAACTTTGAACCGATACATTCCCTGAAAGTCCTACCTTGTATGTTTCATAGTCAGGGTTACCATCAACACTAAAAGGACCCTCAGGAGAAAAATCTGTAATAGGTAGTCCATTTATAGTTATTGTAGCTAATTTATTTGTGACAATTGAAACCCCACCTGAAAAAATAGCATCACCCATTTGGTCTATACTGGCAATATTATCTACATCACCTCTGTTTTCACAACTAAGTGGCGGTACAAAAAACATTCCTTGATTAGGAACACTTCCTACTTGTCCTCCAATTCCCTGATAAGCAAAAACTGGATTTGAAGTTTGGACATACAGATTCCCATTTGTGTTGTATTCGTTTCCTTCTATTACATACCATTCACCTGCGTTTATGGTGGCTTCAACAGTTGTGTTTGCACCGATAAAAATATCTGTATTGTCTTGGTGAGCTACAACAAGAACATTTTCCCAACTGTTACCTGTGGCACCTCCATTACCTTTAACAAAAATATATTCATTACCTACTTTTGAAAAGTCAACAATTTGATCTATTCCAAAATCTCGTCCACTAGATCCATCTGCAAAACTTCCAGTACCTGATCCAGAATTTACTACAATGGGTTTGTCTGAGCTAACCAAAGAGCCAATTAAATCATTTGGAATACCACCATTATTAGAACCCACTGCGATCATATAACTTTCTCCCTCGCTTAGATTTACATTTATAGGTGTAGAGCCCGTATGATTTATGATCGTAATTCCTGTTGGAAAATCTTCAAATGAAATATTGGTGTCATCTTCAGTTGCCATCACTGAGGTATAGGTTAAAAATCCGCCTGGTGAATTATTATTTTCTGTTGCCATTCCACCAACTCTAAATTGTGTTCCAAGTGCTGACAATCCTTTACTTACTAATGCTCCTGCTTGATATTGATTTGGGAGAGATGATCTAAACCTCACTGAAACGTAAATTACATCACTTGCTTCAATGATGTAACCCCTATCATTTATAATCGTATTTGATAAATTTTCTGATATTGCTAATTGAGAATCTCCATCCGTATCTAAATTTGCAGATGGATCTCCTGGATCTTCTCCATCTTGAACTATCCTGTATAGGAAAGGATTCGCATTTGTAACGATACCAGCATAATCATTGTCTGGATTCCCGACAGTTTTAATACTAAAGGAGATATTTGCGTTTCTTGGTGTAGAAATATAAATATATTGCTCTGAGATATCGTTACCTTGACTAGTGATCGGAGGTATAAAGTGTTTAGTACTTAATTGACCAAATACTGTATTCAATGTTATTAAAAAGAATATATGAAATAATAGATGCTTTAGTTTCATTTAAAAAATGGTGTAGTTTTTTGTAATTATCAAATATAAGTGAATTTATCACATATTAGTTTTGAAACAATGGTTAAAAAAACTATAATATTAATTCTTTTATAAAACTTAAATTAACATATTTTTTGCGTTTGCTGCTCAGTTCTTACCTTCTCAACAGCGAGAAGTTTCCATTTCTTTCTCTTAGCGCTCCATTTCTATCGACCAGTATAATTGAGAACCAGTAATCATCAGAGGCCAATATTTTACCACCATAAGTACCATCCCATCCTTGAGTATCAATATCAATCTGCGCTACTATTTTACCAAACCTGTTAAAGATATTTATCTGTGCACTTGGGAAAAAGGTTGAATTGGCGCCTTTAATGGCCCATGTATCATTAACCCCATCGTTGTTAGGGGTGAAGAACTTTGGAAATTCAATCACCGACACAAGTAATCTAGCATCAGGTCTACATCCATTTTTATCTTGTACCACAATGGTATAGAATCCCCCTTGTAAATTGTCAAAGAAAGGTAGATCTTGAAAAGAAGTGAGTACCCCATCCTCATCAATTAGAGCATATTGATAATCTCCAATTCCTAGATTTGTAGGATCTATAGTTATCGAGTTATTATCAGAATCATCCACAATGGTTACATCCGCATCAGTAATGGTTGCTACACTCGACTCATTGACCAGTATTTCTCTAGTTCTAGTACATCCAGTACCATTGGTTGTTGTTGCAGTAACCGTATAAAGTCCTCCAGAGCTAATTGTTATTTGAGATCCTATAATTTCGTTTCCAGAAGGATCCGTCCACACATAATCATATACAGCAGCAGGATTTTCTACAAATATGGTAAGATCTGGCCCACTCAAACAAACAATTTGAGGTGATGTTACGGTAAATTCAGGTAACGGATTTACAATGACATCAAAAGTAAAGTCATCATTGACACACTGAGTATCTTTATTCTCTACACGAACAAATATAGTTTGCTGATTTGCCGTAGTATTGGTGTACGGACTAGATAAAGCATCCGTACCATCGGTAGCATCTGTTTGCGTTTCATGGAAAGTCACATTAAAATCATCAGGATCTTGCAGTGGTCCTAAGATGTCAGTAATCTGACTGTCAAGATCTATATTTTGCACAAAACCATTGGTATCATCCCCATCTAAATCATCATCACAATAGGATAAGTTAGACGCATTTTCAGTAGTAGGTTCAGGATTTACAATGGCATTAAAATTAGAGATGCCATTAGCACACCCAGTAAGTGAATTGTATACCCTTGCATAGATAATCTGAGAGAAAGGGACAGAATTCGAAAACGGACTTCCAAGCGGTAAGACTCCAGCTTGTGCATCTGCTAAACTCGCATGATAGGTTACGGTAAACTGAGCAGGATCTTGCGTACCAAGAATACCCGCAGTTTGCAGTTCAAGATCAAAACTTTGGGAGAACCCATTTTGAGCCGACCCATCCGTATTGTCATCACAAATCTCTAGATCTTCCACAAAGTTAGCTACCGGTAAAGGATTTACAATGATATCAAAAGAAGTCTGAGCCGTAAAACACCCAGAAAGGTTATTTTCTACACGAACAAATATGGTTTCTAGGTTAGGTACACTATTCTGATACATCGCTGGGGTAGCAATAGGAGCATTCCCAGAGAGTGCATCAGCAGCACTGTTATGATAGGTTACTGTAAAATCTACAGGGTCTTGAGTTCCAAGAATAATAGGAGTTTGAGACTCTAAATTAAAGGTTTGCACAATCCCATTAAACCCATCACCATCATCTAGATCATCACAAAGTTCAAGAGCTCCAACTTCTTGTGCCGTTACAGGTTCAACCGTTAAGGTAATATAAGGTCCAAAACCAAGACAGTCATTATCAAGATCACTATCTACTCTGATATAAATTTGTTGGGTAATAGGATATCCGATATTACGATAGTTCGAAGGATCTGCAATGGCATTAAGCTCAGCCAATGCATCAGCCAGATTTCTGTAATAGGTCACTGTAAGTTGCTGAGTGGTGGGAAATAGATCTAATACTTCTTGTGTTACCGAGCTAAAGTCAAAGGTGCTAATTCCATCATTATCATCATTATTGGCCGTATCATTTCCATCGATATCTAAAAAGTCATCACACACAGAAAAGTTACGCTGAAAAGCAGCGGGAAGTCCGGTGGTAGACACAATAATATCTACTTGAGCAATTCTGTAACAGTTCTCTGAAGAAATGGCTCTGGCCCAAACCACATCAGTAGTTACAGTTCTGTTTTCAAAGACAAGTACTTCAGCAGCAGTAAAGGCATTGGTATCATTCTCAGCATCTACAAGACTAGGATAAAACACAAAGGTTTCATTAAGATAATTAGTAGAGATATCAGTAGCGGCTTCATTTAAATTAAACAATGAAAACCCATCAGTATCATCATCACATTGTTTGAGCTCTACAGTATCTGTGATAATAGGTAAGGGGTCTACAACGAGTTCAAAAGAAGTAAAAGTACTCCCAGGACTGTCATCAGAGACGGTATTACAAGCTACATTGTCTATGTTTTCAATTCTCACATATATTCTTTGAGAAAGAGTAACCTCATAATCAGAGTTTTTATCAATGGCATTAGAAGTACTACTAGTTTGCGCATCTGCAAGATCAGTATGATAAGAAATAAAGTAATCACCAGGATTGGTCACAGTTGCTAAAATCTCTGCATCTTTAGTATTTAAAAGAAATAAAGACTTTTGATCAATATCTGAACCACTAGCAGTATCATCACAGATTCTATAGACTGAAGGTTGAGTAGGCGTAGGGGTGTCAGTTACTTTAAGTTTAAATTCAACAGTAGTAAAACACGTAGTATTGTTACGATTATGGATTCTAGCATAGATTGTTGGATTATCAGAAGTATTTACACGATACGGGTTCGCAATTATCGCAGCAGTAGTATTGGCCTCTGCATCTGCAAGAGTATCAAAATACAATACTTCAAAGTCTGTAAGATCTGGATTTAAAATTGGGTCTAAGCTATTTAGTATTTGAGGGGTTTGATCTGTTATTAAATCAAAATCAACAAAACCAGCTCTGTTTTCATCACAACGATTGATGTCTAAGACTGCTGGAATTAAAACCGGAGTGGTATCTACAATAGCCTCTATTGCAATCCTTTCTGTTGTAGCACATCCTTCTGGCGATGCAGCTACATAATATGTTATAGAACTGTTAAGCAATGGTGTGCTAAATGCATTTCCAGTGAATACAAGATTTCCCCCTACAGGAGCATCATACCAATAAATCTCACCTTCAGTAACTGTTGCTGTTAATGATACACTTCCACCAGTACAGGTTCTGTCATTAGTGGTTCCTGTAATTTCAGGTATATAGATACTAGTGCTTGAAGAAATATTTAAAACGGGATCGCCTGGAGTTCCTCCATATTCTACAATATAACCTTTTGCTTGAAAATCAACTGGTTGTCCTGATGTATCATCTGGTAAATCATTCCATGATCCATCTATTCCAATACCATCAGCTGTAATATGTGCATAATCTTCACCACTTTGAAATTCATTAGGCTCACCTGTATTCCAATTTTCATACATTCCCGGGGGAGCAGTTCCTCCAGCTGTACCATTCCAAAATATGGTTCCACTCTCTGGACCACTCATCCATTTCCATTCTCCTTCGTTATCTTCATCGCTAGCACCTATCCAACCAGTACCCGTAATCTGTTCGGCAGAGATGACACTTTCTTCTTCTGACAAAATTGTAACTAGGTAGCCCTGTAAACCATAATAGGTAGAGGCTTCTGCAAGAATTTTAGCATCTGACCATGTTACTAAATTATTTTCTTTAAAAATATAAAAGTGATCGGTAGAAGGCAGGTAATTTGCATCTCCTATGGTAAAAGAAAAAAAACGCTCTCCACTGATGTTTGGATTTGTACTTGTAAAAACAACTTCTCGAACAGCCGATTGAAGATCCGAGTAAAGTATCTGAGTTGCAGGAGCAATTGGCTCTAATGTCAATTTCCCTTCAGTTGTATTCCATGTGGATGTTATATTTGGATGTGTGCCCGTTAAGATTAAAATATCTTCAGGATTAGAATATCCTGAGGATATTTGAATAGTAAAAAAATCTAACCCTGTATCATCAGAATCTGTAATTGTAAAATTTTCTGCAATTTTTATTTCACTTAAAGGACAGTATGCTCCTCTAAAATTTGATGAAAGTACAGGTGGTTGATTAATATTTACTAATAGCTTAAAGCTAGTTGTAGCCGGAATACATGTGTTTGGAGCCGCATTTGTTACAACTCGTGCATAAATATCATCTGTAAAATCAGGGTTATCCGGGATATTTGTATAATTATCAGGATTAGGAATTGGGCTTACATTTGCATCAGCATCAGCTTGACTTTGATAATATTGTACTTCATAAATGGTTGAATCTTGTCCATTTAATAAAATATTATTAAATAAATCTCTTAAATTAAATATGGTAAAACCATCTTCAGTTCCGTCTGTGTCAAATACTTCATAAAATGGATTTGGTAATGGTGTTATTGTAGGCTGAGAATAAAAATTAATTTCGACTTCATCATCATCTGTGCTTCCGTCTAGGTCTGTTACTTCAACTTTATAGATTCCTGAAACATTATTATTGATAACATATATTGGATTTGTTTGTCCAACAATATCTGTAAATCCTGTTCCTGTATCTAAAAACCATTGATATCCGATAGCTGTTGTTGAGGGAGATGTTCCATCTAAAGTAATAACTTCTCCTTCACATACCTCTTGATCAGGTCCTAGATCTCCAACAACAATAGAGCAATCTAATGGGTTTCCTAGGCCATCATCAACTAAATCACCAGTCCATTCAAGTGTAAACGAATCGTTACCTCCTTGATAACTATTGATTAACAATAGGTATTCTTCGCCTTCATTAACTTCTAGGAAAGGAGTATACCAATCACCACTTAGAAATGACGGAGGGTTTCCAGCTCCAGTTTGACCACCGTCATTTGGATTTCCAGCATTGTAATTTGAAATTCCACAATCTCCTGGGCCTGTCCAACCTACAGGATCTCCTAGATCATCACACCTTACATCAGGACCATAAACCGCAAAATCCCAGTCATCGTTGGGGTTATCAGGGATGATATTAAACCCTAATTGACCATTTCTTGCTGCTTTAAAACGAAACCATATAGAGTTTGATTCAATTCCTGTACCAGCTCCACCATCTCCCAAACAGCCTGATTCGTTAATTGGTAAATCGTTTACATCACCAATTCCTATAACTTCATAATTTATAGCAGTTGTCTCACAAACAGCAACTGCATCAATACAGTCTGCTATATTTTGTGAAAAAACAATTGGGCTAAAGAATATTAATACAACAACTAGAAGGCTTCTTAAGGTTATCAATTTTTACTAAATTTTTTATTGGTAATAATTTTTCTTTCCTTAGATAACTCAAAAGTATAATCTCCTTTATCAAAATTTTTAAAATTATGCTTAAAAGCAAATAATTTTTTTTCAAAAATTTCAAATTTTTTAATAAAGATTTTTTTTCCTGTTTTATTTTTAATTGTCAAACTATATTTTCCTATGTCCTCTAAGGTTAATAATATTGATGATGTTCCTAAAAGATTATTTGGTGATATTTTGATTTTATTTTCTTGACCATAATTATCATTTGAAAAGAAAATAAATAACATAAAAAAAAAGACTATTTTTTTTATCATAGGTTCATAGAATTTTAATTTTCACCAAGATATAATAAATATTAATTTAAGGTCTATGAAATTAATTAATTTTTAGAAAATTAACACTAGGGCTAATTATAAATCTCTCTTTTTTAGCATAGCATAAGATCCATAAATGAAAATACAAGTCCAAGCCACTACTATTATAATATTTAAAAATTCAACATCATAACTTTTATTTATTTGTTCTCCTACAGAACTAGCTACAGACCTTACTGCCCCTAATCTTGAAAAGGGTTCTTTTATTAAATTTGACATGGCTTCAAAAGGTAAAAATCTCATTACTTCATTAACGCTTTCTGAACTCGACTCAGAACCTCTGAAAACATAAAACAAAAAACCCTTAAAAATACTTTCTAAAATAAGCCATACAAACATTGCTCCAACCGCAAAGGCTGACCTTTTAACTAAAAAACCAAAGAAAAGCCCAAATGAAAAGAAACCCACCAATTTTATAAAAAAACCTACAAGGTATTCGAGATCAGATGTAATTATGGTAAGTTCATTATAATCTGAATATATAAAACCTAAAACTAAAGAAACAATGAAAACAAAAAGTGTTGAAATACCAGCTAAAGCAATAACGGTATAAAATTTAGATAAAATAAATTCTTTCTTACTTAAGCCGTCTATTAAATTTTGTTTGAGTGTCTTGTAACTATATTCATTTGAAATCATAGAAACAATAACTAACAGTAAAAAAAACTTAAAAAGAGATGCCATATAGGTATTAAAGTGCCATATGTATGGGAAATTAAAAATACCCATATCTGCTAGATGAAATTTAATAACACCGATATCGAATTTTATAATGGCAATTAATGCTATGGAGGTGAGTAATCCAAAATAGATTAACGTAAGAATTCTACTTGGTTTATTGTACTTAAATTTATGAAATTCTATAGCTAGTAATCGTAACATGTTTAAGTTTTGTATTTAATTGTTGTTGGTCAAATTAAGGAACTGTTCTTCTAAGCTTGGTTTTCTTTTTACCAAATGAGAAACTGTTATTCCGTTTTTAAATAAGTAGGTGTTAATTTCAGAGGCTTCCATTTCTTCTTTTAGGTGAGCAATAATGAAATCACCTTCCTCTTTAACAGAACCTATGTTATTGTTAGTATTTAAAATTGAAATTAATTTATTTTTAGATTCATTTGTGTTTAGCTCAAATAACCCATGTGAAGAACTCATTTGGTCAACTCTACCACTGTATAGTTTTACCCCTTCTCTTAAAACAACAACATGACTACATACCTTTTCTACTTCATCTAAAAGATGAGAGGCAAGTAGGATAGTAGTTCCATCTTTAGCAATCTTTTGTATGATTTCTCTTATTTCATGAATACCTTGAGGATCTAAACCATTTGTTGGTTCATCTAATATTAAAATCTCAGGGTTGTTTAGCAGTGCAGAGGCAATGGCTAATCGTTGCTTCATTCCTAAAGAATAAGTTTTAAATTTACTATTTCTTCTTTCAAAGAGATTAACAGTTTTTAGTTTCTCATTTATATTTTCTGTTGAGATATCCTTTATTTTACAGATTAAAGATAGATTCTGAATAGCGGTCATATAAGGATAGAAGTTTGGCCTCTCTATTATAGCGCCAACTTTTTTTAGTGCTTGATGTGTTGAAAGATTTCCATCAAACCAGCTAAATTCTCCTGAGGTTTTGTTAACAACATTTAATATAATTCCAAGCGTAGTAGATTTTCCGCTTCCATTCGGTCCTAAAATACCGTAGACATTACCTTTTTGTATGTCAAAGGATAAGTTGTTTACTGCATGAACTCGACCAAATTTTTTGTCAAGATTT
The DNA here is from genome assembly GCA_943789455.1 of uncultured Flavobacteriaceae bacterium. Lineage (GTDB taxonomy): Bacteria > Bacteroidota > Bacteroidia > Flavobacteriales > Flavobacteriaceae > Polaribacter. Next base: position 324,574 of record CALSUE010000001.1, read on the forward strand.
TTGAGCGTTAAAATTGTTTCCAATATCGTAATCTATTAAATTTAGTTAATAAGACGAGTGAAGTTTTGTTTTGTTACATGCAATGGAACTAGAACTCTCAAAAAATAAGTATAAAGACTTTTATTGTAGATTACTTTTCTCTAGTACTGATCAAAATCTATATCATCTAGGCTTTCAAATTCATCTTTAAATTCATCATCATATTCGTCATTAAAAGCCATATCAGTTTTTTCAGCTATGAATTCTTTTTCGGGAGCTTCTTTAGGGATTTCTCCTACAGCTAAAATTGTTTTTGGTACATCTTCTTGTGATGTTGTTGATACATTTATAGTTTCCACATAAAATGTCCACATTTTTAAAAAATCATACACATATATTAACTTATCTCCAGCTTTTGGAATAATTTCATTGATAAAACAATTTTGCATTGAATTTCCAGCTCCAGCCTCAGACATATCAAACAAAGGAATTTCTTCTCCCTCATTCCATTCATTATCAGTTCTGTAAAATGATGCCATTTCAAAGCCTTCAAAATTGAAAGATTTGGTTATGGTTTGATGAAGGGCTTCCAAATTTATATCATCATTAACCAAAACAGTTCTAATAATATCCTCTTCAGAATCTAAAACAATTCTAATTTTGTACATGTTTTTTACAGTTTTCTTGAGGCAAAATTACAATATTTTATATGTATTTTTGTCTTGCAAACAAAATAGCATGGATAAAAGTAAAATTTTAAGTGTTTTTAATACAACTTCTAAAAACACGCTAATGGAAACTCTTGATATTGAGTATATTGATGTAGGGGAAGATTATTTAACAGCAAAAATGCCAGTAACTTTTAAAGTTCATCAACCTTATGGTCAATTACACGGTGGCGCTACTGCAGCTTTAGCTGAATCTGTTGGAAGTGCAGCTTCAAATTTTTTCATTGATCGAGAAAAACAAATTGTGAATGGAATTGAACTTACTATTAATCATTTAAAGAGTAAAAGAGAGGGAGTAGTTTATGCTACTGCTACTAATATTCACAAAGGAAGGTCAACACATTTATGGGAGGTGAGAATTGTTGATGAACAAGATCAATTAATTTCTGTTTGTAAAATGACAAATATTATTCTTGACAAAAAATAAAATCATAATCTAAACTATTTCTTTTGAGTTTAATTTTTGAAAAAATTACAGCTTCTTATCATCAAAGTCTCCCTTTTGTTTGTTTTAAAAAGCCAAAAACTTCAAGGTTAAAAGCTTATTTTGGAGAAAATACCGTTCTGAGTTATTCAACATCATTTAAAGAGCAAGGATTTATATTTGCACCGTTTCATAATGAAAAAGCTTCAATTGTTTTTTTAAAAAACACATTTCAAATTGTTGAAGAACCTTTTTTAAAGAATAGGGTAACATTTCCTGAGAAAAAGCTTGATACCCATAAAAATGATAAAAAAAGTCATTTGGAGCTAGTTTTAGCAGGTATAGATGCTATAAAAAACAACTCATTTAAAAAAGTGGTACTCTCTAGAAAAGAAAATGTGAAGCTAACTTCATTTGATTTAGCAGAAATTTTTGAGAGACTACTTCAAAAATATGACAATGCATTTGTTTATGTATGGTTTCATCCAAAAGTTGGTTTGTGGCTGGGGGCAACTCCGGAAAGACTTGTCACCATAAAAAATAAAGAATTTCACACTACAGCCCTAGCGAGTACGCAAAACTATAAGGGAGATTTAAATCCATTGTGGGGTGAAAAAGAAAAAAAAGAACACCAATATGTATTGGATTATATTATTTCACAGATAAAGGATCAGGAAAATGGAATTAAATTAGAAAATTTTTCTGTTTCAGAAACTCACACGATTAGAGCTGGTAACTTACTTCATCTAAAAGCAGATATAAAAGGAAAAATTGAAAAGTTTGAGTTAAAAAACTTATTAACTACTTTACATCCTACACCGGCGGTCTGTGGCTTGCCTAAAGAAGCTGCTAAATCTTTTATTTTACAAAATGAAAAGTACGATAGAACTTATTATACTGGGTTTTTAGGTGAAATTAACGATAATTCAGTAACTGAACTGTTTGTGAATTTACGTTGCGTTGAAATTGAAAAAAATCTTGCAAAAATTTATGTTGGTGGAGGGATAACTGAAGAAAGTGATCCTGAAAAAGAATGGTTTGAAACTCACCTTAAAACAAAAACTATCGGGAGTATATTATAAAAAAAAGGCATCAACATTATATTGATAGCCTTTTTAAAATTGAATTTGAATAAAATTATTAAATATCGTCGAAGCTCACATCAGTAAAACTTTCAGTTGTTTTTTCGTCCTCAATTACCTCTTCTTCTTTCTTGAAGTCTTTTTGATGACGTTCACTAATTACTTCAGATCCTTTTTCGTTTAGAATATAGTCTGTAGCTTTTGTAAGCATTTCTCTAAAATCACTAAAATCTTCTTTATACAAATAGATTTTATGTTTTTGATAATGAAAGGAACCATCATCGTGAGTAAATTTTTTACTTTCTGTAACTGTTAAATAATAGTCTTCTGCTTTGGTAGCTCTAACATCAAAAAAGTAAGTTCTTCTTCCTGCTCTTAATACTTGTGAAAATATTTCTTCTTGCTCAACTCTTTCACCCATAATCTTAAAATATAGTTATTGTTTAAAATTTCAAGAACAAATCTAATAAAATATTTTACTTGGCAAAATATACTACTGGTTTTCTTTTTCTAAAAGTTGTTGTTCATACAACTCTTTATAGTAACCATTTTCATTTATAAGTTGATTATGAGATCCTTGCTGAATAATTTCACCATCATCTAGTATGATAATTTTATCAGCATTTTTTGCTGAAGAGACTCTATGGCTTATGATAAAAGTTGTTTTATCTTTTGAAACACTTTCTAAATTTGCTAATATTCTTTCTTCTGTTTCTGTATCAACAGCAGACAAACAGTCATCAAAAACTAATATTTTAGGATTCTTTATAATAGCTCTAGCAATAGAAACTCGTTGCTTTTGTCCTCCAGATAAAGTTACACCTCTTTCTCCTAAAATTGTATCATATTTATCTTTAAATCCATCAATGTTTTGATGGACAACTGCTTTTTTTGCTGCAGAAATAATTTCTTGTTTTGATGCTTGTTCAAATCCAAATTTAATATTATTTGAAATAGAATCTGAAAAAAGAAATGGATCCTGTGGAACAAAACCTATGCCTTTTCTCAAATCAATTAAATTTATGTCTTTTATAGAGATATCATCAATTCTAATAGTACCACTGGAAACATCATAAAGTCTAGAAACTAAATTTACAATACTTGATTTCCCTGATCCTGTTTTACCAAGAATAGCTATAGTTTCACCTTTTGTTATTGAAAAATTAATATTTTTAAGTGCCTTTATATTTGTGTCATCATAGGTAAGAGATACATTTTTAAATTCTATTTTTCCATTTAATTTAAAAGGCTTTGTACTGTTGTTTTTTATTTCAGGAACTTCTTTAAGAAATTCGTTGATTCTTTTTTGAGAGGCTTCTGCTTGTTGAACCATAGAGGTTACCCATCCTACAACTGCAACAGGCCAAGTTAACATATTCACGTATAATATAAATTCTGCAATGACTCCAATAGGTATTTCACCGTTTATGTATTGTTTACCACCAACGTAAATAACTGTTAAATTACTTATCCCTATTAATAAGATCATTAAAGGGAAAAATAATGCTTGAATTTTATATAAACTTATGTTTTTCTCTTTGCTCATGTCAGCTAGTTTGTCAAAACCTGCAATAACCATGGGTTCGATTCCGTATGATTTTACAACATTTACACCAGAGAAAAATTCTTGATTGTAGGTTGTTAATTTAGATAGGTATTCTTGTACAATTGTACTTCTTTTATTGATGACTTTACTAATATAAAATATTGAAATTGATAAAACAGGAAAAGGGATTAGAGTATACATGGTTAAAACAGGATCTGTCTTTACCATTTGTGTAAAACCAACAATAAACAAAAAAATCATATTCATTGAATACATAATTGCTGGTCCAAAGTACATTCTAACTTTAGATACATCTTCACTTATTCTATTCATTAAATCTCCAGTTCTATTTTTTTTGTAGAAATTTATAGAAAGTCTTTGGTATTGCTTATAAATTTCGTTTTTCAAATCAAACTCTATTAATCTGGAGGTTACGATAATCATTTGTCGCATAACAAAAGTTAGGAATCCTGCAAAAACAGACACCCCTACAATAAATAAAATATTCCATAACAATTGTTCTTTCACAATTGATTTGTCTAAAATATCCCCTTTCATATAGCTCTCCACAGCATTGAGAGATTTTCCAATAATTTTTGGAATTTGAAGCGCTAATATTTTGGATAAAACAGTAATAAAAATACCTAATAAAAGTCTCCATTTATACTTTATAAAATACTTATCTAGATATCTTAAAGATTTCATTAATTTTTTATTGTTGAATTTAAAATTTAATAATGTATAATAATTAGGCAATTAATTTGTTGTTATTTGAAGATATCGTATTTTTGACCATTAAATATTGTGAATTACACAAGAAATTATCTTTTATACCCAAATCCAACTTATGACATCAAAAATTATCGAAACTGACTTTTTAAAGAATGATCCCTGTATTCGGACAACTATCTTTTGATAGCCATGAACAAATTGTTTTTTGCAATGACAAAGATACAGGTTTAAGAGCAATAATTAGTATCCATAATACAGTTTTAGGGCCTGCTTTAGGTGGAACAAGAATGTGGTCCTATCAAAGTGAGTGGCATGCTTTAAATGATGTTTTACGTTTGTCTCGAGGAATGACTTATAAGTCTGCAATTACAGGGTTAAATCTTGGTGGCGGGAAAGCAGTCATTATTGGTGATGCAAAAACTCAAAAGAATGATAAGTTGATGAGACGGTTTGGTGAGTTTGTGAATTCTTTAAGTGGAAAATACATTACGGCTGAGGATGTAGGCATGGAAACAAAAGATATGGATGTGATACGAGAAGTTACGCCTTTTGTAACAGGAATTTCAGAGCATAATGGTGGTTCAGGAAATCCATCACCTGTTACTGCTCATGGGGTTTATATGGGTATGAAAGCTGCTGTCAACTATAAATTTGGATCAGATAATTTAGAAGGTAAAAAAATATTAGTACAAGGTGTTGGCCATGTTGGGGAAACATTGGTTAAGTATATTACAGACGAGGGTGCTCATGTAATCATTAATGATATTAATGAATCCCGTTTAGAGGAGTTGTCAAAAAAATATAATGCAAATGTAGTTTTAGGTAATGATATTTATAACTTAGATCTTGATGTATATGCTCCATGTGCATTAGGTGCTACAATTAACGATGAAACGATTCATAAATTAAACACAAAAGTAATAGCAGGTGCAGCAAATAACCAGTTAGCAGATGAGGTTAAGCATGGTAGGATTCTTAAGGAAAAGGGAATTGCTTATGCTCCTGATTTTTTAATTAATGCAGGAGGTATTATTAATGTTTATCGAGAATTAAAAGGGTATTCTAAAGAAGAAAGTATCAGAAAAACTGAAAATATTTACAATACAACCCTTGAAATATTTAAACATTCAGATAAAGAAAACATCACCACGCACAGGGCAGCATTCAATATCGCACAAAATAGAATAGATAATTATAAAAAAGAGAGAAACTCTTAATGCACCTAAAGAAATAATTATATTTTTGCAAAGCGACTGATTTTCCATCTTTCGCTTTTTTTATTAAAAAATAAGTTCTTTAAATGATCAATAGAAGACATATTCGAGTTAAGGTAATGCAATCAGTCTATGCAATGATTAAATCTCATGATGATGATATTGTAAAAGAGGAAAAATTCTTAAAATTTAGCATTAAAAAAATGTTTGATTTATATGTTTTACTTTTTAAGCTCTTGGTTGAGGTTCAAAATTTAGCTGAGCAAAAACAGGAAATTTCAAAGAAAAAACATTTAGTTACTGATGAGGATTTATCTCCAAACAGGAAATTTGTAGAAAATAAATTAATAAAAAAGATAGCCGAAAGCAGTTCTTTATCTCTTCATGTTGAAGCTCAAAATCTAAATAATTGGTCCACAGATGATGAATATGTAAAGCTTATATGGGAGAAACTACGAAAAAGTACTCTGTATACTAATTATCTCAGTTTGGAAGACGATTCCTTTACTATTGATAAAAATTTTGTGATTGATTTTTTTACAGATATTATTGCTCCAAATACAAAACTTGCTGAATATTTTGAGGATGAAAACATTACATGGGTAGATGATATTCCTTTTGTAAACACTTGGGTTGTGAGATCACTTAAAAAACAAAAAGAAACTAATACTTTTTTGTTGGGGAATCTTTACAAGAACAAAGATGATTCAGATTTTGTGTCAGAATTATTTAAAAAAGTCATTTTAAATCATCATACCTTTGAAAATGACATCAAAATTCATACGCCCAATTGGGAGTCTGATAGAATTGCTGATATGGATATGATTCTTATCAAAATGGGGGCCTGTGAATTTTTAAACTTTCCTATGATACCCACAAAGGTTACCATAAATGAATACATAGAAATTGCTAAAGATTATTCTTCCGAAAAAAGTAGTTACTTTGTTAATGGTGTATTAGACAAGTTATCTCGTGAGTTTGAAAAAGATAAAAAACTCATTAAAGTTGGGCGGGGATTATTATAATTTATTATTTTTACAAAAAACTAAACACTATCATGAAAAAATTTTTATTACCGTTTATTTTATCATTGTCAGTTGTTTTTATTACGTCTTGTAATAAAGAAAGCGCTTCTGTTAAAGTAAAGAAGGAAAACTTAGAAACTGCTAAAAAGAGAGATGTAGAAATCAGTAAAGGTGCTGCAGAAATTAAATTTGATATTATAGAATATGATTTTGGTACTGTTAATGAAGGTGAAATTGTTGAGGCGAAGTACATGGTTACTAATGCTGGAAAAACAGATTTAATAATATCGAATGTTCAAGCATCTTGTGGATGTACCGTTCCAGTATGGCCAAAGGATCCAATTAAGCCAGGAGAATCAGCAGAGGTTTTAGCTAACTTTAATACAGCTGGTAAACCAAACAGACAATCTAAAACTCTAACTTTATTTACGAATACTGCTAAAGGTAGAGAAGTGCTAAGATTAAAAGGTTCTGTAACACCCAAAACATCTAAAAACTAATAATGTTTCAAAATATAATATTACAAGTTTCACCGTCAGAAGGTTTTGGTGGTATGATGCTACCTATGTTAGCGCTTTTAGTTGTTTTTTATCTCTTTATGATATTACCTCAAAATAGAAAACGTAAAAAAGAAAAAAAATTCATAACTGAATTGAAAAAGGGTTCTAAAGTGGTTACCTCCAGTGGTATTCATGGCAAGTTAACTGAAATGAATGAAAAAGATGGAACCGTTACTATTGAAACTGGTGCAGGAAAAATAAAATTCGAACAGGCAGCAATTTCTGTTGAATTGAGTAAAAAATTCGCTCCTTCCTCAGTAAAGAAATAAGTTAAATTTATCTAAATAATAAAAGTGAGCTATTTATAGTTCACTTTTTTTTGTGCTTAATTTTGTCTTTGTGTGTAGATTAATTAGCTTGCAAACATATATATCATCTTATGAGCCAAAATAACACAGGAATTAATAAAATGTATTCTTCATTTATTTTGTTTTTTCTACTCTCAGTTGTTTTTTGGTTTATGACCAAATTATCCAAAGAATACGAAGGAACCATAAAATACCCTGTTGTTTATAATAATTTACCAGACAATAAATTACTTCAAGAAAATCCTTTAGATTTTATTGAAGTATATGTTAAGGCTTCTGGGTTTAAATTAATTTCTGCCAAAGTTTCACCAAACAAACTCAAAATTGATGCCTCTAACATTTATTATAAATCTTTGACAGATTATTATTTATTAGTTTCTCAGCAAAAATTAGCGATTCAAAAGCAAATGACTGCAGGTGTTGAAATAGATCATTTTATAAAGGATTCAATTGCATTTAATCTAGGACTATTGAAGGCTAAAACTATTCCAGTAAATTTAAAATCTGATTTAACTTTTGCTGATGGTTACGAATTGAAAGAAGCTATTAATATTAGCCCTGATTCGATATTAATAAAAGGTCCAGAATCAATATTGGATACCATCTCTTTTGTTTCAACAGCTCTTTTTCAAAAAAAACAGCTAAATTCTTCGATTAAAGAAATTATAAGTATTGAAAAATTTTCTAAAGAATCTAACATTAGAACACAGCAAGATAAAATTGAAATTTCTGCAATAGTAGAGGAGTTTACAGAGGGTGAAATTGAGGTTCCTGTAACCATAATAAACCCCCCTAAGAACAATTCAATTAATACTTTTCCTAAACTTGTAAAAATCACCTATAAAGTTGCACTTTCTAATTTTAACAAGATAACAAGTTCAGCTTTCTTGATTGAATGTGATTATAATATATCAAAAGCCAATAATTTACCTTATTTGATACCGAAATTAGTCGAAAGTTCCTCATTAGTAAGAAATATTAGAATAACCCCTTTAAAAATCGATTTTATAATCAATAAATAATATGATAATTGGAATAACAGGGGGTATAGGTAGTGGAAAATCCTTAATAGCCAAAGAACTTTGTTCCTTTGGAAATACAGTTTACTATCATGCCGATGAAGAGGCAAAACAGTTAGTTAATAACTCGACTTCAATTAAAAATAAAATTATTGAAACATTTGGAGAAGAAAGTTATTGTGAAGATAAATTAAATCGAAAATATATCTCTGAATTGGTTTTTAAAGATCCTGTATCATTAGGAAAGTTAAATGGTATTATTCATCCAGAGGTTAAAATTCATTTTAAAAATTTCATAAAAAGTCAAAAAACAAATGCATTGATTTTATATGAAAATGCAATTTTATTTGAAACAAACAGCGATCTACTATGTGATTTCATTATTTCAATAACTGCTCCAAAAGAACTAAGAATAAAAAGGGTTATGGTTAGAGATGATGTGCCGAAAAAACAAGTTCAAGGTATTATAAAAAATCAATGGACTGACACTAAAAGAAATTTATTGTCAAATTACACCATTGAAAATATCAATAAAGAAGAAACAATGTTAAAAATTAAATATATATTTAATATTTTAACAAAAAATCAATTTTATTTTCAATAAATTTCCCATTTTTTGTTAAATTTTACTTAAATACTTAAGTTCTTCTGTTAATCTAAGTTAAATAAAAACATTAACAACTTTTATAACCCTATTTTTGAGTAATGGGAAAGAAAATATTTGTCTTGATAGTTGTATTGATGAGCATTTCTTTAATTGGAATTGTTGCTGTTCAATTGTATTGGATAAATAATACTATAGAAAGTAGAAATATTCAATTTCGAGGCGATGTAAAAAAAGCTTTAGCTAGAACTTCTGAACGTTTAGAACTGAAGGAGGAAGTTGTCTTTTACAATAAAATAGAAAGTTTTATTAAAACAAAAAGATTTCTCAACAAGGCACAGATTAAAAACTTTTTAATTCAACAGATTGATACTACTAGTAAAAGTCGTTATTCTTTCGGTACAACAATTATTGAGGAAGATTTTAAAATACCAGTTTTGGATATACTGGAAAAAAATAGTTTTTATGATAATGATTCACTTTTAATTAAAAAACTTACTACAAAAAGAGATCATTTTATAGGAACCTTTATTTCAGGTGATAATGAGTTTAAGACTGTTTTTAATGAAAAAAAAATATCATCTATAGATACTGAAAATTTTGACAGAAAATTACTTTCTGATGTTTTTAAAGAATTTTATAAGAAAGTTTTTCCTATTGAAGAAAGAATCAATAATAGAGAGCTTAATGTTGTTTTAAACGAAGAGTTAAAGAAAAATAACATTGATATTAAATATAAATATGGAGTTTATAATAATGATTTAGCTACAAAACTTAAATCTGGATACTATACTATTAATCCTGAAAAAAGCCAAAGTTATCCCTTATTCATAAACAATGAAGGTATAAGCAACTATACTCTTTACATTGATTTTCCTGATAAAAACAAGCATATTTTATCAGATATTTCATACATTTTGTTATTGTCGCTGTTCTTCATTTTTATTATTGTTATTGCTTTCTCTAGTTCTCTTTATCAATTAGTGAAACAGAAAAAAATATCAGAAATAAAGACGGACTTTATCAACAACATGACTCATGAATTTAAAACACCCATTGCTACAATAAATCTCGCTTTAGATTCTATTAAAAACCCTAAAATTATAAATGACCAAGATAAAGTTCTTCGTTATATAAATATGATTCGAGAAGAGAATAAAAGAATGCATGGTCAAGTAGAAAATGTTTTGCGAATTTCTAGGCTAGAGAAAAATCAAATTGAAATCAGTACAGACGCTTCAGATTTACATGATGTAATTGATGATGCTATTTCTCACGTAAGTCTTCTTACGTTGGATAAAAAAGGTTCAATAACGACACACCTAGAAGCAATTCAGTCAGAAATTTTGGCAAATCAGTTTCACATGACTAATGTTTTAGTAAATATCTTAGAAAATGCATTAAAATATTCAGAAGACAAACCAAAAATTGATGTATTTACAGAAAGTACAAATAAAAACTTATTGATTAAAATTGAAGATAAAGGAATAGGAATGAGCAAAAATGTTCAAAAACATATTTTTGACAAATTCTACAGAGAACAAAAAGGAAATATTCACGATGTTAAAGGTCATGGTTTAGGCTTAGCTTACGTAAAAGAAATTATCGACATCCATCACGGAACGGTTTTTGTTGATAGTGAAAAAGGAAAAGGAAGTACATTCACAATTAAATTACCATTAATTTAAAAAAATAAACATGGGAAGTAAAAAGATTTTATTAGTAGAAGATGATCCAAATTTTGGAACAGTATTAAAAGATTATTTAGCATTAAATGATTATAACGTTACTCATGCTAAAGACGGTATTGAGGGCTTAATTATGTTTAAAAACAATGATTTTGATCTTTGTATTCTGGATGTAATGATGCCACGAAAAGATGGTTTTTCTCTTGCTCAAGATATTCGATCTAAAAACAAAGAAATCCCAATTATATTTTTAACAGCAAAAACACTTAAAGAAGACGTTTTAAAAGGTTATCAAGTTGGTGCTGATGATTACTTAAATAAACCATTTGACTCAGAAGTTTTATTGTTTAAAATTAAAGCGATTTTACAAAGAAAAGAATCGGATACTTCAGCTGAAAACGAGCAATTTGAATTTAATATTGGTGGTTTTTTCTTCAATTCTAAGTTACGCCACTTATCAGTTGGAGAAGATGAACCACAAAAATTATCACCAAAAGAAAGTAAGCTTTTACGCATGCTAGCATTACACAAAAATGATTTAATGCCAAGAGAACTTGCACTAACAAAAATATGGAGAGATGACAATTATTTTACATCTAGAAGTATGGATGTATATATTGCAAAACTTAGAAAATATTTAAAAAATGATGATACTGTAGAAATTTTAAATATTCATGGAGAAGGGTTTAGATTAGTAGATAAAAACTAACTATTACTTTTCACATATTTTTAAACCTCTGATTTAATAGTTCGTATTTTTAAATATTTTATGGCATTTTTTGTAAAAGTTTATGATGAAAACCCTAATACTTCAGTAATTAACAAGGTAGTAGAAGTTCTAAAAAAAGGAGGTATTATTATTTATCCCACAGATACAGTTTATGGGTTGGGTTGTGATATCACAAATGCAAAGGCTGTTGAAAAAATTGCAAGAATAAAAGGAATTAAGGTAGATAAATCTAATTTTTCATTTATTTGTAATGACCTAAGCCATCTTTCTGATTATGTAAAGCAAATCGATACACCAACGTATAAGCTTCTTAAAAGAGCTTTGCCTGGTCCTTATACCTTTATACTTCCAGGGAGTAAATCATTACCTAAAGTATTTAAAAAGAAAAAAACGGTAGGAATTCGTATTCCCAATAATAATATAGTTAGAGCTATAGTAGAGGCCTTAGGTAATCCAATTATATCTACCTCCATTCATGATGAAGACGATGTTATAGAATATACTACAGATCCAGAGTTAATTTTTGAAAAATGGAAGCATCTAGTAGATGGGGTTATAGATGGCGGTTTTGGTGACAACTTAGCATCTACAATTATAGATCTCACAGATTCTATACCCAAAATAATTAGAGAGGGTAAAGGAGCTATAGACATTCTATAATTTTACCGTAAATTTTTAAATTGTTTCCTTCTCAATATAAAATATTGCCAAACAACGCTTGTGTGTAGATTGTAGTTGTATTTTTTTTGTAATTTTTTTCTTTTCTGTAAAAATTTATAGAAATTTTTATACACACTTATATGTGCTCTAACAATAGCCCAGGTGTGAATGGGTCTGAACTCTACTAAAAATTTGATTCCTGCTACACCATCCAACACTAGGCGTGAAAAAACAACAAATAAAAACCATTGTTTAGGTACATTTTTTATGACATTAAGTAAGCTATTTCTAAAGTTTAAGAATGTTTTTTGAGGATTAGTTTCTTGAAGTGTAGCTCCTCCTATATGATATACAGATGAACTTCCGACATATTTTATATCATACCCTTCATTTTGAGCTCTCCAACATAAATCTACTTCTTCTTGATGAGCAAAATAGTCTTCATCAAATCCATTTAAAAGGTGGTATACTTCAGACCTTATAAAAAAACAAGCACCTGACGCCCAAAAGATTTCTGTTATATCGTTATATTGATTTGTGTCTCTTTCCAAATCATTAAATACCCGACCTCTACAATACGGATAGCCATATAAATCTATAAAACCCCCTCCAGCGCCAGCATATTCAAAAGTGTCTTTCTGTTTATAATCAAGAATTTTTGGTTGAATTATAGCGGTATTTTTCTCGTTCTTAAAAACTTCTAAAATTGGAGAGATCCAATTTTGAGTTACTTCAATATCAGAGTTTATTAAACAATAGATATCTGCATCGATACTTTTTAAAGCATCATTGTATCCTTTGGCATAACCCCCATTAGTGGTATTTTCTACCACATGAACCAAAGGAAAAAATTCTTTTATATAAGCAATAGAATTGTCTGTACTTGCATTGTCAGCAACATAAATATCTGCTAATTCTGAACTAAAATTAACGATAGATGGTAAAAATTGTTCTAACAATTTTTTACCATTCCAATTTAATATGACTATAGCTGTTTTCAAGTTTACAAATCTAGTACATCTAAATCGTTCTTGTTACTAAATAGATGCTAAAATTAGTAGCTTGGAATATCTTCTAAAAAAATATAAGTTTCTCTAGTGGTATCTATTTGACAGAAATAATGAGCTAATCCATTGGTTACCATTAAATATTTTGAATTTGCAGTGAGGTTATATCGTGCAATTTGGTCGAAAGTAGTTTGTGTAATTTTTACACTCGGTGCTTTGCATTCTATTAAAACTTCAGGAGTCCCCAGTTTATTATATACTACAATATCAGTTCTTTTTACTCTCGCATTAATTTTGAGTTGTTTTTCTACAGCAATTAAAGAAATAGGGTAGTTTTTTTCTTTAAGTAAGAAATGAACTACATGTTGCCTCACCCATTCTTCAGGTGTTAAAATCACATATTTTTTTCTAACGATATCAAAAATAAGTGTCTTATTTTCGTTAGTTTTGAGTTTAAATGCATAGGATGGAAAATTTAGTTCTTGCATGGGGTTAAATGTAGTAAAAACTAGATTAATGTTTTTGCATCTCACATAAGTTGGTATTGTATGAATGAAATAAATCAAATAGTTTCTGATATTAAAAATGGAGCAGTAAAGCCTATCTATTTTTTAATGGGTGAGGAACCCTATTATATTGATAAAATATCAGATTTTATAGAAGATACTATTCTAGTTGAGGAAGAAAAAGGTTTTAATCAAACAGTGATGTATGGGAGAGATGTTTCTGTTGAAGATATTATAGGAGCTGCCAAACGTTTTCCTATGATGGCAGAAAAGCAAGTTATTATAGTAAAAGAAGCTCAAGATTTAAGTAGAACTATAGAAAAATTAGTTTCCTATGCTAGCAACCCTCAACTCTCCACTGTGTTGGTGCTTAATTATAAGTACAAGAAATTGGATAGACGAAAAGCGTTGTTTAAAGCTATTCATAAAATAGGTTTGGTTTTTGAAAGTAAACGCTTGTATGAAAATCAAGTTGCTGATTGGATACGAAGAGTACTAGGAGGTAAAAACTATCAAGTAGAACCTAAAGCAGCTCAAATGTTAGTAGATTTTTTAGGAACAGATTTAAGTAAAATTAATAATGAATTAGAAAAACTTATTACTATTCTTCCTCTAAATACGATCATTACTCCAAATCATATAGAAGCCAATATTGGAATCTCTAAAGACTTTAATAATTTTGAATTACGTAAAGCCGTAGGGGAGAAAAATATTTTTAAAGCCAATCAAATTATACAGTATTTTGCTCAAAATCCTAAGAATAACCCTCTAGTAATGACTATATCTTTGTTGAATAGTTTTTTTTCTCAACTCTTAATTTATCACGGTTTACAAAATAAATCTAGAGATCAGGTTGCCAAATCTTTAGGTATAAGACCCTTTTTTGTAACAGATTATGTAACTGCAGCTCGAAATTATCCTATGCGAAAGGCAGCTCAAATTATCTCTATGTTAAGAGATGCTGATGTAAAAAGTAAAGGAGTAGGGGCTAGCCAATCTCACAGAGATATTTTAAAAGAGCTACTTTTTAAAATATTGCATTAATAGAATAACAGTTAATTTTCACTCTGCCTTTTTAACCTCATTAGTTACAACAGTAGCTAACTCTTTAAATTGAGTTATTATAACTTAATGATTTGAAAAAGTAAAATCATGATTCTTTAGTTATGATAAACTGTTCTAAACTTGAGTTAAAGCTAACAATTTCAGATGAAAATAAATGATCAAAAGAATTTCCTTCAATGAGTACTTTTTTATTACCAGCTACAACTTCTTTATCTGTCAATAAAATAAGCTGATCAGCAGAATTGATAGCTAAATTTACTTCGTGAGTAGTTGTGATAATCGTTTTATTAGTTTCTTTTGAAAGTTTTTTTAGTAGTTTGAAAATTTTGATAGTATGATGCATGTCTAGATGAGCTGTGGGTTCATCTAATAGGATGATTTGGGTATCTTGAGCTAATGCTCTGGCTATTAAAACGCGTTGCAATTGTCCGTCACTTAATTCATTAAAATGTCTGTTAGCTAGGGGTAGCGTTTCTGTTTGTTCTAAAGCCCAGTTGATTTTTTCCGCATCTTTTTTTCCTAATCTTCCAATCCAATTTGTATAAGGTTGTCTGCCTAGAGCTACTAGTTCGTAAACAGTTAATTGGCTCTCGGGTAAACGCTCTGTGAGTACAAGGCTTATTAGAACAGACAGTTCTTTATTGCTGTAGGATTGGATACTTTTTCCCTGAATGAATACATCTCCTGAAATAGCATCTTGTACTCCTGTAAGTGTTCTTAATAGTGTAGATTTACCAATTCCATTTTTACCTAAAATACCTATAAATTCACCCTTATGTAATTTAAGACTGATATTTTTTTGAATCGTTAATACAGATTTTTTTTGCTGATATCCAATGTGCAAATTCTTTGTTTCGATACTATTTTTAACTGAAGAACTCATACGTATATTTTCTTTTTTCTTACCAATAACCAAATCACTATTGGAGCTCCAATTAGTGAGGTTACAGCATTTATAGGTAAAGTAAATTCACTTGTTGGCAATTGAGCAATGATATCACAAATCAACAAAATTATAGCTCCTAGAATGGCAACAGCAGGAAGTAATATTTTATGGTCAGATGTTTTAAAAACTAATTTTGTGATATGAGGAACTGCCAATCCAATAAATGCTATGGGACCTGCAAAGGCTGTAATAACCCCCGTTAATAAACTGGTAATCAGTAAAATAATATTTCTGCTTTTTTTGATGTTAATACCAAGGCTTTTAGAGTAGTTCTCCCCCAACAGAAAAGCATTCAGAGGTTTTATAATTTGAAATAAGTTGAGCATGGCGATGAGGTATATGATAAAAAAAATCAGTACTTCATTCCAAGATAAGTTTCCCAAACTTCCAAATCCCCAAAATACAAATTGTTGAATTTTTTCTGCATCACTAAAAAAAGTAAAAACACTAATGATTGCAGAGGTAACTGTACCAAACATAAGACCAATAATTAAAATACTCATCGTATTTCTTACCTTATGAGCGGTTATTAATACAGCCAGTAAAACAATAGCTGCTCCAAAACTTGAAGCAATTGCTAAGCCCCAACTAGAAAATGATATTGCAGTTAGAACTCCACCAAAGATACCAGCACCTAAAATTAAAATAGCCACCCCAAGACTAGCCCCTGAGGAAATACCTAATACAAATGGACCAGCTAATGGGTTTTTAAAAAGAGTTTGCATTAATAAACCAGCTATAGACAAGCCAGAACCAACTAGCATGGCAGTAATAGCTTTAGGCAGTCTAAAATGAAGAATAATTGTATTCCAACTAGACTTGGAACTGTTGTCTCCTAACAAAACAGCTATGATTTCATCAATAGGAATAGCTACAGAACCTAAACTAATGCTTACTAGTAGTGCCAAAACCAACACAAAAGAAAGTGTAATAAATTGTTTTGTGTATGATTTTTGTTTCATGTTAGAAAGAAAACTATGTTAGTTAGCCCAATAATCCACAACAACAGCATCTTCTAAATGTGGTTTTAAAATAGCTACAAATTCTTGGTGTGAAGGATGTGGAAGGTATTCATCTCTGTCTTTTTCAGAATCAAAAGTAACAAAAAAACAATGGGTGAGTCCTTTGTCTAAACCTTCAGGACTATTATTTAAGCCCCATTCAAAACTTTTTATAGTTTTAATTCTAGTTGACAATCCTATAAATGAGTCTTCTATTATTTTGATAGCTTCGGGAGGTGCTTCTTTTTTAAATTTAAACAAGACCACATGACGTAATTGTTTTCTATTCATATCAGTATCTTCTGTTTTTTTAGTACAACTATACAAACATAGCAAGCTGATTAATAGCAATGTAAATTTTTTCATTGGGTTATTTTTATAAGTGATAAGAAATTTACTAATTTCTGAATGGCAATTCCCCTGTGAGAAATTATATTTTTTTCTTCTGAGTTCATCTCAGCAAATGAGCATGAAGCATTTTTTGGTTTAAAGATCGGATCATAACCAAAACCTTTTACTCCTGTTTTCTCATTTAAAATTTCACCATCACAGATTCCTTCGAAAAGGTATTGTTTATTTTTAAGATTTAAAGCAATAATAGTTCTGAATTTCGCTTTTCTACTTGATTTATTTTGAAGTTCATTAAGAAGTTTTTCCATATTTTTTTCTGCATTTCCATGTTCTCCAGCGTATCTAGCAGAATACACTCCTGGGTTTCCATCTAAAGCTTCTACTTCTAGTCCAGTATCATCAGCAAAACAATCAAATCCATACTTTTCAGTTATATAATCAGCTTTTAATTTGGCATTACCCTCCAGAGTACTTTCAGTTTCTTCTATATCTTCAAAACAACCAATATCTTTTAAAGACAGCACTTCTATAGCATTAGAGAGCATTTCCTGTACTTCTTTTAACTTATGCAAGTTATTTGTGGCAAAGACTAGTTTCATTTTACTAAACTAATTAATTTAAGATTTAGATTTTAAAATATTTAAATAAGATTATTTATTCATGATGATAGGGCTCGTTTTTAAGAATGGTAAATCCTCTATACAATTGTTCAACAATAAACAAGCGAATCATTTGATGAGAGAAGGTCATTTTAGATAAAGATACCTTTCCCATGGTTTTCTTATAGACAGATTCAGAAAACCCATAAGGACCTCCAATTACTAAAACTAATTGTTTGATGCCTGAATTCATTTTCTTTTGAAGAAAATTTGCAAAATCTAAAGATCGATATTCCTTACCTTTTTCGTCTAACAACACCAATTGATCAGTGTTTTTAAGTTTAGAAAGAATCAATTCACCTTCTTTTTCTTTTTGTTGTAGTTGGCTTAAATTCTTTACATTTTTGATGTCAGGTATGATTTCTATTTCAAAGTTTATGTAGTGATTTAGCCTTTGTTGGTATTTTTCAATGAGTTGCCCTAAATCTTTGTCATCTGTTTTACCAATAACAAGTAATTTTATTTTCATTTTTCAAAATTACAATTATTGTCATCAATTTTCTCATTTAATCGTATTTTAGCTTGTGTAATATAAAAGTATGATTTCTACTAAACAATTTGAAAAAGAATTAGCCCTCATTATAAAAAATGGGTTTAGAGAAGATGTAGGTGAAGGAGATCATACCTCATTATCCTGTATTCCTTCAAATGCTCACGGAAAAGCTAATTTATTGGTAAAAGATAGTGGTATTATAGCTGGTGTAGCTTTTGCTAAAAAAGCATTTACATATTTTGATGAAGACTTACAGTTGGAAAACTTTATTGATGACGGATCTCATGTTAACCCTGGAGATGTAGTTTTTCAAGTTTCAGGCAACTCCCAATCTATCCTTAAAGCAGAACGTTTTGTTCTAAATGCCATGCAACGCATGAGTGCGATTGCTACAAAAACAAATTTTTTTGTTAATTTATTGAAAGGAACAAAAACTCAAATTTTAGACACTAGAAAAACTACTCCAGGCATAAGAGCATTAGAGAAATGGGCAGTAAAAATTGGAGGAGGAGTGAACCATCGTTTTGCATTATACGATATGGTGATGATTAAAGACAATCATATTGATTTTGCAGGCGGAATATCACAAGCAATTACAAAGACCAAACAATACCTAAGCGACAATACATTAAATTTAAAAATTATTGTTGAGGCTAGAAGCCTAAAAGAGATTGAAGAAATACTCCAAAATGAAGGTGTTTATCGTATCTTGATTGATAATTTTTCATTCGAAGATACCAGAAAAGCAGTAGCACTTATCAATGGGAAATGTTTCACAGAATCTTCCGGTGGTATCAATGAAGATACGATTAGAAAATATGCAGAATGTGGTGTAGATTATATTTCATCTGGAGCTTTAACCCATTCAGTTTACAATATGGATTTAAGTTTAAAAGCTGTTAACGAAATACTTGTAGAATAAATAAAATGAGTAAAGAAATAGAAGACAAACTAGTAAAAATTCCAGTGCTTAATGTACTGGTTAGATTTGGGAAGAAAATAAAAATTCCAGGTCTAGAAGGTATGTCACTATATGATGTTTTAGAAATGTATATTATTGGTATCGTTGAAGGAGCATTAACAACTCGTGCTGGAGGTATAGCCTATAGTTTTTTTATGGCAATTTTCCCTTTCATGCTATTTGTCTTAACATTAATTCCCTACATTCATATCGATGGTTTTCAAGAAGGATTAATGACTTTAATATCAGAAGTTTTACCACCCAAAACCTTTGATGCTGTAGACACTGTTTTATTAGATATTTTAGGAAATAAACAAGCAGGCTTATTATCATTTGGTTTTCTAGGCTCTATTTTTCTAATGACTAATGGTGTAAATGCTATTTTTGGAGGATTTGAATATTCCTACCACGTTAAAGAAAATAGAAATGTTTTTAGAGCCTATTTTTTATCGATGTTTGTGTCATTATTAATGGCTTTGTTCCTAGTGATTACTGTTGCATTTACAGGGTTTTACCAGTTGCTTTTAGATGCATTTACGAATAAAGGTTGGATAGATGACGAAACGATATGGTTGCAATTTGGAAGAGGGGGCTTGTTTTTGATCATGATTTTCACCATTGTTTCTATCTTATATAAATATGGAACAAAAAATGGAAAGCATTCCAGATTTTTTTCACCAGGGACAATATTTACAACAACATTATCAATACTCACTTTTTATCTCTTCGGGTACTATGTTAATGAATTTGCTCAGTACAACGAATTATATGGTTCTATAGGAACACTTTTAATTTTAATGCTATTTATTTGGCTCAACGCCATTATATTGTTGTTAGGTTTTGAGTTAAATGCGAGTATTTTTTCACTTCAAAGAAAAAATAAAACAAATGTGACAGAATAGTTCTTCCCAAGATTTTTCGGATATTTGCACCCAAAGCTAGATTTATTATTTTAGCTAAGATTAGATAACCGAATATTGTTTTTATGAAACCAAGCATTCCAAAAGGAACCAGAGATTTTTCATCTACAGAAGTAGCCAATCGTACGTATATCATAAATACGATGAAAACTGCTTTCGAAACCTTTGGTTTTCAACCCATAGAAACTCCAAGTTTTGAAAACTCCACTACCTTAATGGGTAAATATGGAGAAGAAGGAGATCGCTTAATTTTCAAGATTCTAAATTCAGGAGATTATTTAAAGAAGGCGGACAGCAATCTTTTAGAACTAAAAGACAGTACAAGGTTAACATCCCAAATCTCAGAGAAAGCATTACGTTATGATTTAACAGTGCCTTTTGCTAGATATGTAGTGCAACACCAAAATGATATTACGTTCCCTTTTAAACGATACCAAATTCAACCTGTTTGGAGAGCAGATCGACCTCAAAAAGGACGTTTTAGAGAGTTTTTTCAATGTGATGCAGATGTAGTAGGAAGTAAGTCTTTGTTGCAAGAGGTAGATTTTATTCAATTGTATGATACTGTTTTTACCAATTTAAAATTAACGGGTACTACCATAAAAATTAATAATAGAAAGATTTTAGCAGGAATTGCTGAGGTTATTGGAGTAAAAGATAAGTTGATTGACTTTACCGTAGCTTTAGATAAGTTAGATAAAATTGGTGCTACCGGTGTTGAAAATGAAATGCTGGAAAAAGGGATATCCGTTGAGGCTATAAAAAAAGTATCTCCTCTTTTTGAACTTTCAGGATCAAATACTGATCAGCTAAACGTTTTAGATGCGTTGTTGTCAGAATCTGAAGAAGGAAAAAAAGGAGTTGAAGAGTTGCGTTTTGTTGTTAATACCATTAATAATTTAGGACTACAATCTTCTTCTTTAGAAATTGATGTAACTCTAGCACGGGGTTTAAACTACTATACTGGAGCTATTTTTGAAGTTTCAGCTCCAAATGGAGTAGAGATGGGATCAATTGGTGGTGGAGGTAGATATGATGATTTGACCGGAATCTTTGGATTAAAAGATGTAAGTGGAGTGGGTATATCTTTTGGTTTAGATAGAATTTATTTGGTATTGGAAGAACTTTGCTTATTTGATACTGTATCTCTTCCAAAACCTAAGTTATTGTTTCTGAATTTTAATAAAGAAGACAATAGTATTCAACTAGAAGCTATAAAATCATTAAGAAATGTAGGTGTGAAAACTGAAATATATCCAGATACAGCATCTAGTAACAAACAGCAAAAGAAGCAGTGGAAATATGTTTCTACTCGTAAAATTCAGTTTGTAATTTCTGAAATACAGAATAATAAGTTCATGTTAAAAGATATGAATGAGGGTTCTCAGACACTTTATACTTTAGAAGAATTGGTCAATAAATTACAATAATTATTATTATGAAATTTGTAAATTTGTAATCTAAATAAATGCGTGATGATAGAATTAAATACTGAAATGAATCAAGATCGGATTGATGAGATAGGGGATAACCACGTTATGACCTCCGCCAAGACACCACTTCGTGATGATGCTTTTGTCATTTCTGATGAGGATAAAATGGATAGAATTCAAGAAAGTGTCAAAGACATTCTAATAACTTTAGGGTTAGATCTTTCAGATGATAGTTTGCAAGGTACACCAAGAAGAGTAGCTAAAGCTTTTGTTAAGGAATTATTCATGGGGTTAAATCCAAAGAATCAGCCAAAGGCATCAACTTTTGATAATAATTATAATTATCAAGAGATGTTAGTTGAGAAAAATATTATTGTATACTCTACTTGTGAACACCACCTTTTACCTATAGTTGGTCGTGCTCATGTAGCCTATATCTCAAAAGGTAAGGTAATTGGATTGTCTAAGATGAACCGTATTGTTGATTATTTTGCTAAAAGACCACAAGTTCAGGAAAGACTCACCATGCAAATAGTTCAGTTTATGCAAGAATCTCTAGGGACTAAAGATGTAGCGTGTGTAATCGATGCTAAACATTTATGTGTAAATTCTCGAGGAATAAAAGATATTGAAAGTAGTACAATCACTTCTGAGTTTGGGGGAAAATTTAAAGAAAAGGAGACTAAACAAGAGTTTTTAGATTATCTAAAAATTGATACTGATTTTCAGGGGGTTTAAATTACACTCAATCAAATAAAAAAAGCCACTTTTAAAAGTGGCTTTTTTTATTTTAACTGATATATATTTAATTTTTAATCAATACCCATTCTCCTCTTTCAATTAAAGGGATAGCTTGTTTGAATTTCACTACTTTTTCCTGACCACTCATCACATTTTTAATAGTAACTCGTTCATTTCTACCTATTTTCGGTTGTTCTCTTACTATAGTTTCGATAGGCTCAGATTGTTGTTGTCTGGAATTGCTAATGGCTTGTTCAGTAGTATTTTGAACGTCAGCTTTGCTTAAATTTAATTTTTGTCTTGTTTTCTTTTGTTCTTCAGAAATTTGATCATTTGCTTGATTTGGTAATTCTCCTTTAAATAAGAAAGATAGTACCTCACGATTTATTTTATCTATGGTTACTTTAAATAATTCAAATGCTTCAAATTTGTAAATTAGTAATGGATCTTTTTGCTCGTAAGATGCATTTTGAACCGATTGTTTTAAATCATCCATTTGACGTAGGTGATCTTTCCAGTTTTCATCAATAATAGCGAGTGTGATGTTTTTTTCAAAATCGGTAGCTAAAGACTTTCCTTTTGTCTCATAAGCTTCTTTTAAATTGGTAACAACTTTGAGGGTTTTGATACCATCAGAAAAAGGAACAACAATACGCTCGTATCTATCACCTTCATTTTCGTAAACATTTTTGATTACAGGATAAGTTAAAAGTGCATTTCTTTCAACTTTTTCTTTATAACTATGAGTTACAACTTCATATAACTTATCGGCTAACTCTTGTTCATTTAAAGAGTTAAACTCGTCTTCACTAAAGGGTGATGCTATTGAAGTAAAACGAATCAATTCAAATTCAAAGTTTTGAAAATCTTTAGCTGCTTTATTTTGGTTAATGATAGTTTCACAGGTCTCAAAGATCATATTTGAAATGTCTATTTGTAGACGATCTCCATCTAATGCATGCCTTCTTCTCAGGTAAACAAATTCTCTTTGAGCGTTCATGATATCGTCATATTCCAATAATCTTTTACGAATACCAAAGTTATTTTCTTCAACTTTCTTTTGTGCTCTTTCAATAGACTTAGAAATCATAGAATGTTGAATTACTTCACCTTCTTTTAGACCCATTCTATCCATCATTTTTGCAATTCTTTCAGAACCGAACAAACGCATTAAGTTGTCATCTAATGCAACGTAAAATTGAGATGATCCAATATCACCCTGACGCCCAGCTCTTCCTCGTAATTGTCTATCAACTCGTCTGGAATCATGTCGTTCTGTACCAATAATTGCTAAACCTCCAGCGTCTTTTACTTGGTCAGAAAGCTTAATGTCAGTTCCACGTCCAGCCATATTAGTTGCTATCGTTACTATACCTGGATTTCCAGCTTCTGCAACTACATCTGCTTCACGTTTATGTAATTTTGCATTTAATATATTGTGCTTAATCTTACGCATTTGTAACATTCTTCCCAATAATTCAGAAATTTCTACAGATGTTGTACCTACTAGTACAGGTCTTCCTTGATTTACCAGTTGAACAACATCTTCTATTACTGCATTGTATTTTTCTCGAGTAGTCTTATAGATAAAATCTTGTTTATCATCTCTTAGTAATGGTTTATTTGTAGGGATTTCAACTACATCTAATTTGTATATTTCCCAAAGTTCACCTGCTTCAGTAATGGCTGTACCAGTCATACCAGATAACTTTCTATACATTCTAAAATAGTTTTGCAAGGTAACTGTTGCAAATGTTTGGGTAGCATCTTCAATTTTTACATTTTCTTTTGCTTCAATTGCTTGATGAAGCCCGTCTGAATATCGACGACCATCCATGATACGTCCGGTTTGTTCATCAACAATCATGACTTTATTTTCCACAACTACATATTCAACATCTTTTTCAAATAAGCTGTAAGCTTTTAGTAGCTGGTTCATGGTATGAATCCGTTCACTTTTAACACTAAAGTCTTTGTATAATTTTTCCTTTAATTCAGCCTTTTTTTCTGTAGTTTCTTCAGAAGCATCTATGTTGCCAATTTTAACGCCTAAATCAGGTAATACAAAGAAATCTTCATCACTTGTATTTGTAGAAAGTGCTGCGATACCCTTATCTGATAAATCTATCGAATTATTCTTTTCTTCGATAACATACCATAATTCTTCATCTACTTCTGGCATCAGTTTGTTATTATCTGCCATGTAGGTATTCTCTGTTTTTTGAAGTAATTGTTTTACTCCTTCCTGAGATAGAAATTTAATAAGCGCTTTATTTTTTGGAATTCCTCTAAATACCCTCAACAATAAAAAACCACCGTCTTTGGTATTTCCTTCGGTAATTAATTTTTTAGCCTCTGCAAGTACCCCAATTAAATACTTATTTTGTTTTGATACAAGATCGTTAACTAATGGTTTTAATTCATTAAACTCGTGTCTATCTCCTTGAGGAACAGGTCCAGATATAATTAAAGGAGTTCTTGCATCATCAATTAAAACGGAATCTACTTCATCAATTATGGCGTAATTTGGAGCTCTTTGAACTAAATCTTCCTTTGAACTAGCCATATTATCTCTTAAATAATCGAATCCAAATTCATTATTTGTCCCATAGGTAATGTCTGCATTGTAAGCTATTCTTCTTTCTTCTGAATTAGGTTGATGAAAATCAATACAATCTGTACTTAATCCATGGAATTCAAACATAGGTGCCATCCATGCTCTATCTCTTTTTGCTAGGTAATCATTTACGGTAACAACATGAACTCCATTGCCGGTCAATGCGTTTAAATATACTGGCAATGTAGAAACTAATGTTTTCCCTTCACCAGTCATCATCTCTGCAATTTTCCCCTGATGAAGCACAGAGCCCCCAATCAATTGAACGTTATAATGAATCATGTCCCAAGTCACTGGTTTTCCTGCAGCATCCCAAGAGTTTTGCCAAAAGGCTTTATCACCGTCTAAAACAACATGTTCTCGAGTAGAGGAGAGTTCTCTGTCAAAAGGAGTAGCTGTAACTTCAACTTCATCATTATTTACAAAACGTGTTGCAGTTTCTTTTACCACAGCAAAAGCTTCTGGCATAATATCATGTAAAATTACCTCAGAAGCCTCATAAGATTCATTTTTTAAGGTATCTATTTCAGAAAAAATATCTTGTTGTCTATCTATTTCAGCTTCTTTTGCTTCTTTTTCTAATGCAGTAATTTTATCATTAAAAACTTTTGTGCCTTCTTTTATTCTTTTTTTGAATTCAGTGGTTTTATTTCTTAATTCATCATTTGATAAAGAAGATAATGTGGTTTCGTAAGCGGTTACTTTTTCAACAATCGGTTGAAGTATTTTTAGATCTTTTTGTTGTTTATCTCCAACAAATATTTTAATTACTGAATTTAAGATACTCATTCTTTAAGCTGTATTTTATTTTCTTCTGTATGATATTGTATTTAAGACTTTAAAAGTAAACAAAAAAAAAGCCTCATTTGAGACTTTTTCTTGTTTGTTTTATTAAATATTTTTAATATTCATCTTCATTCCAAAGATAATCCTCTTCAGTAGGATAATCTGGCCAAATTTCAATGATAGAGTCATATGAGTCCCCTTCATCTTCAATTTCTTGTAAATTCTCAGCTACTTCTAAGGGCGCACCTGTTCTGATAGCATAATCTACTAACTCATCTTTTGTTGCTGGCCATGGTGCATCTGCTAAATAAGATGCTAATTCTAAAGTCCAATACATTTCTAATGGATTTAATTTTCTGCAAAAATAATTTTTTTACTGAAAAAATCAAGGTTTTTTTGAAATATATATCAATAAAAAAAGAACTTGGTTATAATTTCTCAGGAATCCACTTAATTTCCTGAACTGATAAATATTGAGACAACTTTCGTGCCAGCATAAAAAGAAGGTCAGATAGTCGGTTAAGATATGTTAAAATAATAGGATTTATACCTTCTTGTTCGTGAAGAGAAACTGATAATCGTTCTGCTCTTCTGCAAACACATCTTGCAATATGACAATATGACACCGTGGTATGACCACCAGGAAGTATAAAATGAGTCATTTGAGGGAGCGTTGAATTTATTTCATCTATAGTATTTTCTAGATATGTTACGGATTCGGAGGTTATTTTAGGAATATTTAAACGTTCTTTTCCATTTTTTAGAGTTTCCTTTTCTGATGGTGTTGCTAGCATCGAGCCAAGGGTAAATAAATCATTCTGAATTTTTACAAGAATATGTTTTGTTTGATTGTCAATCGCTTGATCTTTTATCAAACCAATGTAAGAGTTTAATTCATCTACTGTCCCATAAGATTCTATTCTTAAGTGATTTTTTGAAACTCTAGTGCCTCCAAATAAGGCAGTAGTACCCTTATCTCCAGTTTTTGTGTAAATCTTCATACTGTAAATTTAATATTTTAAATTCTGATGATAAAATGTTCTTTTTCTTGTTCTTTTCTGAAGAATACAAAACCCCAAAAAAATGTGTCTATTGTAACAGTTACTTTTTCATGTTTTTTTATGTAGTTCCATACTTTTTCAGATTCTTTATTAGAATGAATATTTTCAAATAAAAAAACGGAATTATTATCTATGGCTAATAAACTAGATTCAAAGTATTTTAATATAGTTTTATTTGCACAACTTCCTTTAAAATGGATAAAATCATAGGTATTATTATTAAATACTCGAGGTAAAGTAATATCAAAGTTACCTGTTAGAAACTTTACGTTTTTAACAGTATTTTTTTTGAATATTTCCTTAATCGCTTTAACAACCTGCTCATTTTCCTCCAGAGTTGTTATTTTGGAGTTTCGTTGTGCAGACGATAATATAACAGTATTGATACCGAAACCAGTTCCAATTTCCAAAATATTCTTCGGTTTCAGATATTGAATTAAATGAATTAATAATCTTGCTCTTTTATTTGAAATTTCTGAGTCTTTAAAAATTCTTGAGCGTTTTCTTTTATGAGATAAAAGTAACCTAGACATGAAATTAAAATTTGAAATTTCTAATAATGAGGTGTTTTTTGAAAGCTGTTTTTTATAGTTTAAGAAAATAGTTAAATCGTTCTTGCCTTTTTTTTTGTAAAAACAAGAAGTAATTAAATCAAATACAAATGGAGAGTGAACACCATGTTCATTTTTAGATTTAATTATAAAACAAAAAAATGATACGATTTTATGAAACAATTTTAATGTTTTTTAATAATTATAGAGTTTGAGTTTCTTTACCTGCTAGATAAACTTCTTCTATGCAATTATCAGCAAAAGCATAAGGTATAGAACTATATGATTTTATAGGTTTTGTAATTATAAAGTTTGCCATTTTACCTTTTGAGATGCTTCCAATTTTATCAGATAAGTTTAAGGCATGTGCAGCATTAATAGTAGCTGCATTGATAGCTTCTTCGGGAGTCATTCTCATTTTTATACAAGCTAAAGAAACTACAAAATTCATATTTCCTGAAGGAGAAGATCCAGGGTTGTAGTCGGAGGCTACAGCCATAGGAATATTAGCATCTATTAATTTTCTTGCATTTGTATAGGGAATTCCTAAAAAAAATGAACACGATGGAAGTGCTACAGGCATTGTGTCTGATTTTGATAATATGTTAAGGTCTTCATCGGTTAAAACTTCTAAATGATCTACAGATAAAGCTTTATTATTTACACCAACTTTAATACCTCCAATTGAATTAAATTGATTCACATGAATTTTTGGAATCAATCCGTGTTTTCTTCCTGCTTTTAAAATTTGATCAGTTTCTGTAGTGGTAAAATATCCTTTTTCACAAAAAACATCAATATAATCAGCTAGTTTTTCTTTAGCTATTTCAGGAATCATTTTATCAATAATTAACTGAATATATTCAGCTCTTTTTTCTTTGTATTGGTTAGGTATAGCGTGCGCGCCCAAAAAAGTAGCTTTGATTGGGATCGAAAAGTTTTCTTTTAATTTTTTTATTACACGTAGTATTTTTAGTTCGCTTTCTAATGTTAACCCATAACCAGACTTAATTTCTATTGCTCCTGTGCCATTTCTTATAAGTTTTTTTAATCTTTTTGCTGCATCTTCGAAGAGTTCATTTTCTGGCTTATTTTGTAGTTTTTTTGATGAATTTAGTATTCCTCCACCTTTTTCTGCAATTTCTTGATAGGTTAGTCCTTTTATTCGATTTACAAATTCCTCTTCTCTAGTATCCGCGAACACTAAATGGGTATGGCTATCACACCAAGTGGGTAAAACTAATTTACCAGTGAGATCAACGACTTTATCTGATTTTTTAATACCAAGAGTATTCATAGATCCAAAATCTACGATAACATTGTCTTTAATTATTAAAAAGGCGTTTTTGATTATGGGTAAAATACTCATATTCTTTCCACTAACTTTCATCACATCCGGTTCTCTTACTTGAACAAGTTCTTTAATATTGATGAATAATGTTGTCATATGGTTTGTTTGTATTCTCAAAACAAACTTACATTAAAAAAAGAAAACTTTATATTGTTATTTGGGAATACCTGAAAGGTTATTGACTCCTAAATAAAGTGTAGTGTCAATAGAAAAACAACTATTTGTAGGTTTTATGTCAAAGAAACAATATAATTAATTAGAAATTTATTTTAAGCTACCTGTCATGTCTTCAGGCTTAACCCACTCATTGTATTGTTCCTCAGTAACATAACCTAAACGAACTGCTTCTTCTTTTAATGTTGTGCCATTGGCATGAGCGGTATTGGCAATTTCGGCCGCTTTGTAGTATCCAATTTTAGTATTTAAAGCAGTCACTAACATTAATGAATTATTTAACAACTCATTAATTCTTGTATGATTTGGTTGAATACCGGAAGCACAATGTAAATCAAATGAAATACAAGCATCTCCAATAAGTTGTGCAGATTGAATTACATTAGCTGCCATCATTGGTTTAAAAACATTTAACTCATAATGACCCTGAGTACCACCAATAGTTACTGCGACATCATTTCCCATAACTTGTGCACAAACCATCGTAATTGCTTCTGCTTGAGTTGGGTTTACTTTTCCTGGCATAATGGAGCTTCCAGGTTCGTTAGCAGGAATAATAATTTCTCCAATTCCAGACCTAGGACCTGATGCCATCATTCGAATGTCATTAGCAATTTTATTTAGTGACACAGCAGTTTGTTTGAGTGCACCATGGGTTTCTACTAAGGCATCATGTGCAGCTAAAGCTTCAAATTTATTTTCTGCAGTAATAAAAGGTAAGTTTGTGAATTCTGCTATAAATTTAGCCACTAGGACATCATACCCTTTTGGTGTATTTAATCCAGTACCTACTGCCGTTCCTCCCAAAGCCAACTGACTTAGATGTTCTAAAGAATTACGTAATGCATTTAAAGCAAAATTTAATTGTGCTACATATCCAGAAAATTCTTGTCCTAGGGTTAGGGGAGTGGCATCCATTAAATGAGTTCGTCCAATTTTAACAACATCTTTAAAATCCTCAGATTTTTTTTGTAAGGTATTTCTTAATTGTTCAATTCCAGGAATGGTAGTTTCTACAATTTTTTTATAACATGCAATGTGCATTCCAGTTGGAAATGTATCGTTAGAGGATTGAGACTTATTTACATCATCATTTGGTTGAATAGTTTTTTCTCCTTCCCCAATGATTTTCCCTGAAATTTCATGGGCTCTATTTGCAATGACTTCATTCACATTCATGTTAGATTGTGTTCCTGAGCCGGTTTGCCATACTACTAGTGGAAACTGATCATCTAACTTTCCTTCTAAAATTTCATCACATACCGTCGCTATTAAATCACGTTTTCCTGCATCTAAAACACCTAATTCAGTATTTGTAAAAGCAGCAGCTTTTTTGAGATATGCAAAACCATATACAATTTCTAGAGGCATTGAAGCGGCTGAACCAATTTTAAAATTATTTCTAGATCTTTCAGTCTGTGCTCCCCAATACTTATCAGCAGGAACTTTAACAGAACCCATAGTATCTTTTTCTATTCTAAATTTCATGATTAGTGCATTTTCATTGATATCACAAATTTACGAAATCCACAACAATTCGTAAGTAACATTTGTGAGTATTTTATTCAAGAAATATTTAACTAAATGTTAGCATCAATAAAAATTATCTATTATTTTTGTGTTTTTAAATTAAAGATTTTTAAAATGTTAGATTTTTCTCAGTTCTCAGGATTGGTTTTGTTCATGTTTATTTTTACAGCTGGTTTTTGGTTATTAATATTTTTATTAACTTTTGTTGTACCCTACTGGTTAGGAGGAACTATTTGGGAAAATTTCAAATTAAAAAGAGAAGCAAAAAAAGCTGCCGAAGGAAAGTAGTTTTTATTTACAGATAAAAAAAAGACTCGCAATTTTGCGAGTCTTTTTTTATGGATAGAGTTGATTATTTATGGTGTACTAAAGCCTTCACCACCCTCATAATCTTCACCACCTCTTTGTTCTCTTCCTTGTTTCTTTTTTTGATTAAATCTATAGGTAAAGTTTAACGATACTTGACGAACTCTCCATTGTGATTCTTGATTATTAATACTAGTGGGGTTTTCTTTATTTGGATTAAAGTTAGTTGATCTCCATCTTCTAGAATTAAATACATCACTTACGTTTAATACTAAAGTACCTTTTTCACTTAACACATCTTTACTGAGGGCAATGTTGGCCGAGAACATTCCTTTTGATTCACTTTGTGCTGTATATCGTGGACCTCTGTATGATAATCTATTCTGCATCTGTATTTTCCAAGGCAATGTAAATGTTGCATTGAACCTACTAAACCAACTATTATTTATATTTCCTAAGTCTTGTGTTTCGGGCATAGAGATAATAGCTCCAGAGGTTTCATTAATAGTAAATTTATTATATTCATAAAGACCCTTTGATTCTTGCTGAAATACATTAAAACTTCCTGAAAGCCTTACTTTCTTTGAAGGATTATAATTAGCGGTTAGTTCAAAACCGTATCTATCTTCAGATGCTAAATTTATGGGTTCTCTAATTGTTATTACTTGATTTACTCCGTCTAGCAGTCTAATTTCATCTCTAGAAACTCTTTGAATAGCATTGACGGAATGTTGAAAGTAAATTGATGAATTTAAGGTAAGTTTTCCAATCTTTTGAAGAAAGCCAAGGTCAAAAGAATTTGTAAACGTTGGAATTAAACCAGGATTCCCTTTGTAGATTACATTCTGACTGTTTCTTGACTCAAAAGGGTTGAGGTACCAGTACCTTGGTCTTCTGAGTCTTCTGCTATATCCTAGAGTAAAACTTTGATTATCTGTTCTTTCTAAACCAAAATTAATAGTAGGGAATACTTCTGTATACCTGTAATCGAAATTTTCATTAGTGTTGGTAAGTCTAACTTTTACGTCTGTAATCTCTGTTCGTAGTCCTAACAGATAAGAAAACTTATTAATCTTATTTCCGAACTGAGAGTAGATTGCATTTACATTTTGTTTAAAGGTAAGATTGTTAGAGGGATTAAAGTCTAACTCAGGGATTCTATTAACTAAAAAATTAGAGTTTAAATCTTGAAAATCTCCTCTGTAGCCTAATTCAAATTGCATATGCTCCCCAATAGGTAAAACATAGTCTGATTGTATCAGAGTACTTTTAGAATTTTCTGCAGTTATATTATTTTCAGAAGCTAAAGAGTCATCAATGAATGCAGTTTCTATTTCTTTACTATCACTGTATTGGAAATCAATGGTTAATTTATGTCCACTGTTATTAATGTTGTTTGTATAATTTAATGAAATTTGGGAAGTTTCATCTATTTCATCCTCATCTTGGACACGGACATCTGAATACTCAAGAATATTGTTTACATCAAAAACTTGAATGGCATTAGTTGATAAGTTTTTATTATCAGAGTCCCTATAAAAATAGGTCCCAGTGATAGAACTTTCATTGGATAGAAAATATTCTAATCCAAGATTAATATTGTATCCGTTTCTTTTTCTTTCAAAATCTCTATCTTCAATTCGTAAGCTATTTACAGATTCATTTTCGAATGTTGAGAGGTTTGTTAAAAAGTTTCCTGGACTTGAACTATTTCTATACCCTAGATTTGTAAAAAAATTTATTTTTTTTGTTCTGAAATTTATATTTGAAGCAATACGATATTGTGTTGGATCTCCAATAGTAGTATTTAAGGAGCCATTTAAGCCTGTTGCTACTCCTTTTCTTAGGATAATGTTTAATATTCCAGCAGTACCCTCAGCATCATATCTTGCAGATGGAGATGTAACTACTTCAACTCTTTCTATAGCATCTGCAGGTAATTGACGCAACGCATCTGAGCCACTTAAACCTACTAGTGCAGAGGGTTTACCATCTATTAATATTCTCACATTCTCATTACCTCTTAAACTTACATTTCCCTCTACGTCAACATCAACAGAAGGTACATTATCTAAAACATCAGATGCCGAACCTCCTTTAACTGTCATGTCTTTACCTACATTATAAATTCTCTTATCTAAACGAATTTCAACAGTAGACTTTTCAGCAATAATTACAATTTCATCTAATTTGTCAGAATCTTCGGATAATTTGATTGTACCAAAATTCAGGGATGAATTAATAATTTTCTTGGATATTTTAATAGTTTTAAATGAAATAAACTCAAAATTAACGTCATAAGTTCCTGGAATAATTTTAATAGTGAAGTTTCCTTTTTCATCAGTAATACCTCCACTTAGTTGTTTAGTTTCTAAATTATTTAATACAACTGTAGCATACTCTAAAGGCTCTTTTGTATTAGAATCTATGATGTTGCCAGTAATTGAAATTTGATTATTTTGAGGTTTTTGACTAAAAACACTTAAAAAAGTTAAAGCGAAGGTTACAAAAAATAAGCTAATTTTATTCATTAGAATCGATAGTTTAATACTTCGACTGTAAATGTCTAATTAAGTTTAAATACTTGTAGTTAAATTTGTGTTAAACAAAAGAGTTAAAGAATTTGTTTTATAGTTTCAGGGGGTCTGCCAATAACCGCTTTTTCTTTATTAATAACTATAGGTCTTTCCATTAATTTTGGGAATTTTACCATTGAAGCTATGATGTCTTCATCACTCATAGTTTTTCCTTTGAAATGCTCTTTCCATGCAGCTTCATTTTTACGAAGCAATTTTGTGGGTGAGATATCTAGTAAATTTACAATAGCTTTTACTTCATCAAAAGAGAGATTTTCTTTCAAATACTCAATTATTTCAAAATCTTTTCCACATTCTTGAAGTATTTGAAGTCCTTCTCTAGATTTTCTACATCGAGGGTTATGGTATATTTTTATCATGAGCGTAATGAAAAAGTTGTTTTTATATTTCTGAATTTGTGTTTTTTTGTCCCTGAGACATTAAATAAGCTTTTAAAAATGCATTAATATTTCCATCCATTACAGCATCTACATTACCAGTTTCGTGGGCGGTTCTTACATCTTTAACCAATTTATAGGGGTGCATCACATAATTTCTAATTTGACTTCCCCATTCATTTTTCATTTTACCAGCCTCGATATCGTTTCGAGCTTCCTGTTGCTTTTGTAATTCAATTTCATACAATTGTGACTTTAACATTTTCATTGCTGTAGCTCTGTTATCGTGCTGTGAACGTGAGTTAGAGCATGAAATTTGAATCCCAGTAGGTTTATGTGTTAATTGAACTTTAGTTTCAACTTTATTTACATTCTGTCCCCCAGCTCCACTTGATCTTGCAGTGGTGATTTCTATATCAGCAGGATTAACCTCAATTTCAATAGAATCATCCGCTACGGGATATACATAAACAGATGCAAATGAGGTGTGTCTTTTTGCATTGCTATCAAATGGTGAAATTCTAACCAACCGATGTACACCGTTTTCTCCTTTGAGCCAACCAAATGCGTAATCTCCGTCAACCTCAACAGTAACTGTTTTTATTCCAGCAGAGTCTCCGGATTGATAGTTAAGTGTTTTTAATGTAAATCCTTGTTTTTCAGACCACATAGAGTACATTCTGAACAACATTTCAGCCCAATCACAACTTTCTGTACCCCCAGCTCCAGCTGTAATTTGAATAACAGCACTAAAGCTATCTCCTTCCTCTGAAAGCATATTTTTAAATTCAATATCCTCAACGAAAGCTATAGCTTTTTCAAATTGCATTTCTATTTCCTCAGCTTCAACCTCACCTTCTTTATAAAAATCAAATAATACATGAATGTCTTCGTTTAACGTTACAGCTTTCTGATAATCTTCCACCCATTTTTTCTTAAAACGAAGAGATTTCATCAATACTTCAGCATCTTTTGGATTATTCCAAAAACTTGGATCTGCTGTTTTTTCCTCGTCATTAGAAATCTCAATGAGTTTTTTTTCAATCTCTAAATATCCTTTTAATTTAGAAACTCTATCGGTAAGATTTTTAAGTTGTTCTTGTGTAACCATAGTAAGAAACAAAAATAGTTGAAAAATAGTGAATGCAAACCATTACCTATAATGAACTTTATACCAAAGTATTTATTCTCTTTATTTTTTCTTTTTAATTGAGTCTTAAAACAAAATTTATAGTTATTTTTATGAACAAACACTATCTAATGAAATCAAGAAGAGACTTTGTTAAAACTACTACGCTACTCGGTGCAAGTCTAGCCTTAGCCCCTAATATGGCCTTTGGGATGTCTTCACCTAAAAAAGAAAAATTAAACATAGCACTTATTGGCGTTGGTCTTAGAGGGACTAATCATTTAACTAATTTATTACAACGCAATGATGTTAGTATTGTTGCTATTTGTGATATTGACTCCAAAAGAATTGATTTATGTTTGGACCTTGTAAAAAAAGCTTCTCAAGCTTTGCCAAAAACCTTTGGAAAAGATACACTAGATTATAGAAATTTATTAGAAGATAATTCCATAGATGCAGTTATTATCTCTACACCTTGGCTATGGCATACCCGTATGGCAAAAGATGCTATGTTAGCAGGAAAGTATACAGGTGTTGAAGTTTCTGCCGCTAACACCATGGAAGAATGTTGGGATTTGGTAAACATTCATGAAAAAACAGGGTCTCATTTAATGATTTTAGAAAATGTTAACTATAGAAGAGATGTAATGGCTGTTTTAAATATGGTGAGACAAAATGTTTTTGGAGAATTACTTCATTTCAGATGTGGTTATCAGCACGATTTAAGGTTTGTGAAATTTAATGATGGCATAACACCTTATGGTAAAGGTGTTGAATTTGGAGAGAAAGGAATTTCAGAATCTAAATGGAGAACACAGCATTCCTTGTTGCGAAATGGTGACGTATATCCAACTCATGGCGTAGGTCCTATTGCAACAATGTGCAATATTAATAGAGGAAATCGATTTGTTTCCATGACATCTCACGCCTCTAAAGCTGTTGGTTTACATAAATATATTGTAGATAATGGGGGAGAAGACCATCCTAATGCAAAATTAAAATTTAAACAAGGAGATGTTATCACATCAACTATAGAAACTGCTAACGGGGAAACAATTATTGTAACCCATGATTGTAATTCACCAAGACCTTATTCTCTCGGGTTTCGTGTTCAAGGTAGTGAAGGTTTATGGGAAGTAGACGGAAGTAGACTCTATATTGAGGGCGTTTCAAAACCCCACCGTTGGGATGATGCAAAACCTTGGTTAGAGAAATACGATCATCCTTTGTGGAAAAAATATGGAGAATATGCTCAAGGTTCTGGTCATGGAGGAATGGATTTCTTCGTGTTAAATGCTTTTGTAGAGTCTGCAAAGCAAAATATTGCACCACCTTTAGATGTTTATGATGCAGCTGCTTGGAGTGCCATTACTCCTCTCTCTGAACTGTCAATTGAAAACAATGGAGAGCCTCAAAATTTCCCAGATTTTACAAGAGGTTTATGGGTAACGAGAAAGCCATACGATTGGATTAAAGATGATCACTAAATATGAAAACGATCTCAGAAGTTAGTGTTGAAGCCCCAGGAAGAATTTGTCTATTTGGGGATCATCAAGATTATTTAGGATTACCCATTATCGCGTGTGCTATTAATCGTTTTGTAAAGTTTTCAGCCATTCCTAATGAATTAGAAATTTTTAATTTAATAATGCCAGATATAAATTCTTCTAGAAGTTTTTCGATCTATGAATCGTTTGAAAACTTAATGTCAGGAGATCATTTTGCATCTGCAATTCGAGTAGTTAGAAGATATGGTTGTATTCCAAATAAAGGATATTCAATAACCATAACTGGAAAAATCCCAATAAATGCAGGTCTTTCTAGTTCGTCAGCTATAGTAGTAGCTTGGGTTAGGTTTTTAGTAATAACTTTTGGTTGTTCTTCAGTAGTCACGGATGAATTAATTGCTGAGATTGCTTACCAATCAGAGGTTATTGAACATAACGCACCGGGTGGAAAAATGGACCAATACTCAATTGCTTTGGGTGGGATCATTTATCTTCAAACTAATCATACAAATAATATTACAAAAATAAATAGTTTTTTAAAGGGATTGATAGTTGGAGAATCTGGAATTCCAAAAAACACGATGGGTTTACTTGGTGATTTAAAAAGGAAAGCATTGACTTCTATTAAAACTGTTCAAGCATACGATTCGAATTTTAATTTGCATTCTGCAATGCTTGAAGACATAGATAACTATTCAGATATTCTTTCTGAGGAATTGCAACCCTTCTTTTATGCTTCAATTAAAAACCACATAATTACTCAAGAAGCTTTGATTGCTCTAAATGAAGGAATATTGAATTACAAAAGAATTGGAGCATTAATGAATGAGCATCATTCAGTTTTAAAAAATATTTTAAAGATCACTACCCCGAAGATTGATAAAATGATTGATGCTGCATTAAATGCAGGAGCTTACGGTGCCAAAATTGTTGGTTCTGGGGGTGGAGGTAGTATTTGTGCAATTGCATCTGAAGAAAATAAACAACGAGTAATTGATAGCATTTTAACAGCTGGAGCAAAAGATGCTTATGCTGTTTTGGTTACTTCTTGAAAACAAATTATTGTATCATGACAAATCATTTAATCAT
This sequence comes from uncultured Flavobacteriaceae bacterium, assembly GCA_943789455.1. GTDB lineage: Bacteria > Bacteroidota > Bacteroidia > Flavobacteriales > Flavobacteriaceae > Polaribacter. Next base: position 362,032 of record CALSUE010000001.1, read on the forward strand.
ACTAGCAGGAGGCGCTTCGACACGGATGAAAAAGCCTTCTTTTTCAAAACTTCCAAAAGAGCTTATACATCAAGCGAATTCAAGAAGCAAAGCATTGATTTTTTTGAATGAACGTCCAATGTTAGATTATGTTTTATTTAATGCACAACAAGCAGGTTTCGAACATATTTATATTGTTATAGGAGAGGAAAGTGAGCTTTTTAAAACTTACTATGGAGAGGAGAGCGCTAGGAATTCGTTTCATGGATTGTCAATTTCTTATGTTTTTCAGCGCATTCCTGAAGGACGAATAAAACCCTTGGGAACTGCTGATGCCGTATGTCAATCCTTAGAACAATATCAAGAGTTACAAGAAAATCAATTTGTAGTTTGTAATTGTGATAATCTCTACAGCAAAAAAGCCTTTAATTTACTTCGTTCACATAAAAACTCAAATGCATTTATAAATTACGATAGAGATGCTTTGGAATATTCTCAAGAACGTATAGAGAGGTTTGCATTAACTAAAGTAGATCATAATAATTATTTACAAGATATTATTGAGAAGCCTTCAGTTTCTGAATCAGAAAAATATAAAGATGAAGCTGGTAAATTTAGAGTAAGTATGAATATTTTTAAGTTTAATGGAAAAGTATTTTATCCTTTTTTAAAATCCTGCGTCATTCACCCTGAAAGAAATGAAAAAGAATTGCCTTCTGCTTTGTTAGAAATGGTTCGTGCTTATCCAACTTCTGTAGTAGGAATTCCACTTTCAGAACATGTTCCTGATTTAACAGGAAAAGATGATATTCTCATTATGAATGAATATCTTGCAGAACACCCTGTTAATTTACATTGGTCAAAAAAATAATTACATTATGATTTCCTTATCGAATTTTGATTACACTATTATTTTCTCACTTTTTGCAATTATCCTCTTAATTGGTATTTACGTTGGAAAAACATCAGGAAAAAACACCAATCAGTATTTTCTATCTGGAAGAAACATGCCATGGTGGTTATTAGGACTTTCTATGGTTGCTACTACCTTTTCTACAGATACACCTAATTTAGTTACAGATATAGTTCGTACAGATGGAGTTTCTGGAAACTGGGTTTGGTGGGCATTTTTGGTTACTGGATTATTAACTGTTTTTGTGTACGCAAAGCTTTGGCGAAAGTCAGGTGTGAATACAGATATTGAATTTTACGAACTTAGATATGGAGGAAAGCCTGCACGGTTTCTTCGTAGCTTTAGAGCAGTATATTTAGGAATTATATTTAATGTATTGGCAATGGCTGGGGTAACTTTGGCAGCCATAAAGATTGGACAAGTAATGCTAGGTTTAGATCCCGTAACAACCGTTGTTATTGCTGGTTTTATTACTGTTGTCTTTAGTGCCATAGGAGGGTTTAAAGGTGTTGTATATACAGATTTTATCTTATTTTTTGTTGCGATGGCAGGTGCTTTTGGTGCAGCTTATTATATCGTAGGACTTCCTGAAGTAGGTGGGTTGGAAAACCTAATTGCTCATGAAAATGTAAAAAACAAATTAAATATTCTTCCTAGATTAGATGATACCGAAACATTTATCAAACTTCTAATCATTCCACTTGCAGTTCAATGGTGGAGTTCTTGGTATCCTGGTTCAGAACCTGGTGGAGGTGGATATGTTGCACAACGAATGTTGGCAGCAAAAGATGAAAACCACGCTATTGGAGCTACATTCTTCTATAATATCATGCACTATGCGTTAAGACCTTGGCCATGGATTATAGTTGCTCTAGCATCTCTTATTCTATATCCAGATTTAGCGAGCATACAAGAAGCATTTCCAACGGTTAGTGAGGATAAATTAGGGCATGATCTTGCGTATTCAGCTATGCTAACGAAATTACCAAGTGGTTTACTCGGTTTGGTTTTAGCTTCCTTAGCTGCTGCTTATATGAGTACCATAAGTACTCACCTGAACTGGGGTGCTTCTTATGTGGTCAATGATTTCTACAAGCAACAAATAAAATCGGATGCCACCGAAAAACATTTGGTAAACATTGGTAGAATAACAACTGTAATTTTAATGATTGTTAGTTCATTAATTGCTTTATCTCTAACAAACGCTTTGCAACTTTTTGAAATAATTTTAATGTTTGGTGCAGGTACTGGACTAATTTTTATTCTCAGATGGTTTTGGTGGCGTATCAATGCATGGACAGAGATTTCAGCGATGATTGCATCGGGGGTTATTTCTATTTTATTAACATTTACAACCCTAGGAAATGCACTTTTTGAGGCAGGAGGAGTATTTCCAGGCTATTTAAAATTTCCTTTTGTTGTTGTCTTCTCTTCTATTACATGGCTGATTGTTACGTATTTAACATCTCCAGAAAAAGATAAGGTATTATTTGCTTTTTATTTGAAAACACAGCCTGGTGGTCCAGGATGGGATAGGGTAGTAGAAAAAGCTGAGAAAGCAAAAATTTCTATCCATCAAACTAAAGAAAAATGGAGTGTGCCAAACGGCGTATTAGCAATGATTTTAGGATGTATTTTAATTTATTCAACAATGTTTGCTATTGGTAATTATATTTATGGGGAATACTTTATTGCTGGAGTTTTAACTTTTGTAGTGGTAATTTTCTCTTTTTTATTAATAAAAACTTGGAAAAAAATTAGAGGTTCAGTTTTGTAATTTTTATCAAGATAAATGAATGTTTTTAATCATTTCTAAATATTGTATTTTTACAACTATTCAAATATATTTCACATGAGAAAACTAATTTTAGCATTATTATTTTTGAGTTTTTCTACTCAAGGATTTGCTCAATTTTTTAAGGATAATAAAAACATTACTAGATACGATGGGTATTTTACATTCTATTATGATAATAGTAATGATAAAATATTCCTAGAAATCGAAAAACTTGAAAAAGAATTTTTATATGTAAATGCGCTTTCAGAAGGTGTAGGATCAAATGATATTGGTTTAGATAGAGGGCAATTAGGAAATACTAGAGTAGTTAAATTTATTAAAGCTGGAAATAAATTACTTTTAATTCAACCAAATCAATATTACAGAGCTATTACGGATAATATTGAAGAAAAAAAATCTGTTGAACAAGCTTTTGCTAAATCTATACTCAAAGGTTTTGTAATTAAAGAAACTAAAAATGGAAAGTATTTGGTAGATGCAACCTCTTTCTTTATAAGAGATGCACATGGAGTCATGGGGCGTTTATCAGCAAAAAAGCAAGGTAAATATACCCTTGATAAATCTAGAAGCGCTATAAATTTAGAGAGAACAAAAGCATTTCCTAAAAATGTTGAATTTGATGTAATGATTACTTTTAAAGGAGCACCAAAGGGTTATGATATAAGAAGTGTGGTGCCAACATCATCTTCAATTACTGTTAATCAACATCATTCTTTTATTGAGTTGCCAGATAATAAGTATACACCAAGAAAGTTTGACCCCAGATCGGGCTCAAATGCTATGTCTTATTTAGATTATGCAACACCAGTAAATGAGTCGATTAAAAAAAGATTTATTTATCGCCACAGATTAGAAAAGAAAAATCCAAATGCTGCTAAAAGCGAGGCGGTAGAACCTATTATTTATTATTTAGACAGAGGAACACCAGAACCAGTGCGATCTGCGCTTTTAGATGGTGCTAGATGGTGGAATCAAGCTTTTGAATCAATTGGATTTACAAATGCTTTTCAAGTAAAAATGTTACCTGAAGATGCCGATCTTTTAGATGTTAGATACAATGTGATTCAATGGGTGCATAGGTCCACAAGAGGGTGGAGTTATGGAAGCTCTGTTTCTGACCCAAGAACAGGAGAAATCATAAAAGGGCATGTAAGCCTTGGTTCTTTGCGCATACGTCAAGATTTTTTAATAGCTCAAGCACTTCAGGCTCCGTATGCTAATGACGATACAAGCGATCAGTTTGCACTAGAAATGGCCTTGGCAAGAATTAGACAATTGTCTGCTCATGAAGTAGGACATACCATTGGTCTTGCTCATAATTTTGCAGCAAGTACAAAAGGAAGGTCTTCTGTAATGGATTATCCTCACCCTACATTGTCAATTAAAGATGGAAAAGTAGATTTTACAGATGCCTACGATACAAAGATTGGAGACTGGGATAAAGTATCAATTGCTTATTCATATGGTGAATATTTAGAGGATGAAGATGCTAGTTTAAATAAATTATTAGATGAAGCCTTTAAAAAAGGTGCTCGTTTTATTACAGATCAAGATGCAAGACCTTTAGGAAGTGCTCATGCTTATGCTCATTTATGGGATAACGGATTTAATGTATCTGAAGAACTAGAAAATTTATTATCCATAAGAAGAAATTCAATAGCAAATTTTTCAAAAGATAATATTAAATCTAATCAACCGTATTCAGTCTTAGAGGATGTTTTTGTTCCCTTGTACTTTTTACATAGATATCAAACTGAGGGAGTTACCAAAGTGATAGGTGGTTTAGATTATACATACGCCATAAAAGACGATGGCAATACAATTGTAAAAAGAATACCTGGTAAATTAGAACGAAAAGCTTTAGTATCTGTTATTAAGACTTTGAGTATTGAAGAACTTGCTATACCTAAACAACTATTAAATTTATTTCCTCCTAGAGCATTTAATTATGGAAGAACTAGAGAATCTTTTAAAAGTAAAACAGGTGTTGCCTTTGATCCATTTGGTGCAGTTGAAACTGCATCTGCAATGACTTTAGGGTTATTATTACATCCTGAAAGGGTAACAAGACTAGTTCAGCATAAAAGTCTAGATAGTAGTCAGCTAGGATTAGTTGAAGTGTTAGACGATCTTATTGCAAATTCATTTCAAAAATCATATAAAGACTCTTACTACCAAGAATTACAAAATATTGTGAATTACCAAGTATTGAATCATTTGTTTCATTTGTCATCAAATAAAGACATGTACTGGCAGGTAAATGCAATTGTAAATGATAAAATTGATAAAATCAACTCACTACTAAACAATTCAAAAACACCAGGTATTCAAAAAATATATCATAAAGACATGATTAAAATGATCTCAAATTTTAAGAAGAATCCTACTAAATTTAAAAAACCAATAACTCCAAAAATTCCAGATGGTTCTCCCATTGGAAACAATTAACAAATGAAGATAGATTTAATAAGCGATACAGTTACAAGACCAACTAAAGGTATGTTGGAAGCAATGATGAGTGCGGAAGTTGGCGATGATGTTTTTAATAGTGATCCTTCAGTAAATTTATTACAAGAAAAAGCAGCCAAAATGTTTGGTATGGAGGCAGCTTTATTTTTTCCTTCCGGAACAATGGCAAATCAGACTGCCATTAAATTACATACACAACCTGGAGATAAATTATTTTGCGATAAATGGGCACATGTCTACAATTATGAAGGTGGTGGTGCAGCATTTAATTCTGGGGTTTCTTGTAAGTTAATAGACGGACATCGAGGAATGTTTACGGCTGAGCAATTAGAAATTGCAGCAGCAGGAAGAGCAGATATCCATGTACCATATTCAAGATTAGTTTGTATTGAAAATACAACGAATAAAGGAGGTGGTGCTTGTTGGGATTTTGAAGAATTAAAAAAAATCAAACAAGTATGTTTAGATAATGATTTAGATTATCATTTGGATGGTGCTAGATTATTTAATGCTTTGGTTGCTAAAAACGAATCTCCAAAGCAATATGGAGAATTGTTTGATACCATTTCAATTTGTTTGTCTAAAGGATTAGGAGCGCCTGTTGGTTCAATCTTATTAGGAACTAAAGAACATATTGCAAAAGCATTTAGAATTAGAAAATTGTTTGGAGGCGCAATGCGTCAAGTTGGGTTTTTGGCAGCAGCAGCTATTTATGCTTTTGATAATCATATAGAGCGTTTGGCTGATGACCACAAAAAAGCAAAAGATATTGAACTGGTTTTAAATTCTTTATCCTATGTAAAAAAAGTAGAACCTGTTGAAACTAATATTATTATTTTTTATGTTGAGGATTATTTAAATGCTAATGATTTTATTTCCAGTATGGCTAAAAAAAATATTTTGTTAACCCCGATGGGCGATGGTAAAATTAGAATAGTTACGCATTTAGATTTTTCTGAACAAATGTTAGAAAAATTAGTGTACGAATTGAAATTTTTTAAAGAATAAAAAAGCCACTGATTTACAGAGTTTTTTTTAACTAATTTCATTCAATTTTGTTAATTCCTTATAATTTTTATTTAATTTTTTTAACAGAATTCCATAGAGAAGGTAGTAAAAAAGCCACAATATTAGTATCATAATGGCTATAACTACTATTTGAGCTATTATAAAAACAGACATCATGTGTTCTTTATTAAAGCTTTCATTGTCAATACCTGAAAGAATATTAATTCCGTCAGGTGTGTTAAAAATTAAAATGTTTAAAATAATTGAAAAAACTACTGCGTATATCAGATTATAATACACATACCATTTTACTGTTTTTCTAACCAATAAGATATTTTTCATCAATGTTTTTGTGTCATCTCCAGTAGATATTAATGAGAAATTTCTGTAGAAAAGTATTAAAAATAACACTACAAGTACATAATGGAAATAGTTGAAATTATCTATAAAGTTAATTAGATTTAATTTTTCATAAGGTTCTAGAGCCCCATTTTTAGTGCCTAAATAATTTATGGCAAACCAAAAAACGAATTCAAGTAGTCCAATTATAAAAATCCACTTTACTAGAGAGTTAGATTTTGATTGAGTCATTTTATAAATTTCTAAAGCAGAAATTTTATTTTTTTCTTCAGGCTGGTTCTTCCAGACTTTCTTATAATTAGCTAAATCCATATATTTAATTTTTTATGGGTTTAATATTTTTTTAAGTTTCTGTTTCGTTCTATTCATTTTCACTCTGGCGTTTACCTCTGTAATACCCAAAGTCTTGGCAATTTCTTTATAGGGTTTATCCTCCAAGTATAAAAACATTAAAGCTTTCTCAATATCATTTAAACCTCTAATTCCAAGATATAAGGCCTTTAGTTGTTTGTCTTTTGTATCGTCATAATCAACAGATTTTATCTTAAAGCTGACATCACTAAAATCTTGAGTTTTTATTTTTCTTTTTGATTTTCTAAATAATGAAATGGCAGTATTCAAAGCTACTCTATACATCCATGTACTAAATTTAGCTTCTCCTCTAAATTTAGAATAGTTTTTCCATACTTGAATAGTAATTTCTTGAAACAAATCATTGTGTTCATCTTGATTTGTAGTATATATCCTACAAATTTTATGAACAATATTTTGATTTTTTTCAAAATCATTCAAGAAATTTTTTTCTAATTGGTTTTGCACTATTAATTTTAGTTTTTTTATAAGTCTCTAATAATACCAAAAAGTTACAATTATTTTATTTTTTAAAATTAAATATTACCTTTAAACCTTAAAATTATTTAAAAAAAACTTTTTTGGATAACATAAAAAAGAACTTTAGTATTCGAGATTTAGAAAATATTTCAGGAATCAAGGCTCATACTATTCGTATTTGGGAGAAGCGTTATAACTTATTGTCTCCAGAAAGATCTAAAACAAACATCAGGTATTATTCACATCAAAATTTACAGAAACTTTTAAATATTGTATTGCTAAATAATAACAATTATAAGATTTCTAAAATTTCTGAGATGAATGATGAGCTTATAAACATCACTGCTAGAGATTTGGCACTCAATACAACAATAAATGATGACGCTATAAATTCTTTAAAATTATCAATGTTTAAATTTGATAAAGTATCATTTAATACTACTTATAATAAGTTGCTAGACAAAAAAAATTTCAGAGAAATATTTAATGAAGTTTTTATCCCCTTTTTGGAACATCTAGGTTTGTTGTGGCAAACTGAGACAATACTTCCAGTTCATGAACATTTTATATCCAATTTGATTACTCAAAAAATTCAAATTAATACTGATGAACTCAAATACACTAAAATTTCGAGTGACAATGTATTTATATTGTTTCTTCCTGCGAACGAAATTCATGAGTTAGGCTTATTGTATTTAAACTATGAACTTGTTCTTCGTGGACATAGAACAATATATTTGGGTCAAAACCTGCCTCTAAATAATCTAAATATATTTTTTGACATTCATGATAAAATTACTTTTGTTGCTTCCATGACTGTAAGACCTTATGATGATGATATTGTTGAATATTTCGATACATTGGATAGTATTATTAGTACTACGTCACATACTTTAATAGCTATCGGTAAAAAAGTAATGCAGTTCAGCTCTAATAATTTTAAATCTCAGATTTCTCTTTACCCTTCAATTTCTGAATTGTTAAAAGAAATATAATTTTCTAAGCATATTATTGTTTTGTTTGACTTATAATTAATCGTGTAAGACAAATAGTTATATTTGTTATAAATATAATTAATGAGTAAAAATATACAAATAATTGGCTCTGGATTTTCTTCTTTATCTGCTGCTTGCTATTTAGCAAAGGCTGGTCACCAAGTTTCTATTTATGAAAAAAACAGTACTGTAGGTGGGCGAGCTAGACAATTAAATAAAAACGGATTTACTTTTGATATTGGTCCGTCCTGGTATTGGATGCCAGATATATTTGATCGGTTTTTCTCAGACTTTGGTAAAAAGACATCAGATTATTATCAAATTGATAAACTTGATCCTGCCTATAAAATATTTTTTGATGACGATATTATTACTGTTGGTGACTGCATGGATAAAATATGTAATGAGTTTGAACGTATTGAAAAAGGTAGTGGTAATAAATTAAAAAAATTTATTGATAAGGCTCAAGATAATTATGAAATTGCAGTTAACAAAATCTTATATAATGCTCCAGGAATCTCTCCATTGGAACTTGTTACAAAAGATACTGTCTTGCGTTTAGATCAATTTTTTAAAAATATAAGTCAAGAAGTCAGAAAAAATTTCAGTAATCCAAAGTTAATCTCAACACTAGAGTTCCCATCCTTGTTTTTGGGAGCTAAACCTAGTAAGACCCCTTCATTTTTTAGCTTTATGAATTTTGCTGATTTCGGTTTAGGAACATGGCATCCTAAAGGGGGAATGTACCAAGTTATTAAAGGTATGGAATCCTTGGCTATCGAGTTAGGAGTATCGATAAACCTAAATCATCCAGTTGAAAAAATTGTTGTTGAAAATAATTCAGTAACTGGTTTGATATCAAATACCATTTTTATTGAGTCAGATATTGTATTAAGTGGAGCAGATTACCATCATTCTGAGACGCTATTAGATCCTGAATTTAGACAATATACCGAAGCATATTGGGATAAGAAAACTTTTGCTCCTTCCTCCTTATTGTTTTACATCGGAATAGATAAAAAACTAGAAAACATAGAACACCATAATTTATTTTTCGATGCTGATTTTGAAAAACATGCTATAGAAATTTATGACGATCCCAAATGGCCTACTTACCCCTTATTCTATGTAAACGTACCTTCAAAAACTGATTCCTCCATGGCCCCAGAAGGTTGTGATGCAGTATTCATATTAATGCCAATTGCGACTAACATTGAGGACACTCCTGAACTAAGAAATACTTATCTTAAAAAAATCATTGAAAGATTTGAACAAAAAACACAACAATCAATTCAAAATAATATTATATTTAAAGAATCATTTTGTGTAGATGATTTTAAGTCAGAATACAACTCTTACAAAGGAAATGCCTACGGTATGGCAATGACCTTATTACAGACTGCATTCTTAAGACCTAAACTAAAAAGTAATAAAGTTAAAAATTTATATTTCACTGGACAATTAACTGTTCCTGGGCCTGGAGTTCCTCCCTCACTTATATCTGGGAAAATTACAGCTGAGTTAATTCAAAAAATAAAAGTATAATGAAAGAATTATTTGATGAAGTAAGTTTTGATACTAGTAAATTAGTAACAAAAAAATACAGTACATCCTTTTCGTTGGCTGTAAAAATGTTATCTACTTCTATAAGATCATCAATTTATAATATTTATGGTTTTGTTCGTTTTGCAGACGAAATTGTAGATACTTTTCATGATTATAAAAAAGAAGAATTATTAGATGACTTTGAAAACGAATACTATAAAGCTATTGAAAACGGTATTAGCTTAAATCCTATTTTAAATTCTTTTCAAGCTACAGTAAAAAGATATAACATCACTGACGATCTTGTTAAGGCTTTTCTTAAAAGTATGCGTGCAGATTTATCTAAAACAGAATACCAAACTCAAGAAGAGTATAACGAGTACATTTATGGTTCTGCTGATGTTGTTGGTCTTATGTGCCTAAAGGTTTTTGTTGATGGTGACGATAAAAAATACAATGAACTAAAAGATGCTGCTATGCGATTAGGTTCAGCATTTCAAAAAGTTAACTTTTTAAGGGATTTAAAAGATGATTTTGAATTACTTAACCGTTCTTATTTTCCAAATGTAGATTTAACATCCTTAGATACAGTTTCTAAACAACTTATTATACAAGAGATCGAGGAGGATTTTGATTATGCTTTTAATCATGGTATCCTTAAATTACCAGTTGAAGCTAAGTTTGGAGTTTATATGGCTTACAGATATTATAGAAGATTATTAAAAAAGTTAAGCAGTGTTCCTTCCTCAGAAATTATAGAAACAAGGGTTAGAATTTCCGATCCAATGAAAATTAATTTATTGGCAAGAAGCTATGTGAAGTATAAATTAAATATGATTTAATGATACTGTTAGCTTTAACATCTTTAGTAACTTTTTTAGTTATGGAGGGCATAACTTGGTGTACTCACAAATTTGTGATGCATGGTTTTTTATGGTATTTACATGAAGATCATCATCAACCAAAGTATAAAAATTTATTTGAAAAAAATGATCTATTTTTTATCATTTTTGCTTTGCCTAGCTCATTGTCAATTTATTTCGGATTGGAACAAAAATTGTATTATGTTGCAGCTATAGGTTTTGGTATTATGTTTTATGGTGCAGCCTATTTCTTGGTTCATGATGTATTAATCCATCAAAGATTTAAATGGTTTAAACATACAAAAAACTGGTATTTATTAGGTCTAAGAAAAGCTCATAAAATTCATCACAAGAAGTTAATGAAATATGATGGTGAATGCTTTGGAATGTTGTATGTACCTCTCAAGTATTTTAGAAAACCCAAAATAAATTAGGCTTGAGTAAAAAAAAACCTAAAAATGTAATTGTTATTGGTGCTGGAATAGCTGGTTTATCTGTAGCAATTCGTCTCCAAAATGCAGGTTTTAAAGTTGAAGTTTTTGAATCCAATAATTATCCAGGTGGTAAGTTAACAGATTTTTCAAAAAAAGGGTATCGTTTTGATATGGGGCCTTCATTATTCACAATGCCTCAATTTATTGAAGAACTTTTTTCTATTTCAAAAAAAAATATTAAAGATTATTTTTCCTACAAGAAAAAAGAAACAGCGTGTCATTATTTTTTTAAGGATGGGACTACTTTTGAAGCAAAGTCAGATGTTCAAAAGTTTGCTAAAACTGCAGCAAAAACTTTTAATGTAGACGAGAATCAATTACTTCACTATTTTGGTAGAAGTAAAAAAAAATACGAATTAACATCCACATTATTTTTAGAAAAATCTTTACATAAATTTTCCACATATTTTACAAAAGATACGATAAAAGCTATTTTCAACATTAATAGTTTAGATATTAACTCAACGCTACATGATTACAATACCAAAAGTTTTAAAGATCCAAGGTTAGTTCAGTTATTTGACAGATTTGCCACTTATAATGGGTCTTCACCTTATCAAACTCCAGGTATAATGTCTATTATTCCTCATTTAGAGCAACACTACGGTACTTTTTTTCCAACAGGAGGAATGCATTCAATTACTCAAAGTATTTATCAGCTAGCACTAGATTTAGGGGTTAAATTTCACTTTAATTCTAAAGTTGATAAAATTCATATTTCAAATAGAAAAGCTATTGGTATCTCTTCAAATGATAAAGATTTTTTTTCAGATATTGTAATATCTAATAGTGATGTTGTTCCAACATATAGAACTTTATTAAAAGATCAAAAATCACCTGAAAAAACGTTAAGACAACCGAGATCGAGTTCTGCTTTAATATTCTATTGGGGAATTAGAAAAGAATTTCCCTCATTAGATTTACACAACATATTTTTTTCTGAGGATTATAATCAAGAATTTAAATATATTTTTAAGAAACAACAGGTATATAATGATCCTACCGTATATGTAAATATTACTTCAAAAGAAAATAAATCTGATGCGCCTAAAGGTTGTGAAAATTGGTTTGTGATGGTAAATGTTCCAAGTAATACAGGCCAAGACTGGGACAGCATCATAAATAATGTTAGGTCAAATATTCTCGAAAAATTATCTTTTTCCTTATCTGTAAACTTAGAAGATCTTATTGAATTTGAAACTGTTTTAGACCCAAGGTTAATAGAATCTAAGACCAATTCTTATCAAGGTGCATTGTATGGTGCTTCTAGTAATAATAAGTTTGCAGCTTTTTTAAGACATCCTAATTTTAGTCAACAAATTTCAAATCTCTATTTTTGTGGTGGAAGTGTTCATCCAGGAGGAGGTATTCCATTGTGTTTATTATCTGGTAAAATTGTTTCAGATTTAATTTTAAAAAATATATGATTTCAAAATATAAAATTGCAATATCCATTTTTATCATTTGGCTTTTTAATATTTCTGGAATCTTAGGGATTTTATCTTCTAATTCTGAATGGTTTTTAAAATTAACACCAATAAACCTCTCGATGTATGTTATTCTTATCATTTGGAATGTTAAAGATTTATCTAAGAAATTTTTTCTTGCTTTTTTTATTCCATTTTTTATTGGCTTTACAACAGAATATTTAGGGGTCAATTATGGTTTAATTTTTGGTTCTTACTCTTATGGAGATAATTTAGGTTTAAAATTAGGCGGAGTTCCGTTCATGATTTGTGTAAATTGGGCTGTATTAACTATAATTACTGCTGATTTAAGTTCAATATTTCATAAAAATATAGTTGTTCAATCTTTACTTGGTGGTTTTATAATGATGCTATTAGATATTATGATAGAGGTATCAGCACCAAGGTTTGATTTCTGGGAGTTTGAAAATAGTATTATTCCTATAAAAAACTATATAGCTTGGTTTATTATTGGTAGCATAGCGCATTATTTATACCGACTAATTAATATAAAAACAGATAAGAAATTATCTATTCATATATTTGTAGCCATCACTATTTTCTTTTTCACTTTTTTAATTTTTTAATGCAAAATCACGACTACATTATAACTGGATCAGGAGCTTCAGGGCTTATGCTTGCCTATAGAATGGCTAAAGATTCTTTTTTTGATACTGCATCAATATTAATAATTGACAAAGAGAAAAAAACTTCCAATGATAGAACATGGTGTTTTTGGGAGAATGATAAAGGTGAATGGGATGATTTAGTGCATAAGTCATGGAATAAAATTTTATTTGATAGCCATTCTTATAAAAAGTCTATACCACTTCAATCTTACACTTATAAAATGATTAGAAGTGCAAAATTTTATGAAAAATTGTGGAATTTCATTGACTCTAAAAATAACATTAGCTTTATTAAAGCTAATGTTACTAGTATTTCAGACACCCCAGAGGGTGCCTTTGTGGAAACCTCAACAGGTCAATATCGTGCAGTAAAGTTACTGAATAGTATAGATTTAGATCAAAAGTATACACGTCAAGAAGAATATCCTGTTCTTTTACAGCACTTTACAGGATGGTTTATAGAAACCAAAAAAAACGTCTTTGATGACTCAGTTGCTACTTTTATGGACTTTACTGTTGATCAAAAAATGAATACTAGATTTATGTATGTTTTACCGGTTTCTGCAAACAAAGCACTATTTGAGTATACGTTATTCTCTAAAGATATTTTAACAAAAGAAGAATATGAGCGTGAGTTACAAAAATACTTGGAACTTAACTCCATTTCAGAGTATACCATTATTGAAAAAGAAAAAGGGATTATTCCTATGACTTCTTTTAAGTTTTGGCAAGATAACTCTAAAAATATATTGAATATTGGTACCGTTGGAGGCTGGACAAAAGCTAGTACAGGATATACTTTTAAGAATACTTCTAAAAAAACTATTCAACTAATTGCGTTTCTTAAAACAGAAAACGATTTTACAAATTTTAGAAAGAAAACTAGATTCTGGTTTTATGACTTATTAATGTTAGATGTACTAGCGAACCATAACCATCTGGGCTCCAATTTATTTTCTAAATTATTTCAAAGAAGTTCACTAAAAAATGTTTTTAGATTTCTTGACGAAGAGACTAGTTTTATTGAAGATTTAAGAATTATGTTATCAATGCCACCTTTGAGGTTTATTATAGCTTTATTTAGAAGAGTAGTAAACTATTAAAACTACCTACAACTCATCTTAAAAAAAGACAGCTCAGTATTTTATTCTTTAGTTAGTGATCGAATAGTAGACTTAGATTGGTGCTAAAGTCCTATTCTGATTCAGAAATTATAGTTAGTAGAGAAAGAGTCAAGGAATTTAAAAACGGGATTAACAGATATTAGTATTTAATTTCTAATAATTTGATTCTTTTTATATATTTACAGAGATATTTAAGCTTTTCAAATACGATGTAATAGCTTTGGTCGTTCTATTAATGATTATTTAAAAACTTATAATGAAAAAACACAGTCTCCTCTTTCTTTTTTTAGCGCTATTATCATTAATTATTAGCTGTTCAGATAGCCAAAGATTTGCCATTGAAAAAGGAAAAGTAGGACATCTTACTACTAAAACAACCATAAAAGAACTTTCTGAGATTTTTAAAAACGATTCTATAGTTTCTAATCTCAGTGAGGGAGCCCTTGGAGACAATTATTTTCAAGATGACGATGAATATTTAATTTATAATAAGGATGGGAAACATTTGTTAACTATAGTACCTAAAGAACAGTTAGATTCTACCTCAACAATCAAAAGCATTCAAATTTTTGACGATAGATTTAAAACAACTACTGGCTTAAATATTAGAACATCTTTTTCAGACATAAGAGCTAACAATACAATTGATAAAATAGAATCATCTTTTTACTCTGCCACTTTATTTATTGATGAATTAAATGCAACTATAGCTATAGATAAAGAAGAATTGGGATTGAAAACTTTCAGTATTCAAAAGGTTACCGTAGAACAAATTCCTGATTTAGCTAAAATTAAATCATTTATTGTTTGGTTCTATTAAAATGACTAATAAATATACCATTCAAAATTCTCCATTTATTGTACCAACAAATGATGGAAAACTTATCGAGGAACATTTTGGTAATTTAACTGACAAAAACTCTAAGATAAGTATTGCTCATATGATTGCTCCTCCTGGATGGAGTGAACCTTTTCAAAGACCAGATTTTGAGGAATTCACTTATATTATTAAAGGAAAAAAACAATTTATTATAGATGATGAAACAATCATTTTAGAAGCTGGGCAATCTATAAAAATTGAAAAAAATATAAGAGTTCAATACTCAAACCCTTTTAAAGAAGAATGTGAATATATTGCTATATGTCTTCCTTCATTTTCTATTGATCTAGTAAATAGAGAAGAGTAGGTTTATTCTTTTTTTCTAGTTAAATAAAAAGGAAAATAAATTAGCAAGAAAAAAGGAATTACAATTAATTCTACTACAAAAATATATTGAGGCCACTCTCCAAATACATCTAATAGGGTAGTGGCATCGGGTTTTTTATTGGTATAGAAGTAATTTGAGTCTAAAATATAATTTACAATAAACATAAAAATTACATAAAATTGCATTCCAATAAATGACTTAAATACGCTTTTTAGTGTAGGTCTCATTTTATATACAAATGTTGCATATAACATAATTATAACCAATCCTGAATGAACAAACCAATATCTAAAAAAAGTGAAGTTTAAGAAATTGTACTCTGAAGGGGTAATTAAAGATTGCAATGTTCCTGCTAAAATTAAAAAGAAGAGGATTTCGTAATAAATATATTTTCTTGTGAAAGAAAATATAGGAATAATCAATGCTAAAAAACTACATAAATGAAGAGGTAAGTCTTCTTGATAATTAAAATCTGGCTTATAAATATTTAATATTGATCCAAAGATAACTGTTAAACTTATGGAAGATGCAATAATGTTCCCTGTTAAAAATTGAATTTTTTTAGATTGTTTTTTAGCCCAATAAATTAGAATAGTACCTAATGTGATTACAATAGTGCTAACAATAATATGCTGTTTAGAGAAAGGAACAAAATCAGCATTTTCGCCAAAGAAAAAATCATTCAATTGTAAGATATTTCTTACAATATATCACTTTTTTTTAATTGTTGTTTTTTGAGGCTAATAAGGTGTTTTTTAGTAACATGGCAATGGTCATTGGGCCAACACCTCCAGGTACTGGAGTAATATAAGCTGCTTTTTTTGAAACTTCATCAAATGCTACATCGCCTAATAAACGATAACCACTTTTTTTGGTTGTATCTTCAACTCTGGTAATACCAACGTCAATTACAGTTACGTTAGCTTTAACCATATCTTCAGTTAAAAACTCAGGTATGCCCAAAGCAGCTATAACGATATCTGCTTGCAAGGTTATTTCTTTTAAGTTTCTTGTTCTACTATGTGTTATTGTCACAGTAGCATTTCCTACTGTTCTTTTTTGAGAAAGTAAGATGCTCATTGGGCTTCCAACAATATGACTTCTTCCAATCACCACAACATGCTTTCCTGAAGTTTCAACTTTATATCGCTCAAGCAATTCAAGAATACCGTAAGGGGTAGCAGAAATGAAAGTAGGTAGGTTTAACGCCATTTTACCCACATTAGTTGGATGAAAACCATCTACATCTTTCTTAGGGTCTACAGCCATTAAAACCTTTTGTTCGTCTATATGTTTTGGTAAGGGGAGTTGAACTATAAATCCATCTATTTCGATATTATTGTTTAATTCATCGATTTTTGATAATAACGAAGCTTCAGTGGTATCATCAGTTAATTCTATAAGGGTAGATAAAAAACCAACACGATTACAAGCTTTAACTTTAGCACCAACATAAGTTCTGCTTGCCCCGTTATTACCAACTATTACGGCGGCTAAATGAGGAGTTTTCTTTCCCTCTTTTTTTAATTGTAAAACTTCTAATGTTATTTCATCTTTGATGTCAGATGAAGTTGTTTTTCCGTCTAATAAAATCATTTTATTTGGTTTCAATTATTACTGCATTCCTTTCATCATTTGCATCATCTTTTTTCCTCCGCCTCCTTGCATCATTTTCATCATTTTACTCATTTGATTAAATTGCTTCATCAATTGATTTACTTCTTGAACGGATGTGCCTGAACCCTTAGCTATTCTCTTTTTTCTACTTGCATTTATCGAAGTAGGAGTAGATCTTTCCATGGGAGTCATTGAATGAATTATAGCTTCTATGCCCTTAAAAGCATCATCATCTATATCTACATCTTTCATAGCTTTTCCAGCACCAGGAATCATTCCAACAAGATCCTTCATGCTTCCCATTTTCTTTATTTGTTGAATTTGAGATAAAAAATCATCAAAACCAAATTGATCTTTGGCTATCTTTTTTTGGAGTCTTCTAGCTTCATCCTCATCATATTGCTCTTGAGCTCTTTCAACTAAAGAAATAACATCACCCATCCCCAAAATACGGTCTGCCATTCTATCTGGATAGAAAATATCAATAGCATCCATTTTTTCACCAGTTCCTATGAATTTTATAGGTTTGTTAACCACTGACTTAATAGATAAAGCAGCTCCACCACGAGTATCACCATCTAACTTTGTTAGTATTACACCATCAAAGTTTAAGATATCATTAAAAGCTTTTGCTGTATTCACTGCATCTTGTCCAGTCATAGCGTCAACAACAAATAATGTTTCTTGAGGTTTTACAGCTTTATGAATGTTTGAAATTTCAGTCATCATTTCCTGATCAACAGCTAATCGACCGGCAGTATCAATAATGACTACATTTTTAGCATTTGCTTTAGCGTGTTTAATAGCATTTAATGAAATTTCTACAGGGTTTTTATTCCCTTCCTCGGCATATACATCAACTCCTATTTGTTCTCCAACTACTTGTAATTGATTTATTGCAGCAGGCCTATATACATCACAACCAACTAACAATACTTCTTTTGTTTTTTTAGTTTTTAAGAAGTTAGCTAGCTTACCCGAAAAAGTAGTTTTACCAGATCCTTGTAAACCAGACATTAGAATTACCGTTGGGTTTCCTCCTAAGTTGATACCAACAACATCACCTCCCATTAAATCGGTTAGTTCGTCTTTAACTAATTTTACCATTAGTTGACCAGGATTCAATGTGGTTAAAACATTTTGTCCTATGGCTTTATTTTGAACTCTTTTGGTAAATTCTTTTGCGATTTTAAAATTAACATCGGCGTCTAGTAATGCTCTTCGAACTTCTTTTAAAGTTTCTGCAACATTTACCTCTGTTATTTTACCGTGCCCTTTTAAGGTATGTAAAGCTTTATCTAATTTTTCACTTAAATTATTAAACATGGATTCTTTTTGCTTTTTTAAGAAGAACAAATATAGAAAATACATGTATTTTACTAAAGGAAAAGAGAACTTAATCTTTTTTTGATTTTAGAGTAACAATAATAAATTTTAATAATTAATTTAATTTTAGGTACACTAGTAAAAGGTATAACTTATTCTTTTTTAATTATAAATAATTTTTCAATGTAACAGAAATATTGAAGTTTTACTTCTGAACCTTAAGGTTATTATTGAAAAAGTAAGCTATTTAAGTTTTGCTATTCATAAATCTTATTGTATTTTTCGGGAATATAAAGTTGTAAATGAAGAAAAATATCACAATTAAAGAATTATCTAAAATTCTGGAGGTTTCTATATCTACCGTTTCCAAGGCGTTAAATGATAGTTATGAAATTAGTGATAGCACAAAGGAAAGAATCAAATCAGCTGCAAAGCTTCACAACTACAAGCCTAATAAACTAGCTGTAAACTTAAAGTCAGGAAAAACGAATACTATAGGAGTTGTTCTACCTAGTATTAAAAATTTCTTTATGTCTAGAGTTTTAAGAGGTATAGATAGTGTAATTGCCAAATCTCAATATAATATTATCATTAGTATTACCAATGAATCTTATGATAAAGAAGTGCAATCTGTGCAAACATTATCTAATGGACTAGTAGATGCCATAATTATTGCTGTATCAGAGGAAACACAAATAAAACAAGATTTCTCCCATTTAAATAGTTTAATTGGAGATATACCCTTACTTATGGTGGATAGAATTGTAAATTCTATTCCTTGTGATAAAGTACTAGTTGATGATTACAATGCTGTTTTTAATGCTGTAAATGAATTAATTAATGAAGGAAGAAAAAGTATTGCATTGGTTTCTAGCATTAATAATTTAAATGTAGGTAAGCTCAGAACAAAAGGATACAAAGCAGCTGTTGAAAATAAGCAGGATGCAATTATTGTTGAGGGTTCAGAGGAGTATTTAGAAAAAGAATTAACCACTCTTATAGATTTAAATAAGATTGATGCCATAATGGCTTTAGACCAAGAATCTTCCTTAGCAGCCTATAGAATCGGTAAAAAGAAACAAGTATTAACAAATAAAAAGATTGCTATAATAGGTTATGCCAGTAGAGTTATATCAGAACATTTAACACCTAAACTTACCACAATTGACCAACATGGTAAAAGAGTAGGTTCTACGTCAGCTAGGCTCTTGCTAAAAAGACTAGATGAATTTGATGGAGAGCCAGAGTCTATTGTTGTAAATTCTTCGGTTCAAAAAAGATTTACAAGTTAAGTTCTAGTACACTTGAAATCTATTTAAGTATTCTTTTATATTTTTTTATTAAACTTTAAAGCAGCTCCATTAATACAATGCCTTTCACCAGTAGTATTTGAAGGTCCATCATTAAAAGAATGTCCTAAGTGTCCACCACAAGTTGCACATTTTAATTCAGTTCTAGCGTAACCAATTTTATAATCTACATCCAATTCAACATTATTTATAATTGCTCTATCAAAAGATGGCCAACCAGTTCCAGAGTCGAATTTATAAGCAGAGTTATAAAGAGGGGTTTCACATGCGGCACAAACATAAATACCATTTTCTTTGTTCTCATTAAAAGGACTAGTAAAAGGTCTTTCTGTTCCAGCCTCTCTCAAAACATAATATTGTAGATTATTTAATTGCTTTTTCCATTCAGAAGCTGTTTTTTCTATTGTATATTTTTTCTCAATTTTTTTTTCAGATTTCTGAGCAATTCCTGAACAGCTTATTAAAAAGGATAGTACTATAATTGATGTAAATTTTCTCATGTATTTTGTTTTATAAAATTGATACTCTTTTTAATTACTTCTTCATTTCTTAAAATTTTTGTGTGTCCTAACGCGTTAGTTATTAATAAACATCCTTTATTTAAATTTTTACGAATTTCATAGGCACATTTAACAGGGACATCTCCATCAGTTTTATCATGAATCACAAGTACAGGAATATTAATTTTTTTTGCAACGGTACTACTTGAAGAATCATCAACTTTTATTTTCCATTTTTTCTCTAACCTAGATTGTATTAATTGTGCTGATTTTTTTTTCAAATTCAGGTTTTTAGAGAAATTTAAGATAATGTCAGATATCTTGTCACCAGATCCAATAGCAATTAATGATTTAATAGTTAAAAACTCAGATACGGCTATATATAAGCTAGTAGCTCCAAAAGAATGCCCAATGGCAGCTTCAAATGGGCCATATGTTGTGTTTATGTTTTTGATTGTTTCTAAAAATTCAGGCATCATTGTAGTTTTTCCTGAGGATCTCCCATGAGCAGGACCGTCAAAAGAAATGACCATATATCCATTTTCTAATAACTTATCAGCAAAAGCAAACAATTGTGTACTTCTACCACACCACCCATGAACTAATAACACTTTTTTTCTGGAGTAACCATAAGATAAAATTTCAATTTCTTTATTGATGCTGTCTATGAATAAACGCTTTTTTTGTGCGCTCTTCAACATGTATTGTTCTCGTTTTGGAATTGGATATTTTATAGGTGTTACAAATAGCATCATTCCAAATATACTTGATAACCTACTAGAAATTAATTCTAAGGATTTTGCGAAATACCTGACGGGTTTAGGAATAACTAAACTTGGTGTTAATGTTTTTTTGTTTTCTAAAAGTTTCAATAATTTTTTGTGAGATAATTTGTTAAGTTTTCAAACTAAATTAATACATAATAGCCACACAAAAATATGGAAATCTAGTTTATCATTTTATGGAACTCCACTACATATCAAATAATTATGAAAAATTTAAGGTTTACTAAATTTAACTATATTGCATATTCTATTTATAGAGTATACAAACACAACTAAAAATTAAAAGTATTGTTTAGCTTTTAATATTAAATTTTAAATCGCAATTTACATGTTAAAAAAAGGAGATAAAAAGCTTATTAATGCCTGGGCATTTTATGATTGGGCAAACTCAGTTTATTCTTTAGTTATTGGAACAGCAGTATTTCCTTTATATTATTCAAACATTACCGAAGGTGCTACAGTTTCTTTTTTGGGAACAGATTGGGAACATCCAGACACTTTATATTCCTATGCTTTATCCTTTTCATTCTTAGTGGTTGCTTTTATGTCTCCAATTCTTTCAGCAATTGCTGATTATACAGGAAATAAAAAACGTTTTCTTCAAATTTTTTGTTGGATAGGTTCTTTGTCCGTAATGTCCTTGTATTTTTTTGATGGAATTGACACGGTTTGGATAGGTATTGTTTTTACTGTTCTTGCAAGTATTGGTTTTTGGTCTAGTATCGTTTTTTACAATGCTTATCTTCCAGAGGTTGCTTTTCCTGAAGATCAAGATAGGGTGAGTGCAAAAGGATTTATTTTAGGGTATTTAGGTTCTGTTATCTTATTAGTAATAAATTTAGGAATGATATTGAAACCAGAATTATTAGGAATTACATCTGGTGCTGCCTCACAAATATCGTTTGTTATGGTTGGTTTATGGTGGTTAGGTTTTGCACAAATCACTTTTAGAAGACTACCCAATAATATTTTTGATAAAAAACCAGAAAAAGATTATATATGGAAAGGGTTTAAAGAGTTAAAAATTGTTGGAAATGAAATTAAAAATTATCCAACATTAAAAAGATTTCTTTATGCTTTCTTTTCCTTGAGTGTTGGAGTGCAAACCATCATATTATTGGCTACAATATTTGGTTCAACTGAATTAGGTCTTGGAACAGTTAATTTAATCATTACAGTTTTATTAATTCAAATAGTTGCTATTTTTGGAGCTTGGTTTTTTTCCAATATTTCTGAACGTTATGGAAATTTTAAAGCATTAAAAGTTACAGTTTTAATATGGGTGCTTGTATGTTTAGCAGCATTCAATCTTCACAAAGAATTACCAAATGTAGATGTTCTTTTTTACGGTTTAGGCGGTATTTTAGGCTTAGTTTTAGGAGCTATTCAATCGTTAACCCGTTCAACGTATTCTAAACTGTTACCAGAAACAGAGGATCATGCCACTTATTTTAGTTTTTATGATGTTACTGAAAAAATTGCTATTGTTTTAGGAACTTTTGTCTATGGTTTATTATATGCATTAACCGATTCTATGCAATGGAGTGTATTGTGTTTGGCAGTTTTTTTCATCATATCATTTATCCTTTTAAATACGTTGAAGCAAACAAAATTTGTAAAATAAATACTTCACCAATAGCTATAGAAAAAGGACTGTCTATCTAGACAGTCCTTTTTAATTTTATAAAACAGTTACTGAAAAAGTAGCTTCAATATCTGCTTCTCCACCAGCGTTTGTGATATCGCCAGAACTAACGCCTGGTTCAGTTTTCTCTGGCTCATGAATTAAGGTAATGGTTATATTTCCAGCACCTCCGTCTGTAGTAGTTAATGTAAATTGGATCCCTAACGGATTTCCATCAGAATCTGCATCAGAATAAGCAAATGTTGCAATGCTATTTGTTGGTGTGAAAAAGAATTGATGCTCAAGAGCTTCTTCAAGAACTTCTTCAGTAATATCCTCTGCAGGAGATTCTGTTTCATTTAAAACCTCCATTACACCATTATATACTGTATTGGCGGCTAAACTTCCGCTTACAGTCACGACAGGTGCATCTGGTCCGTCACCATCTAAATCTTGAGTTTTTAAGATTATAGTTCCTCCACCGCCTAGTGGAGTTAAAGTAGCAGTCATAGTAGTAATAACTTCTTCTTCATTAACTGGCTCTGGATCATCATTATCACATGATGTAAATAGTATTGATGCAATAAATAATATGCTTAATAATTTAATTGTTTTCATTGTTTTCATTTTAATTAATAATTGAATTTTAGTTGAATTGTAAAATTTCTTCCGATTTCATCAGCAAAATATCGTAGTCTGTTTAAATTTTCTCTGTAGGGTGTATTTAATAAATTATTAATTGTAAAAGCTAAATTTACCTTATTGTCCTTTAAAATTTTAAGATCAAAACTTCCTCTAAAATTTAAAATATGATAGGCGGGTGGCGGTGTACTAATGTCCACTAATACGTATGAATTAGTTCTTGGAATAAAAGCTTCAAAATTATTATTAGGATATTCATTTTGTCTAAATATCCATTCGCTTTCAATCTCTGCGTTAAAGTTAGACCATGATTTATTTAAATACCTCATAATGTTTATAGTCTTAAATGAAGGAATGTCTATTAATGCCCTGTCTGAGCTAAGGTCTTTTCCTTTAATAAATGACGACTTATTATTGTATTCAAATTGCTTGGTGATATTGTAATTAAGGTTTAAATCAACTCCAAAAAGTGATGCATTAATTTGTTTATAATCCCATACAGGAAATGCACCTCTATTTGTTGTTTCTACCCCAGATGGTTCAATGTAAATGAAGTTATTTATATAATTAAAAAAACCATCTACATGAATTTCTAGATTACTATTCTTGTAATTATAGGTTCCAGATATTCTGTGAGATGTTTCTTTTTTTAATCGTAAATCACCCAATTCAATTCTAGCTGCAGAATGATGTAATCCGTCACTAAATAACTCTGAAACATTTGGAGCTCTGTTTGATAAACCGTAATTAAAAACCATAGAATTTTTATCATCTAACTCAAAAAATACACCAGAAGAGGCAGAGAGATTGTGAAAATCAAAAATTGGATTAACCAGTAATTGAGTCCCAAAATCTTGTATTATTATTTCTTGAAAATCAATATTATAATCTCTTTCTTCCCATCGTGAGGTCTGATAAAATTTTTTCGCATTAATTCTATTGAAATCATATCTTACTCCTATGTCTAATAATATTTTGTCAGTAGGTTTAAAATTTGATATCAGATGAAAACCTAGATCAAATTTTTTATAATCAGGAATTAAACGTCTAACACCAGTGTCTGGATTTGCAAAATGATCTTGGTATCTTGCTAAAACTCCTAACTTAAAATTAGTAGCTGTTTTAGAATCTAATTGTAAAGTTGATTTAAGTGTATGACTTTGAAGTTTTAAATCTATTGCTGCTACATTTCTGTCATCACCTCTTCTAATATCAAACTCAAATCTATGATTGTTTTGATAATCATATTGAATATCTAGTTTACCTAATTCTTTAAACCTCTTAAAATACTTTCCTTTAAAAATTTGGTGAGTAACCTCCTGTCTCGGTGCACTAATATCATAACTAAAGGGATCGATTATTCTAGGTTGATTAGAATTTATACCATCAACTAAATCCTCAACATTTCCTATGTGTGAAGATCTTAAAATACCAATTTTATTTTTTAAGTAACTATAATAAAATTCATATCCTTGTTCAAATTCCTTTCTTCCTGTAAATAATGAAAAAGCTCTAGATTCACTACCTGTATTGGTTAATATGTAATCAGGAGAATTAAAATCTCCAAATTTTTTGTACGATGTTTGACCACTAACATACCAACCATTATTAGATGTTTTTGTAAAAGTAGAGTTAAAACCATATCCTTTAGAATTGCTTTGACCGTTAATAATGGTTTTTCCAAAAAGTGAATCTTTAGCAAAAATTCTAATAGGATTTACTATTATTACTCCTCCAATAGCATCACCACCATATTCTAGGGCATTAGCTCCTTTAATTAAACTCACACTCCTTGCAGAGTTAATATCTATGTTTGGAGCGTGTTCTATTCCCCATTCTTGATCTTGCAACCTAACATTATTGGTCATAATTAACACCCTACTGCTATGTAACCCATTAATAACTGGTTTTACAATAGAATTACCAGTATTTATTGATGATACGCCAGGAATCTCTTTGATAGCATCACCTAAGCTTAAAGAACTAAATTTTTCAAGAGTTTCATTTTTAATAAATGATTCTTGAACAGTTTTAATTTTTTTATTAGCTATAGTGGTAATATTTACCTCAGTTAACTCCTCAACATGATGTTCTAGTTGAATATCTGTAAAAGACTTGACTTTTAAATTCACAGAAACTAGTTTTGATTCACAAGATACATGTGATACAATTGCTTTAATTTTAGAAGTACAGATATTTTTGATAATAAAACTTCCTTTATTATCTGATATCCCATATAATTTAGAGCCTTCTACTTTAATATAGGCTCCTGAAATAGGAGTTCCATCATGAAAATCTGTTATTACACCTCTAAATATTAGGTTGCAATTTTGACTTATTATCGTGTTACAAACAAAAAACAATAAATAAGGCAAAAAATATTTTTTTGACATTACTTTTAATTTTTAACTTTAATAGGGTATTATAAAAAGTTAAAATGAGGTGGTCCTCTTAATGAAAAAGATAATTGCTGATAATTTAAAAGAAATTGATAATTTATATTGTTATTTATAGTAGTCTCATTATTTGAAAAGAATAAAAATTCTTTAGGAAGAAGAGCATTTGACTTAGCTTGTAGGTGGCATAATTCACATTTAAGATCTTTTTGGTGAAAATGATTTTCAACCTCAGAGGTGCAAAAAATTTCCTTATGTACTTCAAATGAATGAACCAATTGAATACTAGCAGGTAAAAATAATAGGATTGCCAGCAATGAAATACTATGTCTTCTAATCTTTTTTATGATTTCTTAGTTTTTCTAATTTTCATATTAAGCGCCTCTACTATTAGTGAAAATGTGATTGCAAAATACAAATAACCTTTTGGAATAGCACCAACCGATTTGTTAAAAATCTTTAAATGAGATAAATGAGCTCCTTCTGCAATTAACATAAATCCTATTAAAATTAAAAAAGAGAGTGCTAACATTTGAATAGTTGGATTATTATTTACAAAATTACTAACTGAATTTGCAAAAACCATCATAATTATCATAGATATAATGACTGCTAAAATCATAATAGTAAGTGCGCCATCAATTCCGTTCGTCATTCCTACTGCAGTTAAAATAGAATCAAAAGAGAAAACAATATCTATTAAAATTATTTGAACAATAATTTTAGAGAAAGTATTTGTTTTTGGATTTGTATTAGAGTTAGTATTAGTGGTTTTTTCCATCTTGTGATGAATCTCACTAGTACTCTTGTATAATAAAAATAATCCACCTAGTAGCAGAATGATACTTTGACCAGTTATTCCAGTCTCTAACCAAGAATTGTTAATTATTATAAATGGATCTTTTAAGGCAATTAAATAAGAGACACTAAAAAGTAATAGAATACGTGTAATCATAGCTAAAGCAAGCCCTAGTAAAGTTGCTTTCTTTTGTTGTGTTTTGGGTAATTTATTTGCAGATATAGAGATGAATATAATATTGTCTATTCCTAGAATAATTTCTAAAAATGTTAGGGTTAATAGTGCAACCCAGGTATCTATTTGAAAAAATAATTCCATGACTTACTTTATTTTATATACTGTACCTTTTTGTTTAAATTCTGAAAATCCAATTTTAGCAGTAAAATCATAAGAAGAATCTGATAACTTATTAATTTGAACAAAAATAGGGTCTTTGTCGAGTTCTGTTTGAGGAGATTTCATTTTTAATGTGTAAAAGAAATTATTTTTCCATTTGATATAAAGCGTATCAATAATTTTATTCTCTCTTTTAAAAACTCCTGAATCTGTTGATATTTCAGTGTATTTAATATACTCTTCAACTTGTAAGCTGTCAATTCTAGTAACAATTGTTTTACTGTATCCTTTTCCGGCAGGAATTTCAAAAACACCCAACTTAAACCTTTCAGCATTGTTCGCTTTTTTTGAACTACATGACGATAGAAAAAAAACGATAATTAAGATTGAAAATAGCGTTGTAATTTTATTACTATAATTATTCTTCATTAGATTCCAGTGTAGTTTGAGGGCGTTATTGCTTTTAATTCATTTTTAATATCATCAGAAATATCTAAATTTTCGATAAAATTAGCAATAGACTGCTTATTTATGCTTTCGTTGGTTCTAGTTAGACCTTTTAGAGCTTCGTATGGGTTTGGGTAGCCCTCACGTCTCAAGATTGTTTGAATTGCCTCAGCAACTACTGCCCAATTATTATCTAATTCTTCCTGAAATTTACTTTCATTCAATAATAACTTATTTAAACCTTTTAATGTTGAAGCAAAGGCAATCAAGGTATGACCAAATGGAACACCTACATTTCTTAAAACTGTGCTATCAGTTAAATCACGTTGCATTCTAGACACGGGAAGTTTACTTGATAGATGCTCAAAAATTGCATTAGCAATTCCTAAATTTCCTTCAGAGTTCTCAAAATCTATAGGGTTTACTTTATGTGGCATAGCCGAAGACCCTATTTCTCCCTTTTTAATTTTTTGCTTAAAATAATCCATAGCTACATAGGTCCAAATGTCTCTATCTAAATCAATTAATATGGTGTTTATTCTTTTTAACCCATCAAATAAAGACGCCATATGATCGTAGTGTTCAATTTGAGTTGTTGGAAAAGAGTGGTGAAGACCTAATACTTGATTTACAAAATTAGAACCAAATGCTCTCCAATCAATCGAAGGATAAGCTACTTTATGTGCATTAAAATTACCCGTTGCACCACCAAATTTAGCAGCATTAGGAATTTGAGTAGTAAATCTCAGCTGTTCTTCTATTCTTACAATAAATACCTCAATTTCTTTACCTAACCGAGTAGGTGAAGCAGGTTGCCCATGAGTTCTTGCCAACATTGAAATGTCTGCCCAGTCTTTAGAAAGTTCTTTTAGTCGATTTAAAACCTTTGCTAATTCTACTGAATAAACATCGTTGATAGCATCTTTAATTGATAATGGGATAGCGGTATTATTGATGTCTTGAGATGTTAGTCCGAAGTGAATAAATTCTTTAAATTTTTCTAGGCCTAACAAGTCAAACTTTTCTTTTATAAAATATTCTACAGCCTTTACATCATGATTAGTTACTTTCTCTATATCCTTGATTTTTTGAGCATCATCTGAAGAAAAACTTTTGTAAACTTTTCTTAATTCAGGATAGATAGTTTTATCAAAACCACTGAGTTGTGGTAGAGGAATTTCACATAGGGCAATGAAATATTCTATTTCTACTAAAACCCTATATTTTATAAGTGCTTCTTCAGAAAAATAATTTGCTAATTGCGCTACTTTATTTCGATATCTCCCATCAATAGGAGAAATGGCATTTAATTGTGTAATATTCATTTTTTATAGTTGAGTTCAACAAAAACAAAAATACTCAATTCCTTAGATTTAGTGTATGCTTTTTTAATGTTTTTATAGAAACTCCAAATGAAGTTTATATGCATAATTATAAAGTCTTTGGTTCATGTTTAAGCTGAGTTAAAAATAATCAGAATACGATACTCTAATAATTTTGATATCACTATAACATTTTAAACTGTTTTTTATAGTTCACTTGCTTTGATAAAAAATAAATTAAATCAAATCTGTATATTTACTTTATGATGTATCATAAGTTGCTTAATACCAAATCACTCACAGTATTTATTCTTTTATTTTCTTTTTATTTAGGATCGCTAGAGGAGGTTAATGCTCAAAAGATTAATCAGTTAACAAAAGAAAAAAAAAGAACAGGGGTTTGGAAAAAATACTATTCTAATAATCGTATTCGTTATGTAGGGTCGTTTGTCAATGGAAAAGAGGTGGGTGTTTTCAAATATTATGATATTACAACCTCTAGACATCCAGTAATTATAAAAGAGTTTTCTTCAGCTTCAGACTCTGCAAAAGTTAGGTATTACAATTTAGATGGTAAGTTAAGAACCAAAGGAACTATGTTGAAAAAGAGTAGGACAGGGAAGTGGGTTTATTTTTTCCCTAATGGTACTATTTTTTCTGAAGAGTTTTATACAAATGGAAAATTGGAAGGTATATTAAAAAATTACTATAAGAATGGAAATATTTTAGAAATTACCCAATATAGTAGGGGTATGAAAAATGGTGTTTCTGAAAAATTTTCAGACCAAGAAGTTTTAATAGAAAAAGTTAATTATAAAAATGACATTCTTGACGGTAAGGGCATGTATTTTGAATTAAACGGAGATTTAAAAGAAGAGGGTGTCTATAAAGACGGCAAAAGGATAGGGAAGTGGGAATTCTATATCGGAGGAAAAAAAGTATCTAAAAAAGAGAAAAAAGAAGGAAATAAATTCAATAAGAACACGATAAACAACAACTAATCTATTTTTCTTGGGTAGTACACAACTATATACTTATTTTCTAAATAAAGTTAAACAGCATTTTTGTAGATTTGTCTACGATTTAGATTTTATTTCATGAAACGAGTAATAGTGGGGCTTTCTGGTGGTGTAGATAGTAGTGTTACTGCTTATTTATTAAAAGAACAAGGGTACGAAGTTATTGGTCTTTTTATGAAAAACTGGCATGATGATTCTGTTACAATTTCAAATGAATGTCCTTGGCTAGAAGATAGCAATGATGCTTTAATTGTTGCCGAAAAATTAGGAATTCCTTTTCAAGTAGTGGATTTAAGTGAACAATACAAAGAACGTATTGTTGATTATATGTTTGATGAATATGAAAAAGGGAGAACTCCAAATCCTGATATTTTGTGCAATAGAGAAATAAAATTTGATGTTTTTATGGACATTGCTTTAGATTTAGGAGCAGATTTTGTTGCTACAGGTCATTATTGTAGAAAAGAGGAAGAAATTATCGATAACAAACCTGTATATAAACTATTAGCTGGAAAAGATAGTAATAAAGATCAATCTTATTTTTTGTGTCAATTATCACAATATCAGTTATCTAAAGCCCTTTTCCCTATTGGAGAATTAACAAAGCCAGCAGTAAGAGAAATAGCAAAAAAAGCAAATTTAATTACTGCGGAGAAAAAAGATTCTCAAGGTCTATGTTTCATAGGTAAAGTTCGTTTACCAGAATTTTTACAACAAAAACTTCAGTCAAAAGAGGGAGAAATCGTACAAGTTTCTAATACAGCTGACGTTTACCAAAGAGAACAACCTAATTTTAATTCTAAAGCAGAAGAGTTAGATTTTTTTGCAACTAAATACCAATACAATAAACAAGATGGGAAAGTAGTTGGGAAACATTTAGGAGCTCATTATTTTACGAAAGGACAACGTAAAGGTTTAGCGGTTGGAGGAACCAAAGAGCCATTATTCGTTATTGAAACTGATGTGCGTGAGAATGTTATTTATGCAGGGGAAGGAAAACATCACAAAGGATTGTTTAGAAGTGTTTTATTTGTTTCTAATGAAGAAGAACACTGGATTCGTGAAGATCTCAAGCTAAAAAATCATGAATCTTTAGATGTTGAGGCTAGAATTCGATATCGTCAACCCTTAGAGAAAGCTATCTTACATAAAGTAGAAAACGGAATATTTGTAGAATTTCAAAATCCTCAATCTGCGATTCAAGAAGGTCAATTTGTGGCCTGGTATAAAAATGAAGAATTATTAGGATCTGGAGTCATTTCTTAATTAATAAATTGCTATGAAAAAAATAATATTACTAATCATGTTAATGATTACAAGTAATTTTTTTGCCCAAGATTCAATTGTAAATTATTTAGATTACAAAGGAAATATTGTAAAAAAAAACAATGCTTTCTCTGTAGAAACTATAGTTAAGAAAGATAGTGTATGGGAACATACAAGGTATTATAACGGTGGGAAGTTGAAAGAAAAGAGGTTTTTTAAATCAAAAAAAAGAGTAAAACCAATTGGAATAAGTTATTCTTTTTCTGTGAAAGGGGAATTGTCAGTAGTTAAGTCTTTTGATAGTAATTCTGAATTAACAGGTAACTATAAATCTTGGTTTTATAACAAACAAATTAATGCTGAGGGTATGTATAGTAATGGAGTTAAAGTTGGAATTTGGAAATATTATCATTTTAACGGACTATTAGCCACAAAACAATACTACAGCAATGGAAAATCGATGAAAAATGTTTTCTATGATGAAACAGGTCAAAAAATTGATGCAGATTTAGTAACCTACAAAGCTCCATCTTTTAATGGAGGATACTTGGATAAATTTTGGGAAAGAGTCAAAGAAGTTCACAATAGAATTAGATTTCAAGTTAATGGTTTTATTCTCTTAAATTTTGATATTGATATTGATGGGAATATTACAAATGTTCATATTCCAACTAATATTCCATTAAATTTAAGTAATCGATTAAAATCTTATTTTGAAAATATAAAAGGATGGACACCTGCGATAGATATGAACAGAAGAATACCCTTTAACATAACTTATAATTTAGGTTTTAGAGTCGGATTTACTGAATAAAATATAAGATGGGAGATATTATAAAAAATCTTTTTAATATTAAATACCCAATTGTTCAGGGAGGCATGGTTTGGGTAAGTGGTTGGAAATTAGCATCAGCTGTTTCTAATGCCGGAGGTTTGGGTTTAATTGGTGCAGGATCGATGTATCCAGATGTGCTTAGAGAACATATTCAAAAATGTAAAAAAGCTACTGATAACCCCTTTGGTGTAAATGTTCCCATGTTATACCCTCAGGTAGACGAATTGATGGATATTATTGTTGAAGAGGATGTGAAAATAGTATTCACTTCTGCAGGGAATCCAAAAACTTGGACCTCTTTTTTAAAAGAAAAAGGAATTACTGTTGTTCATGTAGTTAGTTCAGTAAAATTTGCATTAAAAGCTGAAGTTGCAGGAGTAGATGCCATTGTATGTGAAGGATTTGAAGCAGGAGGTCATAATGGACGTGAAGAGACTACCACATTTACCTTGATTCCAATGGTGAAAGAAAGTGTTGCTATTCCTGTAATTGCAGCAGGGGGGATTGGAAACGGTCGTGGAATGTTAGCTGCTATGGTGTTAGGAGCAGATGGAGTTCAAATAGGTAGTAGATTTGCAGCTTCCAAAGAATCTTCTGCTCATGAAAACTTTAAACAGAAAATTATTGATGTCAAAGATGGTGACACTCATCTTACTTTAAAAGAATTAGCACCAGTTCGTTTGATAAAAAATAAATTTTATCAGGAAATTCAGGAGCTGTATAAAAATAATCCAACTAAAGAAGAACTAACAGGTTTATTGGGAAGAGCTAGGGCCAAAAAAGGAATTTTCGAGGGTGATTTAGACAATGGAGAATTAGAAATTGGTCAAATAGCTGGGATTATAAACGAAATTAGTTCATCAAAAGACATTTTAGAAGAAATTATTTCTGATTTTGAATCAGCTAAAAGCCTTCTTAGGTGATTTATTTTAATTCATAAAATTAAGTTAATTTATTAATTATCGACTAATCAGCCGTTTAAGAGCTGCAAAAGAATTATTAAAAAATAGAATTTTATAAATATTTTAATGTAGATTTGCACTTTATAAACAAAGTTGTCTTTTAAATTATAGGCAACACAACAAATTAATATTATGAGTAAAGGTACCGTAAAATTTTTCAACGAATCTAAAGGATTTGGATTTATCGTAGAAGAAGGAAACAACAGTGAACATTTTGTACATGTATCAGGTTTGATCGATGAAATTCGTGAAAATGATGAAGTAGAGTTTGAGTTACAAGAAGGAAGAAAAGGATTAAACGCAGTAAACGTAAGAGTAATCTAATATATACTACAAGTTAATTTTTCAAACAAAAGCCTATCTGATTAGATAGGCTTTTTTTTATTCCTTTAAAGGAATCTTTATGGTGTATAATCTTCTACTTTTATTATTCAATTTGTTTTCTCTAAGCCACCTGTTATGTAATTTTAATTCTTTATAATTTGTTTGAAAACCTTTTGCGAAAGAAGCTATGTTGGAAATTACGGTATCAACTTTTACTGTTTTTGTTTTTGGTAGATAGTATAAATCTTCTTTTTCAAACTCGAAACCATATTTCTTTGGATAAGACAAAACTTCTTTCAGTGCAACAATCCTAAATATATATCTAGCGGTCTCATTATTCAATAACAAATCATAATAATCATCTACTTGTTGTTTTTTTAAATTTCTAGCTATACGAGCATTTCCCGCATTGTAAGCAGCCGCGGCTAGTGTCCATGTGCCAAAACGTTCTTTAGATTTTTTCAAATATTCTGCGGCAACTTTTGTAGCTTTTTCTAGGTTGTATCGTTCATCTACATTTTGATTAACTTCTAATCCATATTCTCTAGCTGAGGTTTTTAAAAAATGCCAAAATCCAGCTGCACCAGCCGGGGATGAATTATTTTCTAATCCACTTTCTGCGACAGCTAAATATTTAAAATCATCTGGAATTCCATATGCTTTCAACATAGGTTCTATAAGAGGGAAATATTTATGCGCTCTTTTAATTAATAATAATCCATTAGACTGCCAATAGGTATTTACGAGTAATTCTCTATCCATTCGCTCCTTAATATCATAGAGTTCAGTGGGTACTTTTTCACCAGCAAAAGTTAGATTATTTGGTATTTTTAGAGCTTTGATGGTGTAAGTCTCTGAAGTGTTTTTTTCTGAACCAACATCAGATACATGCAGGGCATTAAAAAAAGAAATAGAGAGAAGTGTTAGGGTAATAACTGATAAAAAACGGATTATTTTTGGCATTGTATTCTCATTAGATGATTAAATATTAAATTTAATAAAATACTACTAAAATTAGTTGAAAATGCTAATAATTATTTCTGAAATTTCTTTGGCTCTCAACAAAATCATAGCGTGAGTTCCGTCATTAATTTTAATGAAATTTTTAATATGTTTTGAAGGAAAAATGTGGTCATTGTCTCCGTGTATGTGAACTATATTTTTTGGTGCATTCTCTTGTTGCCAATGCAATAAACTGTAAAGCGCCCACTTTAGATATCTAGCATCATTAACTGATAAGTAATTAGTGTACAAATCAGCCCTTTTCCTAAGGAAATCGCCTAAAAAATATTTTTTATACTTCTCAAAGTTTTCAATAACTTTAGTAGGAAAAAATTTGTATCCTTTTGTTTTTTGTAGCAGTTTTAATCGGTTCGGAAATTCATGATGACTTTTTATGCTTGATACCAAAATTACTTTTTCAACAGCAATAATTTTTGCTATCTCTTGCACTAAAACACCCCCAAAAGATACTCCTAATAAAACAGGGTTTTGGTGTTTAATTTCTCCTGCCATTCTTTGAGCATAATCTTGGATAGACTCATCTTCTGATACAGGTATTTTCCACGTTAGAAGATGAATCTCAAATCGATCCTTTGGAAGTGAAATATATTCAAATATCTTGGGGTTAGCACCCAAGCCAGGCATAAAGTAGATTTGTTTCTTTTCCATTAACTAAACGTCATGTTACAGGTGAAGAGACTAATTCATCAATAAAATCAAATCGAACTAAACCATCTTCATCAATTTTAGTTAACGAGATTTGTTGTAGTGTATTTACTAAGCTAGGATTCCATGGTGTTTTTACTTTCACATAATTCTCAGTAAAACCATGAATATAACCCTCTTTATTTTCACTTTCAAATAAAACTGTTGAAGAACTCCCTAATTGACTTTCATAAAAAGCTCTGCGTTTTTTTACAGACAACCCACGTAACATTTTACTGCGTTTTGCCCTTACTTTTTTTGGAACAACTCCATTCATTAAAACAGCTTCTGTATTTGGTCTTTCAGAATAGGTGAAAACGTGTAAATAGGAGATATCTAAATCATTTAAGTAGTTGTAAGTCTCTAAAAAATGCTCATCAGTTTCTCCTGGAAAACCAACAATAACATCTACACCAATACATGCGTTTGGCATTATTTGTTTAATTCTATGAACTCTATTGGTATAAGTATCTCTCAAATAACGACGCTTCATTAATTTTAATAAATCGTCACTTCCACTTTGTAATGGAATATGAAAATGAGGAACAAAAGTTTTCGAGTCTGCTACAAAATCTATGGTTTCATCTTTTAGTAAATTTGGCTCAATTGATGAAATTCTTAGGCGATGAATGCCTTCTACCTTGTCTAATTCTTTTACCAATTCTAAAAAAGTATGTTCGTGTTTTTTATTTCCAAATTCACCTTTTCCATAATCCCCTATATTAACTCCAGTTAAGACAATTTCTTTGATGCCTCTTTTAGAAATTTCTTGAGCATTAGTCAATACATTTTCTACGGTATCACTTCTAGAAATCCCTCTAGCTAAAGGAATTGTACAATACGTACATTTATAATCACAACCATCTTGTACTTTTAAAAAAGCTCGAGTTCTATCACCAATAGAGTAAGACCCCACATAAAAATCGGCATCAGAAATTTCACAAGAATGTACTTCTCCATGTTGGTTTTTGGTCAGGTCGTTGATGTAACTTGTAACATTAAATTTTTCAGTAGCT
Source organism: uncultured Flavobacteriaceae bacterium (assembly GCA_943789455.1). Taxonomy (GTDB): domain Bacteria; phylum Bacteroidota; class Bacteroidia; order Flavobacteriales; family Flavobacteriaceae; genus Polaribacter. The sequence goes on from CALSUE010000001.1 coordinate 397,947, forward strand.
CCTAAAACTAAGTCAACTCCGTCAACAGCAGCTAACTCCTCAGGTTTTAACTGTGCATAACAACCAACAGCAATAAGAAACGCCTCTTCATTTTTCTTTAAGGCGTTTTTAACGATTGATTTGAAGCGTTTATCTGCATTATCTGTAACTGAACAAGTATTAATTACATATACATCTGCCTTTTCGTTGAAATCTACACGGTTAAAGCCTTCGTTAACAAAACTACGAGCTATTGTAGAGGTTTCTGAAAAGTTTAGCTTACATCCTAAGGTATAAAATGCTACTTTTTTATCTGCATTCATTCTTGTACATTTAAAGGCACACAAAGTTACAATAATTCTGAAAAGATACATGAAGAGTCAAATCATTTTTGAAACGGAAATATTGCTTGTTAGGAGGCTAAAAATGAGTGATATAAAACCATATCATAAGATGCAAAGCAATCCCAAAGTGATGCAATATGTTACTGGAGCAGTTCAATCTGAAAAAGAACATTTAATTGAATTGGAGCGGTTAATTAGCTTTTATGATAAAGAGGGAAATGATTTTTGGATTTATGCCATAGATAGAAAATCAGACAATGAGTTTGTTGGAACTGTAGCATTTATAAAAGATAATCAAGGAGATGACGAAATAGGATATCGTTTTTTAGAAAAATATTGGGGTTTAGGGTATGGATCTAATTTGTGTGAAGCTTCTGTAGTGTACTGCAAATCTATTGGTATGCCAAAATTGATTGGATACGTAATTAATCTTAATGTGGCTTCTGCTAAGATTTTGAAAAAATGTAATTTTGAATATATTAGTGATGGAATAGATACACTTACTAAATTACCTGAAACAAAATACCAATTATTATTATGATTATAGCTGATTATGAAAAAACTGCAATAAGAATGGAAGAATTAGCTAAGCTACAAGGTGGATATTTAGGAATTGAATCTACTAGAAACGAGATTGGAATTACGGTTTCTTATTGGAAAAATATAGCGTCTATTACTAAATGGAAAAACAATATAGAACATACAGAGCCTAGAGTTAAAGGAAGAAATAAAGGGTATCAACACTACCAATTAAGAATTTGTAAAGTAGAAAGAGACTATGGTTTTAAAAGATAATTGGTATTATTTGTTGTTTGTTCTTATGCTAGCTTCATGCCAAAAAGGAACATCTAATTTTGATGATTCTCAGGTTTTTAGATACAATGAACATTCTAACATTACCTCTTTAGATCCGGCTTTTGCAAAAGATCAACGGAATATTTGGGCCGTAAATCAATTGTATAACGGCTTGGTTCAATTAGATGATAGTTTACAGGTTAAACCTAGTATTGCCAAGCATTGGGATATTTCGGAGGATGGGGAAGTGTATACTTTTTCACTTAGAGATGATGTTTATTTTCATAGACATGGCTTATTTGGTATTGATTCTACAAGATTAGTTACTGCTCTTGATTTTGAGTATAGTTTTCATAGACTTTTAGATAAAAATGTTGCTTCACCTGGTGCTTGGGTATTACAAAACGTAAAAAACTTTTCAGCGATCAGTGATACAGTTTTTAAAATAGAGTTAAAACAAGCTTTTCCTCCATTTTTGGGATTATTGGCTATGAAGTATTGTTCTGTTGTTTCTCAAGAAGCTATTGAATATTTTGATGATGAATATCGTTCAAATCCAATAGGAACAGGACCATTTCGGTTTAAATTATGGGTAGAGAACACCAAACTTGTATTGCGAAAAAATCCAACTTATTTTGAAAAAGATAGTTTAGGAAATCAGCTTCCATATCTTGAGGCGGTAGCGATTACATTTTTGCCGGATAAACAAAGTGAATTCTTGCAATTTATTCAAGGAAATTTAGACTTCATAAAGAGCCTTGATGCCTCATATAAAGATGATATCATTACCTTAAATGGAACATTACAACCCAAATATAACCAAACAATACAGATGGAAACGGGCCCCTATTTGAATACAGAGTATTTAGGGATATACTTAGATCATAAAAATAAAATTACTAGTAATAAATTAATTAGAAAGGCTATTAATTATGGTTTCGATAGAGAGAAAATGGTTAAATATTTAAGAAATGGAATAGGAACACCTGCAGTTAATGGTTTTATTCCATCTGGTTTACCCTCTTTTAATAACCTTAAAGGGTTTACATATAACCCTAAAATTGCCCGTGAATTAATTCAGACTTATAAAGATCAAACAGGTAATATCTACCCATCAATTACCATTACAACCAATAGTAATTATTTAGATCTATGTGAGTTTATTCAGCGAGAGCTTCAAAATATTGGGATTCAGGTTAGGGTAGATGTAATACCTCCTTCTTCTTTGCGTCAAGGGAAAGCTACAGGTAAATTCTCTATTTTCCGTGCTAGTTGGATTGCTGATTACCCTGATGCTGAAAATTATTTATCGTTATTTTACAGTAAAAATTTCACACCCAATGGACCAAATTATACTCACTTTAAAAACATTGATTTTGATAGGCTCTATGAAAAAGCTATTTCTATCGTAAATTCTTCAAAACGATTTAAGCTATATCAAAAAATGGATAGTATTTTAATTGATGAAGCCCCTGTTGTTCCATTGTACTACGACCAAGTAATTCGTTTCTCTCAAAAAAACATTAAAGGTTTAGGGATTAATCCATTAGATATGTTAGACCTTAGAACTGTATTCAAAGTGGATTAAGAATGCTCTAATTTAAAACAGATGTTATTTTACTGGTTTAAATTTATCCTTGCTGAAATTGGATAGTGATCTGAATAAGGAACGTTAAATGTTTTAAAGTTATTGATATCAAAATTAGAATCTGTTAATATAAAATCTATTCTCAAAGGATACCAATAATTAAAAGTTTTACCCAACCCCTTACCTGCAACTTTAAATGCATCTTGTTTATTTTTAGAGAGCTCTTTATAAACCCAAGAAAATGCTGTATTATTAAAGTCTCCACAAAGAATTTTTTTTCCAGTCCATTTTTTTTCGTGATTTAAAAATAGTTCAACTTGTTTTGCCTGTTTCTGAAAAGAAGCTTCCATTTTTTTTATAAGTTTATCAGAATCTTTTGTTCCAAAATTTTCCTGACTCGTATTCATTTTCAAAGATTCTAAATGAATATTATAAACTCTTATAGTGTCTTTATCCTTTATGATGTCTGTAAAAATAATATTGTTTGCACTATCCTTTAAATCTAAAGAGCCTGAATTTATTATTTTGTACTTAGAAAAAATGGCTAATCCAAATTTACTGAAATTAGTTTTTGTTTTTACAAATTGATATGGATACTTAATTTGAAGATCTTTAGCATTATAGTACTCTTGAATTAATAATATATCTGGTTTTTTTTCAGAGATAAACGTAGATATTTTTTTTACAATTGTAGTATCAGATGACCATTGATAATGATTAAATAAACGAACATTATAACTCATTACTTTTATATCATTATTTAGAAAAACTTTCTTCTCTGAAAATTTATAGATACTACTTATGTATCCAAAACCTAGAAGAATTGAAATCAAAGAGATCATAAAGTATTTTTTTAATTTTATAATCCAATAGATCACAAAAAAAACATTTGCTATAAATAGTACTGGAACTGCTATACTTACTATAGTTAAAATTGGAACTGTTTTTGGTGATATGAAGGGAAGTAGATAGGATAATAGCAATAGTATTGATGAGATAGAATTTACAAAGACAATTATTTTATGCCAAAAATTATATTTTACCATCAATTATTTTACCTTCTTTTGAACTGAACTAGTTACTTTGTTTAAATAAAAATTCTTTTTCTTCTTTTGTAAGCGTTTCATATCCTGTTTTACTAATTTTATCTAGTATTGAATCTATTTTAGCTTGTTTATTATTTGTTGATTTTTTTGTACTTGTTTTTTTAGTTGACTTGTAAACAGTTTGAAGTGGTTTTTTTCTATTAGAAAATAATTCAGAAAACCAGCTAAAAAGATTACTCTTTTTATTACTCGCCTTAGATACATAAATGTAGCCAAACAACGCCCCCCCTAAATGGGCTATGTGACCTCCACCATTTCCGCCTGCTAATGAAATTAAATCAAATAAAATAAAAACTCCGGCTAATTGCCAAACTTTAACATACCCAATAAACCTTAATTGTAGTTGATAATTTGGAATATAAGTAGCGATTCCAATAACAATGGCTGTTATACCTGCTGAAGCGCCTACCATGGTATGAACTTTTCCTTCAAATAAAGGGAAATAACTATAGCTCAGTAAATAAGCAATTCCACCAAATAAGGTTCCTAAAATATAAAAATTTAAGGCTTGTTTTTCAGAGAAATACTCTAAGAAAAGTCTTCCAAAAAAATGCAACACTAGACAATTAAACAATATGTGTAAAAAACCATGATGTAAAAAACCATAACTAACTAATGACCATGGCTTTATTATCATTTCTTCAAAGGATGAAGACAAGGAAAACCATTCATAGATAAAGTTTGTTTTGTTTCCATATAAACCACTAAAAGAACTCAAAATTAACGTGATGATGAAAACAGCTATATTAACATAAATTAATTGTTGAATAATTGATGCTGATTTAAATTTTGATTTTAACTCGTTAATTAAACTCATCTATTTGTAATATTTGAATTGATTATTTTTCCAGTAATAAGCTAATATAAAACCAATAATAGCACCTCCTATATGTGCAAAATGCGCTACATTTCCTATTGAATATTTAGTCATTCCAAAAAATAAATCTCCAACCAAAATTAATGGAATAAAGTATTTTGCTGCGATTGGAACAGGAAAAAATATTAACGCCAATTTTGCATCTTTAAAATACATCCCAAAAGCAACCAAAACGCCATATACAGCTCCTGAGGCACCTACTGCTGGTGTATGATATAAACTATAAAACTTACTTAATTCTTCTTGAGATAAAGTAATAATATCAGCATAATTGGTATACACTCCTGTATCTAATATTTTTGAAATATTATTTGAATTCAGTCCATTCTGGATCAATACATCAAAGTAACCATTAAATTGATAATAATTAACAAGTGAGTAAATTAATCCAGCTCCAATTCCTGCCGAGAAGTAAAAAAATAAAAATTTATTACGTCCCCACATTTTTTCTAAAGGTGTACCAAATGCCCATAGACCATACATATTGAATAGAATATGAGCAAAACTTCCATGCATAAACATGTGAGTAACATATTGCCAAAAACCAAAATTTTCATTCTTTGGGAAATGTAAGGCAAGAACATTAGTGAGATCTAGATTTATGAGTTGTGGCCCAATAAATAAAATAACATTAATAATGATTAGATGCTTTATTCCTTCTGTAAGTTTAATTCCATTCATAAGTTAGCGGGCAAATAGATGATCTATTTCTTGTAAGGTTAATGTCTTAAATATTGCCTTCCCAGAGGGGCTAATACTAGGCTCCTTACACGAAAACAAACTATTCACAAGGTTTTCTTGTTCTTTTTGTGATAAAACGTGTCCAGTTTTAATAGCAATAGATTTTGCAAACGTAGATGCCATAATCTCTAAGGGCTTAAAATTTATGTCTGGAACATCTACATTAATATTTTCTAAAAGTTCCTCTAAAATTTTTGAAATCTTACTTTCAGAGATAGACATGGGAGTCCCTTTGATTGTAATTGACTCTTTTGTAAATTCATCGAAACAAAAGCCTACATTTTCTAATTCTGATTTTAAAGTATATAACATTTCAATTTCAGTCGATGAAAATGAAATGGTGATAGGGAATAATAATTGTTGACTATGAACCTCTTCTTGTGAGGAACTGTTTAAAAATTCTTCGTAAAGAACTCGTTGATGTGCTAGCGACTGATGAATTAAAACAACACCAGACTTAATGGAACTTAATAAATATTTTCTTTGAATTTGAATTGTTTTATTGGAGGGGTAAGTTTGCTCATTATCAAATAGTTTCTCTTGAAATTCAACCTCATCTGTGGTGACATACAAACTTTCCCAATTTGAATTTTCTTTTACATGTTGAAATGAAGATTTATTTTGAATTGTATCTTCATTACTAAAAGGATTAAAAGAAGGGTCTACGGTAATTTTTGGACTAGAAGGTTTCGATTCTTGTTTTGTAAAATTATAAGGTGTATCTAAAGTAGCGTCTCTATTAAAATCTAGAATGGGAGCAACATTGTATTGTCCTAAACTGTGTTTCACTGTAGCTCTTAAAATAGCATATACAGCCTTTTCATCATCAAACTTTACCTCAGTTTTTGTTGGATGTATGTTGATGTCAATACTTTTAGACGGAACAGTCAAATACAAAAAATAAGATGGATGTGAGCCATGCTCTAACAGTCCTTCGAAAGCAGCTACTACGGCATGATTTAAATAAGGGCTTTTTACGTAACGATTATTAACAAAAAAGAATTGTTCTCCTCTTTTTTTCTTTGAAAAGTTAGGTTTTGTAATGAACCCCTCAATTGATATCATTTCAGTGTCTTCAGATACAGGAACTAGTTTTTCATTCATTTTAGCTCCAAAAATAGCTACAATCCTTTTTCTTAAATTACTAGCTTTCAAAAGATATATTTCGTTATCGTTGTGATAAAGACTAAAAGCTATTTCTGGATGAGTTAAAGATACACGTTGGAATTCATCAATAATGTGTCTGGTTTCAATGGTATCTGATTTTAAAAAATTTCTTCTAGCTGGGATATTGTAAAATAAGTTTTTTACTGCAATATTAGTTCCAACTGGTGTTGCAGTCATTTCCTGGTATATAACTTTACTGCCTTCAATTTTTATGTGCGTACCGATTTCTTGAGAATTTTGCTTTGTTTTCATTTCTACATGTGAAATGGCAGCTATTGAAGCCATAGCCTCACCTCTAAACCCTTTTGTATGTAATTTAAACAAGTCCTCTGCAACTCTTATTTTAGAAGTTGCGTGCCGTTCAAATGAAAGCTTAGCATCAATTGTACTCATGCCTTTTCCATTATCAATAACTTGTATTAACGTTTTTCCTGCATCTCTAATAATAAGCTGAATTGAAGTAGACGAAGCATCAATAGAATTTTCTAATAATTCTTTAACCACAGAGGCTGGTCTTTGAACTACTTCTCCGGCAGCAATTTGATTGGCAACGTGATCAGGTAAAAGTTGAATAATGTCTGACATTATTTTTGGCTAAAAATGGATAGATCAAAATCTATAATGAATAAAAAAATAAGTACTAAAACAGCGATTATATATAAAACAACTTTATTTGAATTTGAAGGAGAATCATCTAATTGATAATTTTCATCATCAATTGTTATAATATTTTGATCTCCTTTTAAATCACTAATGGCATTATTAATTTTACCTTTTAAACTCGTATTGCTTCCTGTTGAACTTCTAAATTCATCAAATTTATGTTTGATAGCATATGGATTACCTTCACCTTTGTAATATCTAGGTTGATAATCAAATTTTTTGTTTTTTCTTTTTATGATAGACATACAGTACTTTGTAAGTTTTTATTTAACTACAAATACTAGGTTATTAGTATGTAGCTTGTCAAAGTTACTTAATAATAAAATAATGGTCAAGATTGTTGTGAAGTTCCTTTGTTAAATCTAACTTAAAGAAGCCATTTTAATAGCTGCTATTGCAGATTCTATTCCTTTGTTTCCGAACTTACCTCCAGATCGGTCTATTGATTGTTGTTTCGTATTGTCCGTTAAAACGCAAAAAACAATAGGGGTATCGTGTTTAACATTTAAGTCTACAATCCCTTGCGTAACTCCATTGCAAACAAAATCAAAATGTTTTGTTTCTCCTTGAATAACGTTTCCTATAGCGATGATAGCATCCAGTTGTAGTGTTTTTATCATTCTTTTGCATCCATAAACTAATTCAAAGCTACCCGGAACTTTCCAAGAAATAATATTTTCTTGTTTGGCACCACAATCTAAAAGGGTTTTAATAGCGCCTTTTTTTAGATTTTCAGTAATGTCAGAGTTCCATTCTGAAACAACAATCCCAAACCGAAGATGATTCGCATTTGGGATAGTTGTTTTATCGTAGTGTGATAAATTTGTTGTAGCCATTGAAATTATTGAGCGTATTTTGCGCTGTAAATGTATTTATCGATGTCTTTACTGGTATTTGATGTAGGGTAATCTTCTTTTATCTGAGTGAACATTTTCTCAGCTTTTGCAAATTGACCTAAATCCATTGCTGATCTTCCTGCTTTGAATAAAAATAAAGGTGTAGTAAATTCATTATCTTTAAAGTTAGCTGCCTTTTCGTAATATTCTAAGGCATCTTCTGTCTGATCAATATCAGCAAATGCATCTCCAATTGCACCAATTGCAGTTGGTCCAAGAATTTCATCGTCAGAGGAAAATTTACTTAAATATTCAATTGCCTTCTGATATTCTTTTAACTTTAAGTATGAGATACCTGCGTAATAGTTTGCAATATTTGCTGCTTTAGTTCCACTGTATTGAGATGAAATATCTAAAAAACCATATTTGTTATCAGCTCCATCTAAACCGAGTTGAAGTAAAGAATCAATTTCTGAGCCTGCTGCTAAATCTGCTTCGTTAAAGTGTTTCCTTGGGAAAGACAGTTCATTTGAGGCTGCTTCTTCTTTGGGTTCAATTATAAATTTATTGTACCCTAAAAAACCAAGGATTAAAGCTATCACAACAACTAAACTATAAAATAAAGACTTGCTATTTTTTTCAATCCATTGCTCAGATTTTGAAGCAGTATCATCTAGCGTATTAAAAACTTCTGCAGTTGTACTCTGCATATCTATAGCTTCTTGATCTTTCTTATCTTTAGGTTTATACCCTTTTTTCTTATATGTTGCCATATTTTTTTATAAAAATTTGTTCGGCAAAAATAGTTTTTTTAATTGGATTTAAAAACCAATATATCGTAATTTTTCAATAATTTGCAGAAGCTTATTGACTTTAAAATTTAGTTATGTATTTACGAAAATTATCTTTAGTTAATTTTAAAAACTTTGATTCTAGAACTTTTGATTTTGAAAAAAAAATTAATTGTTTTGTTGGTCAAAATGGTATTGGTAAAACTAACATCTTAGATGCAATTTATTATTTGTCTTTTACAAAAAGCTATTTTAATCCTGTAGCTGTTCAAAATATTCAACATACTAAGAGTTTTTTCATGGTTGAGGGCGATTACACTATAAACGATAGAAAAGAAAAAATTATCTGTAGTTTAAAAAAAGGACAAAAGAAACTACTAAAGCGAAATGGAAAGGCTTATGATAAATTTTCTGAACATGTAGGTCAAATCCCACTAGTAATTATTTCTCCTTATGATAGGGATTTAGTTACTGATGGAAGTGATGCAAGAAGAAAGTTTATTGACGGTGTTATCTCTCAACAAGATAAAACTTATTTAAAAGATCTTATAGCTTACAATAAAGTACTATCTCAAAGAAATGCCTTATTAAAGTATTTTGCTGCTAACAGAACCTTCGATGCTGTTAATTTAGAAGTTTATAATGAACAGTTAATTGCCTATGGGGCTAATATTTTTGATAAAAGAAAAAGTTTTTTAGAAAACTTTATTCCTATTTTTAATTCTAAATATCAGATTATTTCAAATGATAAAGAACAAGTAGATTTAATATACAAAAGTCAATTACTTATTTCTTCTTATAGAGATTTATTAAATAAAAACTTAGAAAAAGATAAAATCTTGCAGTATACTACTGTTGGTATTCATAAAGATGATTTAAGTTTTGAAATTGGTAATTATCCTGTAAAAAAATTTGGTTCTCAAGGACAGCAGAAATCATATTTAATAGCATTAAAATTTGCTCAATTTGAATTTATAAAAAAGCAATCTAATTTGACTCCCATACTGCTTTTAGATGATATTTTTGATAAACTTGATGAGCATCGAGTTTCTCAAATTATTGAATTGGTAAATAATGATGAGTTTGGTCAGATATTTATTACGGATACGCATTCAGAACGAATCGAAAAAATACTAGAACAAAGTAATAAATCATATCAAATTTATAATATGTAGTTTTACAGTAATAAGATCTACGCTTTCATTAAATTTATCCAAAACAGAGACTCCATGTCTAAAAGAGAAAATGATTCTTTAGCGCTTAAACAACTCATGAAATCTTTCATAAAAGAAAATAATTTGTCTAAGGGAATGCAAAAAATAAAAGTTGAAGAGGCTTGGCATAAACTAATGGGGCAGGGAGTTACTTCCTATACACATTCAGTTGAATTGCAAAAAAAGACATTAATAATTAGGTTAACATCATCTGTTTTAAGAGAAGAATTAAGCTATGGTAAAGAAAAAATTATCAAGATGATTAATGAGGAAATTGGAGATAAAGTGATTTCTAAATTGATGTTAGTGTAATTATAATAAGTAGTATTTAAAAAAAAAACCGAGCTATATGCTCGGTTTTTTTTTATTTTTTTATTTTTAAAATTTTTCCCTTCCAGAAAAATGAAAATTACCCTCTATCTCAGCATTTTCGTTACTGTCAGAACCATGAACTGCATTTTCTCCCATAGAAGTTGCATAGAGTTTTCTTATGGTTCCTTCTGCAGCATCTGCTGGATTTGTTGCACCAATTAAAGTTCTAAAATCTTCAACAGCATTTTCTTTTTCTAAAATAGCTGCTACGATAGGACCTCTAGTCATGAATGCTACTAATTCTCCAAAGAAAGGGCGTTCATTGTGAACTGCATAGAATGTTTCTGCATCGTTTTTAGTCATTTGTGTTTTTTTCATTGCCACTATTCTAAAACCTGCCGAATTAATTTTATCTAAAATTGCACCAGTATGTCCATTTTCGACACCATCTGGTTTAATCATTGTAAATGTTCTGTTTGTTGCCATTTTTGTTTTGTATAATGTTTTATAAATCGCGGCAAAAGTACATAATTTTTTAATAAAATTGTATCTTCGCAACTTATGATTTTGAAACAATTTGAAGAACTTAAATCATTTTTAGAAACTCCTAGAAATGTTGTTATAGTTGGACACAGAAACCCAGATGGTGATGCTATGGGTGCTTCTTTGGGCTTGTGTCATTATTTAAAAAAGAAAGGACATACCCCAACAGTTGTAGTGCCTAATGAATACCCTGATTTTCTACATTGGCTTCCTGGCTCAGACAACACATACAGGTTTGATTGGCAGAATTCTCAGGCTCAAAGAGCCATAAACGCCTCCGAAATTATATTTCTATTAGATTTTAATGCACTGCATAGAGTTGGTCAGGATATGCAAAATACATTAGAAAGTTATCAAAAAGACTTTGTGTTAATTGATCATCACCAACAACCTGACACCTTTACTTATATGTATTCTGATGTAGAAATGTGTTCTACTTGTCAAATGGTATATCATTTTATTGAAAAAATGGGAGACTTAAACTTGATTGATTCAGAAATTTCTACCTGTTTGTATACTGGTATCATGACAGATACTGGTTCATTCAGGTTTCGATCAACTACGAGCTTAACACACAGGGTTATAGCCGATTTGATAGATAAGGGTGCAGAAAATCATAAAATACATAGTGATGTTTATGATTCAAGCTCCTATGGTAGGTTGCAATTACTTGGACAAGCATTAAGTAATCTTAAAGTTCAATCTGCATACAAAACAGCATACATAACGCTTACACAAGAGGAGAAAATAGCCAACAACTTTAAGAAAGGAGATACCGAAGGTATTGTGAATTATGCGCTATCAATTCAAGGAATAGTAATGGCTGCAATTTTTATAGAGGATAAAGAACAGGGAATCATAAAAATATCTTTTAGATCTAAAGGAACATTTTCGGTAAATCAATTTGCAAGAGAAAATTTTAATGGAGGCGGTCATGATAATGCTGCAGGAGGAAAGTCAGATCTTTCTATGGAGGATACCATTAATAAATTTAATAAATTATTACCAAAAAATAAAGAAGGTTTACTCAAATCATATGAAGTTTAGAATTTTATATTTATTTGTTTTTTTTGTAGTAATTTCTTGTTCTAAACAAGAGGCAAGAAGACCTATATCAGCTAGTAGTAGTGGTTTATTGGAGTCTACCACAGCACTTCTAAAAAAAATCAATACTATTGAAGAAATAAAAATTAAAAATTATATCAGAAAAGATAGTTTACATGATTATATTCGTTCCTCCTATGGATTTTGGTATCATTATATCGATAAAAAACAGACGGATACCATAACTCCATCTAAAAACGATGTTATTTCTTTAACCTATGATATTTTAGATTTAAGTGATCAAATTTTATATTCAAAAGAATTTATAGGTGTCAAAGAATATATTGTAGACAAAGAAGATTTTATTCCGGGATTACAATATGGAATAAAATTAATGAAAGAAGGAGAAAGTATAAAATTTATAATTCCCTCTTTTAATGCTTTTGGAGTTCTAGGAGACGAAAATAAAATAGGTATGAATACCTCAATAATAAGTAGAGTTACATTAATAAATATAAATAAATAAAAATGAGTATTATTAGAAACACCTTAGCCGTTTTAGTTATTGGAACATTATTTTCCTGTGAAAACCAAGTTAAAGAAGTGAAATCTTTAGAAACGGAGTTAGATTCAGTTAGTTACGCTGTGGGTTTAAGCATGTCCAGTCAATTAAAAAATGGTTTTGAAGACGTGAATAAAGAAATTTTAATTCAAGCGATAAGAAATGGTTTAGATTCTACCAATTTATTATTAGATTCAAAAGATATTCAAAAAACGATACAAACGTATTTTCAAAAAAAACAAGAAGAAAATAAGAAAAAAGAACTAGCTAAATTTGAAGTTTATAAAAAAGAAGGGCTAGCTTTTTTAGAGGCTAACAAAACAAAAGAAGGAGTAAAAACTACCAAAAGTGGATTACAATATAGTGTATTAAAAGAAGGTAAAGGCAAAAAGGCTAAAACTACCGACAGAGTTGAAGTACATTACCATGGAACAACAGTTGATGGAACAGTTTTTGATAGTTCTGTTGACAGGGGTACTCCATCAGAATTTGGTGTAACACAAGTTATAAAAGGCTGGACTGAGGGCTTACAGTTAATGAATGTTGGCTCAAAATACAAATTCTTTATTCCGCAAGAATTAGCATATGGTGAAAACCCTAGACCAGGAATAATTAAACCCTACATGGCTTTAATTTTTGAAGTTGAATTATTGGATATCAAATAAATAAGAAAATGAAAAAAAGAAGTTTACAAATCCTGGTATTATTTATTCTAATTTTTACTTCATGTAAAGATGAGTTCAGCAATTTTGAAGATGGAATTTATGCTAATATTGAAACCAATAAAGGTAAAATAATAGTTCAGCTATACCCTGAACAAGTTCCATTAACAGTTGCAAATTTTATAACATTAGCTGAAGGTACAAACCCAAAAGTTTCTGACTCATTAAAAGGTAAAAAGTTTTATGATGGATTAACCTTTCATCGCGTTATTAAAGATTTTATGATTCAAGGTGGAGATCCATTGGGGAATGGAAAAGGCGGTCCAGGATATAAATTTTATGATGAATTTGATTCTATATTGAGACATAGTAGTAAAGGAATATTATCCATGGCAAATTCAGGGTTTAATTCCAATGGGAGTCAGTTTTTTATTACATACAAGCCAACACCGTGGTTAGATGCTTACAATAACGATAATCAATTGAAAGATTGCAGTAACCCAAGAATAGGATGTCATTCTATTTTTGGAAAAGTTGTTAGCGATTTGAATATTCTTGATTCAATTGCCAATTCTGATATTATTAAAAAAATTACCATTGTAAAAAAAGGTGATGTTGCAAAAACATTTGATGCTGTAAAAGTTTTTGAAGAAGGAATTGCAAAAAGTGCAGAAAAAGAAGAAGAACGTCTTGCAGAATTAGAGAGAGTTGAAAAAGCTAGATTAGAGAAATTTGCTTCGGATCAGAAATTGTTTTATGAAAAAATGAATGTGAAAAAAGCAAAAAAACAAGCTTCTGGTTTACAAATATTAACGTTAAAAAGAGGTACTGGAAAAAGATTTAAATCTTCTGTTGAAACTAGTATAAGCTACACTATGTATTTAGCAGATGGTAAGTTAATTCAAGCTACAAAAGCAGGGACTCCATTTAAATTTACTTTAGATAAACGCTCACTGATACCGGGAGTTAATGAAGCTATTGTAAAAATGAGAGTTGGAGATAAATCGAGATTATTCATTCCCTACTATTTAGGTTATGGTGAAGAGGGTTCTTCCGTTTTTCCAAAAAAAGCGGATTTGATATTTGAATTAGAATTGCTAAAAGTAGGAAAGTAATTTGCTAGATCCTTTATTACAAATTGACACAGAATTACTCATTTTTCTTAATAACTTAGGAAGCGAACAATGGGACAGCTTTTGGTTTTTTTTAACCAATCAATTTAGTTGGTCTCCATTGTTTGCATTTCTATTGTTTTTGATATTTAAAAAATTTGGTTGGAAAAATGGTGTTTTACTTCTTTTATTTCTTATCGTTCTTATTACTTTTTCAGATCAGTTTACAAATTTGATCAAGAATACTTTTGAACGTTTAAGACCCTGTAATACTGAAGGTGTAATTGAACAAATTCGAAATTTCAACTACAAACCTAGTAGTTATAGCTTTTATTCTGGTCATGCAGCTTCTTCTATGACGTTTAGTTTTTTTGTAATTTTATTATTAAAGTCTCATTTTAAATACATTTGGGTTTTACTGCTTTTTCCTTTACTTTTTGGCTATAGCCGTATCTATTTAGGAGTACATTATCCACTAGATATTGTTTCAGGATATTTTGCAGGTATCTTTTTTGGATATCTATTTTTCCTGCTTCAGAAAAAACTAAAATTGACATCAAGATTTCTTAAAAAAGCTAGTATATAACTTTTCTTTATCTTATTTTTTATTGTTGTAATACAAATATTTAGTACTGTGGTAATAAGATGTGATAAGACTATCCATTTTAGATGCAATATTTGGGTAGGTGTCTGTTACATCTATTTGCTCTTCATCAGATAATTTATATAAGCTCGTTGAATTATTGTAGTTTGTTTTTGTAAAATAAAAATCATTTTGAATTAAGCCAAGACCAGGTTCACCATTAATTTTTAAATATAAAAAACCAAAAGAATCGGTTTTTAATGTGTCTAATGCATTTGATCCCAGAGTAAAATTAGTGTAATCTGATTTAGCAATGGTAGCAAGTGTAGGAAATAAATCTGCTAGTTTTGCAGTATTATTTATTTTTTGTGGTTCTAAAAATTTTGGTGCGTGAATAAATAAAGGGACATGATGCACCTGTATTCCCAAATCAAATTCTTTTTTAAATGCTTCAGTTTTATTCATAGAAGTATTATGATCTCCAAAAAAAGCAAAAACAGTATTCTCATAATATCCAGACTCTTTTGCTCTTCTTAAAAATACATGCACATTAAAATCTAAATAACGCAAAGCATTAAGCTGAGCCAAAGAAATAAAACCAGATTTTTTAAGCGTGACTTCATCAATATCTTTCTCAGTAAGTGGGCGAAAAGTTTCTTTATTTTCAGGAACCGAAAAAGGCCTATGATTTGTAGCTGTCTGAACATAGGCTACAAAGGGTTCATTTGAGGCATGAAGTTCTCTAAAAACCTTATCAGATTCTTTAAAAAGATCATAATCATCTATTCCCCAAACATCTGCTCTATCTTCAATAACGTAACTTCCTTCCTCATAAATTTTTAAGTCATTGATGTTAGATTGAAAAACACCTCTAATATTTGCCCAATTGGCACTTCCACCAAGAAAATATAATTTATTATAACCAGTAAACTGGTCAAATATAATTTTTTGATCTATTGCTCTTAAGTTTCTAGATGCAGTCTTTTGGTTGTCTACATCTGCAAGCCCAGTAATACTAGAAAAAACACTTGCAGCTGTTCCAGGCTTATGTACATAAAAATTTTCAAAATAAGCGCTTTTATTAATAATTGAATCTATATAAGGAGTAGCTTTCGCTGTATTTCCTTGACTTCCTAGACCAACAACCCCCACAGATTCTAACATTACAATAACAAGATTAGGTTTCTTTTCATGTATACTGTCAAAAGTGATTTTTCTTTCAAATGATAGTGAATCTTTAGGAATGTTCAAATAGGATGCAATTACAGGAAAGTATGCCTTAGTAGTTTCAATATCTGCACCATCATTTCTGAAAGCAAAACTATCGAAAAAGTTTAAAACTGGGTTTAATGAAAATTGATTTATAGTATTATTTTTTGAAAAAAAGGCTTCACTCCACCTAAGGGGATAATGAGTGATGCTTCCATATACTCCGAAAGAAAGTAACAAAAATGTACATAAAAAATAAATTGCTTTTACCTTTTTAGAAATATAAGGTACTGAAGTGTAAACCATTTTATCAAATAACTTAAGACCAGTAAAACGCACCAATAGAAATAAAATAATTAAACCAATACCTCCTTTAAAAATTGGATATGTCTCTATTAATAGTTGTGCAGATATCTTAAAGTTAGATAAAAAGCGAAGTGAAGTAGCATCTAGTCGAGTGAATAAATAACTATAATATCCAATATCAGTTAAATAAAATAGTGTTAGCGTTAAATAAATAATACTATGATAGATTATAGAAATTTTTCTAAAAATTATTTTCTCAAAGAAAAAGTAGTTTACAGATAGGATTAGAATAGAAAGCGGAAAGTAACTAAGAATAGCTAATTTTAAATCAAAACGAATACCATAACTGAAAGCTGTAATGATATCTTTTTGAGAAGCTGAATCAAAATCAGCTACATAAAAAAAGAATATAAGTCTAAAAGTAAAGAGAAATACAAATAAAAGCCCAACATTAATAAATATATATTTAATGTAATTTGGAAGTTTTCTAATCATAAAAATTTTATTGACAAATTTAAAAAAATGGTTTAATTAATCAACAATTTTGAATTTGTTTAGTGAGCTTACTTTTACTAAATCCATATTCTGGCTAGTTTTAATACCAATACCTACGATAGGATACTCCTGAATGTCTTTTATTAATGAACCTTCTAACTCAAGAGAGAGCGTTTGTTTACTTAGGGCTTTAATTGTTGTAGAATTTATCTTAGTAGGAATGCTATATTTTTCATTTCCTTTTTTATTTTGAAAAGCAATTTGAACTTCTATATCTTTTGTATTAATATCAAAAGTATATGGGTTGTTAATTATAATAGTATAAGATTTAATCATAGAGGTATTAAATTCAATGTTAGTTGAATTTTCAAAGTTAATTTCAAGATCAAATAAAGGTTTGTAATCCTTTAAGAAAGAGATGAAAATAGAGTCTTTACCTGAACTTTTCATTTTTATTTCAGAATACTCCTTTGAAATCCTTGTGATGTAAGCAATTGAATCTGATGAAAAAACATCATTACCAAGTATAAATCCATATTGGTTTTTTCGACCCAAGTAATTCTTTTGATAATGTGATTTCTCTTTGGTATAAAACCAATAAATAGAAGCATTTTGAAAACTATTAACAAATAGCTTTTCAGAATTTTTAGTGAGTCTCTTAACCTCCAAAGTCCATTGCTTATTTCCATGAAAGTCTAGTTTAACTGGGATAATTCCTTCATTTGCTATACAAATTCTTACAAATAAAATTATAACAATATTGGTCAATGCCAAATAGGAGAAAAGTTTCAGGTTTTTTTTATGTTCAATTAAGTAGTTAAAAGTTATTAAAATTAAGGGTAGCATTATTGGGGCAATCCATTGTGCTTGAACATGACCTCTAAATGATGATACTAAAAAGAAAAAGAAAAACCCTAAAACAATAGAATTTAAGCCTCTATGAAAAATATCATTACTTTTTATTCCTTTAAAAAATGCTTTATAAATAATTATAAATGTAAATCCTAAAATAGCAATTGCATTAACAATATGCATGAGGGTATATTCAAATTTATAAGTAGCTACAGATGCTCTTTCATATAAATGATATCTAATTGAAGGAAAATCATTTATATATTGCCAATAAATATGAGGCATATATAAAATCAAAGCACCAAAGCAAACCAACCAAATTTTATAATCTTTTACTAATTTCCAATTGGATAAGAAGATAAAAAATATGACTAAAACCCCTTGGTATTTACTGTACATCATCCCAGTGATAGCAATAGATAATACAAAATAAACAAGTGTGCTTTTTTTGTTTAAATAAAGTTTGTACGACCAAAGAAATAAAGCAAAAAAGAATAATAAAGGGGTATCTGGAGTTGTAATAAAACCATAAACATTCAATAAAGCAGTAGAGAGAAATAACAATAAAAACAACCAAGAATATTTATTTTTTGAGGGATGATCAATTGTAAACCAAACCAAATATAGCATCAAGCTAAACGATATAGCAGAAAAAAATCGAACACCGAGTTCATCCGTAAATAAAAAATTACTGATAGTAACCCAAACAGCAACAAAAGGAGGGTGGTCAAAAAATCCCCAATTCATATCCTGGCTGTACACCCAATAATAGGCTTCATCGGGTAATAACTCAGTATAACTACCTTGAATAATATTTAAAATACTCAATAGGAGTATAGTTACAGGTAAAAGAAATTTATGTTGTTTAAGTTTCTCCATGATATTTTTTCAATAATTTTTTTGCGGCATTAAAAGGGGTTGTTTTGCTATTCTTTAAAAGTTCAATTTCTTGTCGTAAGTCAGCAGATATATTTTTATCATTAAAAAACGAATGATATAAGCTGTCTTCTATTGTTGTTTTTAGCCAGAAAGTATTCTGATTATCTCTTTTAGTATTGAATAAACCTTGTTTTTTTGTTAAATTGATATATTGATCTATCATCTTTGAAATAATATCGATACCAGTATTTTCTAGTGCACTAGCAGTTAGAACTTTTGGCTGCCACCCACTTTCTTTGGGAGGGTATAAATGTAGCGCTCTACTAAATTCTATTTTTGCAATGCGTGTATTTTTAATATTTTCCCCATCAGATTTATTTATAACAATAGCATCAGCCATTTCAATTATGCCTCTTTTTAACCCTTGCAATTCATCTCCAGCACCAGCAATTTTGAGAAGTAAAAAAAAGTCAACCATAGAATGAACCATAGTTTCACTTTGTCCAACACCCACAGTTTCAATAATAATGGTGTCAAAGCCAGCAGCTTCACAAAGAATAATACTTTCTCTTGTTTTTTGAGCTACACCCCCCAAAGAAGATCCAGATGGAGAAGGCCTAATAAATGCATTTTTATCATTAACCAATTCTTCCATTCTAGTTTTATCTCCTAAAATACTGCCTTTATTTATCGAACTACTTGGGTCTACCGCTAATACTGCTACTTTTTTATGATTACCTGTTAAATGCTTTCCTAACACCTCTATAAAGGTACTTTTTCCAACACCAGGAACCCCAGTTATTCCAATTCTTACAGAATTATTTGCAAAAGGAAGGCATTGTTCTAATATAGTATTTGCTTTTTTTTGATGTTTTTTATTAGTGCTTTCTATTAGTGTGATGGCTCTACTGAGATAACTAATATTTCCCGCTAAAATTTCAGATACAAATTTTTTGATAGATGGGCTCTTGCTTCTATTTGATTTTATGATGTTAGCTGAAGTTATACTAGTTGTTTTCAAATTAGAAAGCCCCTCTTTTTGAAGTGATGTAAAAGATTGTTTTTTAGCCATAATAGATGACATAATTTAAAAGTAAATTTATAAATAAAATTAATGCAAAAGGCATCAATTTTAAAAAGCAATTTTTATTGTTAGTTCTAACAACACTCATTTGAATAAAAAAAACAAATCATAACCTGATTTCTTGATCGTTTGAATTTCTATATTCTTTATAAAGTGCCTATCTTTAGACCCTAAAAGGATACTTTATATGAAACTCTACAAAGAGAATCAATTAAAAATATACAATTCGCTTTCTAAAACGAAAGAAGCTTTTAAACCTGTCCATGATGGTCATATAGGCATGTATGTCTGTGGTCCAACAGTTTATAGTAATGCACATCTCGGAAATTTAAGAACTTTTATGTTTTTTGATGTTGCTTTTCGTTACTTTTTACACTTAGGGTATAAAGTAAGATATGTAAGAAACATTACTGATGCTGGTCATTTGGAAAATGATGCAGACGAAGGTGAAGATAGAATTGCAAAAAAAGCACGTTTAGAAGAAATTGAACCCATGGAAGTTGTTCAGCGTTACACTGTTGATTTTCATGATGTGTTAAAAAAATACAACTTTCTTCCACCAAGTATAGAACCAACTGCCACTGGTCATATTGTTGAACAGATAGAAATGATTAAAGAGATCATAGATAAAGGTCTAGGATATGAAGTTAATGGTTCAGTATATTTTGATGTTATAGCTTACAATAAAAATAATCATTACGGAATTTTATCTGGTAGAAAAATAGAAGATGCCATTCACAACACTAGAGTACTTGATGGCCAATCTGATAAAAAAAATCCACAAGATTTTGCTTTATGGAAAAAAGCTGATGAACGTCATATTATGCGATGGCCCTCACCTTGGTCGGAGGGTTTCCCAGGTTGGCATTTAGAATGTTCTGTGATGAGTTCTAAATATTTAGGTGACAAGTTTGACATTCACGGAGGTGGGTTGGATTTAAAATTTCCACATCATGAGTGTGAAATTGCACAATCTAAAACCTGTTCTGGCCATGATCCAGTTAATTACTGGATGCATACAAACATGCTATTATTAAATGGGCAAAAGATGGCAAAATCTACTGGTAATTTTATATTACCAGATGAAATTTTAACGGGAGAAAATAAAATTTTAAGTAAAGCATTTTCATCTAGTGTTGTTCGTTTTTTTAATATGCAAGCTAACTATAGGAGTATTTTAGATTTTTCTAGTGATGCTTTGGAGGCCTCAGAAAAAGGATATTTAAAACTGATGGAGGCGATGACTAGTTTAGTAAGTTTATCTTCACAAAAATCCTCATCAGTAGACATTTCTCAATGGAAAGAAAAGTGTTATGCTGCTATGAATGATGATTTTAATACACCTGTATTAATATCACACCTTTTTGAAGGTGTAAAGTTCATCAATCAGATTAAAGAAGGGAAAGCATCAATTACTTCAAATGATCTTGTTGATTTTGTGACCACTATGAATGCTTTCGTTTTTGATGTACTTGGTTTACTTAATGACGTAAAAGATCAATCTTCTGGAAAAATTGATGGTGTTGTATCATTATTAATAAAGTTAAGAAAAGAAGCCAGAGAAAATAAGGACTGGGACTTATCTGACCAAATTAGAGACGAATTATTAGCCATTGGAATTCAACTAAAAGATGGGAGAGAAGGAACAACTTATTCAATAAGTTGATTTTAGTAATTATAAAATGAAAATTAAATAAAGTTAATTTTTGAAACTAAGAAGTATACTTATTTATCCATTAGTGTTATTAGTTAGGTTTTATCAACTAGCTATTTCACCATATACACCCTCTAGTTGTAGATATGAACCTAGTTGTTCGCAATATACAATTGAAGCCTTAAAAAAGAGAGGAGTAATCGTTGGCCTTTGGTTATCTTTAAAGCGAATCTTCAGTTGTCATCCATGGGGTGGAAGTGGTTATGATCCAGTGCCAAATAAAAAAAATAAATAATAATTTCTAAAAAAATAGTTAGAAATAAATAAATAAAATTAAATATGAATTTTTTATCAATTACTTGGGATCCTTCTTTAGGAATAGATTTAGGTTTTTTTATTATACGTTGGTATAGTTTAATGTTTGTTGCAGCTTTTATTATGGGGCTTCGTTTAATGAAGAAAATTTATATAAGAGAGAATATACACCTAGAAAAACTAGATACTCTTTTCATGTATACTTTTATAGCTATGCTTGTAGGGATGAGATTTGGTGAGGTGTTTTTTTACTCTTGGGATTATTATAAAAATAACCTTCTTGAAATTATTTTACCCATTAAACGTGCATCAGGAGAGACAGCAATATTTGGCTTAATAGAAGGATGGAAATTCACTGGATATACAGGTTTTGCCAGTCATGGTGCAGCTATAGCTATTATTTTAGCCATGTATTGGTATAGTAGAAAACACCTAAACAAATCACTACTTTTTATTTTAGATAGAATGTCAATAGTTTGTGCTTTGGGTGCTGCTTTTGTTAGAATTGGAAATTTTTTCAATTCAGAAATTTATGGAAAACCTACAGGGTCTAATTTTGGTGTTATTTTTAAAAACTCTGATGCTGAAATGTTACCCAGACATCCAACACAACTTTATGAGGCTTTATGTTATTTAATCTTGTTTTATATTTTGTGGAAATTTTATTGGAAATCAGATAAAAAGGAAAAGACAGGGTTTTTATTTGGTGTCTTTATGATAGGTTTATGGTCTGCCAGATTTTTTATTGAATTTTTTAAAGAAGCTCAAGTAGATGGTAGAGAAGATTGGATTTTTAGTTTAAATACGGGTCAAGTTTTGAGTATCCCGTTAATTTTAATAGGCCTATGGCTAATGTTGCGAAAAACTAAAGCTAGTTAATTAAAACCCATCTTTAAATAGAATAAAAAAACCACGATGGATATCGTGGTTTTTTTATTGTTAATGAGTTGAATACTAACCTTTTATTTTGTTTTTGAATTTATCAAACTTAGAATCTTGCTTCGTTGGGAAACTGTTGTTGGATGTATCTACATCTGCAGTCTCTAAATCAGGATCTATGGTTATATTCACAATCTCTTTATCTGATTTTACCACTTTGGTTATTTCCTTGTCATTATACCTCCAAATTTGAGCAGGATATACTTTTCTTTCTTTAGTTCCGTCTTTGTATGTATATTCCGCAATAATTGGCATAACTAATCCTCCAGGCTTATCAAATGTAATTTCATAAAAGAAGTTTGAATTTGCCTTTTTGGCGTTTTCTGAGGAAAAAGTTAACCCTTCTGAAGTGTCCTCAATGAAATTCACTTCTTTTTCAGCATCTTCTTTAATAAACTTTTTAACACCTTTGATTCCTATATCAGTAACATCGGTTGAATAAAACCATCCTCTCCAAAACCAATCTAAGTCCATCGCGGACGCATCTTCCATAGATCTGAAAAAGTCTGCAGGTGTTGGGTGTTTAAACATCCATCTTTGAGAATAGGTCTTGAAAGCATGATCAAATAATTCTGGTCCCATAATGGTTTCACGAAGAATCCAAAGTGCTGTTGCTGGCTTACCATAGGCATTATTACCAAAACTATATACATTATCACCTTTAGACATAATAGGTGCAATTCTAGATTGATCACCATCCATATAAGACACGATGTTTTTTGGCAGTCCTCTTCTTAATGGGAAGTTTGGATCGTAATCTAATTCAGCTAACATTTCTACATACGAATTCAATCCTTCATCCATCCATGTCCATTGACGTTCATCAGAATTTACAATCATTGGAAAGAAATTATGTCCTACCTCATGAATAGTAACTTTAATCATTAAGTATTTCATTCGATCTGAATACCCTCCATCTGGTAGATCTGGTCTTCCAGGATTAAAAGCCATTTGTGGATATTCCATTCCCATTTGACCATCAACAGAAACTGCTTTATGGTATGGGTAGTCAAAAGTATATTTTGAATAGGTTTTTAAAGTTTGGGCAGTAGCTAAAGTAGAGTGGTCTCCATATAATGGATTGGCTTCTTTAGAATATAAAGAATAAGCCATTACTGACCTTCCATTGATATCAACAGCCATTCCATCCCAAATAAATTTTCTTGAAGTAGCAAATGCATAGTCTCGAACATTTTCAGCGTAATATCTCCAAGTTTTTGTTTTGTTTGATCGTTTTTTTTCAGCAGATATGGCTTCTTCTTGAGTGTGAATTAGCACAGGTTTATCATAAGTTATTTTTGCTTCTTGTAAACGTTTTTGTTGCTTTTTGCTTAGTACTTCTTTTTCGTTTTTTAGAATTCCCGTAGCTTGCATGATATGATCTGATGGTACTGTAATATCTACCGTAAAATCACCAAATTCTAAAGCAAATTCACTTCGACCCCAAAATTGATCATTTTGCCATCCTTCAACATTATCATAAACACACAATCTTGGATAAAACTGAGCAATAACATAATTGTTATTTCCATCTTTTGAAAAATGTTCATAGCCTGATCTTCCTCTGTTTATTCTGTGATTATTTATGTTGTACCACCAAGATATCTTAAACTCAAATTTTTCACCTGATGCCAGAGGTTTTTCTAAATTGATACGCATCATGGTTTGATTGATTGTATGAGATAAATCACTACCATCAATGTTTTTAACACTCATGATATTAAATCCACCATCAAAAGGTTTACTAAACATAGCATTATACCAACGCTTGTTTAATTTTTCTGGAATTTTACTACTCGGAGTAATGTCTGGAGTTTTTGAATCCTTTGCTCTAACATTTTGATCTAATTGAACCCACAGGTATTTTAACGTGTCATCAGAATTATTATGGTAGGTAATGGTTTCGTTACCCGTAATTTTTTGATTGTCATCGTCTAGAACAATACTCATTTCATAATCTACTTTTTGTTGGCTGTAGTTTATTCCAGGAGCACCAGATGCAGTATGTTGGTTATTTGGCGTTGCTAACACATCTTTAAGTTGTCTAAACTTATTTTGGTTAATATGTCCCTTTTGTGTTTCTGTGGTCCTTTCTTGGGCTTGTATCATTGGTGACACAAACAGTATTGAAAGCATTAAAGATTTAAATTTATTCATTGTCAAAATATTTTAAAGTGAAAATTTATTAATGAGATATTATCCTTTTAATTTTTTTCTAAATTTATCAAACTTAGAATTATCTTTTTTAGGCCAACTATTATTTGAGGTGTCTATATCAGCCGTTTCAAGATCTGGATCAATAGTGATTTTTTTTATCTCTTTGGTGGTTTTAAAAACTTTAGAAACCTCATTGTCGTTATATCTCCAAATTTGTGCAGGATAATTATGACGTTCTTTCGTACCATCATTATATTCTAACTCAACAATTAAGGGCATTACTAAGCCGCCTGGTTTTTCGAAAGTTACCTCATAAAAGTAATTTGGAATTTCTTTTAGTAATGATTTTTCTTCATCTGACATTGAAGCTATATGGTCTTTTATTAAGGGTATTTCTGATGCAATTAAGCCATCATTCACAGCACCTTTTTGTTCCTCTTTGAAATACACAAGTTTCCCCTCATAATCGGCAAGATCCATACTATATCTTTTTGCCATTTTTTTAGCTTCATCTGTAGGTTGATCTGTCAAGTAGAACTTTTTAACTTCTTTTAAGGCTATATCATTATAATCTGTAGTATAAAACCAACCTCTCCAAAACCAATCTAAATCCATAGCAGACGCATCTTCCATGGTTCTAAAAAAATCAGCTGGGCTAGGGTGCTTAAACATCCATCTTTGAGAATATGTTCTAAAAGCGTAGTCAAATAACTCTGGACCCATAATAGTTTGCCTTAGCATATAAAGTCCAGCAGCAGGTTTGGTGTAAGCATTTGGACCAAAATTTTTAACATAATCACCTTGTGACATTATAGGTGAAAGATTATTCTGATTAATACTCATATAGCCCACGATATCTTTAGGAAGATTCCCTGTAATAAAGTTTGGATCATAATCTAATTCAGCTAAAATTTCAACAAATGAATTAATACCTTCATCCATCCATGTCCATTGTCGTTCATCTGAATTGACAATCATTGGAAAAAAATTATGACCTACTTCGTGAGTAATAACCCCAATCATTCCTCTTTTGGTTCTTTCAGAATATGAACCATCTGGGTTAGGCCTCCCATAATTAAAACAAATCATTGGATATTCCATACCTTGTCTGTCTGCATGAACAGAGATAGCTTTACTGTATGGATAATCAAAAGTCATTTTAGAATATTCCTCTAAGGTGTTAGCAACAACTCTAGTTGAGTGTTCCTCCCAAAGAGGGTTACCTTCTTTTGGATACAATGAAACAGCCATTACAGTTTTACCATTTATGTTTACAGCCATCGCATCCCAAATATATTTTCTTGAAGAAGCAAATGCAAAATCACGAACGTTTTTTGCATTAAAATGCCAAGTTTTAGTTTTCTTAGATCTTTCTTTTTCCGCTATTTCAGCTTCTTCTTGAGTAACAATAAAAACAGGATCTATGAATGAAGTTTTTGCTTTTTCAAAACGCTTTAATTGTTCTTTTGATAATACTTTCTTTTCGTTTAATAATTCACCTGTTGCATCAACTATATGATCTGCGGGAACAGTTATCTTTACATCATAATCTCCAAATTCTAATGCCCATTCACTTCTTCCCCAAAATTGCATGTTTTGCCAACCTTCAACATTGTCATAAACAGCTAATCTTGGAAAAAATTGAGCAATAGTGTAGTTTTTGTTTCCATCTTCAAATAATTCAAATCCAGACCTTCCTCCATCTGTAACCGAATTATTTATTAAATAATTCCATTTAATATTAAATTGAAAAGTTCCACCGGGAGTAAGAGGTTGAGGTAAGTTAATTCTCATCATGGTCCTATTTACAGTGTAGGAGAGCTGGTTCCCATTTACATTGTTCACTTCTTCAATTTTGAATCCAAAATCTGCAGGTTTTAAAATGTTATTTTTTATGAACGTTTTTGGTCCATTGTAGGGAGTGTTACCTAATTTTTCTGAGTTTGCTAGTGGTGTTTTAGAATCTGGTGATCTCATATTTTGATCTAATTGAACCCATAAATACTCTAAATAATCTTTAGAATTATTTTTGTAAGTAATAGATTCGTTACCAAAAATTCTATTTGTTTTCTCATCCAAAACAATATCCATTTTATAATCAACCTTTTGTTGAGTATACTCAAAGCCAGGAGCTCCTGAAGCAGTTCTTCTATTGTTAGGGGTGGGTAATACATCTTTGAGTTGCCTAAACTTATTTTGGTCTGTGTGCCCTTTGATTTGTTTATTACCTGAATTTTGAGCAATTGTAGCAGTCATAACAAATAAAAAACTAAAAGCTAGAGATACTATTTTTTTCATATAATACTATTTTTTTAAAATTTTTGTTGAAATTAATAAACTAGAGTAAATAAATTAAAGTTTTTATTAAAATTTTAACAAAGCTTTATTTGTGTTTTTTGATAAAATTTTACTTTGCCTATCAGAACCATTCTTAAATTTTATAATATTTTGTTGTTGTTCAAAATAGGTAACAAGAATCGTGTTATATACTTCAAGAGATACTGGACTATCACTAACGTTAACTTCCAAATAAAAATAGACCAAATCTCCTTCATATTCTTTTCCAATAAAGTTGTAATTCACAAGTTCTTTATTAACTAAAAACCTTAAATTTTTTCTCAGATACTTCTGGAAATAAGAATCAACATCTTCTAACTCTTGTTTGGTAGTAAGTCTTAAGTCGACACTATACTCTTTATTAATTGCGAATTCAATGTCATCCATGAATACATTAATAATCACCTCTAAACTATCTTGATCCTTGTTGTACTCAATTTGAGTTAGGCTCAAGTAATATTTATGAGATGAAAAGGCTAGTGTGAATAGTAAAAAGAGGATCGCAATTTTTTTCATTAACAACAGTAAATAATGGGATTAAACTTAATCTTCTTTTTTATTGATGAGAAGTAAATAAGTAATACTCTCTTTTTTTAGCACGTTAATCAATTCTATTTTTCTATTTTCTTTGAATAAATTTTCTATTCCCAGTGGGTTGCAATATTCTAGAAAACTGTAATATTTTTCAGTTGGAATTTTAAGATCATTTTCAAAAAAAGTTTCTCCAAATTCGCTTATTAACATTTCAGGAAATTTTTCTCTAAAATCGAAGTCTCTTCTTAAAGCCCAAAGCTTTTCTGAATATTTGAAAGGGATTGATACTCCACCACCAGCTCCAGCAAACATAGCTATAGGATCAACATTATTCATCGGTGGTTTTACTCTTTGATCTATGTAGTCACCATTGTAGATGATATTCATATTTACTCTCGAAAAATTCATAGTATTTTTTAATGCTTCAGCTCTTCTATCCTCTGGAGTTTTTTTTAAGTCGAGAGATAAAAAACCATCTAAATCATTTCTTCTGAGCACTACTTCATCTAATTCATATGTAGAGCTTATCATAAAAACATCTAAAATTTCAGATCTGTAGACAAAATTATTAACGATACGATATATAGTTTTGTGTTGCACAGAAGAAAATTTTAAAGTATCTCCAACAGAAACAACAATTTTATAGTCTCCAAAATCATTTGAAAAAGTTCCTATATTGGTTTTTAAATTAACAATATTCGCATTTTTAACAACACTACTAGAATCTTTAAGCTTTCCATAAAGCCAAAATTTATTTTTTTGGGCGAGTAGGGTACTGCTAAAAATAATTAAAATAAAAAGAGATATTTTAGTCTTCAAAATAGAAAGTATTGTTACACTATAAAAATACAATATAATTTTTTTATGGTAAAACTACTTTTGTTTTAATTCAATTAAAAAATTAATGCTTTCATCTTCCAATAATTTAATGAGATCAAGTCTTTTATTTTCTTCATATAATTTCTCAACATTAAATTGCATACAGTATTCTAAGAATTTAGTAATTTGATTATTTTTTATATTTAGTTCTTCAAAAAAACTATTTCCAAAATCGGTTAATATTTTATTTTTCAAAAGCTCATTTGATTCTTTTTTTGATAATTTGTTTTTCTTCTTTTTTGGAATTAAGCTAAATAAACCATTAACAATACCCACCAAATTAGCCCCATTAAAAGCTCTTGAGGGATCTGTATTCTTCATACTTGTTTTCGCAAGCTCACTGTGTTTTATGTTTGGTTTGTTTAAAATACCCTTTTGAGATTTTTTAGAGATATTGTCAATAATGTTACTTAACTTTTTACCCTTGAGAGCTATAGTGTCTTTAGGAACTTTTTTTCGATCTATTCTTAAATCACCAATTAAATCATGCTTTTTTACGGTTACTTCGTTTAAAACGTAGTTCTTATTCTTTAAAATTAGGTTTAATTTTTTACTGAAAAATATTCTATCAGTTATAATTTTTTTAATAGTTTCAAATTGTACTGAAGTGAATTCTAAGGTATCACCTAAGGAAACGGTAATCCTATATTGTCCATAATCATTAGAGTATGTTCCTTTTAATGTATTTAGATTTATAACGTGAACATCTTTAATTAAATTTAATGAATCTCTTACCATTCCCTTCAGAAATACATTACTTTTCTGTGCGAATAGCTGAGAGGAACTGATTAATAATACCATTAAAATTAATTTCTTATTCACTCCTAATAATTTATAATTTACAAGATATATATTCGAATTCTAAATTTTTATATAGAATCCAATAATATTTTGTTAATTAACAAATGCATTATGTATTTTTGAAAACTTATGAAGAAACTTCTTATCGCAAGCTCATCTACAATTCATGGAAGTGATTTTTTAGAATATTTATCACCAACATTAATTTCTTTTTTCGAGGGGGTCTCTTCATTAGTTTTTATTCCTTATGCTAGGCCAAGTGGAATTTCTTATGATGAGTATACTTCAAGAGTTGCTCATTTTTTTAATACAATTGGAATTGATGTAACTGGAATCCATGAGTTTGAATCTCCTGTCGAAGCCCTAAAAAAAGCTGAGGCTGTTTTTACTGGTGGGGGTAATACTTTTGAATTAGTTAATCAATTGTATAAACAAAACCTTTTTTCAATTCTTTCTGAGGTTTTAAATAATGGAACTCCATATTTGGGGACCAGTGCTGGAAGTAATATTTGCGGAATTTCCATGATGAACACAAATGATATGCCTATCGTATATCCTCCAAGTTTTTTAACACTTGGAATTATTCCATTTAATATTAATGCTCATTATATAGAGCCAGTTAAAGGCTCTAAACACATGGGGGAGACTAGGGAGACTAGGATTAAAGAATATCATTTTTTTAATCACACACCTGTTCTAGGTTTACGTGAAGGTAGTTGGTTGGAAGTAGTTGATGAAAGCATTACTTTAAAAGGAAGTTTACCTGGTAAATGGTTTGAAAAGGATAAAAAACCGATGGATATTCCGATTAATTCAATTTTAAAATAATTGTCTTTAATAAGTAACGTAATCTATAATTTCAAGACCATATCCAATCATTCCAACGCGCTTAGTCTGCTGTGTGTTTGTCATTAGTTTAATTTTACTAATGTTAAGATCGTGTAAAATCTGCGCTCCAATTCCAAAATCTTTATTGTCCATAGCCATCATTGGTGCTTTCATTACTCCGTTAGCTTGATTTTCTTTAAGAATGTGTAAACGATTCAATAAGTTTTGAGACTGATTTTGCTGATTTATAAATAAAATAGCGCCTTTACCACTTTCATTAATGGTTTGAAACATTTGATCGAGTTTCTTATCCGCATTGTTAGTTAGAGTGCCTAGAATATCATTATTTATTAAGGTTGAGTTAACCCTAGTTAAGACTACCTCATCAGTATTCCAAACGCCTTTGGTTAGCGCTATATGAATTTGATTGTTTGTTGTTTGCTGGTAGGCTCTTAAACGAAAATCTCCAAACCTAGTTTTTATAGTATAATCCTCTTTTTTTTCAATTAAAGAATCATGTTCCATTCTATAGGCAACTAAGTCTTCTATGGATACAATTTTTATATCAAATTTTTTTGCAACATCTATTAATTGAGGTAAACGAGCCATAGTACCATCCTCGTTCATTATTTCAACAATTAATCCAGCAGGTTTTAGATTTGCTAAACGTGCAAAGTCTATAGCAGCTTCAGTATGGCCAGTTCTTCTCAATACTCCACCTTCTTTTGCTTTTAACGGAAATATATGCCCAGGCCTTGCTAAGTCAAAAGATTTTGTATCATTATCTATTAATGCTTTTACAGTTGCTGATCTATCTGAAGCAGAAATACCTGTAGTTACACCTTTTCCTCTCAAATCAACAGATACAGTAAAAGCAGTTTCCATGGGATCAGTATTATTTGAAACCATCATTCCTAATTCTAATTCTTTACACCGT
Organism: uncultured Flavobacteriaceae bacterium; assembly: GCA_943789455.1. Taxonomy (GTDB): domain Bacteria; phylum Bacteroidota; class Bacteroidia; order Flavobacteriales; family Flavobacteriaceae; genus Polaribacter. The sequence continues at coordinate 429,072 of CALSUE010000001.1, forward strand.
AATTCAGTTAGGGGGGCACAAATTAAACCACGGCCATGAGTGGCCATAAAATTGATCATATCTGGAGTTACCATCTCTGCAGCGGCTAAGAAATCACCTTCATTTTCTCTGTTTTCATCGTCTACTACAATGATAATTTTTCCGTTTTTAATGTCTTGAATAGCCTCTTTAATCGTATTCAATTCTATTTTTTTGGAGCTTATATTTGTTGTATTCATTTGTTTCTTTATTCAGAAGGTTTGGCCTTTTTTATGAATTTTGTTAATGGATGTAAAAATACATCAATATTAAATAATCCCATTCCTTTTGATGCTCTTCTTGTTAGAAAATAAGCAAAAGGAACCATAATTATACTTGAAACCCATGAACCTACAAAAGCTGAAAGAGAACTTTCTTCGGCAAGGTTTCTGCCAAATGTGTTTACAAAAAAATAGATAACATAAATTATTATAGCAAGGATCATAGGTAATCCAAAACCTCCTTTTCTTATTATTGAACCTAGTGGAGCACCAATGAAAAATAAAATTAAGCAAGAGAGGGAAATGGCTATTCTGTTGTGAAATTCTATATCATAAAGGTTTAAGATTTTTCTTTTCCATTGAATAGATTTCTTATCTACTTTTACATTCTTATTTGAGTTTTTCACATTGTTTATAGCCGAATTCAAAACACTAACCTTTCCACTCAAATTAAAGTTATTTAAAACCTCGGGTTTAAACTCCATCAAACTCAGAGAATCCTCTTGTTTATAGAGTTCTTTTGCATTTATTTTAATATAAATACTTTTAGATTTAGATGTTAAATACTCGTCATAGGATAATTTCATTGCTGGAATGGTGTCTTTTAATTGCCCTAAACTTAACATGTTAAAACTTTTCGTATATTTTTCGTCATCTAAATCGTCATCTGTAAACTTTGAAATATCAATATTAAATGTATATTCTTTAAAAGTTGCATTTGATGCTGGCATTTTTTTCATTGAATTAATATTCCTTCTTTTAGGAATATGTTCTTCATGATAATAGCCATCATATAATACAAGCGTCATGTATTTACTTCCCTCTTCACTAATAATCTTTCCTTTTTCAGCAGTTATTATTTTTTTATTACCCTTTTTTGATGATAAGTCATAGATTAAAACCTTTTTAAGTAAGTTTTTTTCTTCACCATATTTTTCATCAAATTTTATTTGGTAATTGGGTATTTCTGAATTAAAACTTCCTGAAATCAAAGCTAATGCAGGGGTTTTCTTTTTAATATTATTTGTTAAGTTTTTTTGTTTCAAAGTAGCATAAGGAAACACATAGTTTAGTGACAGAAAATTCAACACACTAATTATTAATGTTAATATAATCAATGGTCTCATTAATCTCATTAAAGAAATACTTGCAGATTTAGCCGCTGCAAACTCATAGTTCTCAGACATGTTTCCTAGTGCCATAATAGAGGATAATAAGACCGCTATTGGCAATGCTTGGGAGGATACAACTAAAGCAGTATAATAAAGAAATTTAAATATAAAAAAAAGCCCAATTCCTTTTCCTGCGATACTTTCAAAAGCCATCCAAAGTGCTTGCATTACAAGTACAAATAGGATTATTAAAAAAGTTGCAAAAAATGGAACTAAAAATGATTTTAAAATATATCGATCTAAAATTTTCATCTAGTCTATTAAATAGCCAAGTTTTTCATATGAATTTTGATCAAACTGAAACAATTCATTAGAGATGTTTTGATTGCTTTTAAATTGATCTATAGTTAAAATGGTTTTTGTACCATTATCACCAAACTGTATTAATTTATAGATTTGGCTAGTTTTTATATCTATACCTAAATTAACTTTTACAATTTCAGAATCTGTATCTATAGGCGTAAGATCAATGAATTGAACTTTTCGACCTTTTATATTTTTAATTACCCCCATCTTGTACTCGTATCCTTCTTTATAAAAAGTTAGTAATTTTGATGGGTAAATTACACCATCATCTTCCTGTAAGTCTTGATCATTAATCATAACTTCTTTTTCATCATGGTTGATAACATATAATTTGAGGCCATCGAAAATAAAGGTATTTCCTAAATAATTTAAATTATACTTTTCTCCTTGAAGTGTAATAGAACCTTTGGTAGGTAGTTCATCACCTTCATAAATTCCGGCTTCTTCATTTGTGAGTGAAGTGCTAAAGTCTAGGACCATATTATTGTATGATTTCATTGTTGTTGAAACAGCATCTAATAAAATTATAGCTTCGTCTTTCTGTTGAGAAAAAGCTATAGTATTTACTAAGAGTGTAATAACAAATAACCAAATTTTATTCATTTTATCTGTTTTTTTCATTTTCTAATAATTGTTCAAGAGCAGCTAAATCTTGTATTAAAACTTGTCTAGCTTTACTTCCCTCGAAGTTTCCTACTATACCAGCGGCTTCGAGTTGATCAATTAATCGTCCAGCTCTGTTGTACCCAAGTTTTAATTTTCTTTGCAATAAAGATGCTGATCCTTGCTGAGCAATAACTATAATTTCAGCCGCATCTTTGAATAGCTTATCTCTATCAGAAATATCTATATCAAGACTTGTGCCACCTTCTTCACCCACATATTCAGGTAAAAGATGTGCATCTGGATATGCTCTTTGAGAACCAATAAAATCGGTAATTTTTTCTACTTCTGGAGTATCAACAAAAGCACATTGAATTCTTTCTATTTCATTTCCTGCAGTGTAGAGTAAATCTCCACGACCAATTAATTGATCGGCTCCTCCAGCATCCAAAATAGTTCTTGAGTCTATTTTAGAGGTTACTCTAAATGCAATTCTAGCAGGAAAGTTTGCTTTTATAATACCAGTAATAACGTTAACTGAAGGTCTTTGTGTTGCAACAATTAGATGTATTCCAATTGCTCTTGCCAATTGGGCTAATCGAGCTATAGGTGTTTCTACTTCTTTTCCAGCTGTCATGATTAAATCTGCAAATTCATCGATAACCAAAACAATATAGGGAAGGAATTGATGTCCATCATTAGGATTTAATTTTCTAGCTTTAAATTTAGTATTGTATTCTTTTATATTTCTGACCATTGCAGATTTAAGCAAGTCATAACGATTGTCCATTTCTATACACAAAGAATTTAGAGTATTTACAACCTTTGTAGTATCTGTTATTATTGCTTCATCTGAATCTGGGAGTTTTGCCAAGTAGTGACGTTCAATTTTATTAAATAGCGTTAGTTCTACTTTTTTGGGATCAACTAATACAAATTTAACCTCTGCAGGATGTTTTCTGTAAAGCAATGAGGTAAGGACAGCATTTAAACCTACAGACTTTCCCTGTCCTGTGGCTCCTGCCATTAATAAGTGAGGCATTTTTGCTAAATCAACAACAAAAGTTTCGTTTGAAATAGTTTTACCCAGTGCAATGGGTAACTGCATATTTGATTCTTGAAATTTCTTAGAAGCTATAACAGAATACATGGAAACAATGGTAGACTTTTTATTAGGAACTTCAATACCAATAGTGCCTTTTCCAGGAATTGGAGCAATAATTCTTATTCCTAGGGCTGATAATGATAATGCAATATCATCCTCTAAATTTTTTATTTTTGAAATCCTAATACCGGCCTCAGGCACTATTTCGTATAAAGTAATTGTTGGCCCAACAGTAGCTTTAATTTGGGCTATTCCTATTTTATAATTTTTTAAAGTATCAACAATTTTATTTTTATTGAGTTCTAATTCCTCGGGGTCTATGGATATACTCTCGTTGTATTGTTTTAATAGATTTAGAGTAGGAAATTTAAAATTTCCTAATTCAAGTGTTGGGTCAAACTCTCCAAAATCCTTAACTAATTTTTTTGATAAATTTTCGGAAACATTTTCCTCCTCTGTAATTTCTTTAATATCAATTTCTACTAGATCCTCTTGTTTTGCTTCAATTTTAGAAATAGGTTCTTTAGTCTTTGAAGTTATTTCATCAGTTGAAGTCAATACTTCTGAATGATTTTCAATTGTTGGTTTTAAATTCTCAACAGACAATTCAAATTCAGATTTTTCTTCAATTATCGCCTCAGGTTCCTCTGGGGTAACTTCTTGATTATGAGTAGAATAATCTTCAGTATTTTCTTCTTTATTAGTTTTAAATTTATTTATGATCAACTCAGGCGTAATTTTAAATCTAATAATTAAATATGTTAGCAATAGAAATATTAAACTAATGCCTAAGCCTGTTCTTCCAATAAATAATTGAATATATTGATTCAATTCGTATCCTACTACACCGGCCAAAAGAGTATCTGATTTATTTAAGAAGCCTAATGAAATAGAAATCCACATCATGGATAAAAGCCCCCAATTATAGGAAACAATTAACTTGGATAATTTAGTTTTAAACAACCAAAATAGCCCTGATAAAAATAAAAGATAAGGAAGAATAAAAGCGCCTAAACCAACACCCTTATAAATAAAAAAATGACTCAAATTGGCTCCAACTTTCCCTAATAAATTTTTTCCTTGTACTGTTTTATTTGAAAATTCATTAATAATACTTTGGTCTTCTTGCCAACTAAAGAAAAAAGAAATAAATGCAACTAAAAGAAACAAAGAAAAGAATAACAGAAAAGAACCAATCACGGTTTGGATTTGCCTACTTTTAAAAATATTGATAATCGAATTTGACCCTTGAGATTTTATTTTTGTAGTATTTTTAGTCTTTTTGGCCATAAAGAATATTTAAAAAGTAAATATAAAGTATTTACTTAGAAAAGTAATGCTATTTTAGGAATGTATATAATTCCTGCAATAATTAAAGAAATTATTGCAGCAATCCCTGAAGAGCCTGCAGAAACGTCTTTAATGAATCCAATTTTTTTATGATAATCTGGATGAACAAAATCAGCTAATTTTTCTATTCCTGTATTTAACGATTCTGCAACTAAAACTAGACCAATGGCAAGGGTTTGAATAAGCCATTCAATGGTATTGATATTAAAATAAAACCCAGCTATTGAAATTAATAAAACAATAAATAACTGGGCTTTAATACTACTCTCTGTGGAAATTAGAAACCAAATGCCACGAAGTGAAAATTTTATACTTCTAATTCGTTCAACAATAAAGCTATCTTTTGGATTCTTCACAGGTATAATTTATAGTGCTGCCAGAGCATTATCATAATTAGGCTCATTTCCAATTTCAGAAACTTGTTCAGAATAACTGATATTTCCATCAGAATTTATAACAATCACTGCTCTTGAATGTAAATTTTTGAAGGCACTATCTGTAATTTCTAATCCATAGTTTTTACCAAAATTTCCATCGGCAAAATCAGATAGCATTATTACGTTTTCTATTCCTTCTGCACCACAAAATCGTTGTTGTGCGAAAGGTAAATCTCTAGAAATACATAACACTTTTGTGTTTTCCATACTAGCTGCAGATGTATTAAAAGATCTTACAGAGGCAGCACATGTCCCTGTATCTACACTTGGAAATATATTTAATAATAATGTAAATCCATCAAAATCAGATAATGATTTCTTTGAAAGATCAGTTGCTGTTAATTGAAAGTCAGGTGCTTTAGTTCCATTTTTAGGAATATTTCCAATAGTTGATATAGGTGTTCCTCCTAGAGTTATTTTTGTCATTTTATATATTTTTTAATACTGTAAAAGTAATAGAATAAAGCTAGTAAATTTGTTTCAATATTGTTAATTATTAGACTAATTATTATAATACCTTCGTGACTTATTTTTACAGCCTATGAATTTAAGTATTTACACAAAAGAATTCAAGTATAATTGGACACTTGCTGCTCCTGTTATGCTCGGAATGTTAGGTCACACTTTTGTGAGTTTTGTAGATAATATTATGGTTGGCCAATTAGGAACAGCAGAATTGGCTGCGGTCTCATTAGGAAATAGTTTTATGTTCATTGCCATGTCTATTGGGATTGGTTTTTCTACTGCGATAACCCCTTTAATAGCAGAAGCAGATGCTGCTACTAATTTTATAAAAGTGAAATCTACTTTTAAACATGGCTTATTTTTATGTTCTATTTTGGGGATTAGTATGTTTATACTTTTACTTCTTTCAAAGTCACTTCTGCATAGTAATTTTTTAAATCAACCAAAGGAAGTTGTGAATCTAGCAATTCCTTATTTAGACCTGGTAGCTTTTTCTTTAATTCCTTTAATTATCTTCCAAGCATTTAAACAGTTTAGTGATGGGTTATCCATGACTAAATATCCAATGTATGCAACAATTATAGCTAACATTATTAATATAATTTTAAATTATATTTTAATTTTTGGGAAATTTGGTTTCCCTGCTTTTGGAATAGTTGGTGCTGCTTATGGTACCCTTATATCTAGATTTATCATGGTTTCATATTTGTGGTGGTTATTGGCAAACAAAGAACGATCTAAGAAATTTGTAACCACGATTAAATTTTTTGTGCTAGAGAAATTTATGCTCAAGAAAATAATTAGTTTAGGTGCTCCCAGTGCCATGCAAATGTTTTTCGAAATAGCTATTTTCACAGCTGCCATATGGCTTAGTGGTTTATTGGGTAAAAACCCTCAAGCGGCAAATCAAATTGCTTTAAATTTATCTTCTATGACATTTATGATTGCGATGGGGCTTGGTGTTGCTGCTATGGTAAGAGTTGGGAATCAGAAAGGCTTATTGAAATTTATAGAATTAAGAAGAATAGCAATTTCAATTTTTCTTTTTGCTGTCATATTTGCTGCTGGTTTTGCCATATTGTTTTTAATTTTTAGATTTCAATTACCTAAAATATATGTTGATTTAACTGATCCAGAAAATTTAATTGATACAATGGAAGTAGTAAATATTGCTTCACAATTATTATTAATAGCTGCAATTTTTCAAATTAGTGATAGTATTCAGGTAGTTGTTTTAGGAGCATTGCGTGGACTTCAAGATGTAAACATACCAACCTTAATTACTTTTATTTCATACTGGATCATTGGATTTCCTATCAGTTTTTTCTTAGGGAAAGAGGATGTTTTTGGTAGCGTAGGAATCTGGGTAGGATTATTAGCAGGGTTATCATCTGCATCTATTTTATTATATCTTCGCTTTAATTATTTAACTTTAAAATTGATAAAAACAAAAAACCATGGTCTTACCTAAATTTTTATTAGCTGATAACAGTAGTTTTCCTGAAGATATTTTCGTTCTTCATACAGAATTTCCTCGTTTTTTAATCAATTTAAAAGATGATGAAATTGAATGGTTTGAGGATTTATCTGGAGAAAGAGAAGATGATATTGCAGATGAAGTTTCCAATCTTATTGAAGCAGCCTCTTTATTTTATGACAAGCAAATTGAAGGTTATGAATAGTTATCTAAGGATTAAATGTTTGCTGTAAACTCTAAAAAAACTTCTTTATGCAGTGTGAGATTTATCTTTGGTGATATTGATATACGTACAATATAATCTTTATCTCCTTCTTTTGTGGTTCCTTGTGTAGACGTAGCAGGCACAGTCCAATAGCTGCCTTTGAGTTGGCCATAACTTACACAAAACTTACTCTCATCAGGTATTTTTTTAATCATTAAATTTATTAATTTAAGATTTAATGCCCTTTTGTAATTTTCTTTTTCTTTGGCCGTATTTCCTTTTGTTGGAAGGTCTAATGAAAAAACTGATGGAGTAAAACCTTGATTAGCTAATTCTTTAGAAACAAAGTTGATTTTTGCACTCGGTAAGTTTTTAGTGATGAAGTCCACAAAATCACGAGTATTTTGATATGCATCAAATATTCTTTGATTCATGGAGGGTAACTGTTTTGCTAAAATCTCATATTGAAGATCTGTGGCTTGATTATCGCATATACTAAGATGCTTATCAATTTTAACCATCAAAGAATTTGTTTTTTCATTTCCCACACAATATCCTGCTGTACACTGCCCTCCACTTGGAAATTTAGAACCACTAACATAAGAAATGGCTTTAACCTTAGAAAATATTTCAACACTATCTAAAAACGGGGTATTAGGACAGAAAGTTTGGTCTAAAACAAAAACAGGATTAATTGCATAGTTACTTAAAGTAGTTTTACGTTTTTTCTCTAAAACTGTTTTTAATTGTTTTAAATCTGGAACTTCAACTCTTGGATTAGTAGGAATTTCAGCTATGATAAATGGAACAGCATCCTGAACTGCAATTTCATCTAGAATAACATCTATGCTCTGCGTCATGTCGTTTTCTCTATCAACTGGTAAATCAATTACTTCAACATTTTTTATGCATGCAGCAACCCGCCTTGCTTGGTCATTAGTTCCGCCATAACAATTAGGGGGAACTATAAATTTTATGGGTTTTCCTTGGTAGTTTTCTTGTGCAAAGTCTACTAAACCCATCATGATAGCATATTGCATAGAGAGACCACTAGAACCAATTAATGGCGTAGTTTTCGCACCAGTAATAGTGATGATTTCATCTCTGACAATTTTTTTATTGAACTCTATTTCTGGTGATGAAATAGTAAAAGTTGAATTTTTAATTAAAGCTAGTAAAGCTGTGTGACAATTTGCAGGAGTCATGGCAATTGTCTCTCTTCTCCTTACATGTTGGATTTCAGAGATATAGTGTTCGTTTTGTTTTCCATTAACAATTAATACACTACCAAGTTTTTTATATATATTAATAAAAAAATCAATTTTTAATTTTAGATGATTAACATCTATTTTTTCTGATTGTGAGACCAATACAGTACTGCCTTCAAAATCTGAAATATCAGATAATTTTTGAACCTTTTTTAGTTCAAAACTATAACCATAGGTTTGTTTAATAGTTTCATAATCAAAGAAATCTAAACAATTGTCTGTGTAGATGATTCGAGTATTTATATGTGCCAATAAATTTTTTCTTAGTATGGAAAGAATTGGAATAGTCTGAGATGAAAAACTTATGATGTTTTTTGGATTTATTTCGTGTAAACGCGCTATTGACCATTCTAAAACACACGATAACGGATGTCCCAAACGAATGTAATCATAAGCGGTTGGTAAATTATTTAAGGCAGAAGTTTCAGTGCAATCTTTTTTACTTAACAATTCAAACTGTTCTATAAATTCAGTTTTAGCTAATTTTTCATCATAAATATCTAATCGATGTGTAGTAGTAGATAGCCAACTCTTTGGCATTTTTTCTAATACATTTTTTAGATAATCTTTCATGTTATTATTTTTATGATTTTAAAAAAGTTTTATCCTTTCCTTTTTTCTACTAATTCTAGTTTTTCCAAAGAAGCTTCAGTTGTGAAATTCCCGTAATTAATAAAAGCTTTTTTCTTTTCAATCTTTTCTATAGTTCCTACAGAATTTCCATCGATAAGCCTAACGCTATCGTTAATTTTGAATATATATTCGGCCTTTATTTTTGCCAATTTTTTAGCTTCTTTATTTTTTACTTTTCTTATTTCAACTACCTTTTTCATTACTTCATTTTCTACTTTTTGAATAACTTCTTGTAGTTGTTTTTCAACAATTTTAGCTTGTTGTTTTTGTGACTTTGTTTTTGGCTTTGTGGGGTTTTTCTTAGCGTATTTTACTTTTTCATCAGCAACCCATTTATTGAAATTTAGAGTTAATTCTTTTTTATTATTTGTCTGTAAATATTTATTGAATAGTTCATTGGTTTTTCTTCCTAACGATAACATTTTTTGATTCTTATCATATAATTCTTGAAACCCAGCTAATTTTGCTTGAATTTTTTCTTCCTTATCTTGTAAACTTTCTATATGTTTTTGTCCTTTAGTTTTTTGCTTTTCTAGATTTTCAGAATTTTTATGAAGACGATTTCTTTCTTTTTGAAGTTTTGAGATGGTTTTATCTAAACGAATTTTCTCAGTTTCAACTCGTTTTTTAGCTTTATTAATCAAACTAAATGGAATTCCATTTTTTTGCGCAACTTCAAATGTAAAAGAACTTCCAGCTTGACCCAAATACAATTTATATAGTGGTTCAAGAGTTTGTTCATTAAATTGCATATTAGCGTTAGTTACATAGTCTAATTCATTTGCTAAAACTTTTAAATTGGAATAGTGAGTTGTAATGATTCCAAAAGCTTTTTTATCATAAAACTCTTCTAAAAATATTTCTGCTAGAGCTCCTCCCAATTCAGGATCACTACCTGTACCAAATTCGTCTATTAAAAACAACGTATTTTCATTGCATTTTCGTAGGAAATAACGCATATTTTTTAATCTATAACTATAGGTGCTTAGTTGATTTTCAATAGATTGGTTATCTCCAATATCTGTTAAAACAGTATCAAATATTGTTGTTTCACTTTGTTCATTCACAGGTATTAGAATACCACTTTGCAGCATTACCTGCAATAAACCAATAGTCTTTAAAGTAATACTCTTACCCCCGGCATTTGGTCCAGAGATGACTATAATTTGTTGTTTTTCATTTAGCTCTATAGTTTGTGGAACAACTTCTAATGCCTCTTCTTTATTATTTACTAAAAGGATAGGATGGAAGGCATCTTTAAAATAGACTCTTTTATTTTCTCCAATTTTTGGTAATAATCCATTAATAGAATATGCATATTTAGTTTTTGAACTAATCACGTCTAAATGTGTTAAATAGTCTAGCTGTGATTCTAATAATGCTGTATAAGGTCTTATTTTGTAACTTAAAGTTTTAAGGATTCTAATAACTTCTTGCTTTTCCTCATATTCTAGATTTTGTAGTTCTCTCTGATATGCGAGTGTAGCTTGTGGTGCAATATATACAATGTTACCCGATTTTGAAGAGCCAAGTAAACTTCCTGATACTTTTTTTCGATACATGGCTAATACAGCTAGTACACGGTGATTATCAATAATAGATTCTTTAATGTCATCTAAATAACCTGAAGCCTTTGCTTTACTTAACGCTGAAGAAAAACTTTGTCCAATTTTACCATTTAACCCACCGATACTTCTTCTTATTTTTCTTAATTCAGGAGAGGCATTATCTACAACTTCTCCATATGGAGAAATCACTTTTTTTATATCGTCTATAATTTCTTGAATAAAATCAACATTTTCACTTAAAATAGAAAGTTGTGGAAAGTAGGTGTGAAATTTTTTAAAATATTTTTTTAACTCTTTAATAGTCTCAGATGTTGAAGCAATTTTTAAAAAACTTTCTGTTTCTATATAACTATCTTCAATAGTTAATCGTTTTATCTGTTCATAAATATTATCAAAACCGTGATTGGGAATTCTATTGTCGCTCTCAAATGATGATAGGTATTCATTTGTGAATTCTAATTCTCGAAGTAGTCTTTTTTTATTAGAAAAAGGTAAGGTTTCTAAAACTTGTTTTTTTCCTAATTCTGAAATACTAAAGGTTGCAACTTGTTGAATAACCGTTGTAAATTCTAAATCTTGTAATGCTTTCTCAGAGATATGTATATTCAAACCTTTATATTTGGTGCATACAAAAATAACAAAAGAATGATTATTAATATTGAGGAAAACTGGAAAAATATCTTACAACCAGAATTTGAAAAAGAGTCTTTCAAAAACCTCACTAGATTTGTGAAATCTGAATATCTAAATCATATTTGTTATCCTGAAGAAAAAAATATTTTTTCAGCTTTTAATACATGTTCATTGGAAAATTTAAAAGTAGTAATCATTGGTCAAGATCCATATCATGGTAAAGGTCAAGCAAATGGTTTATGTTTTTCTGTTATGGACAATATGAAGCAACCTCCTTCATTAAAAAATATTTTTAAAGAATTACAAGCAGATCTTGATAGACCTATTCCAACTTCTGGAAACTTATCTTCTTGGGCTAGGCAAGGTGTCTTGTTATTAAATTCAACGTTAACAGTTCGTGAAGGAGAAGCAGGAAGTCATCAAAATAAAGGATGGGAACAATTTACAGATGCTGTTATTGATAAGGTTTCAAAACAGAAAGAACATTTAGTTTTTTTGCTTTGGGGGAAGTTTGCCCAAAGTAAGATAAAACTTATAAATCTTAATAAACATAAAGTTTTAGTGGCACCACATCCTTCACCACTAGGAGCATGGAGGGGTTGGTTTGGGTGTAAACACTTCTCTAAAACAAATGAATATCTTAACAAAGAATCTCTAAAAGAGATTGTATGGTAATTTTACTTTTTTAAAAGTAAACTCAAATATTTATGAATAAAAAACTAGGATTTTATCAATTCTAGTGATTGATTAATTTGGTTTTGTTTTGGTGGTTTTTCTGAGGATTTTATGAGATTGTCTGCCAATCCACAAGATTTTGAAGTACTTCTACAAGATGTAAAACTGATCAAACTGAGAACAAAGATGGAAACATAAATATATCTTTTCATAAGTTATAATTTATACTTTAAAAGTACGTATTTTTTTAAATACACTTTTAATCATTTTTAAATTTTTAGTGTATATTTTTTACTTCACTAATTTCTCTAATGTGTAAAGGATTAAATCTCCAATCACCTGATTTGGGTTTTTACTAAATTTTCCTAGCGCTCTATTTGCAATAATTGCATTCATAGAACATGCCTGATGTCCTAATAGCTTAGCCAACCCGAATATGGCAGATGTTTCCATTTCTAAATTAGTAACTTTAATTCCTTTATAATCGAAAGTATCTATTTTAGTATTTAGTTTGGGGTCTTTAACCGCTAAACGTAGGGATCTTCCCTGAGGTCCATAAAAACCTCCAGCTGTAGCTGTCATTCCTTTGAAAATTATATCAGAAGTGATTTTAGATTCTAGTACTTTACTATTCGTAATTACCAAAGGGTAACTTTTTTTTTCATCCCATTGGGTATGCTTCACAAAAGCGTTTTCAATCTCAGGATGAGATATAGTTTCAGTAGGGTAAGAGCGTAACATTCCATTTATATCTAGAGCGTAAGTACTCATCAAAAAGCTATCAATAGGAATATCTTTTTGTAAAGAACCCGATGTACCAATTCTTATAATGTTAAGAGCTGTATGATTTTTCTTAATTGTTCTAGTTTGTAAATTTATATTTACTAAAGCATCTAATTCATTTAAAACAATATCAATATTGTCTGCACCAATTCCTGTTGAAATTACAGATATTCTCTTATTTTTATAGATTCCAGTAGTTGTTTTAAATTCTCTCTTGTGTGTTGAAAACTCAATAGAATCAAAATGTTGTGTAACTTTATCAACCCTCTCTGGATCTCCAACAAAAATTATATCATTAGAAATATTCTCTGGTTTCAAGTTTAAATGGTAAATACTGCCATCATCATTTAGAATTAGTTCTGAATCTTTCAATTTCATTTTTAGTAACAAATTTATAATAGCTTAACCACCTACACGTTTAACTGAAAAACCTTTATTCTGTAATATTTCCATTATTTTATCTCTATAATCACCTTGTATTATAATGCTTTCATTTTTAAAACTGCCACCAACACTAAGTTTAGTTTTTATTTCTTTGGCTAAAATTTTAAAATCTTTAACCGCACCATTATAACCTTCAATAATAGTAATTGGCTTTCCCTTACGTTTTTCGTATTTACATAATAATGGTTCATCTTGAAGCCAAATATTAGATTTGTTAACCTTTACTGGGTCATCTTGTATTTTGTGATCTGGAAATAAATTTTTTAGTTGATCTTTAAAATCCATAAAATTCTATTTGGTTAATCCCAATTCACGTAAGCGTTCGTTTAAGAAATCTCCTGCAGTAATGTCTTCAAATTCTTTTGGGTTATTTTGATCTATACACCCATCCAAGACATTTAATTTCATATTGCTTATTGGGTGTAAAAAGAAAGGAATAGAATATCTAGAGGTACCCCACAATTCTTTTGGGGGATTTGTTACTCTATGTATAGTTGATTTTAATCTATTATTGCTATGACGTGAAAGCATATCACCAACATTAATCATAATTTCATCAGGTTCAGCGATAGCGTCTATCCATTCTCCATTTAAGTTTTGAACTTGTAAGCCTTTTCCTTGAGCCCCCATTAGTAATGTAATTAAATTAATATCACCATGAGCAGCAGCTCTTACTGCATTTTTTGGTTCAGACTGAATGGGAGGGTAGTGTATAGGCCTTAATATACTATTACCGTTATGAATATATTGATCAAAATACTTTTCATCTAACCCTAAGTGAATGGCCAAAGATCGCAATACATATTTAGCTGTTTTTTCTAACATACGATAGGTTGTTTTACCTACCTGATTAAATTCAGGCAGTTCATCAACAAAAACATTATTTGGATATTCTAATTCTAATTCAGCATTATTTTCAACATATTGGCCAAAATGCCAAAACTCTTTTAAATCTCCTTCTTTTCTACCTTTGGCACTTTCTTTTCCAAAGGAAACATAGCCTCGCTGACCACCAATTCCTGGAACTTCGTATTTTCTTTTAACTTCTGTAGGGAGTTCGAAAAATCTTTTAATTTGTTCGTACAATTTATCTACAAGTAAATCATCTAAAAAATGTCCCTTTAAAGCGACAAAACCGATATTTTCATAGGCATGACCTATGTCATTAATAAATTGTTGTTTTTTTGAGATATCATTAGATAAAAAATCAGCTAAATTAACGCTAGGTATTTTATTCATGGTATTGTTTTTATATGAGGAGTTAAGTTAGTAAAAAATAAAGTTATTTTTTACGAAAAGGAATTAAATATGAAATTGTGTAGTTGAATCCAAAACCTGTATTGCTTGTATACACTCTATTAAATCCAGGTGCATAATGAGTTTTAAAATTTACCGGATCGTTTAGGCTAACCATTATTTTATAGGAACCACTGAATGTTAGGAAAATATTTGGATACACTTCTGCTCGAAAACCTAGTACTAATTCAGACCAATGCGCTGTAAGGCCTTTTACTGTTATAGGTACATTATTAATCAATGCTGGTAACAGAGGATTGCTATTTATTTGATAATTGTTTAGTGTTTGTTCAAACGTAGCAAAACCATAACGAAAACCCGTGAAGATTTCATTATTCATATCTAGCCAATTCTTGTAAGAGTTATAGTTTAAACCAATTTTTATATAACTTCCTCTAGAGGTTGAGTTTGTAAAGTCTTCTCTTGTTGTAAATTTTTCATTTCCGAGTTCTGCAGCTGCATACCATTTTTTTGAAATTCTATAATCACCAACAATTTCCAGACCACTATTGTAATCTTGTAATATAGACCTGATGGGTTTACTAATATCTATACCTAGCCTAAGACCATAATTGGTTTTGTATACGATACTATCTTTGGGTATTGAATCATTTTTTTGTTGTGCTGATACATTAACAAAAAGGATTAATAAACAAGTTTTAATGAAAAATTTTAACATGGGCAGCTGTCTCATTATCTATTGTTGGAATTGTAATGGTGTTTTCTAAGGTCTCTGTTAGTCCAATAATCCAGTCATTAGAAACATCTGAAGTGACACTCACATTGTTAAAAATTGCTTTGAAACCACACGACCTAGAAACAAATACTTCTTCAACATCATAGTTTATTGTGATAATATCGATATTACTTTCAGAAGAGAGGTTATAAATAATTTGGTTACTAGTAACATCTAATGGAATTAAAATAGAATCTAAATTGGCATTAGAATAAAGTTCATCAAAACCCTCTGGGGTAACAGACAAGTCTTCTACAGATTTTGTCTGTGTAATATTTGTAGCATTATAGAAACGAATAACCATATTAGGAGTAATAGGTTCAATACAAAAGTCATCTTTTTCACAACTAGAGACTAGTAGGGCAATTAACGTTAGTAATAAATAGTATTTTCTCATTTCAAATCAGTAAATTAAAGTGATTACTCTTCAACTTCTACAATGTTTTCCATAGCTTCTGCTAATTTAAAATCTAATTCTGTAACACCTCCAGCATCATGAGTTGTCAGTTTAATCTCTAGAATATTGTAAACATTAGTCCATTCAGGATGATGATTTAGATTTTCACACTCAAAAGCTATTCTCATCATGGCACTCATACAGTTTTTGAAACTATCAAATTCAAATTCTGAATGCAAGGCATTTTCATAATAATCCCAATCTGGTAAATCTTTTAATTTTTTTTCAATTTCTACCTCTGTTAGTTTTTTCATTATTAGCTTGTATTTGTATCAAAAGTACAACAATTTTGATACGATTAAATTACATCAAATATTATATTTTTTCAAAAAGCACAACAGTTTCAATATGTGATGTATGTGGAAACTGATCAACCAAACTTATTTTTTTAATTTCATAACCATGGTTCATCATTTCTACAGTATCTCTTGCTTGAGTTGCAGGATTACATGAAACATATACTATTCTTTCGGCGTTAATCGCAATGATTTTTTTAAGTGTTTTAGGAGCAATACCTGCACGGGAGGGGTCCAAAATAATTGTTCGAATTTTATTTTTATATTCAGGATGTTCATAAAGAAATTTCCCTACATCTGCTGTGTAAAATTTCAATCCATTTATGTGATTTCTTTTAGCATTTTTTATAGCATCTTTGATGGCAGAGGCAACAATATCTACTCCAATAATTTTAGCATTAGTACTTCTTGAAGCTAAGATTTGACCGATAGTACCCGTTCCACAAAATAAGTCCATAACAATTGTATTGTCAATGGCTTTTTTATTTTCTAGGGCATAATCAATTACTTTAGTATATAATTTCTCTGCAGATTTTGGATTGGTTTGAAAGAAACTTTTCATACTAATTTCAAAATTCAATCCTAATAATTCTTCAATAATCTTATCCTCTCCCGAAATCAATTGACTTGTTCCTGCAGTTGCAAGAGTTCTATCACCTGTTTCATCATTAATTGAATGTAAAAGCCCTGCAAACCGATCTTTGAAAATATCTTGCAACAACTTGGAAAAAGCGTTCAAGTCAAATTTAGGAAGATCGTAAGATGTTGTAACTAAATTAAATAAAAGATGATTGGTCTTATAGGATTTTCTAACTACAAAATAACGAAAAAAACCTGCTCTTTTAGGGCCATGCCATGGAGCTAAACCACTTGCTTCACAATACTTTCTTATAGTGCTTATGTTATTCTCAACTAAGGCATCAAACAATCCAGAGTCTTTCTCTAAATTATCTCCCATCCACCAAACACCGCGTCTTTTGAAGCCTAAAGTAAAAATATCAATATCTGTTTTATTTACTCTATCATAACCAATAGCAGAAAAGCCATATTCCATTTTATTCCTGTAATGAAATACATTTGGTGAAGTTACCAATTCATCAAAAAGCTCATCTATATTAGGAACTTTACCGATACGTTTGAATAGCGATAAAGTACTTTCTTTCTTGTAGCGATGTTGTAACTCTATAGGCAATTGAATGTAGGGAGCGCCAGGAATATCTTGGTAAGGAACAGAAATTTCATCATCAGAATTTTGTAGAACGTCAATTAAATTACATTCAGCATAATTCTTTGTAGATTTTTTAACTTGAGCTTTTACCCTTTGTCCAGGAATTGTGTTCGGAACAAATACAACAAACACACCTTCTTCAGATCTTATTCTAGCGATACCTTTTCCTCCAAAGGCATAATCCTCAATTGTTAGTTCTAATATTTGTCCTCTTTTAACAAATTTATTCCGTTCTCTTTTTGGCATATGTAGTCATAATAATATGTTTAGCAAAATTAATAAAACATATCAATTACAGATAGAAATAGTAATAAATTTGATGCAATTGATATGAATAATATTTCTTAAATTGCGACTCTCAGGGATGATTTCTTTCCCACGCTGAATTTTTGAATCTTTCGAAAAGATAAAGGTAGATAAGGAATGGTTATTTCACTCGCAAAAGCGAGATTTAATTATTACGTTTATTTCTCTATAAAGATGTAAACAATGCTTTGAAATACTTAAAGCATAAACCTTAAATTATTTTAAATGGCTGTTTTAGAACACATAACTTCGCAACAAGCGATTGAATTAGAAAATAAACATGGTGCCCACAACTATCATCCA
This sequence comes from uncultured Flavobacteriaceae bacterium, assembly GCA_943789455.1. GTDB lineage: Bacteria > Bacteroidota > Bacteroidia > Flavobacteriales > Flavobacteriaceae > Polaribacter. Next base: position 447,057 of record CALSUE010000001.1, read on the forward strand.
CTTCCAGTGGTTTTAAGTAGAGGAGAGGGTGTTTATGTTTGGGACGTAGAAGGTAAAAAATATTATGATTTTTTATCTGCTTATTCAGCAGTAAATCAAGGGCATTGTCACCCTAAAATTGTAAATGCTATGGTAGCTCAAGCCAAAACATTAAGTTTGACATCTAGGGCATTTTATAATGACGTTTTAGGTACTTACGAAAAATATGTTACAGAGTATTTTGGTTTTGATAAAGTATTACCAATGAATACAGGTGCTGAAGCTGTTGAGACTGCCTTAAAACTATGCAGAAAGTGGGCGTATGAAGTTAAAGGAATTGATGAGAATAAAGCTGAAATAATTGTTTGTGAAAATAATTTTCATGGAAGAACAACCACAATTATTTCTTTCTCCAACGATCCGGTTGCAAGGAAGAATTTTGGCCCATTTACAAATGGATTTATTAAAATTGAATATGATAATATAGCCGCCTTAAAAAATGCACTTGAGAATAATAAAAATGTTGCAGGATTTTTAGTAGAACCCATTCAGGGTGAAGCTGGAGTTTATGTTCCATCTGAAGGGTATTTAGAAAGTGCAAAAGCACTTTGTGAGGAATATGGAGTATTATTTATAGCTGATGAAGTTCAAACGGGAATAGCAAGAACAGGAAGATTACTAGCTACTTGTGGTAATTGTTTGTGTGAGGATAAAAATTGCTCTGGTACTCCTGATGTTAAACCAGATGTCTTAATTCTTGGAAAAGCGTTAAGTGGAGGAGCATACCCAGTTTCAGCAGTACTCGCTAATAATTCTATTATGAATGTTATTAAGCCGGGTAACCATGGATCTACTTTTGGAGGTAATCCTATAGCAGCTTCAGTTGCTATAGCTGCATTAGATGTTGTGAGAGATGAAGATTTAGCTGAAAACGCCGACAGGTTAGGTAAGATTTTTAGACATGAATTGTCTTTATTTGCTGAAGATAATAAATGGATCAAAAAAGTTAGAGGGAAAGGTCTTTTAAATGCCATTTTAATTAACGATACTGAGGACAGTACCACAGCTTGGGACATCTGTATAAAATTAAGAGATAATGGCTTGTTAGCAAAACCAACTCACGGAAATATTATACGTTTTGCTCCACCTTTGGTTATGAATGAGAATGAATTGTTAGATTGTATTTCTATTATTAAAAAGACAATTTTAGACTTTGAAAAATAGTTAACTAGTGTTCAAAACACTTTTTTTATAATTAAAAATATTAATATAAATTTTTTTAAAAAACCTTTTAAAATGAAACAAATTTTAAAGTTTAGTGCATTGATATATGTTATTTTTGCATCAGGATGTAAATCAGATATAAAAATGAATAAAGACGTGAAAACGCCTAAAGCAGAAATACAAGCAAAGTCATTAACTATTCACAACTCGACAAGAATAGATAATTATTTTTGGATGCGTTTAACAGACGAACAAAAAACAGCAAAAAATAAAGATGCTCAAACTCAAAAAGTTGAAGCATATCTAAATTCTGAAAATGAGTATTTTGATCAAGTAACAGCCTCTACAAATAACTTCCAAAAAGAACTTTTTGAGGAAATGAAAGGTAGAATAAAAGAAGATGATACTTCAGTTCCATATTTTAGAAATGATTATTTTTATATAACACGCTTTGAAAAGGGAAGTCAATACCCAATTTACTCAAGAAAAAAAGAGAACCTAGAAGCAAAAGAAGAAGTTCTTTTTGATGTCAACAACGAAGCAGAAGGTTATGAGTATTTTCAGTTAGGAGGTCTTAATGTAAGCCCAAATAATACTTTGGTAGCATTTGCAACTGATACTGTAAGCAGAAGACAATACACCATTCAAATTAAAAACTTAGAAACAGGTAATATTTTAACTGATAAAATAGAAAATACTACTGGAGGATCTGTTTGGTCAAATGATAATAAAACTCTTTTTTACACAAAAAAAGATCCTTTAACTCTTCGTAGTTCATCAATTTATAGACATATACTAGGAACAGATGCATCAGAAGATGTAATTGTTTATGAAGAAAAGGATGAAACGTATAGTACTTATGTATATAAAACTAAATCTCATAAATTTATTGTTATTGGTAGTTCAAGTACTTTATCCTCTGAATTTAGAATTATTTCTGCAGACAAACCCTATGGAGATTGGAAGATTATTCAACCTAGAGAAGATAATTTAGAATACAGTTTAGCTCATTATGGAGATTATTTTTACATACAAACAAACAAAGATGATGCTATCAATTTTAAGTTGATGAAAACACCAGTAAATAAAACTACAAAAGAGAACTGGGTTGATGTTATACCTCATAGAAAAGAAACTTTACTAGAAGATGTTTCCATATTTAAAAATTACTTAGTTATAGAGGAGAGAACACAAGGTTTAGGAAAGATTAGAATAAAGACATGGGATGGCAAAGAAGATTATTATTTACCTTTTGATGAAGAGACGTATTCTGCAGGTGTATATGCAACACCTGAATTTGATACAGAAGTTATTCGTTATTCATACAATTCCATGACTACTCCAAACTCTGTGATTGATTTTAATATGAGAAATCAAACTAAAGAAGTTAAAAAAGAACAAGAAGTTTTAGGAGGGAAATTTAATAAGAGTAATTACAAAAGTGAGCGTGTATGGGCAACAGCAAGAGATGGTAAAAAGGTTGCCATTTCTCTAGTTTACCATAAAGACACGGAATTAAATAAAGATACGCCTTTATTACAATATGCTTATGGATCCTATGGTTACACTATTTCTGATGGTTTTTCTACAACTCGATTAAGTTTATTAGATAGAGGTTTTGTATATGCTGTAGCTCACATTAGAGGAGGTCAGTATTTGGGTAGAGAATGGTATAATGATGGGAAAATGATGAACAAAAAGAATTCATTTTTTGATTTTATTGATTGTTCAAAATATTTAATTGAAAATAAGTACACCTCAGCGAAACATTTATATGCGATGGGGGGCTCAGCCGGTGGTCTTTTAATGGGAGGTGTAAGCAATTTAAATCCAGAACTATATAATGGTATTATAGCTGCAGTTCCTTTTGTTGATGTTATTTCTACGATGCTAGATGAATCTATACCACTTACAACAGGAGAATTTGACGAATGGGGTAATCCTAAAGAAAAAGAGGCTTATGATTACATGTTGTCATATTCACCTTATGATCAAGTTGAAGCTAAAGATTACCCAAATATGCTAGTAACTACAGGTTATTTTGATAGTCAAGTTCAATATTGGGAGCCAGCAAAATGGGTGGCCAAATTAAGAGAAGTTAAAACAGATAAAAATGTTTTACTATTACATACTAATATGGATGTTGGACATGGTGGTGCCTCCGGACGTTTTGACTCCTTAAAAGAAACTGCAATAGATTATACATTTCTCCTAGCTTTAGAAAACAAACTATAGTTATTTCTAAGTTTTAAATATAATGACAAGAAACAATGGTATTTATAATAACTTAATCGAATTAGTAGGTCAAACACCTATAGTTCAATTAAATATGATTACTAACAACTTTCCAGGAAAATATTTTGCCAAACTAGAAATGTTTAACCCTGGTCAATCTCAAAAAGATAGAATAGCACTTCATATTGTTGAAAATGCCGAGAGAAAAGGAATATTAAAAGAGGGAAGTACCATTGTTGAAACAACTTCAGGTAATACTGGTTTTTCACTTGCTATGATTGCTATGGTTAAAGGTTATAAATGTAAATTGGCAGTAAGTGATAAATCTTCACCAGATAAAATAGATGGCCTAAGAGCTATGGGTGCAGAAGTGTTTGTTTGTCCAGCCAATGTTCCTACAGATGATTCCAAGTCTTATTATGAGGTAGCCAAAAGAATTCACAAGGAAACACCTAATTCAGTTTATATTAATCAATATTTTAATAGCCTTAATATTGATGCACATTACGCTACAACTGGTCCAGAAATATGGAATCAAACCAACGGAAAAATAACCCATTTGGTGGCAGCAAGTGGAACTGGTGGTACAATTTCTGGCACAGGTAAGTATTTAAAAGAACAAAACCCCGAAATAAAAATTTTAGGAGTTGATGCTGTTGGATCAGTAATAAAAAAATATCATGAAACTGGAGAATTAGATAAAAATGAAATTAAGCCTTATAAAATTGAGGGGTTAGGTAAAAATTTAATTCCAAGTGCTACAGATTTTTCAGTCATTGATGTTTATGAAAAAGTAACTGATAAAGACGCTGCATACAAAGCAAGAGAAATCATTAAAAACGAAGGAATATTCCCAGGGTATACTTGTGGAGCTGTTATGCAAGCAACTGAGCAATATGCAAACAAGGGAATGTTTGATAATGATAGTTTTGTGGTTTTAATATTTCCAGATCATGGATCTCGTTATATGAGCAAAATATATAGTGATGATTGGATGAAAGAACAAGGTTTTTATGACCCCAAATTACCTCAAAATAAGCCCTCAACTTATATTAAATAATTTAAAACAACAATAGTAATTTTATTTTAAGCATCTTTAATCAAGATTATTTTATTTGAATAACTCCTTAAAATTCTGTTACTTTGCAGGCTTAAAATCACGTTATAAATAAATATTTTAGATGATGACTAACGATCTATTTGATAGAATTAAAGCAGATAAAGGTCCACTTGGAAATTGGGCAGATAAAGCAGAGGGATACTTTGTTTTTCCTAAGTTAGAGGGTCCAATATCTAATCGTATGTCTTTCAATGGAAAGAAGGTAATAACTTGGAGTGTTAATGATTATTTAGGCTTGGCAAATCACCCTGACGTTTTAAAAGTAGACGGAGAAGCAGCTATAGAGCACGGAATGGCTTATCCAATGGGAGCTAGAATGATGTCTGGTCATACTAAATATCATGAACAATTAGAAAGCGAGTGTGCTGAATTTGTAGGCAAAGAAAAAGCTTATTTGCTAAATTTTGGTTATCAAGGCATTATGTCTGCAATAGATGCCTTAGTCAGTAAAAATGATATTATAGTTTATGACGTAGATACTCATGCTTGTATTATAGACGGTGTTCGTTTACATCCAGGAAAACGTTTTGTATACAGACATAATGATATGGAAAGTTTTGAAAAAAACATGAAAAGAGCCGTTAGAATGGCTGAAAAAACTGGAGGGGGAATTTTAGCAATTTCTGAGGGTGTTTTTGGAATGAGAGGTGAACAAGGACGGTTAAAGGAAATAGTAGCGCTCAAGAAAAAATATAATTTTAGATTATTAGTTGATGATGCTCATGGTTTTGGAACTTTGGGTGAGGGAGGTAGAGGAACCGGTTATGAACAAGGAGTTCAAAATGATATCGATGTATATTTTGCAACCTTTGCTAAATCTATGGCTGGTATTGGTGCTTTCTTAGCTGGTGATAAAGATGTGATTCAATTTTTACAATACAACATGCGTTCGCAAACTTTTGCAAAAACATTACCAATGGCAATGGTAAAAGGGGCATTAAAGCGATTAGATATGATTCGTACGATGCCTGAGTTAAAGGATAAGCTTTGGGAGAATACTAATTCTCTTCAATCTGGTTTACGCTCTGCTGGATTTGATTTAGGAACAACTCAAACATGTATCACTCCTGTATTTTTAAAGGGTGATGTTCCCGAGGCTATGGCTTTAGTTCATGATTTAAGAGAAAATCATGGTGTATTTTGTTCTATAGTAGTTTACCCTGTAATACCTAAGGGGTTAATAATATTGCGTTTAATACCAACTGCTACACATACACAGGAAGATATAGATGAAACTATTGTTGCATTTTCTGCAATTAGAGATTTATTAGAAAATGGAACGTATAAAAAAATTGCAGCTTCAATGATGGAAGCATAATTTAAAATAATAATAATTATTATACATAAAAAAACCATCATTTTTGATGGTTTTTTTATGTAAGAAATATTTAGTTTTATCTTCTTTCTCTTCGCTTTCTTCCAAATCCAGAAGGTCTTCTATCGCTACTAGAATTTCTGTCAGGTCTATCTCCACCTGTTCTTGAAGAACTTCTACTTCGATCACTTCCTTCACTTCGTCGACTTCCAGATGATTTTTCAGAATTTCTTCGTCTACCAAAACCACCATCTTTTTTTCCGAAAGATTTTTTACCTCGTCTTCCACCACCACGTTCTTTTTTTGTGATTTCGATATTGACACCTCTACCACTAAATTCTGGTTGGTTTTCTGCAAAAGAACTTAAGGTTTGTTCTTGAAACTTTTTATCAATTTCGAAAAAAGAAAAAGTATCTAAAATATCAATGGCTCCTATTTCTATATTATCTGTAATTTTTTGATCGTTAATTAATCCAATTAATTTAGCGGGGTTTAAACTGTCTTTACGACCAATATTTATAAAGAAACGAGTCATATTTTCATCAACAGATCGTCCTCCTCTAGAATTATCTCTACTAGATAAATCATTTAAATCCTTAGCATTCTCATAATAAGATAAAAATGAATTAAATTCTAATGAGACAAATTTTTGGATTAATTCTTCCCTTGTTAAGCCTTCTAACTTTTCATAAATACTTGGCAGAAATTCTACAATTTCACTTTCTTTTACCTCAATAGCATTAACTTTATCAATTAAATGCATTAATTGGTTTTGGCAAATTTCTTTACCGCTTGGAACTTTCCCAAGAATAAACTTTTGTTTAATAATACGTTCTATAGCGCCAATTCTTCCTTTTTCTTTATTACTTACCAAAGCAATAGAAATTCCTGTTTTTCCAGCCCTACCAGTTCTACCACTTCTATGTGTGTAGTTTTCTATTTGATCAGGTAGTTTATGATTGATTACATGGGTAAGACTATTTACATCTAACCCACGAGCTGCAACATCTGTAGCTACCAATATTTGTACCGTTTTCTTTCTAAATTTACCCATTACAGAGTCTCTTTGAGCCTGAGATAGCTCACCGTGAAGTGCATCGGCATTATATCCGTCCTTTATTAAATTATCCGCAACTTCTTGAGTTTCTCGTCTAGTTCTACAAAAAATTATTGCATAAATATCAGGATTTAAATCAGCAATCCTTTTTAATGCTTGATAACGTGTTCTTTCAGTAACTAAATAATACTCATGACTAACTTTATCTGTACCACTATTCTTTTGACCCGAGGTAACCTCTACAGGCTTGGTCATATAGTTTCTTGCAATTGCTTCAACCTCTTTTGGAAATGTTGCAGAAAATAATAGAGTTTGCTTAGTTTCAGGAGTAGCTTCTAAAACTTTATCTAATTCATCTTTAAAACCCATGTTAAGCATTTCATCTGCTTCATCTAAAACCAACCATTCAACATTGCCAAGCTTTAAAGCTCTTCTGTTAATTAAGTCTACTGTTCTTCCTGGGGTACCAACAACAATTTGAGCACCTCTTTTAAGACCTCTTATTTGTTCTTCTATATTAGCACCACCGTAAACAGTAACTACTTTTATATTAGGCATATGTTTTGCAAATTCTTTTATATTGTTTCCTATTTGAACAGCTAGCTCACGGGTAGGAGATAAAATAATTGCTTGGGTATTTTTACTGTTTTCATCTGCTAATTGTAAAATTGGCAAACTAAAAGCAGCAGTTTTTCCAGTTCCTGTTTGTGCAAATGCTTTTAAATCGTCTGTTGAAGATATAATTTGAGGAATTGCTTTCTCTTGAATAACAGTAGGTTTTTCATATCCTAAATCTGTTAATGCTCTAATGATAGGTTCTTTTAAACCTAATTCTAAAAATGTTGACATACTGTGTTTTTTGTTGATCCACAGACGCCCACCTGTAAATCCTAATTTATATTACGACTTGATTATTAAGAAATATAGTAGTTTCAATTAAAAATCGTGCAAATGTACCATAAATAAAATAGAAAAAATATGTGGTGCAATTTAGTTTTTTGCTAAATCTTCTATTTGTTTAAAAATCCTCCTTGAAGATAGGGAAGCATAAGAGTTAACAACAACTCCCTTTTCGTTTATTAAAATAGTTCTAGGTATCTGGCTCGTTAAAAAAGTATGCGCTTTACTTGTTTTTTCTAAATAATATTGAGACTTAATATCTAACTTATAAATTCTGTCTTTGTAATCTCCATTAATTTTTACGCCTATAAATTTTAAGTTTGGGTATTTCTCTGAAAAGAATTGTATTCTTTTAGCTATAAAATTTTTACCTATATACTTTGAGTTCCAAAAGTATAGGACACTATTTTCGTTTTTGGTTAATTTCTTAATAGACCTTTGAGTTTTGTTGTAATCTGTGATGTTAAAGTCTTCTAAGAATGAACCTTCATTGATTTTCTCAACATCTAATGTCAAATTGGTTATTAATTTCCTGTCAGTTGAATTGGTGTTATGTTTTAGGAAGGTATTAACTGTTTTTTTATTAATGGTATTCAGTGAGTTCCAATAAAAATGTCTTATGAAAATTTTTCTCATCATAGAATTTTTTGAACTTACGTCACTTAATTCTGTAGATATGGTATTTAAAAGATTAATAGTAAATTCATTAGAGTTAATATCATGCCCAAGAGAATTTACTTTGTTGTACATGTAGTTTAAAACGTAATTTCGGTAGGCATAGAAATACATCAAGGAATCATTATCCAATGTTATGTGTTCTCTGTGTTTGTAAAAGTAATTACTTGTGTCTAAATTTTCATTATAGTTTCCTCTAGCTGAGCGTGCTAGGGGATAATTTTCAATTTTACTATATAAAGGATAAGTTAACGCAATTTTAAAAACATTCTTAAACTTATCAGTTTCGTTTGGGTGCTTACTAACATAATCCTCGTATCTGTCTAATTTGATTTTTTCGGCTTGAATAATTTTTGAATTAAAATCGGATGGTGAGAGTTTAAAGTATTGGATAAAAACTTTACTATCCTTTTCAGATTCTAAAAAACTATCGATTAATAAATTATTTCTTTCAGCTCCAACACCACTAAATACAAGAGTTTCATCAAATTTCCATGTATTTAATCTGATTAAAAGGCTGTCTTTGGGGTTAAGATAAATGTATTGCTCTTCTTCTCCATGCTTAAAATTATAAAGACCTTCGTGTAAAGCTGGTATCTCACCTAGGAAAGAGTTGTTTTTATCTAAAAAGAATGTATCTAAAGGGATTTCATTTTTGTAAAGAACAACATAATCACTTTTTGGGTTAATTATATTTCCACCAAAATAAGTGCTATTACAGGATGATTTAGTATCACAACCAGCAATAAGCGTTGATAATAATGTTATGAATAGAATTTTTAATTTAAAATTATTTACGTAAATCCCCATTACATACAAAAATACATATCTATTTGAGGCAAACTTGTTAATTGCTTGTTAAAAGAAAAGGGGTAAAATTGTTTATGTGATAAAATAAATTAACAAATTAAATTAGAGCTTTATAAAAATTCTTTACTTTAAAATTAATCATTTATAATTTTAATTCAAATCCTAAATCTATTTAGTATTTTTGCACAAATTTTAAAAAAATATAAATGTTATCAGTTTCAAATTTATCTGTTCAGTTTGGGAAACGAGTTTTGTTCGATGAAGTAAATACAAAATTTCTTCATGGAAATTGTTATGGTATCATAGGTGCCAATGGAGCTGGTAAATCTACTTTCTTGAAAATTATTTCTGGAAAAATGGATCCAACCTCTGGTCATATATCTCTTGAAACAGGAAAAAGAATGTCAGTTTTAACTCAAGATCACTATGCCTTTGATGATTTCCCTGTATTGGAAACAGTGGTTATGGGGAATAAAGATTTGTTTGCAATTAAATCTGAAATCGATTCATTATATGCTGACTACACAGATGAAAATGCAGATAAGATAGGGGAATTACAAGTAAAGTTTGAGGAGATGAATGGTTGGAATGCAGATTCTGATGCTGCAGCTATGCTTTCAAATTTAGGAATAAAGGAAGAGCATCATTACACTTTGATGAGTGAACTCGATGGTAAACAAAAAGTTCGTGTGTTGATAGCTCAAGCACTTTTTGGTAATCCAGATGTTTTAATTATGGATGAGCCAACCAATGATTTGGATTTTGAAACTATCGCTTGGTTAGAAAATTTTTTAGCAAATTTTGACAATACAGTGATTGTTGTTTCTCATGATCGACATTTTTTAGACGCTGTTTGTACTCATATTTCTGATATAGATTTTGGAAAAATTAATCATTTTTCTGGAAATTATACTTTTTGGTATGAATCTTCTCAGTTAGCTGCAAAACAAAGGGCGCAACAAAATAAAAAAGCTGAGGATAAAAAGAAAGAACTTGAAGATTTCATTAGGCGCTTTTCAGCGAATGTTGCAAAATCTAAGCAGGCAACGAGTAGAAAAAAAATGATTGAGAAGTTGAATGTTGATGAAATAAAACCCTCAAGTAGACGCTATCCAGCTATCATTTTTAAGAGCGAACGTGAAGCAGGAGATCAAATTTTAAATATTGAGGGATTATCAAAAACTTCATCAGATGGAATTTTATTTAATAACATAAACATTAATTTAAATAAAGGTGATAAAATTGCTGTCATTTCTAAAAACTCTAAAGCAATATCTGCTTTTTATGAAATTATTGCAGGGAGTGAAAAGCCTGATACAGGGAAATTTAACTGGGGTGTTACCACAACTCAATCCTATTTACCTTTAGACAATTCATCTTTTTTTCAAGATGGGAACCTTAATTTAGTTGATTGGCTAAGACAGTATGCACAAACAGAAGAAGAAAGAGAGGAAGTTTTTTTAAGAGGTTTCCTTGGAAAAATGATTTTTTCTGGAGAAGAAGCTTTAAAGAAAAGTAATGTTTTATCAGGTGGTGAAAAAGTAAGGTGTATGCTTTCTAGAATGATGATGAAAAGAGCTAATGTGTTAATTTTAGACGAACCAACAAATCATTTAGATTTAGAATCTATACAGGCTTTAAATAACTCATTGATAAACTTTCCTGGAACTGTATTATTTTCCACACATGATCACGAATTTGCTCAAACTGTTGCAGATAGAATTATAGAGATAACGCCTAATGGAATTATTGATAGAGAATCTTCTTTTGATGAATATTTATCAGATGCAAAAGTAAAAACTCTAAGAGAGAAAATGTATCAATAAATAGAATTACTTATTTTTCAAAGGGCTAATTATTTTAACATCACTAAAGGAGATAGCTCCTCGAATTACACCGTCAATTGAACTTTTTAAGGCTTCAATTAATTGCATCTTTAATTGAGATTTGTGATAGATTAAACTTACTTCTCTAGCAGGTTGAGGAGATGTAAAATCTCTAAGAAGTTTTTTGTCAATTTCATTTAAATCAAGTGTGTGTAAATACGGTAATAGTGTCATTCCTAAGCCTTCTTTTGAAAGTTTTATGAGTGTGTTAAAACTTCCACTTTCTAGCTGAAAACCTTTATTGTTATCTGCTTTATAAGTTCTACATAAATTAATGATACTATCTTTAAAACAATGCCCGTCTTCTAATAGCAATATATCTTCCATTTCCAATTCACTTGATTCAATTTTTTTCTTATGGAATAAACGATGTTCTTCCGGAATTAATCCAACAAAAGGCTCATAATACAAAGGCATTTCTTTGATCATCTCATTTTCTAGAGGTGTAGCAGCTAAACCTGCGTCTAGATGGTTATCAGATAGTTTTTTTATAATTTCTTCAGTGGTAAGTTCTTCTATGATTAATTTTACTTTTGGATATTTCTTAGTGAAATTATTAAGAAACATGGGGAGTAGTGTTGGCATAACTGTTGGAATAATACCAAGTTTAAATTCTCCTCCCACAAAACCTTTATGTTGATGAACTATATCTACGATTCTATTACTTTCATTAACAATAACTTTAGCTTGCTCTACTACTTTTAAGCCTATGTCAGTTAACTCAATAGGTTTTTTGGAACGATTAAAAATTAAAACACCCAAATGATCTTCAAGTTTTTGAATTTGCATGCTAAGTGTAGGTTGAGTAACGAAACTATGCTCAGCAGCAATAGTAAAATTTTTATATTCGGCTACAGAAAGAACATATTTTAATTGGGTAATGGTCATATGATAATAATTTATTATAAAAATAATAAAAACTATCATTAATAACTATAGTCGATTTAAAATAATTTTAAAGAGAAATAAAAAGTAGAAACCTTATTTAAAGATTCCAAAATTTACGTTGTTTATGTAATTCTTCCTCTTGCTTGGCATAATCATCAGTTGAAATAACTTTTAAAAATGAAGGATGTTGTTCTATGGCATATTCAATTTTAGTAACAATGTCACAAATTTCATCATTTTCATAATCAATTTTAAGAGGTTCTTTTATAACCATAGATTGAAGAACATTTCTTTTTTTAATCATTAAACCCTTTTTATCAAATGAACGCCTAAATCCATCGATAACTATTGGAACCACGGTAGGTTTATAGGTCTTAATAATATGTGCAGTTCCTCTTCTAATTGGTTTAAAAGGTGTTGTTGTTCCTTGAGGAAATGTAATTACCCATCCATCATCTAAAGCTTTACTTATATTGGAAATGTCTGACATTTTTACTTGCCTGTTAACATTCTCTCCAGCACTTCTCCAGGTTCTATCAATAGACACCGAACCTGTGTAAGCAAATATTTTTGGTAAAATACCAGAACGCATTGTTTCACCTGCAGCTATGTAATATAAGTTTAGTTTTGGATTCCAGATGTAGCCAATATTTTTAATGCTATCATCTCTACCCTTTAGAGAAGCATTAAAAACATGAAACATAGCGGCAACATCAGCAAAATATGTTTGATGGTTAGAAATAAAAAGAACATTATTTTCAGGAATACTTCTAAGAATCTCAGAGCCTTCAATTTTTAAATTATTAAAACTTCTGTAGCGGCTGTGAGAAATAACACCAAGAATTCTAATTAGCATTTTTTTAATCCATAAAATATGACCAAAAGGATTCTTTTTAAATAAAGGCATTAGTGTTAGTTGTTTAATAATTACTTGCTAAAATACAAAAGAATTTATGGTTTCATATTTTTTAATAGCTCTTTAATTTCACTTAGTATCATTGCTGTAGCTCCCCATACAATTGAACCTTCTATCTTAAAACAGGGTACGGTAGTATCATTCATATAAGAATTTGTTATTGAGGTACTTGCAATTTTATTATCATCTAAAAGATCTGAAAATGGAACTTCAATAATTTTAGCAACTTCAGAATTTAATTTAAATTCTGGTTTATAATTTAAAATTCCAATAAAAGGAGTGACTGAAAAATTACTTGGAGGAATATAAACCTCTGTAATTTCTCGTATGACATGAATTTCTTTTTTCAAAACACCTACTTCTTCGAAAGTTTCTCTGAGTGCAGTTTCTTTTAAATTAAGATCTGATATTTCAACTTTTCCTCCAGGAAAACTTATTTGTCCTGAATGGGTGCCGTTATAATTAGCCCTTTTCGTTAATAATAGTGAAACTTTATTTTCTTGATTTGGATAAAAAAGTGCTAAGACAGCTGCAATTTTTGGGTTATTAGCAATGTTTTTTCTTGTGTTGTACTCCAAACGCATTTTTGGAGCTAATTTAAATTGAGCTTCGATACCCGGTAATTGAGTATTTTTAATAACCTCTAAACTTTTTAAAAAAATCTCAAAATTCATAGATTATTTTTCTTTTTTGAAAAGAAAACCTAAACCTATTCTACTCAAAAACTTTTTCTCAAAATTCCAAAAAAACTTAAATTGACCAAACAAGAAGCCAACTATAGGAAGTGTTAATTGATATATAGGAAAAATAATTATTATCCTTATGGGCCAGTATATGTAACCACTTGTAGATGTTTTATAAAACCCCAGAAGAGACATTACAGGTTCTGCAACCCAAGCTGCAAAAGAACCATTTATAGCAAAAACAATAAAAATTAGAACTATTTGAATATTTGAAGTAATACCCCAACGATCTTTTAATTTCTCCATTTGAAATAATATAAAAAACAAAAATAGAGGATTACTTAATGATAAAAAAGCGAAAACTAGATAAGATTAAAAAGAATATATATTAGGATTTTAATTATCTTTCAACAATCAAATAATTATAAAATATTTAAATGAAAAAACTGGCATTGCATTGGAAAATATTAATTGGTATGGCACTTGGAGTTGTTTTTGCTCTGTTAATGACTAATTTTGAATTTGGAAAAGAATTTATAAAAGATTGGATAAAACCATTTGGTACAATATTCATTAACTCTTTAAAATTAATTGCCATTCCACTGATTTTAGCAGCTTTAATTAAAGGTGTATCTGATTTAAAGGATATTTCTAAATTATCAAGGATGGGTGGAAGAACCATAATTATTTACATCATAACAACTGTAATTGCAGTTTCTATTGGTTTAGTTTTAGTTAATATTGTAAAACCTGGAAATTCTATTTCTGATAAAACAAGAACAGAATTAGTTGATGGGTATAGTAATAACACTACTAAATATAAGGAAGAAGCTTCAAAGCAAAAGGAAAGTGGTCCATTGCAAGCATTGATAGATTTAGTGCCTCAAAATATTTTTTCAGCAGCTACAAGTAACAGAAATATGCTACAAGTTATTTTCTTTGCCGTTTTCTTCGGAATTGGATTAATTTTAATCCCAGAGGAGAAGGGCAAGACAGTAAAAAGTTTTTTTGATGGTTTAAATGAAGTTATTTTAAAGATGGTAGACCTAATTATGTTGGCAGCTCCATATGGAGTTTTTGCATTATTAGCATCTTTAATAGCAGAATCACCTAGTGTAGATTTATTTAAAGCGTTGGCTTGGTATGCTTTAACAGTAGTAATAGGCTTAGCTTTAATGATTATTATGTATAATTTTCTTGTTTTTATTTTTACAAAAAAAAGACCAAGCTTTTTTATGAAAGCTATTTCACCTGCACAATTGCTGGCATTTTCTACTAGTTCTAGTGCAGCAACTCTTCCCGTAACTATGGAAAGAGTTACAGAACATATTGGTGTAGAAGAAGAAGTTGCAAGTTTTGTTTTGCCAATAGGTGCAACTATAAATATGGATGGAACAAGTTTGTATCAAGCCGTTGCTGCAGTTTTTATAGCGCAGGCGTTTGGGATGGATTTATCTTTTGGTACACAATTAGGAATTATAGCTACAGCAACATTAGCTTCTATAGGCTCTGCTGCAGTTCCAGGTGCTGGTATGGTAATGTTAGTAGGTGTATTAGGTTATGCTGGTATTCCTGAAGCAGGTTTGGCTCTTATTTTTGCTGTAGATAGGCCCCTAGACATGTGTAGAACAGTAGTCAACGTTACTGGTGATGCAGCAGTATCAATGTTAGTTGCTTCATCTGTAGGTAAATTAGGAACTCCTACTCAGAAAAATTGGGATGATAATTATGAAGTCTCAAAAAATTAATAGTAAACATAGTTAATTCTTAAAAATTTTATTCAAAATTTCAGAATATCATAAAAAGGAGTTTTTTAACAAATAAATAAACCAATATGTTTGGTTTTACAGAAATAAAATTGCAAAATTTGCTTAACAAATAAAGACATGAAATTTAATCTAAATCATCATCATCATTTTTACCATTCGACTCAGGCGAAGTAAAAGTGTATTGATTAAATTCAACATATTAACAACCCGTTTGAGACAATCAAACGGGTTTTTTGATTTTATAAAACTCTTTGATTTTTTCAAATTATTTAAAAAATTAACCGATAAATCGGTCTATTATTATGACTAAATTAAGAATTGCAATTCAAAAATCTGGGCGATTAAATGAAGACTCCTTAAAAATTATCAAAGACTGCGGAATTTCTATAGATAATGGAAAAGATCAGTTAAAAGCCTCGGCTAGAAACTTTCCTCTAGAGGTTTTTTATTTAAGAAATGGGGATATTCCTCAGTATCTCAAAGATGGTGTTGTAGACATTGCTATTATTGGTGAAAATGTATTGATTGAAAAAGGAGAGGAGATTACATTTACGCAACGTTTAGGGTTTTCAAAGTGCAAAGTTTCTTTAGCGATTTCAAAAAATGAAACCTACTCAGGCATTGATTATTTTACCAATAAAAAAATAGCTACATCCTATCCAAACACTGTAAAAAAATATGTACTAGATAAAGGAATCAACACAGACATTCATATTATAAACGGTTCTGTAGAAATTGCACCAAATATTGGATTAGCTGATGGTATTTGTGATATTGTATCCAGTGGAAGCACCTTATTCAAAAATAATTTAAAAGAAGTTGCAGTTCTGCTAGAATCTGAGGCGGTATTAGCTGTATCACCTAAACTATCTGATGAAAAGCAACGTATTTTAAACAAATTTCAGTCTAGAATTGAATCCGTTTTAAGAGGTAGGAATTCTAAATATGTTTTGATGAATGCACCAAACAACAAGTTGCAAGATATTTTAAAAGTATTACCAGGAATGAGAAGCCCAACAGTTTTGCCATTGGCAGAGGAAGGTTGGAGTTCTGTGCATTCAGTAATAAGTAAATATCAGTTTTGGGAAATTATTGATGAATTAAAAGAAAAGGGAGCAGAAGGTATTTTAGTTTGTCCAATTGAAAAAATGGTATTGTAATGAAAAATATACTATATCCTAGAAGAGATCAGTGGTCTCAAATCTTAAAAAGACCAACACAAACGGTCAAAGAAATTGAAGCAACAGTCAATGAAGTTTTTGAGGATGTTCAGGTAAATGGTGACAGGGCTATCAGTACATATACTAAACAGTTCGATAAGGTTATGTTGTCATCTTTTTTAGTTACTCAAGACGAAATTAAGAGGTCAGTTCAGACCGTCACTAATGAATTAAAAGCAGCTATTCAAATGGCAGCTGGTAATATTGAAAAATTTCACAGTGCACAAAAAACAGAGACAATATATCAAGAAACCACACCAGGTGTAGTTTGTTGGCAAGAGAAAAGACCCATACAAAAAGTTGGTTTGTATATTCCTGGAGGAACTGCACCACTGTTTTCCACAGTTCTAATGTTGGCCATTCCTGCAAAAATCGCAGGATGCCAGGAGATAGTTCTGTGTTCGCCTCCAAACAAAGAGGGTAAAATTGCTAATGAAATTTTATATGCTGCTAGCCTTTGTGGTGTTACTAATATCTATAAAGTAGGAGGAATCCAAGCGATTTCAGGATTAACTTTCGGAACAGAAACCATTCCAAAAGTTTATAAAATATTTGGTCCTGGAAATCAGTTTGTAACTGTTGCAAAACAACTAGCTACTAAATTTGGAGTAGCTATAGACATGCCAGCTGGACCAAGTGAACTCTTAGTGATGGCTGATGAATCTGCGAATCCATCATTTATTGCCTCCGATTTATTAAGTCAAGCAGAGCACGGAGCCGATAGCCAAGTACTATTGGTTAGTACTTCAAACACAATCATTGAAAATGTTTCTACAGAACTTAAGAAGCAACTTGAAGAACTTCCAAGAAAAGAAATTGCAACCAAAGCCATTCAGAATTCAAAATCTATTCTAGTAAAAGATTTTAAAGAAGCCTTGGCTTTAATTAATGAATACGCTCCAGAACACTTTATTGTATGTACAAAAAACAATGATTTTTTTATTGATGGTATTAGCAATGCAGGTTCTGTATTTATAGGAAATTATACTCCTGAAAGTGCAGGGGACTATGCTTCAGGAACCAACCATACTTTGCCAACCAATGGATATTCAAAGACCTATTCAGGTGTAAATTTAGATAGTTTCACTAAAAGTATTACGTTTCAAGAAATAACTAAAACAGGAATTCAAAATATTGGACCCTCCATTGAACTCATGGCAGAGGCAGAGGGTTTGCAAGCGCATAAAAATGCAGTAACCCTCAGATTAAAAGACATAAAATGATGGAAATAAAAGATCTAATTAGAGAAAATATAAAATCACTAGAAGCTTATTCTTCTGCAAGAGATGAATTTAAAGCGATGTCTTCAGAGTTTGTTTTTATTGATGCAAATGAAAACCCTTTTGATACAGGTTTTAATAGATATCCAGATCCGCAACAGAATTTAGTTAAAGAAGCATTATCTAAAATAAAAGGAATCTCCAAAGAACAAATACTTTTAGGAAATGGAAGTGATGAAGTATTGGATTTAATTTTTAGAGTTTTCTGTGAACCTAGAGAAGACAATGTAATTGTTTTACCACCTACTTATGGCATGTATGAGGTTTTAGCAAATACCAATGCTATTGAGTTGGTAAAAATTCCTTTAATAGAAAATTTCCAGCCTAATGTTAAGGAGATCATAAAAGGTCAAGACGCTAAAACCAAAGTGTTATTTCTATGTTCACCTAACAATCCAACAGCCAATAGTTTTAATGCTACTAGTATAGAAACTTTAATCAAAGAATTTAATGGAATTGTAGTTATTGATGAGGCGTATATAGATTTTTCTATTGAAGACAGCTGGCTAGGTAGGTTAGATGAATTTCCAAATTTAATAGTTACGCAAACTTTATCTAAAGCCTATGGTTTAGCTGCAATTCGCCTTGGGATCTGTTACGCTTCAAAAGAAATTATTTCAATCTTAAACAAGATTAAACCTCCCTATAATGTGAATCAACTAACTCAAGATGTGGCCTTACAATCAATCTTAAATCAGGAGAAAGTAAAAAATGATATAACAGCTATTATATCCGAAAGAAATCAATTGATTAGAGACTTGGAAAATGTTGAGATCGTAGAAAAAGTATATTCATCTGATGCCAATTTTTTGTTAGTACAAGTAGATGACGCTAATCTACGTTACAAGCAATTAGTTAAACTAGGAATTATTGTAAGAAATAGAACTACCCAAACTTTATGTAATAATTGCTTGCGTTTTACAGTGGGTACACCAGATGAAAACAAAAAATTAATAAATACCTTAAAATTAGTATAAATGAAAAAAGTACTTTTTATAGATAGAGATGGAACATTAGCCATAGAACCCCCTGTAGATTATCAGCTTGATAGTTTTAAAAAATTAGAATTTTATCCAAAAGTGTTTCAATACCTTGGTAAAATAGCCAAAGAATTAGATTTTGAGTTGGTGATGGTTACCAATCAAGACGGATTAGGAACTCCTAGTTTTCCAGAAACTACTTTTTGGCCAGTGCATAATTTCCTAGTGAAAACCTTTGAAAAAGAAGGAATTATTTTTACGGAACAAATTATTGATAGAACATTTGCAAGAGATAATGCTCCAACACGGAAACCCAATACAGGTTTATTGTCTCATTACATTTCTTCATCATATGATTTAGAAAATTCTTTTGTGATTGGTGATCGTATGACAGATATAGAATTGGCTAAAAACTTAGGGGCAAAGGGTATTTTTATTAACAATGATAATATAGAAGGGACCGATGAATTAACGGTTACAAAAGATGAATTAGAAAACTATATTGCTTTAGAAACAAAAGATTGGTCTGCAATTTATGAATTTTTAAAGGCGAAAGATAGAACAGGAAGTATTTCAAGAAATACCAATGAAACTAAAATTCAAATCGATTTAAATTTAGACGGAACTGGTAAAAGTGATATTTCAACAGGAATTTCATTTTTTGATCATATGTTAGATCAAATAGCCCGACACGGTCAATTGGATTTAGTTGTTAATGTAAAAGGTGATTTAGAAGTTGATGAACACCACACTATTGAAGATACAGCAATAGCACTAGGTGAAGTTTTTGCAAAGACTTTAGGAAATAAATTAGGGATAGAACGTTATGGTTTTTATTTACCAATGGATGACTGTTTGTCTCAAGTTGCTATTGATTTTGGTGGACGAAACTGGTTGGTATGGGAAGCAGATTTTAAACGGGAAATGGTTGGTAAAATGCCTACAGAAATGTTTTTTCACTTCTTTAAATCGTTTACAGACGGTGCTAAATGTAATCTAAATATTAAAGCCGAAGGCACCAATGAACATCACAAGATAGAATCAATTTTTAAAGCTTTTGCAAAAGCTATTAAAATGGCTGTAAAGCGCGATGTTGAAAAAATGATTTTACCATCTACAAAAGGGGTATTGTAATGAAATTAGTGATTTTAAATTATGGAGTTGGAAATATTAAAAGTATTCAGTTTGCTTTTGATAGGTTAGGAGTAACCGCGGTTTTATCTAGTGATGCTGAAGAAATAAAGGCAGCTGATAAAATTATATTCCCTGGCGTAGGTGAAGCAAGTTCTGCAATGAAAAAACTCAAAGAAGCAGGTTTAGAAGATGTTATTACAAAACTAAACCAGCCTGTTTTAGGAATTTGTTTAGGGATGCAATTAATGTGTCGTAAACTTGAGGAAGGAAATACCAACGGGTTGGGAATATTTGATGTAGCGGTAAAACGCTTCTCAACTTCAGTAAAAGTTCCGCAAATGGGATGGAATACCATAACCAACCTTAAATCTAAGTTGTTTAAAGATATTTCTGATAAAGAGTATATGTATTTGGTGCATAGTTACTATGTTGAAGAAAATAAAAATACTATTGCAACAACAGACTATGAGCTTCCTTATGCATCTGCGATACAAAAAGATAATTTTTATGGCGTTCAGTTTCACCCAGAAAAAAGTGGACAATTGGGTGAAAGAATCTTACAAAACTTTTTAAACCTATAACATGAGAATTATACCAGCGATCGATATTATTGAAGGAAAATGTGTAAGACTCACTAAAGGAGATTACAACACTAAAATAATATATAATGAAAACCCTTTAGAGGTAGCTTTAGCATTTGAAGATGCCGGAATTGAGTATCTGCATATGGTAGATTTAGATGGCGCAAAAGCAAGCCACATCGTTAATTATAAGATATTAGAGCAAATCGCTTCAAAAACAAATTTAAAAATAGACTTTGGAGGAGGCTTAAAATCTGATGAAGATTTACACATAGCTTTTGAGTCTGGTGCAAACCAAATTACTGGAGGTAGTATAGCAGTTAAAAACACAAGCATTTTTGAAAATTGGGTTGCAACGTTTGGTGCCGATAAAATCATTTTAGGTGCCGATTGTAATCATGAGAAAATTGCTGTAAGTGGTTGGCAAGAAGAAAGTAATTTAAATGTTATTCCATTTATTCAAAACTATCAATCAAAAGGCATTCACTATGTTATTTGTACAGATATTTCAAAAGACGGAATGTTGCAAGGCCCCTCTTTTGATTTGTATGAAAGAATCCTAACACAAGCATCAGATATTAAACTTATTGCTTCTGGAGGAATTTCAACCTTTCATGAGATTCCACAATTAGCTAAATTGGGTTGTGAGGGCGTAATTATTGGAAAGGCAATTTATGAAAATAGAATTAGCTTAAAAGAATTAGAAACCTATATAATAACTAGTTAAAATGCTTACAAAGAGAATTATACCTTGTTTAGATATTAAAAACGGTAGAACTGTAAAAGGCGTTAATTTTGTGAATTTAATTGATGCAGGTGACCCTGTAGCACTAGCAAAACAATATGCAGAAGTTGGTGCAGACGAATTGGTATTTCTAGATATTTCTGCCACTTTAGAAGGTAGAAAAACCATGTTAGAAATGGTGTTAAAAGTTGCAGCACAAGTGAATATTCCATTTACAGTTGGCGGTGGCATTTCTACTGTTGAAGATGTAGACGCATTACTTCATTGCGGAGCAGATAAAGTTTCTATTAATTCATCTGCAATTAAAAGACCAATATTAATAAATGAATTGTCTCAAAAATTTGGAAGTCAATGTGTAGTGGTTGCTATAGATGCAAAGCAAATAGATGGAAAATGGGTAGTTCATTTAGCAGGAGGTACTATTCCTACCGAATTAGAGTTATTTGATTGGGCAAAAGAAGTAGAACAACGAGGTGCAGGAGAAATTTTGTTTACTTCTATGGATAACGACGGAACCAAAGAAGGCTTTGCTAACGAAGCGTTGGCAAAGTTATCAGCATTGGTAAATATTCCAATTATTGCTTCAGGTGGTGCGGGTTCAGTACAGCATTTTATAGATACATTTATTAAAGGAAAATCAGATGCTGCACTGGCAGCTAGTGTATTTCACTTTGGAGAGATACCCATACCTACATTAAAACAAGAATTAAAAAATAATACTATAGAAGTACGATTATGAAGATAGA
The DNA here is from genome assembly GCA_943789455.1 of uncultured Flavobacteriaceae bacterium. Lineage (GTDB taxonomy): Bacteria > Bacteroidota > Bacteroidia > Flavobacteriales > Flavobacteriaceae > Polaribacter. Next base: position 469,200 of record CALSUE010000001.1, read on the forward strand.
TTTTAATAAAAATTCAGAGGGTTTAGTCCCTGCAATTATACAAGATGCAACCTCTAAGAATGTTCTCATGTTGGGCTATATGAATCTAGAAGCTTTTGAGAAAACACAAAACACAAAAAAAGTAACCTTCTTTAGCAGAACAAAAAATAGATTGTGGACAAAAGGCGAGGAGAGTGGAAATTTTTTAAACTTAGTAGATCTAAAGCTAGATTGTGACAATGATACCTTATTAATTTTTGTGAATCCAGTAGGACCAACCTGTCATAAGGGTTCAGATACCTGTTGGAATGATTCAAATTTGGCATCGTATGGTTTTATTTCTAGATTAGAGGAGACTATTTCAAATAGAATTGAGAATGCTGATGCTTCTAATTCTTATGTAGCAAGCTTATTTAAAAAAGGAATCAATAAAGTAGCTCAAAAGGTTGGAGAAGAAGCCGTAGAGGTAGTTATAGAGGCAAAAGACACCAATGATGACTTGTTTTTAAATGAAAGTGCAGATTTGTTATTTCACTATTTACTGTTATTACAAGCCAAAGGATTTAAACTTAATGATGTTGTGGAGATCTTAAAAGGAAGAGAAAAGTAAAAATTACATGAGATTACATCTCCCACCAAATTAAAAAGAATTTTTTAAGTTCGCCTTTAGTAGTTTTCATCCAACACATCGGAGAGAACTGGCGGTCTAGATAGTTTTTACTTTGTTCAAGATATTTTTCATACCCCATCCAAGCTACATTTGTATGAGGAATTATCAACCAATCTTTTTTTGAAGGAATATAGAATTTAGCATTTTTAAATTTAGTCAATTCAAGAGGTGTACAATAGAATCCTATAATGCAGTCTGTATTGATGTTAACATCTATTGATGTTTGCATTCCTAAAGGGACAAATAATTGAGCTTTAAAATAAACTTGTTGTGAAAAATCAGAACTATGAAGTGAAATACTCTTTAAATATTTTTCACATTCCTTAGCATAGAGTAACGGTAATTGTTTCTGTTGAAGCTTCTCTAATTTTTCAACTAAACGATCCTTTTTATTAGGCCCAATCCAGCAATGTATCCCCTGTTTAGTTGGATCAAACAAATAAAACTTATAAATCACTTCTAAATGTATAGGGTTGCCATTCTTATACAGCAAGCAGTCTAACTCTCCGAGGGTAATTCTATCTTTAGAAATCTGAATATTTTCTGCAATTAAGCTGATGCTCTCGGTATTTGCTAGTTGATGAGAAACAAAACGCTCTACATATTTACCCAATCTCAGTTTAGTGTCAATCTCTGTATCAATTCCAATTGATTTTTGCTCAATTTCAAATTGTGTTAACTCGTATACAGGAGAAGCTTCCCATAATGTGGGTGTTTTTAAAAAACCTTCAAACCTTAATTGTGTAACCTTCATTCAACTTCAAAAATACAAATCATTAGTAAATCATTTTTTGTAATTTTAACTTCTTTAAAAATTTTATCTATGCAATTCGAGAAGTCTAGCCTGTCTTATCTTAAAAAATTAAAAAAAAATAACAACAGAGATTGGTTTGCAGAGCACAAGCCAACCTTTATTGAAGCTCAAAATAATGCCAAAGCGCTGTATGCTGAGATTAGAAATAATCTTGAAAAACATGATGATATAGAAAAGTTTAAATTGTTTAGGATTTATAGAGATGTTCGTTTTTCTAAAGATAAAACGCCTTACAAGGCACATTTTGCAGGCTCTTTTTCAAGACTAGGAAAACAATTACGTGGTGGGTATTATTTAAGAATTAGACCCGGTGAGAGTTTTTTAGCCGGTGGTTTTTGGGAACCAAATAAAGAAGATTTATTTCGAATTAGAAAAGAAATAGAAGTAGATGCTTCAGAGTTTCGTGAAATTTTAGAAGATAAAAACTTTCAACACTATTTTGGAAATTCATTTAAAGGCGATGAATTAAAAACTGCACCACGTGGTTTTGACAAAGAACACCCAGATGTAGACTTGTTGCGTAAAAAGGGGTTTATAGCCGTTCGTAATTTTACAGATGAAGAAGTGCTTTCTACGAACTTTAGTTCTGAAGTAGATAACTCCTACAAAGCATTAAGACCTTTCTTTAACTTATTTAGCGATATACTCACTACAAATTTAAATGGTGAGTCTATAATCTAATTATTTATTGCTTTTTCTAGAATAGGTTCCATGATTAAATATCCTTTTTTATTGGGGTGAATGCCATCTTCACCAAGCTCTTTTTTAAGACCATGTGAGTCATTCACCATAGCAGAATAATAATCTACATACGCTAATTTATTTTTATACGAGTACAATTGTAATATTACATTGAGTTTTCTAACTTTTTCCGCAGGCTTAATGCCTTTTCGCCAAGGAAAATTATTTGCAGGAAGTACAGAACATATAATAACTTTAATTTGATTAGCCTTTGCCAATTCTGCCATTGATATAATATTATTAGCAATCATTTCAATGGTTGAGGGGCCCGTATTTTCAGCAATATCATTTATTCCTGCCAACAGTACTACGGTTGATGGTTTTAAATGAATAACATCTTGTCTAAATCGTAATAGCATTTGAGGAGTTGTTTGCCCACTAATACCTCTATTTACGTAGGGTTTATTTTTAAAAAATTCAGGTCGAATACTCAACCAACCCTCTGTAATTGAATTTCCCATGAATATCACACGATGTTCATTAGCCTTGGGTAGTAGCAACTCAGAATTTTCTTGTTGAAAACGCTTCAAATTTGCCCAATCTTGAGCATATGATATTTTATTAAAAAGCATTACAAATAGAATTAATGTTGAGAACTTGACTGTTTTCATAACTTAAATATATTTAATTTATTGATGTAATCAATAATTTTAAATTTATAATTATAAACAACCTTTCGGCTAAACTGCTTTATTGCGAAGTTTTAGTAATTACTTATAGCAATAGTTAGGTAGCGATTTATTCAGACTTAAGAATTTTAAAGACCTGATTATCTACTTTTAAAAAGTAAATATTCGATGGTAAATGTGATATATCAATTTCTTGATTACTTGATGTAATTATTCCATCCATTAATTGCTGCCCTAAGGGAGAAAATAACTTATAATGAACTTCCTATACTATAATTTAATGACAAATTAATGTGAGATTGTGTTGGGTTTGGATAAATAGTCACTTGGTTGTTTTCAAAGTCATCAGTTGATAATGGCCCATTGATATCAAATCTTGAAAAGAACAACCAGATTTCCATGGAGGCATCAATATCTTGGTTTGTTCCCACTGAATTAAGAACTGATCCTGGCCAAGTATGACCTCCTCCAATAACTTTCATATGCTCGGTAGTAATATCATTATCACCATTTTCATATACACTATGTTCTATTGTACTTCCATCTGAAACGTCCACATCTGGAAGTGTTGTAGTTGTTGGGGTTGTTTCACAATTATTATAATCTACCCAATAAGAAATTACATCTGCTATGGGTATTGACAAAGTATTTCCATTATAAAGAACAACGTCATCTTCAGTACCATGAATTTGCAAAACGGGTGTGGGACGTTGAGCATTACAGTCATCAAAAGTATCTTGGGTCATAGAACCAGTTACAGAAGCCACAGCCGCAATTTTTTCACTCAATTGACAGGCTAATAAAAAACTCATAAAACCACCATTAGACATTCCTGTTGCATAAACTCTCTCTAAATCTATGGCATATGAAACTGCCAATTCATCGATTAAAGCTTCTGTAAAACCAACATCATCTATTGTGCTTGAAAGCCCAGGAAAACCTACATTCCAGAATTGATTTCCAATAAATGTAGTCCCTTCAGGATGTACCAAAAGAAATCCTTCTGTATCGGCAATATCACGAAAATCACCGTAAACCATTTGTTGAGTTGCATTACTCCCAAATCCATGAAAATTAAGAACTAAAGGAACATCTGAACTGCCATCATAAATCTCCGGAATATATAGTATATAATCACGCTGAATTCCGTCATGTGTAATGGATGCATTAATGGTTTGTTGCGCAAAACCAGAAAAAGTAGATCCCACAAGAAGAAGTAATATCGTTATCTTTTTCATATTTAAGTTTTATATATTCCGTTATTCTACTAAAATACAAAGTTACTATGAGATAGTCTTTATATATCTATTCATTAATTACAGATAACTTGTTTTTTTATGATTTATGCATTCAGAAAATCTTAAGTTCTCAGTCAGTTACAAGTTATACACAAATGTTTAGATTTTCATTTTTTTTTGAATATAGCATTAAATGATGAATTGTGTTGCTTCAGTAATTTTATTACCAAACATAATCCTTATAAGTACTGAAAAATATAGTTCCTTATATTTTGGGATGAGTTGCCATAAATGCTATTTTAAATGCTTACGTACTTCAATACGAAGGAAAAGTAAAGTAACAAGTGTCGCTAAAACATCAGCTATTGGAAAAGAATACCAAACCCCATTTAAACCAAAAAATTTCGGCAATAGATACACTAATGGAATTAAAAATATTCCTTGTTTTAGCAAGGTTAGCATTAAAGCAGGTAAGGCTTTACCTGCTGCCTGAAAGTAAGCAGAACCAATGAGTTGTGCTGTAATTACAGGAGTGGCTAAAAAAACATACAACAGGGCTTTTGGTGTTTCTTCGATCAATGCTACATCTGAAGTAAATATAGTGGCAATGGCCTCTGGAAAAGTGATGATCCCAAAAAAGATAAGTGAGGCAACAGTGCTTCCGTAAATAATGGCCATTTTAATGACTTCTCTTACCCTCTCATTGTTTTTTGCACCAATATTATAGCCAGCAATAGGTAAAAAACCTTGAGTAACTCCTAAAACAGGAAACAAAGCAAACATCATAACCCTATTAATAATACCATATACAGCTATGGCATTTTCACCACCATAGGTAAATAGGGTAGCGTTTAAGACAATCATTAATACACTAATAGTTCCTTGCCTTGCAATAGTGACACCCCCTAATTGAACAATTTCTTTTACAATGGGTAGGCTCAGTACAAAATTTTTGGGAAGTATAGATAATTCACTTTTTTTAGAAATGAAAAATCCGAATATAAAAAGACCACAAGCAGCATAGGAGATGGAGGTAGCTAAACCAGCACCAAACATCCCTAAATCTAAAAATTTAATAAATATAATATCTAATAGAATATTAGAAATTGCAGGGATGATCATGGCATACATTGCAAATTTAGGTTTTCCTTCTGCTCTTATTACAGGGTTACCCATCATGGCAAAGGCCAAAAACGGAACACCATACAATACCACATTAAAATAGCTTGTTGCGGGTGCTAAAATTGCACCGTTAGCCCCAAACAATAGTAAAAGAGGCTCGTAGAAAAGAATACCTACAAGTACAAATATAACCGATAAGACTAGGGTCAAGGAAATTTGATTTCCAAAAGTTAAATAAGCTTTGTCTATAGCTCTAGCTCCTAAAGCTCTTGAAATAATGGAACTTCCTCCAATACCAATTCCCATGCCTATAGACGATATTAAAAAGACAATAGGCAATACTACAGTAATGGCTGCAATGGCCATAGAACCAATCCATTGTCCTACAAAAATGGTGTCTACAATCATATTTAAAGACATCACTAATATACCAATAGAGGCGGGGATGGCTTGTTTAACAAGAAGTGTAGTTATTTTTTGTGTTCCTAAAGTATTTGCAGTTTGTGTCATATAACTTTTGCAAATATCTACATATTAGAACAGCTTATTTTAGGTAAAAAAATATTTAGGGTTTAATTAACATATCCATAAAATTTTCTAGTAAGTTTGTTCTATGCGAATTTTTGAAACTAACTATACTGTGATGTCATCTCACATAGATGATCTCAATCATGTAAATAACGTCGTGTATTTACAATGGATTCAAGACATAGCAAATTTACATTGGACTCAACTTAAAAATGAGGTAGATACTTCGGCCTACGTTTGGGTAGTGATCAGACATGAAATAGATTATATAGGGCAGGCGTTGTTAGGTGACGAAATTACAGCTAAAACTTGGGTAGGTAAAACAGGAGGCATAAGATCTATTCGTCATGTAGAATTTTATAAAAATAACAAACCCATTGTTAAGGCTCAAACCACCTTTTGTTTGGTAACTGCTAAAACCTTTAAGCCTACTCGAATAACAGATCAAATTTTATCGATGTTAGGTCCTAAATAGCTGTACCTTTGCATTTAGAAATTTAATGTAACGATGAGCACATTTGCTACCTTAGGAATAAAAAAACCATTCATACAATCTATTAAAGAGTTAGGAATACATTCGCCTTCAGAAATTCAGGAAAGAACCATTCCAGTTTTATTGAATAAAAGAACAGATTTTGTAGGCTTAGCGCAGACAGGAACAGGTAAAACCGCCGCTTTTGGCCTGCCAATAGTTCAACAGATAAATCCTAACAATACTGCTGTTCAAGCACTTATTTTATCACCTACACGAGAATTGGTACAACAAATAAAAAAACAACTTTTTAAGTATACAAAATATTATGACCACAAGGTGTTTGTTGAGGCTGTTTATGGTGGCGAAAAGATCGAAAAACAAATACATAATTTACAGAGAACTACCCATGTAATTGTTGCTACTCCTGGAAGATTAATTGATTTGATAGAACGAGGAAACATCAATTTAAAAGAGATAAACACCTTGGTTTTAGATGAGGCTGATGAAATGTTGAGTATGGGATTTAAACAAGATTTAAATAGAATTTTAAAATATACCTCAGGTCATCGAAATACTTGGTTGTTTTCTGCGACCATGCCAGAAGAAATTCAAAGAATTATTAAAACGTACATGGATGCTAATGCACCACGTGTAGAAATTGATAGAAATGCTACGGTAAATACCAACATTAGTCATCAATTTGTAAAAACAACCATCAAAGAAAAAGTAAAGACTATAATTCGTTTTTTAGAATCTAGACAAGAAGCGCGTGGTATTATATTTTGTAGAACTAAAGCAGGTACACAAAATCTTAACAAACTTTTGCAAGAGGAAGGTTTTTCTATCGGAGCCTTGGAAGGAGATATGCAACAAAAAGAGCGCGACAAAGTAATGCGTGCCTTTAAAAATGAAAGTTTACAGTACTTAATTTCTACAGATGTATCTGCAAGAGGAATAGATGTTAGAGATTTAGCATTTGTAATTCATCATCAATTACCAGATCAATTAGATTATTATACGCACAGAAGTGGAAGAACTGCTAGAGCAGGTAAAAAAGGGGTGTCTCTTGCTTTAATTATAGCTCATGAGCTTCAACGAGTACATGAAATAGAAAAAAACTTAAACATTAAATTTACGGAAACTACCTTCTAATGGTTAAGATAACCATCTGTGCTGATTAGCTTTTTTAGTGTACCATATTAAATAGCCTCCAATAGCAATAATCATAAAAGGCATGAGTAGTCCCATAGGGCCATAGCTGTCTGTATTTTCATTTATTAGCAGACCATATGACATCTGTATAATAATTCCTATAAATGATATAATAAAGAAAGTAGAGGCAATTTTTTTCTTTAACAATAATAATAAAGCTCCAAAAGTTCCTGAAAATACTGCAGTAGCAAATGCTGCTGTTGCCCAGGCTGGAACATCTTGATACATGAGTTGCTGGTCTTTGGGTAAAGAGGCTAATACAGCATCAGTCATAAATGCCTGAGTTAAATAATTAAATACTCCCATTAAATTCCAAACAAGAGCCATACTGCTAATGATCCAAAATAGACCTGTAGGTTTTCTTAAGTAATTTGTCATGATGTTAAAATTTTAATAAATTCTTCTTTAAATCTAGACAAAAAAAAATAAATCAGTTTGCAATATCATAAAAAAGGTATTTTTGTATCCATAATTTATCAATATTTTTTCATGAATACCAAACTAAAAATTATTCAATTTCTTTTTATTGTTATACTTATTTCTGCTGCTTCTTTTGCTCAGGTAAAAACAAGTATTCGAGGAAAAGTAGTAGATGAAAAAGGTGCTCCAATATTTGCCGCTTCTGTATATTTAAATACCAGTCAGGGAAGTATTTCTGAAGAAGATGGTACTTTTCAAATTACAGATATAGTCCCAGGATCATACAACTTAACGGCTAGCTTTGTTGGTTTTGACTCACAAACAAAATTTAATATTATTATTAAATCAAAAGGGAATCGATCGTTTAATTTTATTTTAATTGAATCTTCCGAATCTTTAGAGGAGGTAGTAGTGTCTAATAAAAATAAAATAAGTAGACCTAAAGAAACTCCTTTATCTACCCAGTCTTTATCTGCTGTAGAAATAGCTACCTATCCAGGAGGTAACAATGATGTTGTTCAAGTGGCCCAGTCATTACCTGGTGTTTCTCCATCAGTAGGAGGATTTAGAAATGATTTAATTATACGTGGAGGTGCTCCTAATGAGACCGTATATTATTTAGATGGGGTAGAAGTGCCAAATATTAATCATTTTGCAACACAGGGAAGTGCAGGAGGTCCTGTAGGCTTATTAAATGTTGCTTTTATCAATGATGTTACCTTATCTACATCTGCTTTTGGTGCTCAATATGATAATCCATTATCTGGGGTGCTTCAATTTAAACAACGTGATGGTAATAAAGAGCGATTCAATACTAACATCAGGGTAAGTGCTACAGATGCTGCTTTCACTTTTGAAGGCCCGTTATTCAAAAACAAAAAGAAAGAAAGTAAGACCAGTTTTTTATTGTCTGTAAGAAGAAGTTATTTACAAGCTTTATTCAAACTGATAGGCTTACCCATTAGACCAGATTATTGGGATTACCAATATAAACTAACACATCAGGTAGATAAATATAATGACTTGTACTTTATAGGTTTAGGATCTGTAGATGATTTTAGTGTGGAAGCTCCAGAAGACTATGATGAAGAAGCTCAAGCGGTTTTGGAACAGGCACCTTTCATACAGCAAAAAACAAATTCTATAGGGGTCACCTGGAGAAAAAGATTTAAAGATGGTTCTGGTTATATGGAAACTACAGTGAGTAATAATCGTTTAGAAAACATATTTACCAATTACCTAGATCCTGAAAACGAAACTGGAATTATCTTTAGAAATGATGCCGTAGAATCTGAGTCTAAACTTAGATATCAGCTTACTAAATTTGTAAATGATTGGAAATTTACAGGGGGTTTTAATACACAACATTCTTTTTACTCAAATAATACAACTAATATTGCTGATGCAATTTTCTATACTACCGAGATAGACTTTATTAAATACGGACTTTTTGCGAATGCAACACGTTCTTTTTTTAATGATAAAGTTGATGTGTCTCTTGGATTTAGGATGGATGATGATAGTTTTACAACTTCAAGTAACTTAATTTCAAATTTTTCTCCAAGATTCTCATTGTCCTATGAATTTAAAGAAGATTGGCGTATAAGTGCAACTGCAGGACGGTATTATAAAATAGCACCGTACACAATTTTAGGTTTTAGAGATCCAAGTGGTAATCTTACAAACCAAGACAGTGATTATACACAAAGTGATCATTATGTAATAGGATTACAACATTACTTAAACCCAGCTGCAAGTATATCACTAGAGGGTTTTTACAAAATATATTCAGATTACCCTGTATCAGTATTAGATCAAGTTTCATTGGCTAATAAAGGAGCAGATTTTGAAGTATTGGGAAATGAAGATGTAGAAACAGTAGGAAAGGGTAGAAGTTATGGTTTAGAATTTCAATACCAGCAGAAATTATTGAATAATTTTTATAGTATTTTCTCATACACCTATTTCTTTAGTGAATTTACAGGTTTTGATACCACTACTTATATCCCTTCTGTTTGGGATAGTAGACATTTGGTTTCTTTTGTTGGTGGATATAAATTAAAAAAAAATTGGGAAATTAGTTCTAGATATCGGTTTGCAGGTCAAACCCCTTATGTTCCAACAAATCTTGAGGCAACACTGGTTTCCTATCCAGAAATCATTTTAGATTATACGCGTTTGGGAGAAGAAAAATTAGAAACGTTTAGTCAATTAGACATTCGAGTAGATAAAAAGTGGAATTACAATCAATTCAGTTTAAATATCTTTTTTGAAGTTCAAAATGTTCTTGGCCAAAGCATTCCAAGACCAAACGAATACGGTCTTTCAAGAGATATCGACGGTAATTTAAATTCTCCACTTAGTTTGTCACAAATTAACCAAGATACAAGCACTTCAATTCCTAGTATAGGTATAGTCGTAGATTTTTAAACAAAAAAATTATTTAATAATTTTCCTTTGAAAGATTAAAGAACTACCATTAGATGTTCCTTTAATAATGTATACCCCTTGAGCTAGATGTTCTATATTTAAATCTAAAACTCCGTTATGATTTGTTTTTTTGGAAGAAAAAATAAGCTTCCCAGAAAGTGAATACATTTCTAGTTTAATCTCTTCTAAAAATTGTGTTTTGATGTGAAGCGTATTTTGAACAGGTATAGGATATACTTTCGTAAGTATTTTATTGATTGATATCGATGAATTACTTAGACTACCTGTGAAGTATTGCTGAGCTAAATCAAATGATTCTTTCCCAATTTTTTCTCCTATAATTCTTCCTTTTATATCGTCTATTGGAGGATGTATTCCACCCCAAATTCTAGATAAACTTGTTTGATCTGAGGCGTCTTGATAAGTTGCCCATTCTAATGTAAATGATTCTGACGGGCCTTCTTCAAAAACTAAAAACTCATTTTCTAACACATCAAAAGTACCCAGACCACCTGGAAAAAATTCACTTCCTGTAATTTTTGTTAATGATACTGCTGCTGCTCTTGAAAAAGTTGAATGACCAGATAAGTATCCTGCAAAAGGTGGGGTTACGAATGTAGGTCTTTGATAGGGCCACCAATGTGTTCCTAATATCCAATCTACACCAGCTGTATCAGTTTCAGGATCTGAAATATATTCTGGACCTTTCCAAGATTTTACTTTAATTAATCCTATAACGGAATCATCTTCAGAAGCCAATGGATCTCCTGTCTCTATTACTTCAATTAACCCCGGAATTAAGGGAAGTCCGTGAGGATCAAAATTAGATAAACTGTTGTTTGTGCTTTGACCTTTTGAGGCCATATAACGAATTGCAGAAATAGGTCTTGCATAATCATAGTAGCCTTTAATACCCCAAATATTAATTGCAGAATCATGCATAGCTCCACCTAAGACTAAATAAGATTTTACATCCCACTCTAAGTCACTTATAACGGATCCTTGACCACCAAATTTCTTGATTGTTTGTGGATGATCACTTACATAATTCATAATGGTAAACCAATGCCCTGGAGGTGTTTCTGAATCTGGACCATCTGCCCAAAATTCAGCTAAAACTCTAGCGTAATCTCCTCTTTTAACTAGTTGTGGTGTGTAGGGGTTTCCTGTTATTGGGTTTTTTACATGTCCATTATTAGTAGCTCCACCCTCATTGAAATTATAAAAACTCACATACTCTTCAAAGGTTGTTGGGTAGTTAGAGACATTTATATTCCCCAAAGTTGCAGGAGATATATCTATAATACTATCATCATTTGGGTCTAGGTGTGCAGACCAAGAAATGACTAATGCAAAATTCCATTTATAAGGGTCATCAATTCCATTAGATGAAGAATTTTGAATTAACTCTGGAAAACCAGGATCATTATAAATGTAGCTATCAAATCCATTATTTAGAATTTCTAAATCTTGTGATTTTAATGAAAAAGGAGTTACTTGACCCCACTCAGGGGTTAAAAAACTAGGAGTTTCTAATGGATAAATATTTCCACTTTGATCTATAAATACGTCAAAAGCTAAGGGTTGCCATTTGTCTGGGTTAATATTGGAATTATCTTCATATAAGTCTAGGACTAATGGTTCATTTTGAGGAACATAATATTGATTTTCGTATTCATTCTGTTCATTTGAACCATCTTGTAATCCAAAACTTATTATTTCTTGTGCCATATAATTACCTAGCGCAGCAAAAGAATTATTGCTGTAATCTACGGTTGTTATATTTTCATCATAACCGTATGAACTTAATAGGTCTGTAAAGCTTTCTAGCGTAGTATTTGCATTTGGTGAGTTCGTAAATCTATGCGTTAAAAGTCTATACATAGCATAACTCATCACTTCGTGAATTGCACTATCAATTTCGGAGGGGGTTGAAATACCATTGAAAGTACATTCATAATCTCCAAAAGATTTCCCAAAAAATACAGTTTCGGCACTATCATTAAAAATTGCCCAAGTATCATACATTATTAGAGAACTATGAAATAAATTTCTAGCATGCACTGTTGGTCTAGCAAAATCGTTTCTTATAGCCTCTAAAAGTTCTTCATTCCAATCCCTGGCTACAGAATTTTGCGCTTCTACAGGAACTGAGTAAAATAAAAAAAGAAATAATATGATTGAAAAAGATTTCAATAAAAAAAAATTATCTGTAAATGTAAAATAATATATAGAATATCATCTCTTTTATGTCTAAAAACATATAGGTATTTTATAAGATTATACTATTTAATGTTATTAGATGTTAAAGTGTAAGTACATTTGCAAAAAATTTATTTTATGTCAAACCAATTTTCTGATTTAGGAATTAATAAGGAGCTCCAAGCTCGATTAAAAGATGTTGACATTGTTGAACCAACAGAGGTTCAAAAGAAAGTAATTCCATTTCTTCTTCAAAGAAAGAAAGATTTAGTTGCGTTGGCTAAAACAGGAACAGGTAAAACCGCAGCTTTTGGTTTACCATTACTGCAACTAATTAATCCTGAAAAAAACTACTATTCAAGTAATAATATTAGCTCCTACAAGAGAGCTTGGACAACAGATTCATACTAATTTAAATTTATATGCATCATACAATCCAGAAATTTCTGTCATAGGGCTTTTTGGGGGTGCAACACTCAAATCTCAAATAGAAGCCTTAAAAAGAACTGTACATATTGTAGTAGCCACTCCAGGACGTTTACTTGATTTAATAAATCGTAAATCTATTATAGTTAATAATACTTCATATTTAGTTTTAGATGAAGCTGATGAAATGGTTGATGCATTGCATTCTGAAGTAGAGCAAATTTTTAAAGAGGTTCCTAAAACGTCTAGAATTTTGATGTTTACAGCCACAATGCCAGGAAAAATTAAACAATTGGTCCAGAATTACCTTTCAAAAAATGTAAGCACCATAGAAACTGACATGTCTAGTATTGGCCATCAAGGAATAACACATCAGTATTCTGTTGTAGAACCAATAGAAAAACTAGATATTTTACTTCATTTTTTATATGAAAGGATAGAACAACAAGGGATTATTTTTTGTAAAACTAAAGCAGCTGTTAATAAGCTAGGTAAAAATTTAGCCAAAAATAAATTTTCTTCAGGCACAATACATGGAAGCTTAACTCAAGGAATAAGAGATCGAGTTATGGGTCAGTTTAGAGAAGGTCATATTAAAGTATTAGTAGCTACAGATTTAGCGGCTAGGGGAATTGATGTGAAAAATGTTTCTTATGTGGTTAATTATCATTTACCAGACACCTATGAGGCTTATGTTCATCGAAGTGGAAGAACAGCTAGAGCAGGAGCAAAGGGGCTTTCATTAACCATCCTACAAAAAGAAGAAGTTGTAGACATAGCGGATTTTGAACAGGAGTTGGGCATTAAATTTAATGAGGTTAAAAAAGCTAATTCAGATAGTATAGAGGAAAATAATACCCTATTGTGGGCTAGGAAAATTTTTAAAACAAAACCTAACCGAACAGTTACTGAAGATTTTAAATCTAAAGTAAAAACTATTTTTCATCATCTAACTAAAGAAGAATTAATTGAAAAAGTATTGGCTAATCATTTAAATCATTTAGCACAAACTAATCATCGACAACCAAATTTAGAAAAAAACCTAAAAAAGGAAAGAAAGTAAATTTTATGGCAAATAGTATCAAAGACCAAGAAGCTATTTTAGCAAAATTAAATATCTATGAATTAAACCCAATGCAACTAGAGGCCATTGAGGCTATAAAAGAAAACAACAATATAATTTTGTTATCTCCTACAGGAACTGGGAAAACTCTTGCTTTTTCTTTACCACTTATAAATTCTTTAGATCCTGTATCTAAAGAGATTCAAGCATTGATATTAGTTCCATCAAGAGAATTAGCGATTCAAATTGAACAAGTTATCAGATCTATGGGATCTGGTTTCAAGATAAATGCTGTTTATGGTGGTAGACCTATGGCTAAAGACAAGATAGAACTTAAACACTTACCGGCAATTTTAATAGGAACACCAGGAAGAATTTCTGATCATTTTAGCAATAATCGATTCACTAAAAAGCATATTAAAACTATTGTACTAGACGAGTTTGATAAATCCTTAGAAGTAGGTTTCGAGTATGAGATGAGAGGTATTATTAATGAACTTCCTACAATCAGCAAAAGAATTTTAACTTCAGCAACACAAGGTGTTGAGATTCCTGATTTTGTTCAACTTAAAAAACCTAAAACAATTAATTATTTAGGCAATTCAGTTACAAAACTTCAAGTTAAAACAGTTATTTCTCCTGCAAAAAATAAGTTAAATACAGTATTACATTTATTAAATCATATTGGCAATCATCAAGGAATTATCTTTTGTAATCTTAAAGATAGTATTCAAAAGGTCAGCTCATTTTTAGAAAGTAAAAATATAAATCATGGGTGTTTTAATGGGGGAATGGAGCAAAAAGATAGAGAACGATCATTAATTAAATTTAGAAATGGCACCAATCAAATTTTAATTGCTACAGATTTAGCAGCAAGAGGAATCGATATTCCAGAAATGAAATACATTATTCATTATCAGCTTCCATTATCTAAAGAAGAATTTACACACAGAAATGGAAGAACTGCAAGAGTTTCTGCTAAAGGAACTGCATATGTTTTGAAATATAAAGAAGAGAAATTACCTGAATTTATCGGAACAGCACCCATAACAGACATTAGCATACAAGCCAAAAGAAAAGCGGCTTATTGGGAAACTTTATTCATTTCTGGAGGAAGGAAAGATAAAATCTCTAAAGGAGATATTGCAGGAATGTTTTTTAAATTAGGAAATCTAACAAAGGATCAATTAGGGATTATAGAATTAAAACGTGATTGTGCTTTTGTTGCTGTACCTGTTTCTATTGCCAATAGACTAGTGGAACAATTAAACAATACTAGATTAAAAAAGAAAAAAATTCGAATCTCAAAAATTTAAAATAAAATACCCGTTATTAAATTCTGTAATGCTTTAAAAAAGTAACAGTTTTTATAGACTTGTTAAGTTTATACAAAAATTACACTTTTTATTAGCGTCAAAACCAATTAGAGAAAACAAATAATTTTTTTTTAATAAAGTAAATAGATATCTTTGAAAAAATAAAAAATCATTTTCAAATAACTAATGGCAAAATCTCAACAAACTTTTAATAAGAGTGAAAAAGAAAAAAAGCGTTTAAAAAAACGTGAGGATAAACGTAAAAAAATGGAAGCTCGTAGAGCGGAAATAAAAGAGAATGGTAGTAAAGGAATTGAATTTGCTTACGTAGACCACAACGGTAATTTAACAGATACGCCTCCAGATCCGTCATTAAAAGTTAAAATCAAAGCTAAAAATATAGAAATTAGCGTTCCTAAAATGACAGATGCTGATAAAGTTGACCCAGTTAGAAATGGTAAAGTTTCATTCTTTGATTCTTCAAAAGGATTTGGATTTATAATAGATACAGAAAATCAAGAGAAATACTTTACCCATGTTAGTGGTATCATTGATCAAATAGCTGAAAATGATAAAGTTACTTTTGAGTTAGAAAAAGGAATGAAAGGTATGAATGCTGTAAAGGTTACTTTAAAAAAGTAATGCTCTTCTAAGATACATTAAGGCTGTAAATATTTTATTTACAGCCTTTTTTTTGTCTTATTACTAATTTTTTTGCAATTTAAAGTCAAGTTTTTCTATTCATATAACTCGTTCTTTTTCATAGCTCTACGGTAATTTAAAGCAACTGCATCAAACTTTAAATGGAGTTCTTCAGACAAGTCAAAAGGGACTTGAATAGGTCTTTGAGATTCAACAATACGCTTATCTTGATCAAAGATCACTTTTTCAAATTCTTGTAAAATGGTGTCTGGTTCATTAAAATTATAATTTCGTCCAATGATGCAAAACCCTCTACAAGCGTTTTTTGAAATAGGCTGTGAGGTGAAAAAATACACCATCCCTTTATTGCCACCCCACCCTAAACGAAGAACTATAGTATAGGGCAAATGAAGTTCATAGACACTTTTTCGTTCAGGCTTAACTACATTATCATTTGCAAAAATGGGAAAATCATTACTATTTTTAGCCTCTGGTCTTACTATAGAGTAGTGTAATACTGAACCTTTTGTAGTAACCTTACATTCGGGTACTTCAGGACGTTTAGGATCCCCTAATAGCCCCGGATGAACCCATGGGAAATGACCAAAATCTGTGAAATTTTCAACTTGTCTTGAACTATCACATTTCCAATTAAAAGGCCCTGTGTTTACAAGTTTCCAGTTCGTGTTTTCAAATTCAGGAATAACAGGTAAATCAAACTCAGGATCTTCAAGAGCTACCCATATTATTCCAAACTTTTCTTGACAATGATATCTTGGTGTTTTTGCTTTTGAAGGTATCTCAATTTTTTTTGCCTGAGGTATTAATACACAGGCCCCCTTATTATTATATTGCCATGCGTGATAAGGGCATACTAGACAATCATTCTCAACCCAACCTAACGATAAGGCAGTTCCTCTGTGAATACATAAATCACGCATAGCATAAGGGGTGCCGTCTGAAGTTCTCCATATCACCACTGGTTCATCTAATAAAATGGTCCCAAAAGGTTTATCTGCTTTAATTTCTTGACTATAACCCACTGGATGCCAGCATGCATACAATTTCTTTGAAAATGATTTTGATTTAGAATCCATATGTAAATATAATTATTACAAAACAACTTTCTTATACTAAAATATAATCCTGTAATTTATTAAATTAAAAGCAAGTATATATTTTCATTTTTTTATATATTGTAGTTCAAAATATTTAAAAGATGAGAAAACTAACTACACTACTTTCAATGTTAATTTGTTTTTTTTCAGCTGACTTTAGTGCATTAGCTCAAAAATCAAATCCTAATTTATTTGGAGGATTAAAATTTAGAAATATTGGTCCAGCAATGACCTCAGGAAGAATTGCTGATATTGCTATTCATCCAGACAATGAAAATGTTTGGTATGTAGCCGTGGGTTCTGGAGGTGTTTGGAAAACTAATAATTCAGGTACCACTTGGAAAGCGATTTTTGAGAATCAAAAAGTATATTCTACAGGTTGTATAACAATAGACCCAAATAATCCAAGTACTATTTGGTTGGGTACTGGAGAAAATGTAGGTGGTAGACATGCCGGATTTGGTGATGGTATTTATGTTAGTCATAATGATGGTAAATCGTGGAAAAACATGGGTTTAGCAAATTCTGAGCATTTATCAAAAATTATAGTTCACCCTGAGAATTCAGATGTAATTTGGGTAGCTTCTCAAGGGCCCTTATGGAGTAAAGGAGGAGATAGAGGTGTATATAAAACAATAAATGGTGGAAAAACATGGAATCGTACCCTAGGAGATTCTGAATGGGTTGGAGCCACAGACTTACTCATAGATCCATCTAATCCAGATGTTTTGTATGCAGCAACATGGCAGAGACATAGAACTGTTGCTGGGTATCTTGGAGGAGGTCCAGGATCTGGATTGCACAAAAGTACTGACGGTGGTGAAACTTGGAAAGCCTTAAAAAATGGAATTCCAAATTCGAATTTAGGGAAAATAGGGTTGGCAATGTCTCCTTTTAATTCAAATGTTATTTATGCAGCCATAGAGTTAGATAGAACTAAAGGAGGTTTTTTTATGTCCTCAAATGGAGGGCAAACATGGAGTAAACAATCTGATGCTGTTGCAGGTGGAACAGGACCTCACTATTATCAAGAAATTATTGCATCTCCTCATCATGAGGGCACGATTTATTTTATGAATAACAGTGCTTTAGAATCAAAAAATCACGGAAAGACTTTTGAAAGAATGCGTCGTTCTAATCAACATAGCGATAGTCATGCTCTTGTTTTTAAAAAATCAGATCCTAATTATCTTTTGATTGGAACAGATGGAGGTTTATATGAAAGTTTTGATGGAACTAAAAGCTGGAAATATGTTCGAAATTTACCGATTACTCAATATTTTAAAATAGCAGTAGATGATGCAAAACCTTTTTATAATGTCTATGGTGGAACACAAGATAATGGGTCTCATGGAGGACCTTCTAGAACCATTAGTTCAGATGGTATAGCCAGTGCTGATTGGTGGAAAACTCTTGGTGCTGATGGTGCACAAACAGCAACAGAACCTGGAAATCCAGACATTTCTTATGGAGAATTTCAGCAAGGAGCTTTATGGAGAATAGATAGTAAAACTAAAGAAACTGTATTCATTCAACCCCAAGCTAGAGAAGGTGATTCGTATGAAAGGTTTAATTGGGATGCACCAATTCTAGTAAGTTCTCACAACTCAAAACGTTTATATTTTGCATCTCAAAGAGTATGGAAATCTGACAATAGAGGTGATGGTTGGGAGCCTATATCATCTGATTTAACATTAAATCAAGAAAGAATGAATTTCCCCTATTATGACAAGACCCAAAGTTGGGATAATGCATGGGATGTGGGAGCAATGTCAAACTATAATACCATTACTTCATTAGCTGAATCACCCAAACAAGAGGGATTATTGTATGCAGGAACAGATGATGGGTTAATTCAGGTAACAGAAGATGAGGGAGGAACTTGGAAAAAAATAGTATTAAATTCTGTAAAAGGACTTCCAAACACTCCTTTTGTAAATGATGTACGAGCAGATCTTTTTGATGCCAATGTTGTGTATGCAGCATTAGATAATCATAAATATGGCGACTATAGTCCTTATATAATTAAAAGTACAGACAAAGGAAAATCTTGGAAAATAATCAATGGAGATTTACCCAATAAACTTCTAATTTGGAGACTGGTACAAGATCATGTTAATAAAAATTTATTATTTGCGGCTACCGAGTTTGGAGTTTATTTTACAACTAATGGAGGAAAAAACTGGGTAAAATTAAAAGGGGGAATGCCAACTATTCCTATTAGAGACATTAAAATTCAAAGAAGTGAAAACGATTTGGTTGCGGGTTCTTTTGGTAGAGGGATATTCATTCTAGATGATATTTCTCCTTTACGTACTTTCAATAAAAATATGATGTCTAGCGAAGCAACTATGTTTCCTGTAAAAAAAGCACATTGGTATAGACAATCTAGCAGAGTGGGAAGCCAAGGTGATGCTGAATGGATAGCCAAGAACCCTCCTTTTGGTGCAAATTTCACTTATTTTATGCCAAATAAAATTAACTCAAAAAAGGAGATAAGAAGAACAAAAGAGAAAAAAGGAAATACTCAATTTCCTGGATGGAGTGCTCTTGAAGAGGAGGGTAGAGAAAATGGACCATCTATTATGCTCGTTATTAAAGATAGTAACGGCAATGTAGTTAATACTATTAAAGGAACCAATAGAAAAGGATTTAATAGAGTTAATTGGAGATTAAATTACCCTAGTAAAAGAGGTGAACGTCTTCAATCATCTACTAGAAGAGGATTTAATAGAGGAGGGGGTATTATGGTAACACCAGGTACTTATTCTGTTACCCTTGAAAAAAGAATTAATGGAATGCATACAACATTACAAGGTCCTGTGAATTTTGAAGTAGTGCCCTTATTTGAGGGAGCATTGCCAAGAAAATCTAATCAAGTGATAAATGATTTTAGAGAGGCTGTAATTGCTTTCCAACAAGATTTAACTTCTACTAATATTTCATTATCTAAGAGTTTGAAAACTACGAATGCAATGTTAAGAGCATTAAATAAAGCTTCAAGACCAACTAAAGAATTATTTAAAAAATTAAATGACACAAGAATAACATTGTTAAACATTGATAAAGAACTTCAGGGCAATAGTATTAAAGATGAAATTGGTGAGCGATCTAATCCAACCGCTAGTGATGGAGGTTCTTTGGGGTGGACCGCTTTTGGAAACACCTATGGTCCAACAGATGAGCATATGAGATTACTCAATAGAGTTAAAAGTCAACTTAAAAAAGTTAAAAAACAATTATATCCTATAGTTAACTCAACGTTACCTATACTCAGAAATGAGCTTATAAAAACAGGAGCTCCTTGGATAGAAGGACAGGGGCTTATTAAAGACTAATTATAAAGTTTAAGAGCCTCTTAAATTGAGATTATTAAAGTTTATAAATAAATTTACACATCAAAACTTATGGAAATTCAAGAATACATCATCATTGCATTAAAAATAATAGTTGGAATAAGTATTATAAATGTCTGGTTAATTCAACCTAACAAGCCATCGATATGGAGAGGGGGAGATGCGACTACTATTACTGAAGAATTTAATGTTTATGGATTGTCAAATACATTTTACAAAATTATTTTTGTAATTAAAGTAGGATTAGCAATTTTACTGTTACTTTCAATTAAGTATGATTTTCTAACACTGTATAGTGGTATTGGTCTGGCAACACTTCTAGGTGGGTCGATATTAATGCACGTTAAAATAAAAGATCCATTATTTAAGTCATTCCCTGCATTATTGTTTATGATAATGAATTTAGCTATACTTTATTTATCGCTTTAAAAATAAGTTGAAAAGGTTTTAATTGCAATAAAAAGATTAAGCACAGCAAAACCAAAAGAAGGAAAAGATTGTATAAAACTATCTTTAATTTTTAATCTAACTATAAAGCCTCCCAACATCAATAAAAACAAGCCAATTGATGCTAAAAACAAGATTATTGTATTGTAATATAATCCTAGCAGTAAGCCAAATGCACCACATAACTGAAGAAATCCGGTAAGTTTTCTGAAACCAGGTAAATTATAGCGATCAAACTCTGTTTTTATGAACTCAGAATAAAAACAATTGAGCCCAAAATAAACAAAAGCTACTCCAGAAAACCATATGAATGCGGAAAGTAAATCCAATGTGTGTTTTTAAAAATTAATAAGTACAAATTAATAACTCAACATAGCTCTTAACCATGATTTATAAGTTAATAAATTAAGTAATTACTCTGTTTTTGTTCCTTGATTCATTTCCATTTCATGGTCATATTGACAACATCCAGGCAAACTATTATAAGCATCAAGATTACCTAACACTTTTTCTGTATCATAGCCAGATGCTGCAATTGCATCATGAATTGACATTTCATTCATGGAAGAACTATCATAAGAAACTACTATTGTTTTTTGATCAACATTCCAAGATGCTGATGAAACTCCATCTAGATTAGTAGCTGCTTTTTCAATGGTAGTCTTACACATTCCACAATTACCCCTTACACCAAATGAAATTTCTTTTGGGGTTATTTCTTTTGAGACTTCTGAAGTAGTTGAAGTTTGGTTTTTTGATTTATTCGAGCAACTTGTTAAACTAATTGCCAAAAGAAAAATGAAACTTAAGATTATATTTTTCATGATTTAAAATTTAATTATTGTTATTTAAGATTGTTATAATTTATTAAATGTAAATGTACTACAATGTCTCTAATAATATGAATTACAAAATAAAAGTAAACAGATTAAAGATACAAATTAACAAATAAATTAAGAGAATTGGCCTAAAAATAAACCTATAGTAATTATTACTATCAAAAGATATAATTTAAGAGTATATTTGACATGTAAAAATCTGGTATATTCCGCATTACGATTTTTTTTTCTTTCATGTCTAAGTTACCAAAAGAACACCAATTCATAGATCTTTCAGATTACGGAAGACCTATAGCAAAGTTAATAGCTAATTCATTAAAAAACACATCTTTTACTCCAATTCATGTAACGATAGCTTTTATAATTTCAGGTTGTATTGCTATTTATTGTATGATAATGGGATATTATTGGTTAGCAGCATTTTTTTTAATCTTCAAATCTATTTTAGATGCTGCAGACGGTGAACTTGCTCGTGTAAAACAAAGACCATCCTATACAGGAAGATATTTAGATTCAGTTGCAGATATTATACTAAACGCCTTGTTTTTAAGTTCTATTTGGTATATAACTACTATTTCTTTTTGGTTTTGTCTTTTGGCATTTGTTGGTTTACAATTGCAGGGTACGTTATACAACTACTATTATGTAATACTAAGAAATAGGTTTGATGGAGATACTACCAGTAGGGTATTTGAAGATAAAACACCTATCGCTTTGGATGGTGAAAAACAACAACACGTCACTATACTTTTTAGTTTATATAAATTATTATATGGTGTATTTGATAAAGTTATTTACACCTTAGATAAAAATGCTGATAAAGGAATAATATTGCCAAACTGGTTAATGACTAGCGTTTCTACTTTTGGATTAGGATTTCAGTTGTTGGTAATTGCTATACTTCTAGTTTTGGGATTAAAAGCTATGATAATTCCTTTCTTTTTGTTGTATACATTTATGATTTTTGTATTTGTAGGTATTCGGAAGATATTTTATTAAAAAATATTATTCTTGTTATTTTTAAGTCAAACATTCATCACATTGACCTTGAATTAAAAACTGTGCTAAGTCAATTTTTCTATTAGGAATTTTAGGAAGAGTAATATTAATAGATAAACAATCAACTTTTCCACAATCTAAACATTGAAAATGTGGATGAACATCACTATGGTTATCAGCAGTGCATCCATTACATTTTGCATACCATTTTAGTCCATTTTTACCAAGAAAAGAATGCAATACACCATCGTCTTCAAGTTTATCTAATACTCGATAGATGGTAGTTTTGTTAAATTTTGAGTTAAGTCGAGTAATTAATTCTGTTACTGAAATAGCAGATGAATTTTTATTAAACTCATTAAGAAGAGTTTTCACAGACTTAGTTTTTCTTATAATTCCCATAAAACAAATATAATGCAACATAGTTGCAATAAAAAAAAATTATTTATTTTTGTAATTATTTTTTACAAAAAAATATAGATGATATTAATTAAAAGAAGACCAGATTATATAGGGGCTATAGCTAGTACATTATGCCTTTTACATTGTATTGCAACTCCTTTAATATTTATAGTTCAAGCAGGTTCTCTAAATTGCTGTGGATCCCCGCCAACATGGTGGAAACTCATTGATGTTCTATTTGTAGTCATCTCTTTTTTTGCTATTTATAATTCGACACGTACAACATCAAATAAATTAATGAAAGTTTCTCTTTGGCTATCTTGGTTTTTATTATTCTTTATAATTATTAATGAAAAAATAGCATGGCTTCCATTAAACGAAAGTTTAATATATTTCCCTGCAATTATACTCACAGTATTACATCTTTACAATAGAAAGCATTACCAAACAAATAGAACTTAATATTCTAGGTAATTTTTTAGAATATTATAATAGATTTCATAAAACTTAATCTATTTATAGGAGTTAAAAATCGAATATTACGCTTTAATTTTATGCTCACAAAAATAATAGTTTATAATTAGATTAAACTTTTTTTTATATTAATAGTCATATAACATATGATTCTTAATTAAAAGTTATGAAATACCTTAAAACTATTATTAAAATTCACCTATTTTCACTCTCATTACTATTCATTCAAGGTTGCTCTGGAGATGAAGGTTCTTCTATTATTGATGATGATGAAGTAATTCCTACAACAAGCTATGATATTACTCCGATATTAAGTAAATTTAATAGTATAGGGATGACTTATGAAATTAATGAGAACACTGTGATTTTTAATACTAATGATCTACCAGATCACAAATCACCTTATTATATTGATACTGAATGGGAAAATGAATTATATGAACCTTATAATGGAACAAATCCTCAATTCAATTTAAACCCTAATAGAATAGCTGAACAAAATATAACATTTACAATTCCTCTTTTCCCCGAAGAAGCCTCAAATCATAGCCCAACTAACTTAGGACCTATGGGTATTGCTAGAAATGGTGTAGTATTTTTTAATCAGTATGCTGCAGGAAACAGTCCTCTAACAAATGAAATAAATTCTTTTGATCAATATCTTGGTCACCCCGCTGGAATGGGAAATTATCATTATCATGTTGAACCAACATATCTTACTGAACAGTTTGGTAATAATGCTTTTCTAGGACTGTTAGCAGACGGTTTTCCGGTATATGGACCCCTTGAAAACGGGAGTGAAGTCACCAATAATAATCTTGACGAATTTCATGGTCATTTAGGAGCTACAACAGATTTCCCTGATGGAATTTATCATTATCATATTACCAGTCAAGATCCCTATATCAATGGTAATGGTTATTTTGGAACACCAGGCAATATTTCACAATAATAATGTTTTCTAAATATAAATTATTACCTATTTTCTTATTACTTTTTAGCTGTTCAAAAATAAATAATAACGCTATAGAGAGAGTTTCGGTTGATGATTCAAATTTTGATTTAGTTAATGGAATTTTAAAACATAACAATAAACCTTTCTCGGGCTTTGTATTTAACACCTATTCTAATGGTAAACTTAAGAGTGAAAAACAATTTTTAGAAGGGCGTAAAAACGGATATGAAAAATATTGGTTTTCTAATGACTCCTTATCAATTTTAAGACATTTCAAAAATGGCGTAAAAATTGGAACTCATCAATCTTGGTGGAACAATAGACAATTAAAATTTGTATATCATTTTAATGATAAAGGAATGTATAATGGATCAATTAAAGAATGGTATCCAAACGGGCAACTTGCTAAAGATTTTAATTTTATTGAAGGAGTAGAGGATGGACCACAAAAACTTTTTAAACTAAACGGAGCTATTAAAGCAAATTATATAGTGGTTAATGAAGAACGTTATGGTCTAATAGGATTAAAGAAATGTTATAGTGTGACTTCAGATAAAAATGAAATTCAATGAGAAATTTGTTAGTTATTTGTTTTTTAATTTTGTCTTCTTCTTGTCAACAAGAGGTGAATAAAAAGTCAAATAGTGTTCTTTCAAAAAACAAATTACCTTATTTCATATCATCTGATTTTACACCAAGATGGTTCAATGATTCAAATGAACTAAATAATAAACACAAAATTCCTTCTTTTTCTTTTTTAAATCAAAATGGAGATACAATTACCAATGAAACTTATAGAAATAAAATTTATGTGGCTGATTTTTTCTTTACATCTTGTCCAGGGATTTGTCCAAAATTAACAAAAAACATGAGTGTTATTCAAGATAAATATAAAGATGACGCTAATGTTTTATTATTATCACATACAGTAATGCCTTGGACAGATTCCATTCCAGTATTAAAGACCTATGCAAAAAGAAACCATATAGATGAAGTTAAGTGGAATTTAGTAACTGGAGCTAAAGAAAAAATATATAGTATTGCTAGAGATGGATATTTTGCAGATGAAGATTTTGTAAAAACCAAAGATGATAGTCAATTTATACATACAGAAAATTTTATTTTGGTTGATGGTCAGGGATTTATAAGAGGTGTATACAATGGAACAATACCTTTAGATATAAAAAGATTAATAAGACATATTGAAATTCTTAAGAGAGAAGAGATAATAATTCATCAATAAAACACTAAAAAATGAAAATAAATAAAAATTTATTTACACTATTCTTTATTTTTTCTATTATCACTTTATTTATTTCTTGTAAAAAAGATGATGATAGTATTCAAATAGATGAAAGTGAGGAAGATATTATTAATGCTGAACCTAATATTTTATTTATTATGGCTGATGATATGGGGAAGGATGCTACATTTGGTTTTCCTGAAGGAAGTGTAAAGCCAAATACACCAAATTTAAATTCCATAAAAAATTCAGGATTATCATTTAATAATTTTTGGGTTAATCCAACTTGTACACCTACAAGAGGTTCAATTATAACAGGTAAATATGGTTTTAGAACTGGTTTAAAATGGGCGGGTGATCAAATATCAACCTCAGAAAAGATTTTACAAAAATTCATCAATGAAGAAACCAATAATAAATATACATCAGCTTTAGTCGGTAAATGGCATTTATCAGGTAATAATCAATCCATTAATCCGGAAAATTTTGGATTAGATTATTATGCAGGAATTTTATCAGGTGCAGTTCAAGATTATTATAATTGGAGAATGAGTGAAAATGGTGTGTCTTCAAATCAAACAAATTATGCTACAGAACACCTAACTAATAAGGCAATTGATTGGATAGATAGTCAAGAAAAACCTTGGTTTATGTGGCTGGCATATAACGCTCCACATACGCCTTTTCATATACCACCAACTAATATGCATTCACAAGGAGCACTGCCGGAATACAGAGCAGGATTAGATGCGCTTCCTTACTATTTTGCAGCCATAGAAGCTATGGATTTTCAAATTGGTAAATTAATAGCTTCAATTCCAGAAAATCAATTAGAAAATACAATTATAATTTTTATTGGAGACAATGGGACACCTAATCAAGCAGCACAATCTCCATATTCCAATCAAACAGTGAAGGGAACATTATATCAAGGAGGTATTAATACACCAATGTTTATCTCAGGTTATGGTGTCAATAGAACAGGTATTGACAATAATTTGATAGTTAGTACAGACCTATATGCAACAATTGCGAATTTATGTGGAGTAGAAGATACTCAAATTAGTGATAGCAAAAGTTTAATACCATTGCTGACATCAAACACAAGTATAAGAGATTTTCAATATTCTGAGATGGATAATGGAACTAATGACGTTTGGGCTATTCGTAATTTAAATTATAAATTAATTGTTAATGCTAATGGAAATGAAGAATTCTTTGACATGATTTCAGACCCATATGAACAGAATAATCTTTTATTATCCAATTTAACTAGTGACCAACAGTCAGCTAAAAATGTATTGGAATCAGAGCTATCTGAAATCAGACAATAAATTTTATGTAATCTACAAGTATTTTAATAAAACACAAATTATTCTAATAGATCTTTTAACATAATTGTTGACGATATGATTCTAAAGAAGTTATATCTATAATTATGTATAAATAGCCTGAAAAACGGCTATACAGAAATTACTATGTATTTGTACTATAATTTATATTATGTTAAATAGAATATTTAGTAAAGTAAATCTTACCCTATTCAGTGAATAGAAATAAATCATGTAACGTGTGATTGATAAATAGTCTACTTTTGCGCAATGAATTTAGAAAAAACTTCAAAAGGTTCTATAAAGGTTACTTCTCAGTTAGAGTTTATTTTATTGATGGCTTGTTTAATGTCTATCGTAGCATTGTCTATAGACACAATACTGCCAGCTTTAAAACCTATAGGTTCTGCAGTTGGTACTACAAATGCAAATGAAAATCAATTGTTGATTACGATGATATTTTTGGGATTAGGATTCGGTCAATTGATCTTTGGTCCAATATCAGATAGTTTTGGAAGAAAACCTGTGGTTTACATTGGTTTTCTTGTATTTATGCTAGCAAGCTTTCTCTGTATAGCTGCTTCTAACATTGAAGTTATGGTTATAGGTCGAATTCTTCAAGGAATTGGTCTTTCTGCTTCCAGATCTATAAGTATTGCTATGATTAGAGATCGATTTGAGGGTGATTATATGGCAAAAATTATGTCTTTTGTAGTTACTATTTTTATTTTAGTACCCATTATTGCCCCTACTTTGGGTAAATTTTTGTTAGACAATTATGGCTGGGAATCTATCTTTTATAGCCAATTAATATTTGGAATTCTAGTTTTAATTTGGTTCTGGAAAAGACAACCCGAAACTCTTCCTGAAGCTTATAAGAAAAAATTTTCAACTGCAATTTTTATTCATGGAACTAAAGAGTTTATGAAACATAAATCAGCAGTTATTTTTACTTTAATCTCCGGATTAGCTACTGGATCTTTTATGGTTTTTTTGAGTACATCTCAACATATTTTTGAGGTTCAATATGGATTAGTTGATGAGTTTCCTTATATATTTGGAGCCTTGGCGTTTTCGGTTGGTTTAGCAACTTTTACAAATGGAACACTGGTAGTTAAATTTGGAATGAGAAGATTAGTAAACATCTTTGTTTTATTATTCTCATTAACTTCTTTATCCTATACTCTACTTTTTTATGAAAGTTTAAATCCTGATATTTTTATTCTTATTTGTTTTTTAGCTGTTCAGTTTTTTTCTGTTGGGTTCCTTTTTGGTAATGTTAGATCATTAGCTATGCAACCATTAGGTCATATTGCTGGAATTGGTGCTGCAATTAACGGGTTTGTTTCTACCATTATGGCTGTTCCTATAGCAACTTTTATAGGGGGTTTTATAGACACCACTGCCCTTCCCTTATTTATTGGATTTACTTGCTGTGGCTTTGGCTCTTTACTTTTGTTATTATTTGTTAAAAAATCAGTTTGATGTCTTTAGAAATTATTTATCAAGACAATTATTGTTTATTAGTAACTAAACCAAATAATGTATTGGTTCACCATGCTCATCATTCTAGAAATAAAATAGATGAAGTATCATTAATTCAATTAATAGAAAATCAGTTTGGTAAAAGGTATTACCCTATTCATAGATTAGACAGGAAAACATCTGGAATTATTTTATTGGCTTCTAAAAGAGAATATGTTGCTTCTTTTCAAGCTTTATTTACAAATAATGAGATTCAAAAAATATATTACGGGGTAGTTCGTGGTTTTTCACAAGAGCATCTAATAATAGATTCTCCAGTAAAAGGAAGAGATGCATTAGTATACAAAGATGCTGAAACTCAGTTAAAACTTTTAGATAAAATAATACTTGAAATCCCTGTAAAACCTTATAAATCATCACGATACAGTTTAGTTGAACTAAAACCCAAAACCGGAAGAATGCATCAATTACGCATTCATATGAATAAAGTTTCTACTCCATTAATAAATGATGCTAAATATGGAGATAAAAACCATGACCTTATGTACGCAGAGCAATTTGGTTGGAGAAATCTTTTTTTACATGCAGGCTCACTGGAATTCATTCACCCATTTACAAATCAAAAACTAACATTAAAGTCCTCTTTTTCAGAAGATTGGATACAGTTGTTTCAAAAATTTTCTTGGAAAAATCCACTCAAATAAAAACTTATTGCTCTAAAGACTGACTCTCAAAAGCAATAAGTTCAAATGAATTAAATACTGGTGTTACTTCAATTGGATTACAACAAACTTCACAGTCTTCTATATAGGTCTGTTTTTGGATGCTATTATCTAAAAGCATTGAGATTTCCTCCCAGCAATAAGGACATTGAAAAAAATGCTCCAAAATTTATTCTTCTATAACTTTTAAAACTAATTTTCCTTTTTTATCACCGTTAAATAAACGCGCAAAAGTTTCTTGAAAGTTTTCAATGCCATTATAAATATCTTCTTTAGATTTCATCTTTCCTTCCGCTATCCACATCCCCATTTCTTGAGCTGCTTTTTTATAATCTTTTGCATAGTCCATAACTACCATCCCTTGCATCGTAGCTCTATTAACAAGAAGACTAAGGTAGTTGCTAGGGCCTTTTACCATTACTTTATTATTGTATTGAGAAATGGCACCACAAATAACTATTCTAGCATGCATTCTTAGTTTTGTTAATGCAGCGTTTAAGATTTCACCACCAACATTATCAAAATACACATCAATACCTTTAGGGCATTTTTCTTTTAAGGCTTCGTAAATATTTTCAGATTTATAATCTATGGCAGCATCAAAACCTAATTCATTGATAAGGTAGTCACATTTGTCTTTTCCTCCAGCAATACCAATTACTGTACACCCTTTAATTTTTGAAATCTGTCCAACAATACTTCCCACAGCTCCAGCTGCTCCAGAAACTAAGACAATATCCCCTTCTTTAATTTTTCCAACTTCATGAATTCCAAAATAAGCTGTCATACCTGGCATTCCTAATGTTCCTATAAACAATGGCATAGGAGCTAAAGTTTCGTCTACTTTAAACCAACCTGCACCATCAGTAACTACATATTGTTGAACACCTCCCCAACCTGTTACACAATCTCCTACTTTAAAATTTGGATGATTATTAACTTCTATTACTTTACCAATAGATCCAGAACGCATTACCTCATTTATACCCACAGGTGCAATGTATGACTTGCTATCGTTCATCCATCCTCTCATCGCTGGATCTAACGAAATATAGTGATGTTGAATTAAGACCTCCCCTTCTTTAAGCGTTGGAATTGCATTAGACTCTAGATTCCAAGTAGTATCATTAGGGAAACCAATGGGTCTTTCTTTTAAGATAATTTGTTTATTCATCATATTTTTTTAATGTTAGGGTTTAATAATTTAATAATTTTTTTAATTCATCCACAAATCGATGTTTTGGCAAATATTGTTTTTCCAATTCACCCTGAAATGGAATTGGAGTTTCTATGCTAGCCACTCTCTTAACTGGAGCATCTAGAGATTCAAAACAATTTTCAGTAATTAATGCAGAAACATCGCTAGCAATACTTCCAAAAAGAGAATCTTCTTGTAGAAAAATTACTTTTCCAGTCTTGCGTACTGATATGTAAATTGTTTCTACATCTAAAGGTTGTAATGTTCTTAAATCTATAAGATCTGCGCTAATTTCTGGATTTTTTTTAAGCGTGTCTAATGCCCAGTGTACACCAGCTCCATAGGATATAATACTGATATCACTTCCTTCTTTTAAGACAGCTGCTTTTCCTATTTCTACAGTGAAATAGTCATCAGAAACATCTTGATAAATAGAACGATATAGGGCTTTGTGTTCAAAAAACAGCACTGGGTTTGGATCATTTATAGCAGCACATAAAAGACCTTTAGCATCTTCTGGAAAAGCGGGATATATAACTTTCAATCCCGGTGTTTTGGTAAACCATGCTTCATTAGTTTGACTGTGAAAAGGACCAGCACCTACTCCTGCTCCACAAGGCATCCTTACCACTACATCAGCATTTTGATTCCATCTATAGTTAGATTTTGCTAATAAATTTACAATAGGATTAAATCCAGAACTTACAAAATCTGCAAACTGCATTTCCATAACAGCTTTCATTCCATTTAAAGAAGCACCATATGCAGCTGAAACTATGGCTGATTCGCAAATAGGAGTATTTCTTACACGTTCCCTTCCAAATTTATTGGCAAAGCCTTCTGTAATTTTAAAAACACCTCCATATTCTGCTACATCCTGCCCCATAATTATCAGATTATCATATCTTTCCATAGATTCATGTAACCCTTTTGATATGGCATCTATTAACCTAATATTTGATTTTTGATTTGAAGCTACTATGATTTCTTGTTGATATTCTTTATAAACGTCTTTAAGTTCTGAGGTTAAATCTGCTTTTATAGTTTCTTCATCGAAAGCTATTTGTAAATGTTCATTAATTTCTTCTTTGAATTTTACTGAGGCGTCAGTAATTTGTTGTTTAGTTAGTATATTTTCTGAGCATAAAAAAGTTTCAAAGTTTTTTAAAGGGTCTCTATTTGACCAGGTTTCCATTAACTCTTGAGGAACATACTTGGTTCCACTTGCCTCTTCGTGACCTCGCATTCTGAAGGTCTTAAATTCTAGCAAAATAGGGCGAGGATTTTTTCTGATATCTTCAGCTAGGTTAGAAACCTTTGTGTATACTTCTAAAATATTATTTCCATCAATAATATGGCTCTCCATACCATAGCCCATTCCTTTATCGGCAATATGTTCACATTTATATTGCTCAAAAGTTGGAGTAGATAATCCATAACCATTATTTTCTACACAAAATAAGACAGGTAAATCCCAGACGGAAGCTACATTTAAGGCTTCGTGAAAATCACCTTCACTTGTTCCTCCTTCTCCAGTAAAAACTGCACAAACTTGATTATTATTTTTTAATTTATTAGCTAAGGCTATGCCATCTGCTACACCTAATTGAGGACCAAGATGAGAAATCATTCCTACAATATTAAATTCTTGAGTTCCAAAATGAAAACTACGATCTCTTCCTTTTGTAAACCCATTCATTTTGCCTTGCCATTGAGAAAATAACCGATATAAAGGAATGTTTCTTGTTGTAAAAACCCCAAGGTTCCTATGCATAGGTAGAATGTATTCGTCTTTGTTTAAAGCTGCTGTTACTCCAACAGAAATGGCTTCTTGACCAATTCCTGAAAACCATTTAGAAATTTTTCCTTGTCTAAGTAAAACAAGCATTTTCTCCTCGATTAAACGAGGTTTTAACATTTGAAGATATAAATTGGTAAGTGTTTTTTCTTCTACACCTTTTAAATTATATTTTAAAATATTACTCATGAATTATTTTAATTCTATCGTTATAATTTAACGAAAATACTATTTTCAAATTCAAATATGATTATAATTAATTTAAAATCTTATCAGTATTAAAAAATGAGTTTTAATGTTTTTAAATATGAGTTATTTCGTAAAAAAAAACCTTATCAAATTAGATAAGGTTAAAATATTTTTAAAAATATAATGCTATGAATTTAAAGTTCCTTAAAAATTGCATGCATCATTCTTTTTTTATCATTTATACTTTCTTCAAGTGCAATCATTGTTTCAGTTCTACTCACTCCAGGTATCTCATCTATTTTATAGATAATGTCTTTAGCATCATTAGTTCCCTTTGCTCTAACTTTACAAAAAATATTATACTTTCCAGCAGTAACATAAGCTACAGTTACATTAGGTATAGCATTTAAATTTGAAATTACGTCTTGGGTCATAGATGTTTTTTCTAAAAAAACACCAACATGAGCAATGAAAGAATAGCCCATTTTTTCATAATTAAGAGTTAATGTAGAACCTTGAATGATTCCTTCATCTTCCATTTTTTTAACACGAACATGAATTGTGCCAGCAGAAACTAATAATTTCTTAGCAATATCTGTAAAAGGTGTTCTCGCGTTTTCGATTAAGATATCTAATATTTGATGGTCTATTTCGTCAAGGATAAATTTCTTCATAATATTAATTATTCAAATAATACTACAAAAGTATAAATTTAATTAAGCATTTCGGCAGTTTTTGTGAGAAAAATTCAAAATTTTAACGAACGAAATCGATTTCTTTATGGAAAAAATGCTTAGAAATATCGATATTTAATTTTTGGGGAATAAATTTAACTTCAAAATTTTCTAAGATTTCATCAAATTGAAATGCTTCATTTGGTTTATTTTGATATTTGTATAATACGTCTCTAAAGTATTCATTGTTTTCGGGTATTTTAAAATATGAATTAAATTCACTAAAACTATTGGTTAAACTTATATGATACAATCCTTGAAGAATGGAAATAAAAGTAAATTCTCTTACTTTTTCTCTTTGATAATCATCCTTATAATGACCAGATTCAATAAGAACAGTTGAATATCCAAGTTTTTGAAAATTATCACCTGTTGCGGTTGGATAGAATGTATCTGTATATCTTCCAACATGTTCAGGAATTATTTGTTGCAATAACGCATTCATCGCAACAATAATATTCATAGTTTTCTTTCTAGTCTTGGTTACTTTTCTTGTTTCATCCTCTGAGGGTGCTAAAAAAGAAATCGTTGCTGGGTTACGAGTACCCTCTACACCAAAAATAGTTCGTTGATCGTGAAGATTAAAACAAAATTCTGGATTAAAATCATCAAGTATTTTCCTCAATAAGATACTCTCCTTAGCTTTTCTCTCAACAGCATCCCTGTTTAGGTCTATTTTATTGGCATTAAACCTTGTAAAATATTCTGCTCCGTCTGGATTAAGTATAGGAATAATTTTTATGGTGCAACTTGATAGAATCTGGTCAACAATTTCATTATCAGAAGTATTCATGAAATTAATTAAATCTATAGCAGATTTTGTTCCAGTACATTCATTACCGTGCATTTGTGTCCAGATTAGAATCTTTTTTAAGCCATTACCAATTTTTATTTGATAAATATTTCTGTTTTCCTCTGATGTACCAATTATTTTAAAAGAAATTTTAGAGGTAGTATTTAGTTTTACAAGAAAATTTTCAAGATCGTGAATAGTTATATATCTTCCTTTAACAGAAGTATCTTTAAATTCTTTAGCAATTTTAGTTGCCAATTCAATATTTATTGATGTATCGATATTATCCATATTCTTAAACAAAAATACAAGATTCATTTTAGTATCATCTAAAAATAATTATAATTTTAGATTGGTAATAAATTACAATTGTTACCGTTTTTTAAGTATAATTGTAATTATTGTAAACAAATTTATACAAAATTACAATTGTAATATTGTATCAATATTAAGTTTTCGTAAATTTAAATAAAATTAATATATTAGCTTATAAATCAATAATTTAAACATATTAATTAAAGTTAAGCTTTAATAATATATAAGTTTTTATAATTTTATTTTGCTAAAATTTGGAAACTAATTTTATGAAGTATACATTTGTAACTTATATAGAAGTTTACAATGGTAAACAAGATAGATTTTACAAATAGATTAAAAATAATACTTGAAAATCATCAATTAACAGCATCCTTATTTGCAGATAAAATTGGTGTACAACGCTCAAGTATTTCTCATATTTTGTCTGGAAGAAATAAACCTAGTCTAGACTTTGTTCTTAAAGTTACTAAAGCATTTAGTGATGTAGACATCTATTGGCTATTAAATGGTAAAGGACATTATCCAACTGCAGTAGATAATCATACATCAAGTTCAACAAGTAATAGTTCTTTAGTTTCCGAGAAAACACCTACTACTCCACCCAAGAGAATGGAAAAAATTGTTGTTTTCTATACTGATGGTACATTTGATGAATACTGGAAAGGTTAACTATTGAATCAACTTAGCAATACCTGTTCTTATAATTTCTATATTTTTGAATTTATTGGAAAGGTTTACCTTTTTTTGCTTTTGAACCATTTGCCTTAAAAGACTTATACCCACCTGATCAAAATTATATAGTTTGTATTGATTCCCTTTTGTAACAACATCATTCACTAAGTTTTTAATAGCTTCACTATTATTACTTATTGCTATTTGTTCATAGGCCTTTTTATAGATTTCTTGAATCTTAGGATTATTATTTAAATACATTCCAGCTAAAACATTATTAGCGATAAAGGCCATTTCACTGTCATCTTTCTCTTCAATATAAATGCGAGTTAATGGCGTTGCTATAATATTTTTAACCTCTACAGGTAATTGTTTAGATTTTTTTACAGCATATTCCTTATCTACATAATACATTGCAACCAATGCCTTCCCTACAACGCTAAAAGACTCACTATTCAGAGCTTTTAAAAAAACAGGTCTTAATTCAGGATCTGTTAATTTACCTAAAGTTTCAATAGCTGAGGCTTGAACAAGTGTCTTAGGATCATTTGTAGCTAATTGTTTTATGGTGTTTATAGCAGATTTTTTTGACCATTTATTAATTAGATTTATTTGTTCTAGGGCTAGTATTCTTATTTTATAAAAATCATCATTTAAAGCTTCATTAATGGCATTGAAGGCTTGTTTTTGATCTTGTTTCTCTGCAACTTTTAATAAAGCTTCTCTTTTGTGTAGATAATTATCAGCATTTTTAAGTTGAAATATATAATCACTCAAAATCTTATTTTCGGAAAACTCCGCCAATAACACACCGTCTGCATTAACTTGAATTAAATTAGGGCTTTTGCTTTCAAAAATAAACTTAAAAGAGCTGTCTCTACCATCTACGAAAACATGATGTCTAGTTTTTGTTCCATTTTCAAAAATATCAATAGCCATAGGAAATTTAAACGCATTATTTTGCGTTTGAACAAAATTAACGGTCACTGTTTTTTCAAGAGAATTATAATCATAAGAGACTTGAATATTTGGATGTCCTGATCCAAAGAACCATTGATTGAAAAACCATTGCAAGTCCTTTCCGCTAACTTCTTCCAACGCTAAACGTAACTGAGAAACTTCTGCTGATTTGTATTGATATGTGTTTAGATATTTTTTTAATCCTGAGAAGAATGCATTATCACCTAGATACTTTCGCAGCATGTGAAGTATTGCCCCACCTTTATTATAGCTAACCAGGTCAAACATATCTTCTTTATCATTATAATAATACCTAACAAGTTTTTTTTCATGATTACTGGCATCACTTAGATAGGGTTTAATGTTTTCAAAAAGATGAGCATCGGCGTCAGTTTTTCCATACTTATATTCTCTCCATAAGTATTGACTGTAATTTGCAAATGATTCATTTAGTGCTAAATTACTCCAACTCTCAGTGGTTACTAAATTTCCAAACCAATGATGAAATATTTCATGAGCAATTGTATTCTCTTGTCTATTTTCATCAATTAATTGTCCTTTCATTTGATACGCAGATTCTCCATGAATAACAGCTGTGGTATTTTCCATTGCTCCGCTGACATAGTCTCTAGCAACGATTTGACTGTACTTACTCCAAGGATAACTTACTCCAAGTTTATTTTCAAAAAAACCAATCATTTCTGGTGTGAGTCCAAAAATTTCTCGAGCTAAGGATGCATATTTTTTTTCAACATAGTAGTTTACAGGAATGTTTTTATAAACATCTTCAATTACCTCATATTCACCTATTCCCATAAAAAATAAGTAGGGCGCATGTTTTTGATTAAATTTCCAATAATCTGTTCTATTTGCTCCTTTTACTTCTTTGCTAATTAGTAATCCGTTTGAAAGTGTTTTAAATCTATTGGGAACTGTTATGTAAATTTCTTGACTTGTTTTTTGATTGGGTGAATCTATGGTTGGGAACCAGCAACTACTTGCTTCTGTTTCACCCTGGGTCCAGATTTGAGTGGGTTTATTTGCATCTGATCCTGTTGGGTTTATAAAATACAAACCCTTAGCTGCTGAGATAGCAACACTTCCTTTCTCCTTAACTTTTTCTGGCCTAGCTGTGTATTTTATATATAAGGTGTAACTTTCTTCTTTTGTGTATTCATTTTGAAGGTCAATTATTAGATGTTTGCCATCATAAGTAAAGTCAAGATTTTCACCATCTAAACTTACAATATGAATGAGCATTGCCTTGGCATCTAAAACAACTTTATTTGTTGGGTAAAAATGAGGTTTTAGAGTAAGCCACTCTTCACCATTTAATTCTTTTTTCTCAAAATTAAAATTAACCCTAAGTTTTGTATGAACAATATTGTTAATTTTGTCTCTCTCCTTTCTGTAGATTGAGGAGGGATCTTGATTTTGAGAGTAAAGAGAAGAAAATACTAAGAATAAAACGGCAACAAATAATAACTTTTTAAACTTCATGTATGATTTATATAGGATTCAAAAGTAGTAAATTATAAAAATGTAGTTGTTAATCCCTAGTTAAAAGAACAAAGCATAATAATTAAGTAGTTTAGAAAATCACTTTTATAGTGTTATTATATAGTATCAAGAACTTGCTTAAATTGCTGGAGACCCAACTTACTGGAATCAATTTTAAGATATTCTATCATTTTTATAATTTTAGAGGGATTCATATTTTCACCTATAACTCTTGCCAACCCTACTCCTGTTTTTTTGGAATAACCAAATACAATAACTTCATTGATATCGGTAGCAACTCCATTGTAATAGATAGCTACTCTCATTCCATTCATATCCATTTTCATTAACTTTTTATACAAAGGTGAATCATTCAGGATTAATGAAATTGTTTTTTTTTCAATTTCATACGCTTCATCATTGTTTAGATATGGAAGTCCTAATAGGTTAACTTTTTTAATACTTTCATAGGTTTTTTTTACATCTAGAGGTGCTTTATCAGTGTTTAATTGGATTAAACTCATGGGAAGATCTACAGACATGAAGCCAGGTTTGTCTTGCTTTTCAACGATATATGTTTGTATTGTTTTTTGTTGGTTACAAGAAACAAAAATGGCTAAAACTGATAAAATGATGGCTACTTTTTTCATATTTAGTTATTTTTTGTAAATGTGTCTGCTAAAGTTGACATCTTATTAATATCAATACTTCCTCTTAATGAAACTATCAACGCTTCAGACATTCCATTGGTTCGCTTATCAATTCCTTTTACTAGCATAAGAACTTCACTAACAAGATCTTTATTCGTGGTTTTTTTTACGTAAATCCAAACTTTAGAATTGCCTTCTTTGAGTCTCATTAATTCAATTAGCTTTTGAACTTTTACAGCATTTTTCACCATACTCTCCATTTGTGTGGCTATCTCTGGTATTTTTGTCGAAAAGGTTTTGAATTCATTTAAATTTTCTGTCATTTTAAATACTTCTGTCATTTTATTACCATCATTTTCACTTTCAAAATTAAATTTTGATAAGATTTTAAAGGCATTTTTACTTATGACTACAGACATAACTCCGTCCATATCCTCTAATTTGTCAAAAGTAGATTGTCCATAACTTATTATTGATGTAATTGCTAAAGCAATTAAAAGAATTATTTTTTTCATTGTTGTTAAATTTAATTGATGATATTACTTATTATTTTTAAATATTTTATTTACTGAATCTTCATAAACATGAAGTTTTTTTAATGCTTGACTTCCCTTATTTAGATGTGATGAAACTATTTTTAATGCGTTGGTAATTTGAGCTAGATTTTCAGCTGCTTGTTTTTTTTCATTGTACTGATTAATTTTATGTAATCCTGAATAGGCACCAAACAATAGTAGTACTGAAGCTGCTACCATTCGCCAATTATTGTTTTTAGTTTTAGTATTTAAAATAATTTTCTTGGTGTACGTTTCGTCAGTATTACTTATAAAATAATTGAAAATTAGTTGATATTCCTTTAAATGTGGAGCAACTTTATTTGAGGAGAAATAAGTTCTTAGAATATTTTCCTCTTCTAATGTTGTCTCAGCATTTTCATATTTTACTAGTAATTTTTCAATGTTGGTTAATTCCATAACTATGCTGTTTAATAAGTTGTTCTCTAATTGTTTTTCTAGCTCTAGACAATGAAACTCTAACGGCTGTTGGTTTCATATTTACCATTTCACAAATTTCTTTAAAATCATATTGTTCAATATCTCTTAATTGAATTATCAATTTTTGTTGATCTGGGAGATTATCAATAAGTAAATGAACTCTATCTACACTATCTATATATTCCAATTTTTTATCTAAACTGGTCTCTTTTTCCTTATAATTACTATGAATTAATGTTAAGTTACTAGCTTGTTTGGATTTTAGCCGATCATAACAGTAATTTTTAGTCATTGTCATCGCAAAAGCTTCTGTATTTCTGTAGCCAGATAACTTGTCTTTGTTTTTCCATAACTTTAATAATAACTCTTGAGTAGCGTCTTCAGCTTCATCTTGAGAAACTAACAATCTTTTTGCTAATCTAAAGACCTTACCTTTGAAGGGTAAAACTACTTTCAAAAAGTCAGATTCATTCATTTTATAATTTCTAAGCTTTACTTTTAAAAAAAACTTCAACTCTTCGACGAAGTGTAATATAATTTGTTACATCAATAGACAAAAAAAATACTATTTATACTTAAATTGCGTTTCTATTGTTATTGTAATACAAGTTATGAAAGAAATAATACTGAAACCTCTAATTTTAATTTTATTTGTAAATCTTTGGTTACAAGGTTGTGATAAATCTGATAATGAATTAAACCCATCTGTTGAAGTACAAGATTTTATTTGGAAAGGCTTAAATGCTTATTATCTATATCAAGAGGACATAGATGATCTATCAGATAGACGCTTTAGCTCTAATCAACAATTAGAGAGTTATTTGACTGGTTTTGACACTCCAGGAGCAATTTTTAATACATTGAAAAAGAATTCAGATTCAAGAACATTATTAATAGAAAACTATGAAATCGCCGATACCCCTGAGCCGTTAAGAACTTCATTTACTAATGGAATGGAATTTGGACTTTTTAAAGATTTAAATATACTGGACACTATTATAGGGGTTGTTTCTCATATTCTTCCAAACTCACAAGCAGCAACGAATAATATATCAAGAGGTGATTTTTTCTATGCTGTTATAAATGAGCAAACTGATACTATTTATTTGCGAGAAGACAATTACAAAGCTCTTTTGATAGAATACCCGCAAGACACCCTGAAATTACTTATGGCTAATTTTGATGGAGAACTTTTAGAAAAAAATGATTTACGAGTAGATTTGGTTAAAAAAAATTATCAATATTCACCAATTTTATTAAAAAATGTATTTAATCTTGGGGCAAAAAATATAGGCTATCTATTGTACAATAATGATTTTTCAGACAATTATATAGAGGATATAAATGCCACAATATTAGAGTTTAAAAATCAATCTGTAAACGAATTGATAATTGATTTGAGATATGCTATAGGAAGTTATTCTGATGCGAGAACTGTAACGGAAATTGCTGCAATGATTACGGGTCAATTTACTGATGAAGTATTTATCAAAGAAACTTGGAATAATAAAGCTCAAACTTGGTTTGAACTCAATCAACCAGATTCAGTGGTTACAAAATTTCCAACAAGGCTTCAAAATAATTCAGTAATTAATAATTTAAACCTAACAGATGTTTATATTATTTTGAATGGTGATGGATTTTCTGGCTCTTCAGCTACAGAATTACTTGTAAATAACCTAGACCCTTACATTAATGTTCATGTTTTAGGAACTAAAACTGATGGAGATAATTTAGGAGCTATCAAATTATATGATTCTCCTGATTATGATGCTTTCAATGTCAATGAAAATCATACATATGCTTTAAGACCTGTAGTATTAACATTGCATAATAAAGAAGATCAAACTTATAGTTCTGGGATTACACCAACTGTTTCCTTATGTTCTATGGAAGATCCACTAAACTTAGGAGAATTAGGTGAGACATCAGACCCCCTACTCGACGAAGTACTTCAATATATAACCACTGGAGATTCAGGATTAAACCTTATATGTAACCCGTTTGAACTTGAAATGCTCTATAATTCTATAAATTCTCAGAGAGTTTTTGATCAGGGAACTTTTATAAAACAAGATTTACCAAATTTAGGACGATAATGAAAAACAGTAAATATACATTTATAGTACTTTTATTAGTGACACTCACATTTTTTACTTCTTGTGAAAAAAGTGATAATTATATGGCTAGCGAAAATGATGAAATTCATTTGTTCATTTGGAGAGCTATGAATAATTATTATTTATGGCAACCAAATGTTCCAGACTTGTCGGACACAAGGTTCACAAACATTGGGCAATTATATGCTGAATATTCTAATTTTTCATCTCCAAGGGATTTATTTGAAAGTTTAAGATACCAACCAGGAGTTGTAGACCGTTTTTCATGGATTGTTGATGATTATGTAGCTTTAGAAAATTCTTTTCAAGGAATTAACTTAAGTAATGGTATGGAATTTGGTTTAGTAAGATATGCTAGCGATGCAACCAAAGTGTTTGGATATGTTCGTTATGTTATTCCACAATCAGATGCTGCAACTCAAAATATAGAAAGAGGAATGTTATTTACAGAAGTTGATGGGATTCAGTTAACAGAATCTAACTATAGAGATCTTCTTTTTGATGATAACACTAACTACACCATTAGTTTGGCAGAATTTAATGATGGAAATCCAGTTACGAATTCAATATCCATTAATTTATCAAAAACACAACTACAAGAAAATCCTGTTGCAATTGTTAAAACAATTGATGAAGGATCTAACAAAATAGGATATTTGTTATACAATCAATTTTCTAGCAGTTTTGACGGTGAATTAAATGCTGCATTTGCCACGTTTCAATCAGAAAATATAACAGACCTAATAATAGATCTTCGCTATAATGGGGGAGGAAGTGTAACTACTGCAACATATTTGGGCGCTATGGTTACCGGACAATTTAATGGTCAGTTATATTCTAAAGAACAATGGAACACTAAAGTAATGAATGCCTTAGATGCCAGTGTTTTTGAAAATAATTTTACTAACCAAATTGTTAATAAAGATCAAAATCAAAATATAATTTTACAAGAACCTATTAATTCACTTAATTTAAATCGTGTTTACTTTATTACCTCAGGAAGCTCTGCTTCAGCCTCTGAATTAGTTATGAATAGTTTATCCTCCTATATAAATGTTAGTTCTGTAGGTAAAAAAACAATAGGTAAAGTTCAAGGCTCGGTAACATTATATGATTCAGACAATTATACAAGGACTGGAGAGAATTTAGCATCAAACCACACATGGGCGCTTCAGCCGCTAGTATTAGAAATTAAAAATAAAGATAATTCTAACGAACCTAATGGAATTGAGCCAACTGTAGTATTTCCAGAAGACTTTAATAATCTGGGAGTGTTAGGTGAACGAA
The DNA here is from genome assembly GCA_943789455.1 of uncultured Flavobacteriaceae bacterium. Classification (GTDB taxonomy): domain Bacteria; phylum Bacteroidota; class Bacteroidia; order Flavobacteriales; family Flavobacteriaceae; genus Polaribacter. Next base: position 511,692 of record CALSUE010000001.1, read on the forward strand.
GCGACCCACTTTTAGATAGAACTGTTCTGTTAATTACAACAGGAGGAAGATCAGGGATTCATAAAACAAACTCAATTCTTAATTTGGAGGAGATTAGTGACTCTAAGGCTATTAATCCAATGAAAAACAATATGTTCATAGAGTTGAAGAAATAAGAAATAATATCTTTTTAGGCATCAATTATATCTGCTCTAAATTCACTATTGTTAAGTTTATCTCTTTTCATGGCATATTCGTAACCAGAATCCCACCATTTAGACATCTTTTTTCTATCAAAAACTAATGAATTAGTTGTCAAAACCGTAGGGGTGTAATATAAGTTTAACTCTACATTATTTTGTTTTGCTGATAATTTACCAATAGTAATATTATGCTTTTCAACATGCTCCATCATAAATTCTTGAATGGTCAATAACAATGAAAATGGATTCTTAGCGGGCATTCTATTAATTTGAGTGATTTCAGTTTCTAAAATAATAGCATCAATTACTTTTGCTCCCCTTTCAATAGCTTCTCTAATAGGAATTAAGCAACCAAAACCACCATCACCGTATTGATAGCCATTCTTTTCTAATAAACTCATAAATGGAATATAATTACAGGAACCCCAAATCCAATCACAAAAATCTTCATAGCTATGTTCTTGTATTGACTTATATTCAATTCGATTGGCTGTAAAGTTGGAAATAGTTACGACAACCTCTTTTTTTTCTTTAAGTATAGTATTATAAATATCTCTAGTGATTTTTTTAGTAATTAACTTTCTCAAGTTTTTACTTTCCCCAAAGGTTTTACTTCCTTTAAGAAAACTTAATAGTGTTGCAGAATGCCGAATATTTACAATAGTAACTCCATTTTTATTAGTAATTCTGAATGGATTAATATTAAAAATACTACGTTGATTGACTCCTGTATATATAGTTTTAAGAGCATCTATTTCACCTAGTGCTAAATGTGAAACCATCAAACTGCCCGTAGATGTTCCTAAGAAAATATCATAGGTGTTTTTCTTTTCCTTTAATAAATATTCAGCAACACCGCCTGCAAATGCCCCCTTACTTCCTCCACCAGAAATTACTAACGCTTTCTTCATTATTCAACAAATGATTTATGTATTTTCGTTTTGTATAAAAATACCAAAATGAAATCATTATTTGCAGGAGTTTTTTTAATTGTTTTTTTTACGTCGTGTACTAAAAATTATAAGCCTAGAAAATTAGATAATGTATATATTAAAGAATTTAGCATTGATAGCACTAGCATTCGTTCTCTTGTAGCTATTGATTCTTTGACAATGTATTATGCAGGTTCTAAAGGGTATGTTGGTTATACAAATGACGGAGGTGAGATTTGGCACACAAAACAATTTAAATATCAAGACTCAATCTTTCCTAATTTTAGAAGTATAGCATATAATGTAAATACGAACTTGGTTTATGCATTATCTATAGCAAACCCTGCTTTACTATATCAATATAATTTTTCAGATTCATTTATTGTATATGAAGAAAATCATCCAAAAGTTTTTTATGATTCAATGAAGTTTTTTGATGAAAAAAATGGCATTGCTATGGGAGACCCAACAGATGGAAATTGTTTATCTATTATACTTACAAATGATGGCGGTAATACATGGAATAAAATTCCTTGTAAACAACTCCCTAAAGTTGAAGAAGGAGAAGCCGCATTTGCTGCTAGCAATACAAACATAAAAGTTTTAGGTAATACGGTTTGGATTGTTACTGGTGGCAAAAAATCTAGAGTTTTTAAATCTATTGATTTAGGGATAACTTGGAAGGTTTATGAAACCCCTATTATTCAAGGCTCTAGTTCACAAGGAATCTACTCTATTGACTTTTTTGACAAAAAAAATGGAATTATTATCGGTGGAGATTATTCTAAGCCTGAAGAAAATTTCAAGAATAAAGCCATTACATCTGATGGTGGAGAAACATGGACTTTGGTAGCAGATGGGGAAAATCCAAACTATAAAAGTTGTGTTCAATATGTACCAAATACTGAAGGGAAAGAGATTTTTGCAGTAGGAAAAACAGGAATATCTTACTCAAATAATGGAGGATTAAATTGGAATAAAGTAAATCATGATTCTTATTATACGATACAGTTTGTAGATAAAAACACTGCTTGGTTAACAGGTAACAATAAAATAGGAAAGTTAATTATTCCATAAAATGAAATTTAAAATTCTTTTATTATTAGTAATAGTATTCAATTCATGTTCAAAAAAATCTCAATTTATAAGGGTATTCAATTGCGAAGTAGAAACCTTTTCAAACCTAGAAAGAATTGAAGATGTGAAAAATTTATTTTCTGTTTATTATCCAGATCATTGGAAAACTAACTTCTATTATGACAATAATCAATCTTCAATTTTTACAGCAGACACAACGAAACAATTAAAAGAAACTATATTGCTAGATATTACTCATATATCTAATAAAATTGTTTTCGACTCTAAATTTTTAAAAAAATTTGAATCAAATTTATCTGAGCTACAACTCACAGAAATAAGTGCAAACAAAATAATTTTTAAAGAAAAACCTTCTTTTTATTCCGAAGCCAAAGGGATGAATAATAATTTTAATTATTACGTATTTAATCTATTTATAAAGTTAGATGAAAATAATTATATTCACTCTAAAATTGAGATTTATGGAGATGCGTTGAAAGAGGAAAGAATCTGTAAAGGAATCAATTTATTAGAAAAAACTATATTTTAAGATGATAAATAAAGAGCATATTACTAAAAGATTTTTAAGTTATGTAACCATAGATACAGAATCTGATCCTAATAATCCTGAATTCCCAAGTACTGAAAAACAATGGGACTTAGCTAGGCTTTTAGTTAAAGAATTGTCAGATATTGGAATGAACGATATAACATTAGATAAAAATTGTTATGTCATGGCTACTTTACCTAGTAATTTAGACTATGAAGTTCCAACAATTGGATTTATTTCTCATATAGACACCACTCCTGATTACACTGGTGCAAACGTAAATCCGCAAATTCATTATAACTATGATGGAAAGGATATCATTCTTAATGAAAGTGAAAATATTGTTTTGAGCCCATCTTATTTTGAAGATCTACTTCAATACAAAGGACAAACGATCATTACCACAGATGGTTCCACTCTCTTGGGAGCAGACGATAAGGCTGGAATTACTGAAATTGTTTCAGCAATGGAGTATCTAATCAAACATCCTGAAATAAAACATGGTAAAATAAGAATCTGCTTTACTCCCGATGAAGAAGTTGGAAAGGGTGCTCATAAATTTGATGTTGAAAAATTTGGAGCAGAATGGGCTTACACCATGGATGGTAGTCAAATAGGAGAATTAGAATATGAAAACTTTAATGCAGCTGGAGCAAAAATTATAGTTAATGGAAAAATTGTTCATCCTGGATATGCTAAAGGGAAAATGATTAATTCTATGACCATTGCAAGTGATTTTATCAGTAGGTTGCCTAAGAACGAAGTTCCAGAATCTACGGAAGGTTATGAAGGCTTCTTTCATTTATATCAAATTGACGGAAAAGTAGAACAAACCATTTTACATTATATTATTAGAGATCACGACAAGGAATTATTTGAAAACAGAAAAGATTTTATAAAGTCTGTTGTTTCTAATTTAAATAAAGAATTAGGAAGTGATATTATTGAAATTGAAATTTCTAATCAATATTATAATATGAAAGAAAAAGTAGTTCCAGTGATGCATATTGTAGATATCGCTGAAGAAGTAATGAAAGATTTAAACATTATTCCACTTATTAAACCGATTAGAGGGGGTACAGATGGATCTCAGCTATCTTTTATGGGACTTCCATGTCCAAATATATTTGCTGGAGGACATAACTTTCATGGGCGTTATGAATATGTTCCTGTTGAATCTATGATGAAAGCAACTGAGGTAATAGTTGGGATTTCAGAAAAAGTAGCTCTTAAGTTTAAAAATTAAGATAGCTCTGAATGTCTACCTTTTACCCCTTTGAAAAATGCATGAAAATATTCAAAATCTTTTTCTTTATTATTAGTGGTTTCGTAGGGTTCAGAAAATTTAATTTGCTTGTGTTCAAAATCTAAAGTAGCCATAACTATAGGTACATTTGCTCCTTTTGCAATATAATAAAAACCAGTTTTCCAATTCATTACTTTTTTTCGTGTTCCTTCTGGAGAAATTCCTAGACGAAACTCTTTCTTTTTCTCAAAAATTTGAACAATGGCATCAACCATATTACTACTTTGACTTCTATCTACAGGTGTACCACCTAAAGCTCTAAATATAAATCCAAAAGGCCCATCAAATAAAGAGTTTTTACCAATAAAATTAACTTTTTCACCTGAAGAATTTCTAGCTAAAATAGCAATTGGAAAATCTTTCCAGCTTGTATGCGGTGCTGCTATGACTACATATTTTTTTAAATGCTTAGGAAAGTCACCTATTAACTTCCATCCTAAAATTTGTGTGAATATAAATTTTGATAATTTTTGCATCTTCAAATTTAAAAGTCATAAATTTAAGGACTTATTTTTAAATGATGATGGATTTACTTATTTACTTGATTATAACATTAGTTAGTATTTTTATTGGTATATTTTTAGGAAAAAATTTAGCCAAATTAAAGTTAGGACGGGAATATGCCGCCCTGAAAGAAAGAAATCATCTTTTAGATCAAAGCTTAAACGATGCTAATGATGAATTAAAAAACACTCAACTTGAAAAAGAAGCCTTGATCGCTTCAAAAACACGATTAGCCACAGAATTAAAGAATTCTGATGAAAAAATAGCTAAGAACAAAGAGGAATTAAATACAATTCAGGAAAAATTCACCAAAGAATTTGAAAACTTAGCCAATAAAATTTTAGAGGAAAAGTCAACAAAGTTTACTGAACAAAATAAATTAAACATAACTTCAATATTAAATCCTTTAAAAGAAAAAATAGAAGGTTTTGAGAAAAAGGTTTCAGAATCTCAGAAAGAAAGTGTTGGAATGCACTCTGCATTAAAAGAGCAACTCAACAGTTTAAAGGATTTAAATTTGCAAATGAGTAAAGAGGCTATTAATTTAACAAAAGCCTTAAAAGGAGACAGTAAAGCTCAAGGAGATTGGGGAGAAACTCAATTAGAAATTCTTTTAGAGAAAGCAAATCTTGTAAAAGACATTCATTTTACTACCCAGGGTGGTTATAGAGACGAAGACGGAAGATTAAAAAAACCAGATTTTATTATCAATTTGCCAGATAAACGTCACCTAATCGTAGATTCTAAAGTTTCTTTGACTAATTATGAAGCATATTTTAATGCTGATAATGAAGAACAAAAGAAAATTCATCTCAAAAAGCATATTGAAAGTATTCGTAAACATATTAGGGAGTTAAGTGAAAAAAAATACGAGTCTTTATATGAAATTAATGCTCCAGACTATGTTTTGATGTTTGTTCCTATAGAACCTGCTTATTTGTTAGCTTTAAATAATAATAATTCACTGTATTTGGAAGCCTTAGATAAAAACGTAGTGATGGTGTCTACTTCTACTCTTCTTGCAACTCTAAGTACAGTTTCATCAATGTGGAGACAAGAAAATCAAAAGAAAAACGTTTTAGAAATAGCTAATCAAGCTGGAAGGTTATATGATCAGTTTGTAAATCTAACAGATGATCTAATTAAAGTAGGTACTCAACTTAAGACTGTACAAGGTAGTTATGACACCTCTATGAAAAAGCTTACTGGTAAAGGAAACCTTGTCAATAAAGTAGAAAAAATTAGAGAGTTAGGTGCAAAGACAAGTAAAATAATGAATAAAAACTTACTAGACAGAGCTTCAGAAGCCTAGTCTACGACTAATTTAAGTGTCTTGTTTTTAGTTTCAGAGCTAAGTCTTGCAATATAAATACCTTTTTGATATTGACTTAAATTAATTTGATCGTTATCTCTTACATCATTTTTTTTAGTGATTAACCTTCCTGAAATATCAAAAACTTGTACGCTTACTTTTTCTTGATTTAAAACTGATAGTTTAAAAATTCCATTACTACTTGGATTAGGATATATACTAAATGTAGTGTCTTTTAAATTATTTTCACTGCTCAAAATACCACTCCCTTCTTTTATAATTATGGCTTGATTGGCAGCTATATTATTAATAATCTCTGTTTCACCAGTTGCAGTCCAGGTAACTTTTACATAGTCAACCTCAGTAGCGTTACCCATTCCAAAAAATTCATAAAAAGAATTTTGAGATAAATATCCCTCACCTGCTAATGTGTATCTATATTGTGATTGACCATCAATATTTATTTCTATGGTATTTCCTATACCATCTCTGTTAGAAATAACTCCCTCCAACTTCACTTTTAACCAATTATTTTCATTTACTGTTGTATTAGCCCATAAAAAATTTGGTTCAATGTCATTTCCTACTACAATATCTGGTTTTCCGTCATTATCAATATCACCTATCGCATTTGTATAACTTTTTCTCGTATCATCTTGAAAGCCTATATTTTCAGGAATAATAAAAGTTTCATTATTTTGTTGGTGGTAAAAAGCAGCTGATAAAAATGAACCTACACTACCATCAAAATCACTGCTAACATACAAATCTAAAAGCCCGTCACTATCTGCATCTAAAAAAACTGCTCCCCAACCAACGCTGTTAAATGTTGTTGCTGTAGCTTCTGCTACGTTGGTAAAGGTTCCATCGCCATTATTTCTTAATAATTCATTTCCCTCTGGTGTATTTGTAATGTAAATATCAAACCATCCGTCATTATTATAATCTCCAATTGTAGTAGTCATGGCGTTAATTCCTATACCTGCTCCACTATATTCAGAGACATCATCAAAAGTTCCATCCCCATTATTTTTGTATAAAATATTTAAATTATCGGGTTTATCGTTTGAAATATAAATATCTTGAAAACCATCATTATTATAGTCGAAAATGATACTGCAAAATGACAGATGACTGCTCATTGATAAACCAGCTGATGCTGTTATATCTATATAAGTACCCTCATCATTTCTATATAAATAATTTCGTTGATCGTCAGCTACTCCATCTCTATTTGAAATAAATGCATCTAAATCTCCATCATTATCCATGTCTGCAAAAGAGACACCATAGGTAAATAAATCGGTTTGAAAGAATCCAATGGTTGAGGAAATATCTGTAAAATTCATATCACCATCATTCTTGTAAAATTTATTTACTCCTTCAAATCCAGTGACAAAAAAATCTTGATCTCCATCATTATCATAATCAACCCAAATCACTTGTTTTGTCTTGAAAGTATTTGAAATACCATTAAGAGAGATGGAATTAAAGATTCCGTCATTGTTTTTTAAAAAATAAATTTCAGTGCCCTCCTCAGATGCAAAGGTTAAATCATCCCAGCCGTCATTGTCAAAATCTGCGAAAGAAACTCCACCACCCCATGTAGATGTTCCATAACTATAAGCTGTCCCAATTTCATTAGCAACATCTTCAAAAGATATCTGGGCGTTTACAGTAGGAAAAAAGAAAAGAAAAACTAAAAAAAATATTTTATTCATTACACTAAGTTAATACTGTTATTCTTTGAATAAAGGCCTGTGACTCATTAAATTGTGTACTTTTTCTTTTACTGAATTTAAAATATCCTCATTTCCAGAATTATTAATGACTTCGTCAATTAAATCAACGATCACAATCATATCGTCTTCTTTTAAACCTCTTGTTGTCACAGCTGGAGTTCCAATTCTTATCCCTGAAGTAACAAAAGGAGACTTATCATCAAAAGGTACCATGTTTTTATTAACTGTAATTTCTGCCTTTCCAAGAGCTGCCTCAGCTTCTTTACCGGTAATGTTTTTATTCCTAAGATCAATTAACATCACATGATTGTCTGTACCACCAGAAATTAAATGATAATCTTTATCAACAAAAGCTTGAGCCATTGCAGCTGCATTTTTCTTTACTTGAATTTGATAATGTAAAAATTCATCTGTTAGCGCCTCAGAAAAAGCAATTGCTTTGGCAGCTATGATATGTTCTAATGGTCCACCTTGATTTCCTGGAAATACACCACCATTAAGAAGAGCAGACATTTTTTTTAATTTTCCATTTTTTAATTTTAAACCAAAAGGATTGTCAAAATCTTTACCCATTAAAATTAAACCACCTCTGGGTCCTCTCAGTGTTTTATGTGTAGTTGTAGTTACTACGTGACAATGAGGTAGTGGGTCGTTTAAAATTCCTTTAGCGATCATCCCCGATGGATGAGAAATGTCAGCTAACAATAAAGCATTTACACTATCTGCAATTTCCCTGAAACGTTTAAAATCTATATCTCTTGAATACGCTGAAGCTCCAGCAATAATTAATTTTGGCTTAACTTTAAATGCAATTTCTTGAATGGTATCATAATTTAAAACACCTGTTTCTTTTTCAACTCCATAAAAATGAGGAGTATAAAGTTTACCAGAAAAATTTACGGGAGAGCCATGAGTTAAATGACCTCCATGCGACAAATCAAATCCTAAAATAGCATCCCCAGGTTTTAGGCAGGCATGAAAAACAGCTGTATTGGCTTGCGAACCAGAATGAGGTTGAACATTTGCATATTCAGCACCATACAATTCCTTTGCTCTATCTATAGCTAATTGCTCTACAATATCTACAATTTCACATCCGCCGTAATATCTTTTTTGAGGATATCCTTCTGCATATTTATTTGTTAAAACAGAGCCTGCTGCTTCCATTACTTGGTCACTAACAAAATTCTCTGAAGCAATTAATTCTAAGCCATTAAGTTGTCTATTTTTTTCAGCTTTTATTAATTCAAAAATCTGTGTATCTCGTTGCATTGTTAAAATTTAATTAAGAAATTCAAATGTACTCAAAAAACGTTTTTAAGATGATAACTTTCCATTATATTTGATACAAACTTTATTAACAATTTTTAATGAAAATAACAGCCAACAACCCAAAAAGAAAATCTTGGTTACAAGTTTATGATAACTCTGATTTTCCAATACAAAACATTCCTTTTGGAGTATTTATCACAAAGGATGATATTATTACAATTGGAAGTAGAATTGGTGATTTTGCTATTGACTTAGGAGCAGTACACCAGCTAGGATATTTTGATGGCATTCCACTTACAGATGATATTTTTTTACAAGATAATTTAAATGATTTTATTGCAGATGGTAGAAAAACTTGGCGATTAGTAAGAAATAGAATTGCTGATATATTCGATGTTACTAATGGTGCTTTAAGAGATAACCCTACGCATAAAGATAAAATTATTTTTAGGATGGATGAAGTAGAAATGTTATTGCCAGTAAGTATAGGTGATTATACAGACTTCTATGCGAGTAAAGAGCACGCTACAAATGTTGGAAGTTTATTTAGAGACCCTGAAAATGCCCTATTACCAAATTGGCTTCATATTCCAATAGGATATCATGGACGAAGTTCTTCTATAATACCCTCTGGAACTAAAATAAGAAGACCCTTCGGACAAACTAGACCACCAGAGGGGTCAAATACACCAGGGTTTGGACCTTCTAAATTATTGGATTTTGAATTGGAGATGGCTTTTATTACAACTGCCTCAAATAATCTAGGTGAGAGAATTCCTATTGATGAAGCTGAAGAATATATCTTTGGATTAGTTCAGTTTAATGATTGGTCTGCAAGAGACATTCAAGCTTGGGAATATGTTCCTTTGGGACCTTTCTTAGGAAAGAGTTTTGCATCAACAATTTCACCTTGGATAGTAACTTTAGATGCCTTAGAGCCTTTTAGAGTAGAAAATCCAAAACAAGATTTTGAACCACTTCCATATCTTAAAAATAAACAAAAGGGAAGTTTTGATATTAATCTTCAAGTAGGAATTCAACCTGATGGTGAAAAAGAAACCATTATTGCTAATTCAAACTTTAAGTATATGTATTGGACTATGGCTCAACAATTGGCTCATCACACAGTCAATGGATGCCCAGTGAATGCTGGAGACATGATGGGTAGTGGAACAATATCAGGTCCTACTAAAGATAGTTATGGGTCAATGTTAGAACTTACGTGGAAAGGTCAACATCCAATTAAATTAAATGATGGATCAGAGCGAAAGTTTATTAATGATTTTGATACCGTTATAATGAGAGCACATTGTAAAAATGAAAATGTTAGAATTGGTTTTGGAGAATGTGTAGGGCAAATTATACCTGCAAAATAACTTCTTATATTCTCAAAGGATAAAAAGCTTTCTGGTATTCAGAAAGCTTTTTTTATGTTTTTAACTTTACTCCTCAATTGGAGGATGGCCATGAATTTTTTCATAATCATCATCAAAATTTGCTCTTAAATAAGCTTTTAGTTTTTTCCGATAATCTTCTTTTAACCACGTAATGAAGTTGTGCGTACTTTTAGATATACATTTAGAGTATCTATTGATACGATCGTCTATTTCTTCACCTAGCATTTTTACTAAAGCTAAAGAATCATAAACATCTTCACTATTCTCAATACATATTTTAGCGTGGTGTATAATAGACCTTTCAAGTACTTTTTTTGAGGACTCTCCTGCCCTGATAGTACTTAAATACTCTTTTTTTATGTCAAAATAAAGTTCAGTAGACTTTGAAAATTCTTTTTTAATCTCACTAGGAAGTTCAAATCTAAATGTACCTTCAATCTCTTCGTCAGATAAAATTGCATCTAAATAATAATCTGGTGCTCTAAACATTCTTTGCCAATCTAAATCTGCACCCCAAGCTCCAAATCTGTGGAAGTTATTTCCTAAATCAACAACATTAAAGGTTGTTTTATGATCTAAAATTCTTGAACCACGTCCTATCATTTGATAATATAAAGTTAACGATTTTGTTGCTCTATTTAAAATAATGGATTCTATAGTAGGTTCATCAAAACCAGTTGTTAAAATACTTACAGAGGTTATGATCGCATTTGGTGTTTTTTTAAACCATCTTAAAATAAAATCACGTTCTTTTTTTGTATTGGTATTGTCTAAATGTGCAATTGGATATCCAGCTCTTTTAAAGGCATGAAAAACCTGTATAGAGGTATGGATACCATTATTGAAAATTAATGTCTTTTTTCCTTTTGATGTCTCCTCATAAGCACTTACAAGTTTTGACAGCATATCAACATTAGTATATAAATCCTCTGAAGACTTTACAGTATAGTCTCCATTTGCTCCAACTTCAAGAGATGTTAAACCAACATTATAAGAATACATATTAGCACTTGCTAAGTAATGATTTTCTATTAAATGCTCAATAGTTTCACCAACATATAACTCTTTGTAGTTTTCATACATTGGTAGTTTTATATTAGAACTTAACGGAGTGGCTGTAACCCCTAAGATGAAAGAATCATCAAAAAATTTAAAAATTTTGGTAAATGAATTGTAGTGAGCTTCATCAACAATAACAAGTCCTATATCAGAAATATCTAACTTATCATCTGTTAATCTATTTTTTAAGGTTTCTACCATTGCTACAAAACAATGATAATTATCTTGGTCATCTAAATTCGCTGTGCTGTTTATGATTTTATTAGGAACTCCAAATTCACCAAGCATATTTGAAGTTTGTTTACTTAATTCAATTCTATGGGTTAGCACTAAAACTTTTTTATTATACTTAGAAATGTATCGTCTTACAATTTCTGAGAAAATAACAGTTTTCCCTCCTCCAGTAGGTAATTGATATAATAAATGGTAATCATCAGCAGCATTATCAAACCGCTGAAATATTTCTTCAATGGCAATTTTTTGATAATTATAAAGTTCTTTTCCTGAAGTATTTTTTATTGTATTTATTTTGGACAAAATTTAAATAATTTTATTGGAAAATTTATTAAAGATATTTTTTGATGTTTATTGAGGTAATATCATGATGAGATGCATCTTTAACAGCTACCTCATTTCTAATAATTAATAATTGAGGTGATTGATGCTGTACGTTAAAGCTAAGTCCTACTTCATCTGAAATGGATCTAAAACTTAGCAAGTCTAAGTAAAATACCTTGACATTTTTCATTGATATTTCAAATAAGTTTTCAAAACGTTTGATTACCATACTGCTAATACCGCATCGTGTTGAATGTTTAAAAATAAGGATAGTTTCAGATTTAGATAACTCTTTGATTGTTTTTATTTGATCTAAAGAATTAAATGGTATCCAATTAACTAAAGATTCTTTCTCTGCTTTAAGCTTAGTTCCTAAAATTCTATTAAATAACCCCATTGAAATATTTGATTAACAAAAATACAATCTAAATATTAAAAAATAGTAATCAGAGTAGTATAAATACACGAATAAAAAAGAACATTTTTTACAATAAAATTGTCCAAAATATTTATGCTTAATTCTATTATGATTATATTGGTTTCACTATAAATATAAATAATGAAAAAACTAATTCTAACTTTTATCTTTTTAAGTCTAACCTTGATTTCTTATGCTCAGGAAATTACTACGTATTATTTCATTCGTCATGCAGAAAAATTACGAATAGACAAAACAGATAAAAATCCAAATTTGAATTTTAATGGGTACAAAAGAGCTGAGGCTTGGAAAGATGTATTTTCGGATGTTCCTTTTGATGCTATCTATTCTACAGATTACAATAGAACTAAATTAACAGCGAAACCAACTGCAACTAGTAAAAATTTACCAATTTTATTATACAATCCAAACATGATGTATTCTGAAGCCTTTCAAAATAATACAAAGGGAAAAACTGTACTAGTTGTTGGACATAGCAATACAACTAATGTATTTGTAAATAAAATTTTAGGCATTGAAAAGTATAACGAAATAAATGACAATAACAATTCAAACCTTTATATCGTAACTATTTCTAATGAAAAAATTTCCTCTATTTTATTGAAAATTAATTAAATATAATTTTAATATCCTCTAATTTAATTTCAGAAATTTTTTCCAACTCACCTTTTTGGAAGATTCTGTCTAAATTATTAAGTTTAATAGAAGAGTTTATTGGTTTATAATTATTATAATCTACTAAACTAACCCCTGCAATAAAATGTTCTTTACGAACCTCTCTAAAACGAATGCCGCCACCATTAGTATTATACCTGTAGGCTACAAAACCTATTTTAAAGTTTTCTTTTTTAATCCAATAAATAAAAATATCATCATAATCTACTCCCCCATTCTCTTTTGAAAAAGTGATTTCTATCTTATAATACTTATCTCCTTTAATTTTGGATTCGCCCAATAATTTCTTTTGCACAGCTTTATCATTTAAACCATAAGGTAAAATAGAAAAATAATGAACAGAATTAACAGACTCACTAAATTTACTAGCCATAGCGTCTTGAATTTGTAAAGGTTTAGAATTCTTAATCCTTTTAAATCCAGAATTTGATAAAACGTCAATAATTGTATCATTATTATTTATTAAAACTCTATTCAATTCAAAACTTCCGTTATTTCTTGATGCAACATAATATTTATCTCTAAAATTAAAAGATAATGTTGCATTTGCAATTTTATCCACACCTGAAACACGAATAGAAGCATCAATGATTTCTTGTGCTGAAAGGTTATTTTCTGATGGTTTACAAGAAAATAAAAAAATTGAGACAAAACATAAAATAAATAATGACTTCATAAAGAGGAAATTGATTAATAATGTTATAATAGTTACATCTAAATTACAGTTATTTAAGCGTAGTAAAAATGTATCTTTGTGAAGATATATATAAAACTTCAATTTTTGAAAGTATTTAATCAATGGCAATTCAAAAAAAAATAAACATACAGAATAAAAAGGCTCGTTTCGAGTATGAGATTTTGGATAAATACACTGCTGGTATTCAATTAACTGGAACCGAAATTAAATCGATTCGCCAGAGTAAAGCAAGAATTACAGAGAGCTTTTGTGAATTTAATGATAAAGGAGAGCTTTTTATTGTTAATATGTATATTGAAGAGTATTTATATGGACATCATTTTAATCACAAAACTACAAGTGAACGTAGATTATTACTCAATAAAAAAGAATTACGTAGTTTAAAAAAGGATGTTGAAGCTAAAGGTAATACGATAGTCCCTTTACGACTTTTTTTAAATGAAAATGGTTGGGCTAAACTTGAAGTAGCTTTGGCCAAAGGAAAAAAAGTCCATGACAAGAGAGAAACCATAAAAAATCGTGATAGTAAACGTGATCTAGCAAGAATAAAAAAAACATTTAATACCTGATTTACATATGATAAATATTTAGTTTATTGTTAATATCATATAATCCATCATAATGCTCCGAGAAAAACTTTCTAATTATAATCTTATTCTAGCTTCTGGTTCACCTCGAAGACAACATTTTTTCAAAGAATTAGATGTTCCTTTTACTATTGACATCAGAGAAGTAGATGAAACATATCCAGACCATTTAAAAGGAGCTAAAATAACAGACTATTTAGCAGATTTAAAATCTAAATGTTTCAGTAATTTAAAACCTAATGATTTATTGATAACTTCAGATACTATTGTTTGGTTTGAAGAAAAAGCAATTGGGAAACCAATAAATAAAAAAGACGCATTTGATATGCTAAAAAAAATGTCGGGTAAAGAACATGATGTTTTCACATCAGTAAGTATAAAAAGCGCATCTTTTCAAAGCATATTTAATGATAAAACTAGTGTTGAATTTGAAGAATTTACAAACGAAGAAATTAATTATTATATAGAAAAATTTGCTCCATTTGATAAAGCTGGAAGTTATGGAATTCAAGATTGGATAGGATTAATAGGTGTAAAAAAAATCACAGGAAGCTATTTTAATGTCATGGGGTTACCTGTTCATAAATTATATAAAGAATTGCTAAAAATTGCCCAATAAGGTTTAATTAATAACTTATTTTTACTTATAAATAACAACACAAATAATGAAAAAATATACATACACAGAAATGAAAGACACTCGCTCTGGTTTTGGTGATGGTTTAACAGAGTTAGGAAAAATAAATCCTAATGTAGTTGCACTATGTGCAGATTTAATAGGGTCATTGAAAATGAATGATTTTAAAGACAATCATCCAGAACGTTTCTTTCAAGTAGGAATAGCAGAAGCTAATATGATGGGTATAGCTGCAGGTTTAACCATAGGGGGTAAAATACCATTTACGGGTACGTTTGCTAATTTTTCTACTGGTCGTGTATATGATCAAATACGCCAATCCATAGCCTATTCAGATAAAAATGTAAAAATTTGCGCTTCTCATGCTGGATTAACATTGGGGGAAGATGGTGCTACTCATCAAATTTTAGAAGATATTGGTTTAATGAAGATGTTGCCAGGAATGACAGTTATTAATACCTGTGACTACAACCAAACAAAAGCAGCAACTATTGCCATTGCTGAACATCATGGTCCTGTCTATTTACGTTTTGGTCGCCCAAAAGTACCAGTATTTATGCCTACAGATCAGCCTTTTAAAATTGGTAAAGCAGTCATATTAACTGAAGGTACAGATGTAACTATAGTGGCTACTGGTCATTTGGTTTGGGAATCTTTACAAGCTGCTGAAAAGTTAGAAGCTGAAGGGATTAGTGCTGAGGTTATCAATATTCATACAATTAAACCTTTAGATGAAGAAGCAATTTTAAAGTCTATAGCTAAAACAGGATGTATAGTTACTGCTGAAGAACATAATAAGTTCGGAGGTTTAGGGGAAAGTGTTGCGAGATGTTTAGCAGAGAACTTACCTACTCCACAAGAGTTTGTTGCTGTTAATGATACTTTTGGTGAATCTGCTACACCAGCTCAATTGATGGAGAAATATAATATAAATGACGAAGCTGTTGTTAAGGCAGTAAAAAAAGTCTTAAAAAGAAAATAATTCATTTAATATTTTAATTTAAAATAAATTATGAAAAAAATAATATTTGCTTGTTTTTTATTAACTCTTGTAACTAAAAATTCGCAAGCTCAACTACAATTTGGATTAAAAGGTGGGGTTAATTATAATTCAGACTCTTTTGAAAGTGTTTCAAATGATGTATTGAATGGTGCAAAAACCAAGACTGGAATTCATACAGGATTATGGCTCAGAGCGAAGTTACCTGTGATAGGTTTTTATATAAGGCCAGAAATTGTATACACTGAATTAAATAATAGTGTAAACTATGAAAGTCCATTTTCAGCTCCAAAAACTACTGACTTTAAATTTAGAAAAATAGATGTCCCTGTATTAATAGGAAAGAAGTTCTTAGGTATTGGTAATGTTTTTGCAGGCCCATCCTTTCAATATATCTTATCCTCAGATTTTGAGTTAAATGATTTAAGAGAGGTTTCTACTGAAAGTTTTTCATTAGGTATTCAACTAGGTGCCGGAATAGAATTAGGGCGTTTAGGTATAGATTTAAGATGGGAAAGAGGTTTGTCTAAAACTGAAACTGTTTTTGTTGACAATACTATTTTTGATAGTAATTTTAATTTTGATAAAAGAGTGAGTCAAATTATTTTTGGAATTTCTTACAAACTAAGTAAAGTCAAAAAAGATTAAAAAAAAAAGCTCTTGAATTATCAAGAGCTTTTTTTTAATATAAATTTTAATTAATATCTGGATTTAAATAATCAGGTAATGTTGGATTATTTGGATCATTAAAGTCATTAGTTGGATCACCATCAGCACCACCTTCATCTTTTGTTGCAATCCCATCATTATCATCATCTGGGTCTAAGAAATTGGGAAAACCATCGCCATCAGTATCGTCATTTCTAGGATCTCCATCTCCATCAGGATCTTCTAATATTGACGGAACAGAATCTAAATCGTGGTCTGTATTTTCTACTACATCATACAATTCTATATAAAACAGTAAACTCGAACTTGGAGGAATTCCAGCAGTTCCAAATTTACCATAAGCTAATCCAGAAGGAATAAATAATACACCTTTACCACCATTTACATAGGTGATTGGTCCATTATTGGTAATATTTTCACCACCTTTAAAATTAGTGAAACCGTGAGACCAGCCTCTTATTACAGAATTTAAGGTAAGCCATAAAGGATTCACTGTACGCTCATCAAAATCAATTAATTCTACTGTAGAATTAAAATATTGACCTTTATATTTTACTAAAACTGAATCTACTTCAGTTGGATAGCCTTTTTCTGGCATTGGGCTTCCTTCATTTTTTACAAAAACATATAATTTGTAATCAACATCAAAATCAGTAACGTCTTGAGTTAATAGCCTAGAATCATTAATAAGTGCGGTAGCACCTGTAACAAGGGGTTGAACTGAATCTATTGCATCGTTATAATAATGGTTTTCTAAAAAAACAAGAATAGAATCATTATCAATCAATGCTTGTCCTTCATAATCAAAATCATCTACTGGCACTCCAAAAGTATCATCATCACAGGCATAACCTATAAACAATATTGATAAACATAAAAATAAAAGCTTTCTATTAAACATTTAAATAAATTTAGTGCTGCAATTTACCATTTTTATACCTTTGTAGAAAGTGAATTTGCTTTTTTTAACTTTTTTATGAGAATAGATAAATATCTTTGGTGTATTCGTATTTTTAAAACAAGAAATATTGCAACTGAATCTTGTAAAAAGGGTCAAGTTAAAATTGATGGTATTAATTGTAAACCTTCAAAAGATGTTTATGGGGGTGAAATTATTTCAGTTCGTAAGAATCAAATAAATTATAAAATTGAAATACTTGCTGTTCCTGAAAGTAGAATTGGCGCCAAATTAGTTCAACAATTTTGCAAAGATATTACTCCAAAAGAAGAGTTTGAAAAATTAGATTTACTACAATACTCCAAGGATTATTATAGAAAAAGGGGAACAGGAAGACCTACAAAAAAAGACAGAAGAGATATTGATGATTATTATGAATCTCCAGAACAATAAATAAAATGGAAAAAACAACTATTATTTTAAATCACATTCAAATTAATCAAAAAATTAAGAGGATTGCTTATCAAATTTATGAAGCAAATAGTACTGAAAAAGAGGTTATAATTGCTGGTATCCAAGGAAACGGTTTTTATTTTTCAAAACTACTAGCCAAAACTTTAGATAAGATTTCATCTTTGAAAATTATACTTTGCGAGGTGTACATTGATAAAAAGAATCCTTTAAATAAAATAACTACAAGTATTAAAACTATTGATTATGAAAATAAACCTATTGTTTTGGTAGATGATGTTTTAAACTCAGGAACTACATTAATGTATGGTATAAAGCATTTTCTTGATGTTCCTTTGAAGCGTTTCAAAACAGCTGTACTAGTGAATAGGAATCATAAAAAATACCCTGTTAAAGCAGATTTTAAAGGAATTTCATTATCTACTTCAATTAATGAACACGTAGAGGTTATTTTTGATGAAAAAAATTCAAAAGCTTATTTAGTGTAGTAGGATTCTTATTTCAGCAACTATAGCGTCTATATTTTTCGAATTAATTGAAATACTATATTTTGCTTTTTCGTAATATATGCTTCGTTCAAAAAGATGTTTAGCAATGTATTCAATTAAACTTTCTTTTGTGTGTGAAGCTAGTAAGGGTCTTTTAGAATTGTTGTTTATTAGCCTTTCATACAAAGTTGTAATAGACGCCTTAAGGTATATGGAGAGAAGATCATGCTCTTTAGAAATAATATCAATATTATTAGCATAACAAGGAGTTCCACCGCCTAGAGATAAAACATATGAATCATTTTCTTTAATAAATTTCTTTAAATAGTTATGCTCTATTTTTCTGAAATATATTTCCCCTTTTTCTTTAAAAATTTCTGTAATGGTTTTATTTTCTTCTTTTTCAATATACTCATCTAAATCAGTAAAATTTTGATAAAGCTTTTTTGCTAATTGAACACCAATTGTAGTTTTTCCACTACCCATATATCCCAAAAGAATAATTTTCATACAAACTTAATTTACTTACAAATATCGATAAAAAATAAAGTAAAAAAAGTGCTTTTCTGTTTGAATGCGTTTATATTTGCATGCTTTTACTAAAAAGTAGACCTGGTAGCTCAGTTGGTAGAGCATCTCCCTTTTAAGGAGAGGGTCCTGGGTTCGAGCCCCAGCCCGGTCACTAAAGAAATAGTCTATACTTTAAAAGCGCACGTGGCGGAATTGGTAGACGCGCCAGCTTGAGGGGCTGGTATCCGTTTAGGATGTGGAAGTTCGAATCTTCTCGTGCGCACTTTTAATGGAGTTTTTTCACAAAACATTAACCCTCTTTTTCACCTTTTAATCATTACTTTTGTTGCATGCGCAGTAGAAAACTCATTATACTATTCTTTTTTTTCCTTTCCTTACAGGTTTATTCACAAACCGATAGTTTAGTTGTAAAAATTCTAAAAGGACAAGTAATAGATTCTGAAACAAAAAAATCATTAAGTGCTTCCCATATATTAAATCTTAATTCAGTGACAGGAACTATTACTGATGACAAAGGATTTTTTGAAATAACAGCCAAAACAAATGATACGGTAATGGTGTCTTATTTAGGACATTCTTCTATTAAGATAAAAGTAACAAATGATTTATTAAAAGGAAATGAATTATTAATTGCTTTATATGAGAAGTCTGAGGAAATCAAAGAAATTATTATAAGGTCGAGCAAATTAATAGGTGTGCTAGAAGTAGATGTTAAGCAAGTACCTAAAGATAGGTTTACTAGAATTAAAATTAATGGTATTAGGCAAACCTACGAAATTGCTAGACCTAGAGCAGGAGATTTTTCCTCACCTATTGCAGCCTTATTTCAACCTGTCGATTTCTTATTTAAATTATTTGGGAAAAAACCTAAACAACTTAAAAAACTTCAAAAAATTAAAAAAGAAGATAATCTTCGTAAAATTATGGCTGGTAAATTTGACCGTGAAGTAATGATGGAATATCTTGAAATGGACAGAAATGACCTTATGAAGTTAATTTCAGATTGTAACTACTCAGAATATTTTGTCAAAAATGCTAGTGATTTACAAATGATTGAAGCCGTTCTTGATTGTTATGAAGTTTATAAGGCGCTTAAAAATGGTAAAATAGAACGAAGTAGACTACCTACAAAAAAAAGAAATTAAAAACTTAATTTTATGTTTATATAGCAACAAAAAAAACCAGCATAAGCTGGTTTTTTTTATATGGTAATGAGTTTGTCCTATTGGTTTCCTAATATTATAGGCATTCCACTTTTTCCAGAACCAATGATGACTACTTTACTATTAGAGGATTGAGACAATTTAATTGTAGCTTCAATTCCTTTGTCTTGTAAAATCCTATCATTTAATGAAGCACTTAAAATCTTATTAGCATCAGCTTTACCTTGAGCCTCAATAATCTGCTTTTCAGCCTCTTTTTTAGCTGTAACTAATCTAAACTCATATTCTAAAGACTCTTGCTCTTGTTTTAATTTACGTTCAATAGCTGTTTTAATTGTAGGTGGAAGTGTTACATCTCTCACTAAAACTGAATTTAATTGTATGTATTGAGGACTTAATATTTTTTTTGTCTCCTCGAATATTTCTGTTTGTATAGCATCTCTTTTTGTAGAATACAATTGTTCTGGTGTATAACGCCCAACAACACTTCTAGTAGCTGATCTAATAGCTGGTATAATTACATCGTCTTCATAAGCTTCACCTCTAGTTTGGTGAAGTAAAGCAACTGTTGCTGTGGTAGCTTGGTACAAAACCGAAGCATCTAACTTAATTTCTAATCCATTAGATGATAAAACAGACATTTTTTCCTCAAACAACTCTTGTTGTCTAACATTATATTTGAAAACCTTGTTCCAGGGCATTACTAAATTAAACCCCTCATCTAGAGGCGGAGTATCTGTAACCACACCACCTATCCACTCATATAAAACCCCACGTTCTCCTGAACCAATTGTTACCGCAGATTTAGAAATCAATACAATTGTTGTTAAAATTATTCCTATAGTAAATAAAGCTCCTTTTGGAAATTTAAATTCAATTTGATTATTTGCCATTTTTTTTATTTTTTAATATTTATGCTAATTTACAACTTAATGTTCTCTTTCTAAGCTGTTATCTAAAATTATCTAATAAAATCAATTGGTATTTATACTTTACCAAAGTATTTTCTAATAAACCATTCTAATGATAATAGGAAGATAACGAACAACATCATCCAGGTTTTATCAATAAGACTTGTTGAGATTTCTTTAGATTTTTGTTCAATATTAAACCTATTATCATTTACTAATTTATCAATAAGTAAATGATAATTATCTTCAAAATATAACTCTCCTTTTGTTTTTTTTGCTAAAAGACCTAATTTATTGCTATTTGCACTTGTGAATTGTTCTTCTACAAAAAAATCATTGACTACAAAACTTCCTTTTTTTGAAATATTTTGCCCCTCTACAGTCAGTATATACTCATATTTCCCCGAATTTAATGAATTTAAATATATTTGATATGAGGAATCAAATAATGAAAAAGGTAGTATACTCTTTTCATTTGTATCCTTATTAACGATGGTAAGTAAAAGAGTTGCTCTATTGTCAAATTGGTAGTTTTCATCTACATAAAAAGCACTAATTAATATCTTTGAATTTATATTGTAAGAGGGTTTAATTTCTAAATCTAACCGATCTCTAATTTTTTTGTTTGTAGTGTATTGAATAATACTTCCTATAAATTTGTCAAAATATTGGAAAGAATTATCTTTTTGAAAACTACTCGACCTCCATTTCCAGAGATCTTCACCAAATAAAAATATTTTTTTATGATTACGCTCATTCGTAGAGATTAATAATGGTTTTTGAGAAGAAAATCCATTAATATTTTGAAATAATAAAGTTTGATGCGGTATAGATATTGTTAATTCTCCAAAATAGTCTAATAAGGGTGGAAAATTTTCAAAGCCAATATTTTTTTGAGAAAAAGTTAAAAAACTACTATTAAATGCTGCTGAATAATTTTCCAACTGGTTGATGTTCTTCTTGTTAATCCCAAGAGATTTAGTATTAATGAATGACCAATCTGTTTTTGAACCTGTAATTAATACAAAGGATAATTTTTTGCTATTTAATTGATTTAATAATAAATTAAACTTTTCATCAGGCTGATATAGTATAACTGTTTGATAATCATCAATTTGATTTTTTTCGTTACTTATAATTTCTATATTAACTTTTCGCTGTTTGTCACTTTCAATCGCTTTTTTTAAAGCACCTAAATCTGGATGATAAAAAGAACTAACAATTAAAATTTTAGATTGTTTATTGTTAACCTCAACTGAAAAGTTCTTAGAATTATTAGTTTTATTTTTTTCATTTTTTAGAGATTGTATTTTTGATTTAAATAAGTTTGGTCCTTCTTGAGTTGCTTTAATAAAGGTTTTAAGTATTCTTGAATTATTAGTTTTAGTGAAGTTAACTTGTTTGTTAAAAATAATTTTTCCATTTTTTTCTATGCTGTAACGAAGACTTACGGGTTGATCCCCATCATATTGTAAAATTGTTTCAACTGGAAATTTATTATTAATAAAACTATATCTATTTACATTTATTTGTGAAATTTTAACATCTTTATATTTGCTTGTGTCTCCTACAACTATTGGGAAAATAGGTTCTTTAATTTTGACATATTGATAATCATTCCCTAGGGTTTGATTACCGTCGGAAATTAAAAGTATTGGATTAGTTGTGTTTTTTTGAATCTTAGAAATTCTTTTTAATGGAATAGAGATATCTGTTTGATTCTCATCAAAATTAAAAGTATCATTCAATTGGAATTTATTTCCAAAAGAATAATAATCAATATTAAATTTTTTATTTAGTTTTTTATCAGTTTTTAAGCTTTCTAAAATATGTTTTACTAGACTGTCTTTTTTAAAATACTTAATCGATGAGGAATTATCTACAAGTACAGAAAGCTTTGTCTTTTGGGGAAATAATACCTTCTCAGGTATTGTCGGATTTATTAGCAATAGTATAATTAAAAATATAGCGAGGGAACGAATTATTGCTAAAACTAAGTTTATTTTAGTGGGTTGTTTTACCTTATAATAGTACAAATAATAACCAAAAAAACTACTAAAAAGTAAACCCAGAAGAATCCATATGATTAAGTACTTTTCCAAAAAATTATATTTATGTGAAAGATATAAAAAAAACCTAGACAGCTTTGGTGTCTAGGTTTGTTTTATAAATACTTTATTGTGTTTATGTCAACATCCCTCCGTCAACAGATAAGGTTTGACCAGTAATATAACTACTCATATCAGAAGCTAAAAATACACACGCATTCGCAATATCTTCTGGACTTCCTCCTCTTTTTAAAGGAATTGCATCTCTCCAACTTTGTACTGTAGCTTCATCTAATTTTCCTGTCATTTCAGTTTCAATAAAACCCGGAGCAATCACATTACTTCTAATATTTCTTGATCCTAATTCTAAAGCAACCGATTTAGAAAAACCTACGATACCTGCTTTAGAGGCTGCATAGTTTGATTGTCCAGCGTTTCCTTTTAATCCAACTACAGAACTCATGTTAATAATTGACCCTGCACGTTGCTTCATCATTGGTCTAATGACAGCTTTTGTCATGTTAAATACCGACTTAAGGTTTACTTCAATTACTTTATCGAAATCGTCTTCAGAAATTCTCATTAACAAATTGTCTTTGGTAATTCCTGCATTGTTAACCAACACATCGATACTTCCAAATTCTTTTAATATTTCTTTTGCTAATTCTTGAGCTGTATCAAATTCAGCTGCATTTGATTGATATCCTTTAGCCTTGATTCCTAAAGCATTTAATTCAGTTTCTAAAGCAATGGCTGCATCTACTGAAGAACTATAGGTAAAAGCTATATTAGCTCCTTGTTTTGCAAATTCAACTGCAATTCCACGTCCAATTCCACGAGTAGCTCCAGTTATGATTGCAATTTTATTTTCTAATAATTTCATAAATTAATAATAGTTTATTTTCAAATATAATTCTTTTTTTAACAAAAAATCCTCGTATCAAATACGAGAATTTTTATTAGAATAGATTTAATTCTAGTAATTATTTTAATACACTTGCAATCATTTCTCCGATTTTAGCAGGAGAATCAACTACGTGAATTCCATTTTCTGCTAAAATTTTCATTTTTGCTTGTGCAGTATCATCTTCACCTCCAACAATAGCTCCAGCATGCCCCATAGTTCTTCCTGCTGGCGCAGTCTGACCTGCTATAAAACCTACAACTGGCTTTCTATTTCCGTCAGCTTTGATCCATTTAGCAGCTTCCGCTTCTAATTGACCTCCAATTTCACCAATCATGACAATTGCTTCAGTTTCATCATCATTCATTAATAATTCAACTGCTTCTTTTGTTGTGGTACCTATAATAGGATCTCCTCCAATACCAATAGCTGTTGTAATTCCGTATCCTTGTTTTACAACTTGATCGGCAGCTTCATAGGTTAATGTACCTGATTTAGAAACGATTCCAACTTTACCTTTTTTGAAGATAAATCCTGGCATAATGCCAACTTTAGCTTCATCTGGAGTAATTACACCTGGACAGTTTGGACCAACCAATGTACAATCTTTACCATCGATATATGCTTTTACTTTTACCATATCAGCAGTAGGAATTCCTTCTGTAATACAAATGATTACTTTAATTCCAGCATCCGCAGATTCCATAATTGCATCTGCAGCAAAAGCAGGTGGTACAAAAATTATAGAAGTATCAGCTCCAACTTTCTCTACTGATTCTTTAACAGTGTTGAATACCGGCTTTCCAAGGTGTTCTTGTCCTCCTTTTCCTGGAGTAACTCCTCCTACTACATTTGTTCCGTAATCAATCATTTGACCTGCGTGAAATGTTCCTTCACTACCTGTAAAACCTTGAACGATAATTTTTGAATCTTTATTTACTAAAACACTCATGTTATAATTTTATCTGATAATTTGTGCAAAAATACTTTATTGTTTGAAGCAAAAAAAGAAAATTATCTTTTCTTTTCTTCTCTCATTAATCTCTTTAAATACGCTAACTCTTTTAACTTTTCTCGTGATTCTGATATGGGTGTTCCAAAATAAGTCTTACCTCCTGGAATTGACTTTGTTACTCCTGTTTGGCCTAAAATAACAGCACCTTTTCCAATGGTAATCCCGCTGTTGGTTCCTACTTGTCCCCAAAGGGTTACTTCGTCTTCAATAATTACACAACCAGCAATACCAGTTTGTGAGGCTATTAGGCATTTTTTCCCAATCTTAGTGTCATGACCAACATGAACCTGATTATCTATTTTTGTTCCATTACCAATTGTTGTATCTCCTGTAACTCCCTTGTCTATAGTACAAGAAGCTCCAATATGAACATTGTCTTTTAAAATTACTCTACCTCCTGAGATTAATTGATCGAAGCCCTCTGGTCTATTCTTGTAGTAAA
This sequence comes from uncultured Flavobacteriaceae bacterium, assembly GCA_943789455.1. Taxonomy (GTDB): domain Bacteria; phylum Bacteroidota; class Bacteroidia; order Flavobacteriales; family Flavobacteriaceae; genus Polaribacter. The sequence continues at coordinate 537,158 of CALSUE010000001.1, forward strand.
ATGCATCAGCACCTAATACAGTATTTGCATGAATCACTACATTATCACCTATAACGGTGTTATCGTAAATCGTAACATTGGGATGAATCAAACAACTTTTTCCAATTTTCACATTGTTTCCAATAAAAACATTTGGCTGAACAACCGTTCCTTCTCCTATACTAGCGGTAGTAGCTATACTTTCTTTAGAATTTTTAAAAGGGTTAAAATGATTTGTAATTTTATTGAAATCACGAAATGGATCATCTGAAATCAACAGTGACTTTCCTTCTGGACAATCAACTTCTTTATTAATTAAAATAGTTGTGGCAGCAGATTCTAATGCTTTTTGGTAATACTTTGGGTGATCAACAAAAACAATATCTCCAGATTCTACAACATGAATTTCATTAATACCTGAAATTAAGAAATCTTGATCACCAACAAATTTTGCATCAATTAGAGTAGCTATTTTTTGTAAAGTTTGTACAATTTTAAATTTCATTCAGAATCTTTAAACTTTAATTCTTTCTTGATAAGTTCCTTTAGTAGTTTCAACTTTAATTTTATCTCCTTCATTAATAAAAAGGGGAACGTTTACAGTAGCCCCAGATTCTACTTTTGCAGGCTTAGTGGCATTTGTAGCTGTATTACCTTTAACACCTGGCTCTGTGTGAATTACCTCCAAAATAACACTGGCTGGCATATCTACAGATAATGGCATATCATCTTCAGAATTAATGATTATGGTGACAGTCTCTCCTTCTTTCATTAAGTCTGGTGAATCTAATGTGCTTTTTTGTAATTCAATTTGACTATAGTCATCATTATTCATAAAATGATAGGTTTCACCTTCATTATATAAGTATTGAAACTTATGAGTTTCTACACGAACATCTTCAATTTTTCTTCCGGCTGGAAAAGTATTATCAACTACCTTTCCATTGGTTACACTTTTAAGTTTTGTTCTAACAAAAGCAGGTCCTTTTCCTGGTTTTACATGTAAAAATTCTATAATCTTGTATATATCATTATTGTACCTAATGCATAATCCGTTTCTAATGTCTGATGTTGTTGCCATAGTAATATGATCCTTGTTTAATGTTTAAATAGTAATTGTAAAATTTAATTAACCTCCCCAATATCCTTTCATAATACCTCTTTGTGAATTTCGAATAAATAATAATATTTCATCTCTTTCAGAGGTAGCTTCCATTTCGGCTTCAATTTTCTCAACAGCTTGAGTGGTATTATAATTTTTTTGATAAAGTATTCTGTATATATTCTGAATTTCACTTATCTTTTGAGTAGAAAAACCTCTTCGACGTAAACCAATAGAGTTAATTCCTACATAAGACAAAGGCTCTTTTGCAGCTTTTGTATAGGGCGGTACGTCTTTCCTAACTAAAGACCCACCAGAAACCATAGCATGATCACCTATATGAATAAATTGATGAATTGCAGCTAGACCACCAATTATTGCATATTCTCCAATACTAACATGACCTGCTAAAGCCACTCCATTCACAACAATAGCATTATTACCAATAACACAATCATGAGCGATATGGACTGTTGCCATAATTAATACATTTTCTCCTATTTTTGTTTCACCAGAAGCACTAGTACCTCTATTGATAGTTACACATTCACGAACAGTTGTATTATCACCAATAATTGTAAGTGAATCTTCTCCCTCAAATTTTAAATCTTGTGGAATGGCAGAAATCACTGCACCAGGAAATATTCTACAATTTTTACCGATCCTAGCACCTTCCATGATGGTTACATTAGATCCAATCCAAGTTCCTGATCCAATGTGAACGTTAGCATGTATCGTTGTAAATGGCTCGATAACAACATTTCTAGCTATTTTTGCTTGAGGATGAACGTAAGCTAATGGTTGATTCATGATTCTGGTCTTTTTGATATTTGTGCCATTAACTCAGCTTCAACAACTAATCTATTATTGGCATATCCATAAGCTTGCATATGACAGATACCTCTTCTTATTGGAGTAATCAATTCTGCTTTGAAAATTAGAGTATCACCTGGTAATACCTTTTGCTTAAACTTAACTTTATCTATTTTCATAAAGTAAGTCAAATAGTTTTCTGGGTCAGGAACGGTGCTTAAAACTAAAATACCTCCACATTGAGCCATCGCTTCAACCTGAAGTACACCAGGCATTACGGGTGCTCCTGGAAAATGTCCTGTAAAAAACCCTTCATTCATGGTAACATTTTTCATTCCTATAACATGCTTATCAGACAATTCTATAATTCTATCTACAAACAAGAAGGGTGGTCTATGTGGTAAAATATCCATAATTTGATGAATATCCATTAATGGAGGAACATTCAAATCAATTTGAGGAATATTATTTCTTTTTTCTAACTTTATAACTTTTGCTAATTTTTTAGCAAATTGAGTGTTTACTAGATGCCCTGGCTTATTAGCAATAATCTTACCTCTAATACGAGTACCTGTAAGGGCTAAATCTCCAATAACATCAAGAAGTTTATGTCTAGCTGCTTCGTTTGCCCAATGTAAATTTAGATTGTCTAAAATTCCATTAGACTTAACTTTAATGTCCTCTTTTTTGAATGCTTTTTTTAATTTCTGCATCGTTGTATCAGATAATTCCTTGTCAACATATACAATAGCATTATTAAGATCACCTCCTTTTATAAGATCATTTTCTAATAACATTTCTATTTCATGAAGAAAGCTAAAAGTTCTTGCGTCTGCTATTTCTTCTTTAAAATCTGAAATTCTATCTAATGTTGCATTCTGAGTACCTAAAATTTTTGTACCAAAATCTACCATAGTAGTAACTTGATATTCATCAGAAGGCATTAAAATTATTTCACTTCCTGTGATTTCGTCTTTGTGTGAAATAATTTCTTTAACTATATATTCTTCAATGTCAGCATCTAAAGTTTTAATTCCGGCTTTTTCTAATGCTTTTACAAAAAACTTTGATGAACCATCCATAATAGGAGGTTCAGATGCATTAATTTCAATCATTAAATTATCAATATCTAAGCCAACTGCTGCGGCTAACACGTGCTCTGAAGTTTGGATTAAAACACCATTTTTTTCAAGGTTTGTACCTCTTTGGGTATTAACAACATATTCTGCCTTTGCTTCTATTGTTGGACTTCCTGTTAAATCAACTCTTCTGAAAGCAAATCCATGATTTTCAGGAGCAGGCTTGAAGGTCATTTTAACCTCATTACCAGTATGTAATCCCACACCTGATAAACTAACCTCATTTTGTATTGTTTTCTGTTTTTTACTCATCATTTAAATTTTGAGTATTAAGTTCTTTTTCTAATTTGTTAATTCTACTAATAGTTTTTGGCAGATTCTTAAAGTATACATATGATTTATTAAAATCAGAGTAAGCAAACGCAGGCGATCCTTGAACGACTTCGTGGTCTTTTAAGTTTTTTGAAATTCCGGACTGAGCTTGTATCTTTAAAAAACTTCCAAGAGTAAGATGTCCAGCAATACCTACTTGACCTCCAATCATGCACCCCTCACCTAGCTTCGTAGATCCTGCTATACCAGTCTGTGCAGCAATAACAGTGTTTCTACCTATTTCAACATTGTGGGCAATCTGAACTTGATTGTCTAATTTAACCCCACTCCTTATAATTGTTGATCCAAGTGTAGCTCTGTCTATCGTTGTACTTGACCCTATATCTACATTGTTTTCTATAATAACATTTCCAGTTTGTGGTATTTTAACAAACTCCCCTTTTTCGTTGGGTGTAAAGCCAAACCCATCTGAACCAATGATTGCTCCTGAATGAAATGTGCAATCATTTCCAATTTCTGATTCTGAATAAATTTTTACTCCTGAAAAAATCAAACAATTATTACCAATCGTTACATTATCTCCAATATAAACATTTGGATAAATTTTTACATTTTCACCAACTGTAACATTTTCACCAATATAACTAAATGCACCGATATACTCATCTTTGCCAATGGACGCTGAATTTGATATATAATTGGGCTCCTCTCTTCCTAGCTTGTTATTCTTGACTTGGTTGTAGAATTCTAGTACTTTTGAAAAAGCTTTATAAGCGTCTTTAACTCTTATCAAAGTTGTACTAACATGTTTCTCCAATTTAAATGTATCATTGACAATAGTTATTGAAGCTTCTGTAGTGTATAAATAAGAATTATATTTAGGGTTAGATAAAAACGTAAGAGATCCGTCTGTGCCTTCTTCTATTTTTGAGAGTCTAAAAACTTCGGCTTCAGAATCCCCTTCAATTTCACCTTCTAGGATTTGAGCTATTTGGTTGGCTGTGAATTTCATCTTCTGCAAAAGTATAAAAAATTGTAAGATTAGGCTAATTCCATTTTCTTAGGATAGCAAATAAAAAACTTTTTAACTGGTTTGGAGAGTGCTTGCAAATTTAATTGATCAGATGCTAGGACTATATCTTCAATATCCCCATTTTTATTTAAAATCTTAATTGGCTGGTTTTTATTATAAGCTTGATTAGAAATATCTCCATTGAATACAAAATATGAAGCTTCTTTTTCTGTTAGACCTGATGAAATCATTAATTTATTTGTAAACGTTAAAAAATCAATTTCTGAAACCAATTCGTCAAAGATTTCAATCTTTAAGAGATTCCTATTTACTATCATACTAGATAAATTAGAAATAATTTTGTCAGAATGGTTAGTCCATTCTTTAATTGCAGACAATAGATCATAATCATCTAACTCAGAAAATAACGCTAAAACTTTTGCATCAAAATTATCTTTATTCGTTTTGTTGTATAAGAAATAACGCAATGAAGAACTGCAGAATAGATCTATTTTTTTTTCAGCTAACTCCTTTGCTCTCTTAAGAACTTTAACTAACATGTGTTCTGCCACTATACTAGTTTTATGAAGATATACTTGCCAATACATCAACCTTCGCGCAATTAAAAATTTTTCTACAGAATATATACCCTTTTTTTCAATGACTAACTCGTCATTGACTACATTCATCATAGCAATTAATCTATCTGAACTAATATTTCCTTCAGCAACTCCAGTATAGAAACTATCTCTTTTCAAATAATCTAATCTATCAATATCTAACTGACTAGAAATTAGTTGTTGTAAAAAAAGACGATGATATTTACCCGTAAAAATTTCAATCGCTAAATCTAATTTTCCATTAAATTCTTTATTGAGTTGTTGCATATATTTTAAGGAAATTTCCTCATGTGTAATTCCTGTGACGATACTATGCTCAAGAGCGTGAGAAAATGCACCGTGACCAATGTCATGAAGTAAAATAGCAATACACAAAGCAGTTTCCTCATCTTTTGAAATCTTCACCCCTTTCATAGTTAATACACTTATTGCTTTCTGCATTAAATGAAGACACCCCAAAGCATGATGAAAACGAGTATGATTAGCTCCTGGATATACTAGATTGGAGAGCCCCATTTGTGATACTCTTCTTAAGCGTTGAAAACTTGCATGTTCAATAATATCGAAGATTAAACTATTTGGTATTCTTATAAAACCATATATAGGGTCATTCAATATTTTTAATTTGTTTGTTGATTGGTAATTCAAATCCTCAAATTTTTTTTATGATTACAAACTAAAGCCTAAATTTACGCTTTACAAAGTATAATCTATCTTTATTAGGAATATTTTATCATTTTCAAAGTATTCAAATCATAACAAATAAATACTTTTAACGTTTTAAAAGTAAAAAAATAATTTAATTATGAATAGTATTCAGATTTTATGGGTTGATGATGAAATAGATTTATTAAAGCCTCACATTTTATTTCTTGAACAAAAAGGGTACAATCTCACCTCCTGTACTAATGGAGCTGATGCTATAGAATTAGTTAAAAAATCTAATTTTGATATCATTTTTTTAGATGAGAATATGCCTGGAATTAATGGTTTAGAGACATTATCAGAAATCAAACAATTGCAATCTAATTTACCCGTGGTAATGATTACAAAAAGTGAGGAGGAATATATCATGGAAGAAGCTATTGGTTCTAAAATTGCAGATTATCTCATAAAGCCTGTAAATCCCAATCAAATCTTATTAAGTCTTAAAAAAAATCTTGATCATTCTAGATTAATTTCAGAAAAGACCACCTCAAACTATCAACAAGAATTTCGAAAAATATCGATGGATTTAATGTCTGTCAATTCACATGAAGATTGGGTGGAATTGTATAAAAAATTAGTGCACTGGGAACTTGAATTGGAAAACATTAATGACTCTAGTATGCTTGAAATTCTGGAAAGTCAGAAATCTGAAGCCAATAACTTATTTTATAAATTTATTAAAAAAAATTACCAAGAGTATTTAACGTCATCTAATCAACCCACGTTTTCACACACAATGTTCAAAAATTATATTGTGCCTAATCTATCTAGTGATCAAGGTGTTTTATGGATTGTAATTGATAATTTGAGATACGATCAATATCGAATGCTAGAACCCTTAATAAATAACTATTACAAAAAAGAAGAAGAATATTCATATTATAGTATTCTACCTACCGCTACTCAATATGCAAGAAATTCTATTTTTTCAGGTTTAATGCCCTCTGAAATGGAAAAAAAACATCCAAAATTATGGAAAAATGATACAGATGAAGGTGGTAAAAATATGTTTGAAAATGAATTTTTGAGACATCAAATTAATAGATTAAATCTTTCAATTAATCATGAATATTATAAAATCACTTCTTTAAAAGATGGGAAAGAATTAGCTACCAACTATAATGGAACTAAACAGAATGATCTAACTGTTTTAGTATATAACTTTGTAGATATGTTATCCCATGCTAAGACGGAAATGGAAGTTATAAAAGAACTCGCAGGAGATGATAAAGCTTACAGATCTTTAACTGTTAGTTGGTTTAAAAATTCTCCTTTGTTTGAAATAATTAAAAAAGCTCAACAACTGAATCAAAAGCTAATTATTACAACAGATCATGGAACTATTAATTGTAAAAATCCAACTAAGATTATAGGTGATAGAAATATAAGTTCAAATTTAAGGTATAAGACAGGTAAAAGTATTTCGTATTCAGAAAAGGATGTTTTTGCTGTAAAAAATCCAAAAGATATATTTTTACCTAGTATTAGTTTTAATAGTCCATTTATTTTTGCGAAAGAAGACTTATTTTTTGCTTACCCAAATAATTATAATCATTTTGTAAATTACTATAAGAATACATATCAACATGGAGGAGTTTCTTTAGAGGAAATGATAATTCCTTGCGTTGTTTATAGCCCTAAATAATTTTCAATGTCTATGAATAAAAACTACTCGTTATTAAATTTGAATCAAATTGCAAAAGATATTATAAAAAATTCTAAGCATAAAGTTCTTTTGTTTCATGGAGAGATGGGAGTTGGTAAAACAACACTAATAAAGGAAATTTGTAAAGAATTAGGAACTGATGACATCACAAGCTCTCCAACTTTTTCGATTGTTAATGAGTATATTACATTAAATGATGAAACTATTTATCATTTTGATTTTTATAGGTTAAATAATGAGGAAGAAGCTTACAATATTGGTGTTGAAGATTATTTTCACACAGATGCTTGGTGTCTTATTGAATGGCCTTTAGTAATTAAAAATTTACTACCTTTAATAACAAATAATATTTATTTAACTAGGTTAGATGATGACCAACGTAATATTCAACTTAAATAAATTATGAGTGCATTCTCTCCATTTAGTAAAGAGGAATTAATTCCTCAGACAGAAATGTTAGAAATAAAAAAACAAAAAGGGAAATTATATATTGGACTCCCAAAAGAAACTCTTTTTGAAGAGAGAAGGATTTGCTTAACTCCAGATGCCGTCTCTGCCTTAACCAACAATGGTCATAGAATTGTTATTGAAGTTGGTGCTGGAGAAGGTTCTAATTATTCTGATAATGAATACTCTGAAGCAGGTGCTAAAATATCATATGACACCACAGAAGTTTTCTCCTGTAGTATTGTTTTAAAAGTAGCTCCACCTACACTAGATGAAATCGCTATGATATCTCCCCAAAGTATATTAATATCAGCACTTCAGATTAAAACCCAAACAAAAAGCTATTTTGAAGCGCTTTCAAAAAAAAGAATAACAGCAGTTGCTTTTGATTATATTAAGGATGAACATGGTGTCTATCCTATTGTTAAATCCTTGAGTGAAATTGCTGGAACAGCTTCTGTACTTATTGCTGCAGAGTTAATGAATAATCTAAATAAAGGTAATGGACTGCTATTGGGTAATATTGGAGGGGTGCCACCAACCGATGTTGTAATTATTGGTGCAGGAACAGTTGGTGAATTTGCAGCGAGATCTGCCCTAGGTTTAGGGGCTAGAGTAAAAGTTTTTGACAACTCAATAACTAAGCTAAGAAAATTACAACATTGTTTAAATACTCCTATTTATACTTCTACAATTCAACCAAAAACATTAGCTAAAGCTTTACGAAGGTGTGATATAGCTGTGGGATCAATTAGAGGAAAAGAGCGTACACCAATAGTAGTATCAGAAACTACAATTCAAACTATGAAAAAAGGTGCAATTATTGTAGACGTTAGTATAGATCGAGGTGGCTGTTTTGAAACATCAAATATAACCTCTCATTCCAATCCTACTTTTGAAAAACACGGAGTTATTCATTATTGTGTGCCTAATATACCTTCTAGATATGCTCGAACTGCATCTTTTGCAATTAGCAACATGTTTACCCCTTACCTTCTAAATATTGCTGAAGAAGGAGGTTTTGAAAACGCGGCTAGATTTGATAAAACCATTAGAAATGGCATGTATTTTTATCGTGGCGTTTTAACTAATAAAACCGTTTCCGAATGGTTTGATTTACCATTTAGAGATATTAATTTAATATTTATATAATTCCCCTCCCGGAATATAGGTAGTTTGAAATTTCATTATTTCTGATGATTGTATACTTACCCCTAGCTATTTAACTTTACGTTATTGAAATTTTCAATGAGCACAAGTAATATTTATAGAATAATATCGTTTGAGAAAAATAATTTTTTTTATTTTAATGTGTAATATTTACATCTGTAATTCTCAAGGAATTATTATCGATGATGCTGTTTTCTCTTCTGAATTACTAGTAGATTTATTACTCAACAATTCCTGTGCAACGAGTTCGAATATTAACGTTTCTTCAAATCAATCCGTAGCCTATTTCAATAATAATGATTCTTCTTTTCCAATTGATGAAGGCATAATTATTAGAAGTGGTATTGCTAGCAATTCACAAGGGAGCTATACAGGAAATAATCTTAGCAGTCAAATAAATACTAATAGTGATTTAGACTTAGAGGAAATTAGCAATCAAACTGGGCAATCAGTGAATATTACAGATACTGCTTATCTTGAATTTGATTTTATCCCCTATTCGACTAACTTCACTTTTGATTTTTTATTTGCGTCTAATGAATATGGAGAGTGGCAATGTGGCTTTAGCGATGTATTTGCATTCATATTAACAGATTTAACTACTGGAATTAAAACAAATATAGGACTTGTACCAAATAATAATTTACCAATATCAGTGAAAAATATTAGAGACAACCAATACAATTTGTCTTGCAGTTCTGTTAATAAGAATTTATTTAGCACCTATAATGTAAATAATCCCTTAAACTCTGCTCTAAATATGAATGGACATACGGTTGTATTGTCTGCATCATCTGAAGTGATACCTACAAACCAATACAGAATTAAATTAGTTATCGGAGATTATAATGATACTGACTTTGATTCTGCAGTATTTATAAAAGCAGGTAGCTTTAACACTCTTTTAGATTTAGGTGAAAATGAAGAATTATGTTTAGGAGATGAAATAATTATTGATTCAAATTTTAGTGATTCGACTAATTTTATTTTTGAATGGAAAAAAGATGGTGTTTTGATTGAAAATGAAACAAATTCGTATTATACTGCAACTGAAGTAGGAACGTATGATTTAATTATCACGAATTTAATTAATGGATGTGAATTAACAGGTCAAAAAACAATTACCCAATTGCAAGTAAATAACCCTGAAAATTTATTTGAATGCGAGAGTGAGACAACACCAAAGTTCAATCTATTATTTAATAATCATAGTGTGTTGGGTTTAAATCCTGAAACATACGATATTCTATATTACAATTCACAAGAAAATTTAAACAACAACATCCCTATTGACACTTCATTACTGTCAGCTTACCCATCACTAGGAGATGAAATAATATATGTTACCTATATAAATAGTGAAAATGGTAATGCATGTTCAAATGTCTTGAATTTTGAATTAAAAATAACAAATTTAAGTCCAGGCATAGCAGAGGATTTTTCAGCATGTGAATCAGACCTTGCAGTTGATATTGTTTCTCAAGTATCAGGTCAAATATTAAATACCTTAAACCCTTCAGACTACTCCTTGAGTTACTTTCTTACAGAAATAGATGCTGAAAATAATGAAAATGAAATTGAAAATCCTAGTAATTTTATTTTACCATTAGCATCAACAAACCTTACTATTTGGGTAAGATTTATTGAGTTAAATAATCCTAATTGTTTTGAAATCATTTCATTTCAAATCTTTATCTATTCATCACCAAAGGTAGATGTTTTTGAAGATGTCTATGAATGTGATAGTTATGTATTACCAGAACTTACAGATGGAAAATATTTTACCGAACCAGGTGGTAATGGAATTGAATTATTTGCTGGAGACCTCATAACCGAAAACACTACCATATATATTTATAACTCAAATACCCGAGGATGTTTTAACGAAAGTAGCTTTAATGTTTTTTTAGCAACCGAATTTTCAATAGAAACAGAACATTGTGGAAATTTTATTGTTCCATCCTATTCAAATGGAACGTTTTACACATCCACCAATGGACCCAATGGATCAGGAACGATAATCCCTAGTGGTACACTATTAACAGAGAGTCAAACAATATACTTCTACGTTTCTATTGAGGATTTATTATGTTTGGATACTCCTTATGAAATTACAATACATCCATTACCAATAGTTGAGGAAAGAGAAAATGTAATTACTTGTAATAATTACACCTTACCATCTTCCACTAGTGGGGAACAATATTTTACAGGAGCAAATGGAAATGGTATTGAACTTTTTCCAGGAGATGAGATATTTTTAAGCACAACAATTTATTTGTGGAATAAAAATACAATCACAAATTGTATAAACGAAAGCTCATTTGATATTTCAATCATCGACTTAAATTTGTTTCAAGATATTAACAGTTGTGGGGATTACATCATACCTAGCTTAGAATTTGGGAATTATTTTACAGCACCTGGCGGTAATGGAGATCTCTTACAACAAGGAACAGTTGTTAGTACGTCCCAAACTATTTATTTCTATTCCGAAGAAATAACAACATTGCCAAACTGTTCAGATTCCATTTCCTTTGATGTAAATATTAATCCAATCCCTTTAGTTGATGAATTAAATGATGCTACCTATTGTGAAAATGAATTACCAATTTTAGAACCCCTTTTAAATGGAAAATATTATTCTGAATCTGGAGGTAATGGAAATCAATTATTTGCAGGAGATATCATTTATAATACACAAATAATTTACATATATAACAGTAATACATTTTGTGATAATGAGTCTAGTTTTACAATAGAAATAAGAGCGATAGCTCTTGTAGATAATTTTACAGATATCTTTAGTTGCAACAATTACATACTACCAGAATTAAATAATGGAAATTATTATACAGAAGCAAATGGTCAAGGTTTACAGTTAAATGCTGGAGACATTATTGATACAACTCAAACTATATATATTTATAATTCTTTTGAAGATCTTGAAGGTTGTAGTACTGAAAATTTATTTGAAGTGAATATATTAGCTGTTACTGTAGATGATGTTGCGGATGTTATCACCTGCTCTGATTATGAACTTCCTGTGTTAACAAATGGAGAATACTTTTCTGAGCCCTTTGGTCAAGGCTCTGAATTATTTGCAGGCGATTTTATTACTACATCTCAAACTATTTATATTTATAAAAAGGTTGGAGAAAGATTTTCTTGTTTTGACGAAAATTCTTTTTCAGTTTCTATATCTGAAAAGCCAAACTTAGATGTTTTTGAAAGTATTGAAGCCTGTGGAAGTGTTTCTTTGCCAATAGTAGATATACCAGGAGCTATAATTGAATATTATAGAAGACCTAATAGGATTGACTTGATAGATCCATCAGAATACACAATAACAGATCTAGGTTCCAGAATTATTTATGTTTATGCGTATCCATCTGGAGATCCTACTCTTCAAAGTCTTCAAGGATGCTTTACTGAAGCTTTATTTCAAGTAACCGTATACGATTTATTGGATTTAGAAATTAATGGTGGAACTTTATGTATAGATTCAGATACAGGAAATGTTATCAATTCTGTTGTATTAGAATCCGGCTTAAATTCTAACGATTATACTATCAATTGGTATTTGAACACTAATTTAGTGGGTACAGGCACTAACTATATCGCCGAAGAAGCTGGAGAATATTTAGTTGAAACCATTAAATTAGGAGAAGAAATTGGTGCAGATTGTAATTATAAAACTACTCAAGTTCTCGTAGATAGTTCAAGTCCTCGTTTTGAGTTACAAATTTTAACAGAAGATTTCTCCAATTCTAACACAGTAGAAATCAATGTTGTAGATCAAGGAATAGGAACTTATGAATTTTCTTTAGATCAATTTCCTTTTCAATCAAACCCTAGATTTTATAATATAAATCCAGGAAACCATTTTATTACAATTAGAGATACCTCAGGCTTATGTGTTTATAAAACCATAGATTTTTCAATCCTGAATTATCCTAAGTTTTTTACTCCAAATAATGATGGCATAAACGACACATGGAATATTACTGATTTACAAAGTGATTTAGATTCCAACATAACAATCTATGATAGATTCGGTAAAATTATTTCAGAAATAAAACCATTTGAGGAGGGTTGGGATGGATACAACACCAATGGAAATAAATTACCTTCATCGGATTATTGGTTTTTAGTTAACTATTACAAAAACAATGTTTTAAGAGAATTTAGAGGTAATTTTAGTTTATTAAGAAGATAAATTAGTATCAATTATTTAAAAAAATACTAATTTTGAACCATGAATTTATTTAAACGTTTTATTTATTATTTGATAGGTGTATCCTTTGGAAGTATTGTAGTTTATTTTATTTGGAAAGGAAAAGATGTTTCTTTTGATTATGGAATGGATGCTAGAACTTTGAAGACAATTAGAACTAAAAAGCTTCATTATTCTGAAAATGCTAAATTAGCGATGAAAGATATAGCAATTGACTCTTCAGCCATTCTCTCAATTCTAAAAAATGGTGATGTAGATTTTGGAAAAAGCAATCAACATAAAAAACCGTGTCCTGAATATTTAATTAGCGGAACACATTTCGAAAAAGAATTTGAACTTTGGATTAAACGTTGTGATTCTATTGCTACGATTGAAAAAATTACTGTGAATAAATAACTGTTTTAGTAGAGATAAATAGTTAGTTCTGTCTAACAGTCTTTTAAAAAATGTTCTTTTATTTTACCAACATTTTTTATTGTCTTTTCAATCCATTGCGCATAAAGGTTTTCTTTTTCTTCGGGTGTTAGGCTCCAATCAACTGCACTAGTTCTTAATTTATAGGTAAGATTTTCAAGAATTATAGCTGCTGCAACTGAGATGTTTAAACTTTCAGTAAATCCTACCATAGGAATTTTTAAAATCCCATCTGCATTCTTAATAACTTCATCTGAAACTCCTGTCTTTTCAACTCCAAAAACAAAAGCAGATTTTTTAGAAATATCAAAATCATGTACTATACTTGTGTTGTTATGTGGAGAAGTAGCAATGATCTGATACCCTTTACTTTTTAGAGTATTTAAACAAGCTGCTGTGTTATTAGTTTCCTTTTTATAATTATGAAATGACAACCATTTTTGAGAACCCTTAGCAATATTTTTAGAAACATTACTCATGTATTTATTTTCAATTACGTGAACATCTTGTATTCCAAAAATTTCACAAGATCTAACTACAGCACTTGAATTGTGTTGTTGATAAATATCTTCTAGTACAACTGTAAAATGTCTGGTCCTATCTTTTAAAATTTGTCTAAAAAGATTTTTTCTCTTCTCTGTTACAAAACCCTCTAAATAAGTAAGTAACTTTGTATTCTTGTTTAACATGATTTAACAAACTTACTAATTTTAAAAATTCTTTGTCTTTGAAAAAAATGGTGGTTTTAACTGGTGCTGGAATGAGTGCTGAAAGTGGTATCAAAACTTTTAGAGATGCTAATGGTTTGTGGGAAGGTCATGATGTAATGGATGTTGCAACTCTTGATGCCTTTAAGAGGAATCCTCAACTTGTCTTGGAGTTCTACAATCAACGAAGAAGACAATTATTGCAGGTTGTTCCTAATAAAGGACATAAGAACCTTAAAACGCTTGAAAAGTATTATGAGGTACATATTATTACCCAAAATGTAGATGATTTACACGAAAGAGCAGGGAGTTCAAAAATAATACACCTTCATGGTGAATTAAGAAAAGTAAGAAGCACTAAAAATGAAAATTATGTTTTAGATTGGTCTAAAGACTTAAATCTTGGAGATGTTGATAAAGATGGAAATCAATTACGCCCTCATATTGTTTGGTTTGGCGAACATGTTCCTGAAATGGAGAAAGCCATAGAACTTACAAAGAAAGCGGACCTTTTGGTCATTATTGGTTCATCTATGCAAGTATATCCAGCAGCAGGATTAGTTAATTATAGTTCAAAAAACACTCCTATATATGTTATAGACCCAGTACCTCCTATCGCTAAAAATTATGATGTAACATTTATAAAAAGTAAAGCACAAGAAGGCACTGAGCGTTTAATTAAGATGTTAACCGATTGAAGAATTCATATAATTCTCCTCTTGAAATCTGACTCCCTTTTTCAATTAAATTAAAAATTTCTGTATTTTTTTCCTTTGAATAAACTTTACTTCCTTTTAAGTAGTCTATCGCTTGATCTTTTGGATTTTCTAATAGCCACTTATAACCTTCTTCAGAAAGTAAATCTATGTCTTTATTAATTGTAATCACAATTCTATATATAGCTTCTTTTTCACATTTAAAAAGATTCACTGACTTCTGAGAAAAATGTTCTAAATACTCTACTTTGTTTAAAACATCCTCCCATACCATATCACTAAAAACGCATAACTCATTCTCTACTAATGCAGAATTTTGAGATTTCATTTTATTCCATTCCTCTATATCAATTTTTTGAGTCGCTAAAAACTGAGCAAACTCTTGATGTAATGACTCAAACTGTTCCTTGGTAAGTTTTCTATATTTCATATTGTAAAAATATTCTTAGAAGTATTTGTTTTGCCTAATGGGATAAAAATAAAAAAACTCAAACATAGTTTGAGTTTTTTTATTTAATTAACAAATGTTATCGAATAGATTAGCTTTCAGCTACTACTTCAAAAGTAATGTCAGCAACTACTTCTCTGTGTAATCTGATAGCAGCTTGGTATTTACCTAATCTTTTAACAGAACCACCAACAACTTTGATGAATTTTTTGTCAACTTCAGTACCAGTTTTGGCAATAGCTTCTGCTAAATTAATGTTGTTTACTGAACCAAATAATTTGTCTCCAGATCCAACCTTTGAAGCAATCTTAATTTCTAACCCTTTAATTGTTTCAGCTATTACATTTGCATCTTCAATTAATTTAGCTTCTTTAAAAGCTCTTTGTTTTACGTTTTCAGCTAATACTTTCTTTGCAGAAGAAGTTGCTAAAGCAGCATATCCGTGAGGAATTAAATAATTTCTACCGTAACCATTCTTAACAGTTACAACATCATCTTTAAATCCTAAATTTTCTACGTCTTGTTTTAAAATCAGTTCCATAATTCTACTTCTTTAATTATTTCAACATATCTCCAACGTATGGCATTAATGCCAAATGACGAGCTCTTTTAATAGCCTGTGCAACTTTACGTTGATATTTTAGTGATGTTCCTGTTAAACGTCTTGGTAAAATCTTACCTTGTTCATTTACTAAATACATTAAGAAGTTAGCATCTTTATAATCGATGTATTTCATACCGTTCTTTTTGAAACGGCAATACTTTGCTTCTTTTTTAGTTTCAATGTCAAGCGGAGTTAGGTATCTTACCTCACCTTGCTTGTTTCCTTTTGCTTGTTGTTCAATAGTCGATGCCATGCCTTATTTTTTTGAAGATTTAACACGTTCTCTTCTTTTTTCAGCCCAAGCTTCAGCATGCTTATCTAACCTCACAGTTAAGTAACGCATAACGCTGTCATCTCTTCTGAATTCTAATTCAAACGATGTAATTGCTTCACCAGCTACTTTGTAATCAAGTAAATGATAAAACCCACTTTTTTTCTTTTGGATTGGATATGCTAATTTTTTTAAGCCCCAATCCTCTTTAGAAATCATTTCGGCACCTCTAGAAACCAAATAGTCCTCAAACTTTTGTACTGTCTCCTTTATCTGAGTATCAGATAAAACGGGATTCAAAATGAAAACAGTTTCGTAATGATTCATAATAGTTATTTATTTATGTTTATTTTAAGGCTGCAAATATAATGACTTTTTTAATTCTGACAATGCATAATTACATCAGAAAATAAAAGGAATCAAAAAAGCACAACGCTCTGATCTCTGGTCTACTTATTTTTAACTATGGTTTTACAGCAGTTACTTTAAAACCTGCTTTTCTCAACAGCTTAATTACTCCATTTTTTTTTGGAAATTTTTCGGCTCCTACTCCAAAGAAAATCGGTTGTTTTTTTGTAAGCTATTCAAGGTTAGAAATTCAATTTTTATTTTTCATAGTCTAATACGCATCTACATCAATAATAAAACGAATAGGCCTAAAATCTGCAACTGCTTGAAAAGTATTTTTGATTTTATGAAGCGCTGACTTTGTTTTCCCTAGAGATTGCTTTGGAGGAACCTTAATCATTACATTTTTAATGTACTGATTTCTTATTCTAGACACATGAGGCTCGGATGGGCCTAAAACATTTTCTCTGAAGGTGTTTTGTAATGCTTTTGACAGCCAATTAATACCAGCATCTACTTTCTGATGATCTTTATGTTTTAATGTTATTTTTATTAAACGAAAATATGGGGGGTAATGGTATTGCCAACGATCTTGCAATTGTTCTTTAAACATTGCTATATAATCTGTCGAAGAAACCTGTTGTAATATTTGATGATATGGATTGAAAGTTTGTATGATTACTTTTCCTTGTTTTTTTGATCGCCCTGCCCTACCCGAAACTTGAACCATCAATTGAAATGCACGTTCATGTGCTCTAAAGTCTGGGAAGTTTAGCATCATATCTGCATTTAAAATTCCTACCAAAGAAACATTATCAAAATCTAATCCTTTGGATAACATTTGAGTCCCTACCAAAACATCTATTTCCTTTGCCTCGAAAGCTCCAATAATTTTTTGATAGCCATATTTTCCACGTGTAGTGTCTAAATCCATTCTTCCAATTGAATAATCGGGAAATAATTCTTTCAATTCTAATTCAATTTGTTCTGTTCCAAATCCTTTGGTGTCTAATGTATTACTTCCACATGCACCGCAACTATTTGGCATTGCTCTTTGATAATTACAATAATGACATTTTAACTCGTATTTATACTTATGAAAGGTTAAGCTAACATCGCAATTTGGGCACTGAGGTGATACGCCACAAGTCTTACATTCTACTACTGGTGAAAAACCTCGACGATTTTGAAATAATATAACTTGTTTTTTTTGAGCTAACTCTTCTTGGATTTGTTTTAATAATGTGTCTGAAAAATGACCACTCATTTCTCTTTTACGATGTTTCTCTTTAATGTCAACCAATTGAATTTGTGGTAATTGAACCTCACCAAAACGACGTTTTAATTCAACAAAACCATATTTTTTCTCAGTAGCATTAAAATAAGATTCTAAAGAAGGAGTTGCAGAACCTAATAATATTTTTCCTCCATGAAGATGAGATAATACAATAGCAGCATCACGAGCATTATATCTAGGAGAGGGCTCAAACTGTTTATATGAAGTTTCATGTTCTTCATCTACAACAATTAACCCTAAATCTTTAAATGGTAAAAATATAGAGGAACGAGCCCCTAAAATAATTTGTGCTTTTGATTTATTTTCTAATACATTATTCCAAACTTCAACTCTTTCATTCATAGAATATTTAGAATGAAATACAGAAATTTGATTACCAAAATAGTGTTGGAGTCTAACAATAATTTGAGTTGTTAAGGCTATTTCAGGCAACAAAAAAAGTGCTTGTTTACCAATATCCAATGTATCCTGTATCAGTTTTGTATATACTTCTGTTTTTCCTGAACTAGTTACTCCATGAAATAAAGTTACATCTTTAGTAGTAAAAGAACTTTTAATTTCTTCCAATGCTTTATCTTGATATTCATTAAGCTTTTGTAACTCATTAGTCTGTCCTTTATAGGAAACTCTATCTGTTTGTATATAATAATATTCAAGAACCTCTTTATCTACAAGTGCCTTTACAACAGCCGTTGTTGCGCCTGACACCTCTACTAATTTTTTAAGTTTAATTGGTTTTTTTGAAATTTCTAGTTGAAAATACGACAAAATAACATCGCGTTGTTTCTTAGCTCTAGATAAATCGGATAATAGGTTTTCTAAGGAATTTTTATTAGTGTAATTTGTATGTATTCGCACATACTTAATTAATTTTGGCTTATACTGTTCATAAATTTCTTCTTTAATATAAACAGCAGACTTTTGAATTAACTCATTAATAATTGGCAATACTTTCTTTTTCCCAAGAATATCAACTACCTGATGAATTGTTAATTGAGATTGATGTTGTAAAGCTTCATAAATTAGAAATTCTTCATCATTTAATATATCTTTATTATCAAATGAGTCATTTTTAAAAATAACAGTTTCACTCTCTAATAAAAAAGCAGAGGGTAAAGCCGCTCTGTAGACATCACCTAAACCACACATGTAATAGGTAGAAACCCATTCCCAATGTTTTAATTGATGTTCTGTAACTATAGGTTTGTCATCTAAAATTTGTAATATATCTTTTGCATCGTAGGCCTCTGGTGGTATTTGGTGTAATTTAAAAACCAATCCAGTATACATTTTAGTCTTTCCAAATGACACAGCAACTCGCATTCCTTTTTTCAGAAATTCGTATTCAGATTGTGTCACAGAATACGTAAAAGTTTTCTGAATTGGGATAGGTAAAATAACATCTATGAAATGTTCTGACACTTAAATTATTAATTTTAACCGTTAAGCAATACACTTAAGGAATGAATTTCTATTAGGATTGAAGGCTCTTTTTATACTACACCAACAGTTTCCTCAAAACTACTGAATTTTTAGTACATTGTGTTTAGAATAATAAATGGATTTATGACAAGTAATGAATGGAAATCTAAAGGTGATTTTATACAAGTAAACAACAATCGTTTGTTTGTTATTGACACTAATAATGATAGTAATAAAACTCAAAAATCTATGGTAATTCTTCATGGGTATCCCACCTCTTCATTTGATTACTATAAAATAGTACCTGAGATATCTAAACACTACAGAGTTATTATACACGATCACCTTGGTTTTGGTTTTTCTGATAAACCAAAAGATGTTGATTATTCATTAGTTAAACAAGCGGATATTGCCTTAGAATTATGGCGTCAGTTAGATTTAAAAAATATACACTTAGTTGCACATGACTACGGAACATCTGTGGCTACTGAAATTATAGCTCGCTACAATGCAAATGAATTGGATATAAAAATCGAAAAGTTAATTTTAACTAATGGAAGTGTTCATATTGAATTATCTCAATTAAGAACCATTCAAAAACTTCTAAAACATAAATTTTTGGGGAAGTATGTTGCTAAACTCACCAACTTTCCCATTTTCAGGAAAAACATGAAAAATATTTATTTTGACAGCTCTAAAGTAACAGATAACGAGCTTAAAGAAATGTGGAAGTTAATCGAGTTAAATGGTGGAAGAAAAATTATTCATAAACTAACTCAATATATTAATGAACGATACACATACTGGGATCGGTGGATTGGTGCTTTAAAGGAAACTCAAATACCCACCAAGATTATTTGGGGAAAAAACGATCCTATTGCCGTTCCTGCTATCGCTGAATTACTTGCAAAAGAAATACCAAATAACACATTATATTGGTTGGAAAATACAGGGCATTTTGTAATGTTAGAAAACCCTAAGGGATGGATGAAATTAATGTTAAAATAATAATTTAATGAAAAAAATAGTACTAGTATTTCTTCTTATTTTCTTTAAATCTAATGCCCAGGATTTTAGTATCATCGAGAAAAATAGATTTGAGACAGCAGAGGATTACAAAAAAGCAGAACCTGAAATTTTAAAACTCGCTGATTACCTTCTAAGAACTCCAACAAAACCACATGTAAGAATTGATAAAAGTTTTGCTTTAGAATCAAACAGAGGAAGAGCACATATTTATATGGATTATTGGTTGTCAGGTCCAAAAGAGGAATTGATTGATGGTACAAGTTTTAAATTTATAATCACTGGAAAGGTCATAAGAATAACTAAAGGAAATGGTGAATTGTTTGTAATGTTTATGGCCTCGTTAGCAAAAGCTCTAATTTCTTACCCTGAATTATCAAAAAAGAAGATCTACAAAAAAGCATATGAAACATTAGCAAAATATTGTGCTGATGAAAAAAATAATTTAAAACCTAGTAAAACTCTAAAGAAACTTATGGAAAGTATGGAAAAAACTTAATGGTTTAACTTAGATGCCTTTCTAGTTCCTTCATACAATTCATACTTCACAAACTTGCAATCTAAATCAGCATTTTTTAGTTCTATACGTTTAGATGTCCTTAGTCCTACATGTTTCAAAGCTTGCATATCTGAAGTGATCATCCAAGCAGTTGAGTTTGGGTAATTGTGTTTTAAAGTATCTCCAACTTTTTTATAGAACTCATTTACGTCTATATTCAAACGTTCACCATAAGGTGGATTAAATAAAATTGTAGTATTTCCAAAAACCTCTTTGGTTGAATTGAAGAAATTAACATGATGAACACCAATAAACTCATCTAAATTGGCATTGATAATATTTTGTTGTGCCTTTGATACAGCAGAGGGAGCTTTATCAAATCCCATAATTTTAAAATGAGAATTAGTGATTTTTTTTAGAAGTGCGTCTTGTATGGTAAAATAAAGATCCTCATCATAATTTTTCCAACGCTCAAAAGCAAATTGTTTTCTATTAATATTTGCAGGTATTTGACAAGCTATCATGCAAGCTTCTATTAAAATAGTTCCAGAACCACACATAGGATCTATGAAATTCTCCTCACCCGAATAACCAGAAAGCAATACTAAACCAGCTGCTAAAACTTCATTGATTGGGGCAATATTAGTAGCACTTCTATACCCTCTTTTGTGTAATGAATCCCCTGAAGAATCTAAAGATATAGTGCACCAATCTTTCTGTATATGAACATGGATTTTAACATCAGGGTAGTCTAAATCTACATTAGGTCTTTTACTGTATTTATGTCTGAAATAATCTGCAACTGCATCTTTAGATTTTAGGGCAATATAATGAGAATTACTGGTGAAATTTTTTGAATTAACTACAGCGCCAATTGCAAAAGTGCCCTCAACATCTAAATATTTTTCCCATTTAATTTTTTGAATAGCCTCATATAAATCTTCTTCATCGTAAACTTTACAAGTTCTAATGGGCTTTAAAATACGAATAGCTGTCCTTAAAGCAATATTAGCTTTATATAAGAAACCTTGATCACCTCTAAAAGTAACACTTCTTATACCCTCTTTAATATCTTGGGCACCTAGTTTCTTTAGTTCTTCAGCTAAAACACCTTCCAAACCCTTTAAAGTTGTGGCCGTCATTTTAAAATTAGTATTCATATGTCAAAGGTTAGGCTGCAAAAATACACTTTAATAACTCTTTTTTGATATAAGAAATTAGAAAAAAATTAATTCATTTATATTCCTGCTGTAAAACATTATATCTGAAAGAAAAGTTTATTTTTGTAGTCATTATTATTATATGAATAAATCAGATTGGTTCACAGATTGGTTTAACACCTCTTATTATCATACACTCTACAAAGACAGAAATGATAAAGATGCCCAACTATTCATGAGAAATATTATTAATTTTTTAAAAATCCCATCTTCCTCACATTTACTTGACTTACCCTGCGGAAAAGGTAGGCATTCAATTTATTTGAATTCTCTGGGCTATAAAGTTACCGGAGCAGACTTGGCTAAAAACAGTATACAAGCTGCCAAAAAATACGAAAATAGCTCGCTGGATTTTAGGTTGAAAGATATGAGAAAACCTTTTAACATTAAATATGATGCGGTCTTTAATCTTTTTACAAGTTTTGGATATTTTGAAAATGACAAAGATGATATCTTAGTGCTAAAAAACATACATAATGGCTTACAGAAAAATGGTTTATTAGTTCTTGATTTTTTAAATGTTGTAAACGTTGAGAAAAAATTAGTTGAGAAAGAAATTAAAATTGTTGATGGTATTACATTTAATCTTCAACGAGAAATTAAAGATGGTTTTATTTTAAAGCATATTACTTTTAAAGACAAGGGAGTTAATCATTCATTCTTAGAAAGAGTTAAATATCTTAGTCTTGAAAAGTTTGAATCCTATTTTTCAGAGGCTGGATTAAAAATTAATCATATTTTTGGTGACTATCATTTATCCAAATTCAATCGAGACACCTCTGAAAGATTAATATTTGTAGTATCATGACGACGTATTTATTGTTATTAGCCTCGGTTTTATTAGGTGCATTAATAGTTTTAATTTTAAAGCCTTCAAAAAAAACTGTTCGTTTATTGCTAGCCTTTAGTGGTGCGTATCTTTTATCTGTTGCAATTTTACATTTATTGCCAGAAGTTTATAATGGTTCGTCAGATAATAACATTATGGGAATATGTATCCTAGCAGGTGTTATTTTACAATCTGTATTAGAATCTTTTTCAAAGGGGGCGGAACATGGTCATATTCATATCCATACAAATGGAAGAACTTTTCCGAGGTTATTATTTGCAAGTTTATGTTTACATGCATTTTCAGAGGGCTTACCAATTAATCACTCTGGAGAAAACTTTCTATGGGCCATCATTGTTCACAAAATTCCAATAGCCATTATTTTAACTATATTTCTAGTAAATAGTAATTTTTCCAAAAAAACAATTGGTGTTTTTTTATCGGTATTTGCTTTTATGAGCCCTTTAGGAGTTTTACTTTCTGATAAGATTATGTTTTTTGAACTCTATAAATCGGAAATTACGGCAGTAATAATTGGGGTATTCTTACATATTTCTACAATAATCTTATTTGAAAGTTCAGAAAATCATAATTTTAACTTACATAAGTTTTTAGCTATTATAGCAGGAATATTATTAACTGTTTTTACCCTTTAGTTAGCAACTTCATTAATAAATTTAATTCTCATTAATCGAAGTTCTTCCTCATCATATTCTCCATCAAACTCATCTAAAGCTTCTTGAATGTTATCAGATTCTGCCTCCATGAAATATTCATGAATGTCTTCTTGTTGATCTTCGTCTAATAAATCATCCAAAGAGTACTCAATATTTAATTTAGTCCCAGAAAAAATGATGACCTCCATTTCTTTAATTAATTGTTCCATCTCTAATCCTTTGGATTTTGCGATGTCTATTAAAGGTAATTTTCTATCTGTATTTTGAATGATATATAATTTTAATCCAGAATTTACTCCTGTACTTTTTACGATGAGATCATCAGGTCTAACCACATCATTATCTTCTACATATTTGGAGATTAAACTAATAAATTCTTTTCCAAATTTTCTTGCCTTACCCTCACCTACTCCGTGCACTTTAGATAACTCCTCAAGAGTTATAGGATATTTTAAAGCCATGTCATCTATTGAGGGATCTTGAAACACTGCAAATGGAGGAACACTATGTTTGACGGCTACTTTTTTTCGTAAATCTTTTAAAAACCTAACAAGTTTCTCATCAGCTGAAGCACCAGAACTAGGCTCATTTGTTATAATATCTTCTGTAGCTTCTTGGGAATAAATATGATCTTCTGTCATCATAAATGAGGTTGGGCTAGACAAAAAGCTTTCGCCTTTTTTAGTAAGTTTTACAACACCATATTCTTCAATTTCTTTCCTAATAAAATTCACAACTAAAACCTGTCTAAGAAGAGCCATCCAATATGAAGAATCTTTCTCTTTACCACAACCAAAAAAAGGTTTTAAATTAGTTTTATGAGAGTTTAATAAGGCATTTTCTTTACCCACTATAGCATTTACAATATCTTTAGATTTGTATTTATCATTAGTATCTCTGACAACTGATAATAATTTAACTACGTTTTCTTTAGCTTCATGTTTTTTCTTTGGATTCTTTGTGTTATCATCTAGAGCTGCACCTGCTCCATTTATTTCATCATATTCTTCACCAAAATAATGTAATAAATATTTTCTTCGAGACATGGAAGTTTCGGCATAACCAACTACCTCTTGAAGTAATGCATGACCAATTTCTTGTTCAGCAATGGGTTTACTTGCCATAAACTTCTCTAACTTTTCAATATCTTTATAAGCATAAAAAGCTAAACAGTATCCCTCTCCATCATCTCTACCTGCTCTTCCAGTTTCTTGATAATAACTTTCCAAACTTTTTGGAATATCATGATGTATTACGAAACGAACATCTGGTTTATCTATGCCCATCCCAAATGCTATTGTTGCAACTACAACGTCACAATCTTCCATCAAAAACATATCTTGGTGTCTAGCTCGGGTTTTTGCATCTAATCCTGCATGATAGGGAACAGCCTTAATATTATTTACTTGTAAGACTTGAGAAATTTCTTCAACCTTTTTTCTGCTTAAACAATAAATAATTCCCGATTTTCCTTGTCTTTGTTTTACAAACCTTATGATATCTTTCTCAACATCTTTAGTTTTAGGTCTTACCTCATAAAATAAATTTGGTCTATTAAAAGAAGCTTTAAAAGTTGTAGCATCACTTATTCCTAAGGTTTTTAAAATATCCTCCTGAACTTTTTCGGTAGCAGTTGCAGTTAAACCTATTACAGGAACATTGTCAATTTGTTTAATAATGTGTTTTAAATTTCGATATTCTGGTCTAAAATCATGACCCCATTCTGAAATACAATGTGCTTCATCTATAGCAACAAAAGAAATTGTCTGTTTTTTTAAAAAACTCACATACTCCTCCTTAATTAAGGATTCTGGAGCTACATAAAGAAGTTTAGTAATGCCATTTTCTATATCACTTTTTACTTGGGCAACTTCAGATTTATTTAAAGAAGAATTTAATACATGGGCCACACCTTCATGATCAGATATGCCACGAATTGCATCTACTTGATTTTTCATTAAGGCTATTAATGGAGAGATAACTATAGCAGTACCAGAGTTCATTAATGCAGGCAACTGATAGCAAAGAGATTTACCTCCTCCTGTAGGCATAATCACAAAGGTGTTCTTTTTTTGTAGAATACTTTTTATAACTTCTTCTTGTAAGCCTTTGAATTGAGAAAAACCAAAATATTTTTTTAAAGGTGGGTATATATTCATTATATATTATTGAGCATTATAAAGCTAGTGTATTTGGGAAACAATACGAATAGAATAGTTGTGGTCTCTTATTTTTATAGTAAATTTGTCATAGAATTTAATTACTTAAATATAATACTTTTTTTTATTTAGATAAAAATAAAGTTCGTTAATTAAAAAGATTTTTTTCAATGACTCAGGAAAAAGAAATGTCATTTTTAAATCACCTTGAAGAACTTCGATGGCACTTAGTCAGAAGTATTGCTTCAATTTTTATTGTTGGAATCGGTCTTTTTTCTGTTCAAGAGTTTGTTTACAATGAATTTCTTCTTGCTCACATCGATCCAAATTTCATAACCTACAGATTATTCTGCGATTTTTTCTCATTTTTTGGAGTAGATAGTAACTTTTGCACTTTAGATTATCCAAACACACTTCAGGTTTTAAAACCAACTCAACAATTAATGAATTCTATTTGGTCTTCATTCATTTTAGGAGCAATTGTTTCATTTCCATATATTTTATGGGAGTTTTGGAGATTTATTTCACCAGGTCTTCACAGTAATGAAATTAAAAAATCTAGAGGATTTATTTTTACTGCATCACTCTTGTTTTTCATAGGAGTATTATTTAGCTTTTATGTTATTGCTCCAATTTCTGTAAATTTTCTATATACTTATCAAATAAGCGATAAATTAGTCAATCAATTTACCATGGAGTCTCATATCGGTTTAATAACTAATATGCTATTGGGAGTTTCTATAATGTTTGAATTGCCTGTAATAGTATATTTTTTAACCAAAATTGGCCTCATATCTCCTGAATTTTTAAAACGCTATAGAAAACATGCTTTAGTTTTAGTATTAATACTGGCAGCAATTATTACCCCTCCAGACGTTGCTAGCCAAATTATTGTTGCTATTCCTGTGTTAATTTTATATGAAATTAGTATTAAAGTCTCCAAAAGAGTGATTAAAAAACAGCAAAAAAATGTCAACAAATAAAGTTTCGGAATTTAATAATTATCGTTCCCTAATGAATGATAAAATATTAAGCGGTGATAATAAAATTATTAAACGAATTTTCAATTTAGACACCAATGCATTTAAAGAGGGACACTTACCTGTAAAGACCAAGGAATTATTAGGTTTAGTTGCTTCAACAGTTTTACGTTGTGATGATTGTATTGCCTATCACCTAGAAACCTGCTTTAAAGAAGGAGTATCAAAAGAGGAAATAATGGAAAGTTTATCTATTGCTACTCTTGTGGGAGGTACAATAGTAATTCCACATTTGAGAAGAGCTTATGAGTTTTGGGAAGCTTTGGAAAACAATAGTTAAATGATATTTTTATATCTTTCCAATTATGAACATGTTAAGACTTTAAAAATTATTATTTTAAAAAGTGATAAAAAATTAGTTTTAACAAATAACCATATATCAAATAATGATTTTAAGAGCAGAAAATATTGCTAAAAGTTACAGTGGTCGCCAAGTTGTTAAGGATATTTCTTTGGAGGTAAAACAAGGAGAAATAGTTGGATTGCTAGGCCCTAATGGAGCAGGTAAAACCACCTCTTTTTACATGATTGTTGGAATGATTCAACCTAATGGTGGGAAAATATTTTTAAATGATGAAGAAATCACTAGCTACCCTATGTATAAGAGGGCTCAGAAAGGAATTGGTTATTTAGCACAAGAAGCTTCTATATTCAGAAAACTATCTGTAGAAGACAATATAATGTCTGTACTTCAATTTACAGATTTATCAAAAAAAGAACAAAAGATTAAATTAGAATCATTAATTGAAGAATTTAATATTAACCATGTTCGAAAAAATAGAGGTGATTTGTTGTCTGGAGGAGAACGAAGAAGAACTGAAATTGCCCGTTGTTTAGCCTCTGACCCAAAGTTTATATTATTAGACGAACCTTTTGCAGGAGTAGACCCAATTGCTGTTGAAGACATTCAAAGTATTGTTGCACATTTAAAAGATAGAAATATTGGAATACTTATTACAGATCATGATGTTCAGGCAACTCTAGCCATTACAGATAGAACGTATTTAATGTATCAAGGAGGAATTTTAAAAGAAGGAGTTCCTGAAGAATTAGCAAAAGACGAATTAGTTAGAAAAGTCTATTTAGGAAAGGATTTTGAATTAAAAAGAAAAAAAGTTTTTTAAGCCTGTTTCATATTCTTTAGCATTGATAAAATCACATAACTTATAATTATAACAGGAACTGCCAAGTATTGAATAGTCATCAATAAAATTATTGAAAGTAAGATTAAAGTATATTTAAATAAATTTTCTCTTATACCATAATTTTTAAACTTTAATGAAAACAAGTGAAATTCTGAATTCATTAAAAAACTAAACAAAATTGTAATTCCAATTAAAAAATAATTATTACCAATTAAATCTTTCACAAAGTCAATATCAGAATGCATTTGAACTAATGGTAATGATACGATAAATAAACTCATTGCTGGTGTTGGTAAACCGATAAAAGATTCAGATTGCCTAGTATCTAAATTGAATTTAGCTAATCGATAACAAGCTGATAATGTGACAAGTAAACCTATTAAAGGAAGCCCCATTGAGATCTTGAATTCTGCATGTATATCATATGGCAATTGTTGATTATTTCCTAACAAAACAAAGAGTACAATACCAGGAACTACACCACTGGTTACCATATCCGCTAAAGAATCTAATTGCTTTCCTAATTCACCTGAAACTTTTAAAACCCTTGCAAAAAAGCCGTCAAAAAAATCAAGGAAAATCCCTAATACAACAAATAATGCTGTCATTTCAAAATGACCACCTACAGCGAAAATAGTTGCTAATGTTCCACAAAGAAGATTACCCAGGGTAACTATATTTGGAATGTGCTTTTTGATACTCATATCTCTTAAATCTTTTGCTAAAATAGTAAAACCTTTTGGGTGATTTTAAATATCATGATTTTTTAAGCATATTTGCCAAATTAATTACTAAAAAAAATCTATGCCTATCATTAAATCTAAATTCTCACCTTCATTTCCATTTAAAAATGGTCATTTTAGTACCATGTATAGATCTATTTTTATGAATGAGTCTCATACCTATAATCGAAGAAGAATTACAACTTGGGATAAAGATTTTATTGATTTAGATTTTTCAAAAGTTAATTCGTCTAAATTGGTAGTTCTTATTCATGGTTTAGAAGGAAGCTCAGAATCTAAATATATTTTAGCTGCGGCTTCAGAGCTAAATAATGCCGGCTATGATACAGTTTCGTTTAATTTAAGAGGTTGTAGTGGAGAAGATAACTTATTGCTCCCCACCTACCATAGTGGAAAAACAGAAGACTTAGATTTTGTAATTAACTATTTAATTGAAAATTATTCCTATGATAAAATAATGGTTGTAGGTTATAGTCTCGGGGGGAATATGACGTTAAAATATTTTGGAGAACACGTAAAAACTATATCAGATAAAGTTTCTTGTGGAGTAGCTATTTCTGTTCCAGTAGATCTAGCAAGTTCAAGTAGAGCAATGGGTACCTCCAAAAATAAAATATACATGTATAAATTTTTAAGATCCCTGAGAAAAAAAATCCTGATAAAGAACCAAAAATATCCAGATTATAAATTAGACATTAAGAAACTACTAAAATCTAAAACATTTAAAGAATTCGATGGTTTATACACAGCACCAGTTTCTGGTTTTACCGGACCAGAAGATTACTGGGAAAAAGCAAGTTCAAAACCCTATTTGACTTCAATTAAAAAACCAGTTTTATTAATTACTTCCTCAGATGACCCATTCTTAGCTCAAGAATGTTATCCATTCAAAGAGGCGGAAGAATCAAATTATTTTTATTTGGAAGTAACAAAATATGGTGGGCATGTGGGATTTATCTCTAGTTTGTTTTCTAAAAAAAATAGATGGTTGGAAAATAGAATACTTCAATTCATCAAAGACAATGGCTAATTGATACAATATCTATAGAAATGTAAAGTTATTTCAATAATATATTAAGATATTTGTTTAAAATTTATCATTACATTGAAAAAAAAACATTTTTTACTTTTTCTATTACTTCCTCTTATAATTAATGCTCAAGCATTTAGAAACTACTCAAATGAATTTTTAACTATTGGTGTAGATGCTGCTGCTTTAGGAATGAGTAAATCTGTTGTGGCCTCTACAAACGATGTAAATTCTGGATATTGGAACCCAGCAGGTTTGGTAAATATCAAAGATTATCAAGGATCACTTATGCATTCCTCATATTTTGCAGGTATTGCTAATTATAATTATGCTGCATTTGCTATGCCTATAGACAAACGAAGTGCTTTAGGCGTTTCAATTATCAGATTTGGAGTAGATGATATTTTAAATACTACAGAATTAATAGATAGTCAAGGTAATATTGATTTCAATAGAATTAGTTTATTTTCTGCAGCAGATTATGCCTTAAACATATC
Source organism: uncultured Flavobacteriaceae bacterium (assembly GCA_943789455.1). Classification (GTDB taxonomy): domain Bacteria; phylum Bacteroidota; class Bacteroidia; order Flavobacteriales; family Flavobacteriaceae; genus Polaribacter. The sequence continues at coordinate 567,416 of CALSUE010000001.1, forward strand.
TTATGCTAGGAATTTAATTTTTAAAGATGTTTATTTTGGAATGAATGCCAAAATAGTTAGAAGAACTATTGGTGATTTTGCAAACTCATGGGGTGTTGGTCTAGATGCAGGAATACAATATGAGAGAAACAATTGGAAATTTGGTTTAATGATTAGAGATATTTCCACAACCTTTAATATTTGGACTATTGATACAGATGCATTTGCAACGGTTCAAAATGCAATACCAGGACAAAATCAAGAATTACCTGAAGCAACAGAAATAACTAAACCTAAAGTTCAATTTGGTGTAGCTCGGTCATTTAATCTAGGTCGGTTTTTTCATCTCTTAACTGAAGCTGATTTAAATATGAGGTTTTCCAAAACTAATGATATAATCTCTACAAGCTTAGCTAGTATAGATCCTGCCTTAGGTTTTCAATTAGATTATGATGAATTTGTTTTTTTAAGAGCCGGTATTGGAAATTTTCAAAATACAACTGAGTTTGATGGAAGTAAAAACCTAACACTACAACCCAATTTTGGTGTTGGTTTTTTATACAATGGTATCCAGATTGATTACGCACTAACTAACATTGGTAGTTTGGGAAATGCATTGTTTTCTAATATTTTTTCAGTAAAAATTGATTTTAGTTTTTTTAGACGATAAACCATGAAGAAAACTTATTTTTTTATTTTATTTCTTATAGGGATACTTCAAAACATTCAATCTCAAGAATTAAAATTATCGAAGCAGTCAGAAATAAGTATTATTACTGTTGGTCCAGGAGAGGTTCTATATGAAGCTTTTGGCCATAGCGCGATAAGAGTTAGTGATCCTATTATCGGAATGGACTATATATTTAATTATGGTTTATTTGATTTTAATCAACCAAATTTTAAACTCAATTTTACTAAAGGGAAGTTGTTGTATAAACTGGGAAAACGTCCATTTAAAAATTTTGTAACTAATAATTACTATCAGAAAAGGTGGATGAAGGCACAAGTCCTAAATTTATCTCAATTAGAAAAACAAAATATGTATGCATTATTGGAAGAGAATGCTTTACCTCAAAATGCAGAATACTTATACGATCCTTACTTTAATAATTGCGCCACAAAACTTAGAGACATAACGAAAGAGATTCTTGGTAAGAAGGTTTATTTTCCATCCTCATTTTCTGACGAAAACTTCACTTTGAGGCAACTTATGGACAAAGAACTTTCGTGGAATACCTGGGGTAATTTTGGTATTAATTTAGCACTTGGTAATACTTTAGATAAAGCAATTACGGCTGAAGCGTATATGTACTTACCAGATTATGTCTATGAAGCATTTAAAAATGCTAAAAAAACAAAAAATAATACTGATATACCTCTGGTACTAAAAGAACAAGTGATTTTAAATTTTAAAGAGAATATAATTCAAACCAAATGGTATAATCCTTTTTTTGTTTTTTCGATCCTTCTTTTACTTTCAATAGTTATAACCTACAGAGATCAAAAAAGAAATAAAAGATCTAAATTCCTTGATTTTTCTTTATTTTTTATGACAGGCTTTCTAGGGTTTATTATCTGTTTTTTATGGTTTTTCACCAATCATTCTACAACACCTAATAACTTCAATTTTTTATGGGCGTTTTTCCCTAACCTATTTGTCTCATTTATTCTTCTGAAGAAAAACACACCTAGTTGGGTAATTAAATATGTTAACTTATATTTAGTATTACTTTTAGTTACTCTTTTTGTTTCCATAACAGGTATACAAAAGTTTTCTTTTGTACTATTCCCAATTATTTCTATGTTATTTATGAGATCTTTTTATCTCCATAAAATATTGAATACAAAAAAATAAAAATATAGAATTGTTTTTATTAGATTTAACAAATAGTGTATAATTACATAATATGTGATTAATCCTATTATTTATACATAAAATCAAAGACATTAAAATGAAACAACAACTTATTGAATGTGTTCCAAATATTAGTGAAGGTAGGGATCTAAAAAAAATTAATACAATTGCAAATGTTGTTACTGAAGTTGAGGGTGTAAAACTGCTTGATATAGATCCAGGAAAAGCTACAAACAGAACAGTAATCACATTTGTTGGAGAACCCTCACAAGTAATAGAAGCTGCATTTAAGCTTATTAAAAAAGCTAGTGAGCTCATAGATATGAGCAAACAAACTGGTGAACATCCTAGATTTGGTGCCACCGATGTGTGTCCATTAGTCCCAATAGCTAATATATCTATGGAAGAGACAGCAAATTATGCACATCTATTAGGAAAAAGAGTTGGGGATGAATTAGGTATTTCTGGATATTATTATGAAAACGCTGCGACCAAAGATGACCGCAGGAATTTAGCCACGGTTAGATCTGGCGAATATGAAGGTCTTGAGAATAAACTCGCTGACATCAACTGGAAACCAGATTTTGGTCCCACTTCGTTTACAACAAAAACAAAAAATTCAGGGGTAACTGCTATTTCTGCTAGAGATTTTTTAGTAGCCTACAATATAAATTTAAACTCCACCTCTACTAGACGAGCCAATGCCATTGCTTTTGATATAAGAGAAGCTGGAAGAGTAAAACGAGATGGAAATCCAATCACTGGAAAAAAAGTAGTAGACACAAATGGAGATCCTGTAAGAATACCCGGAAAATTAAAGGCTGTAAAGGGGATTGGGTGGTATATAGAAGAATATGGTATTGCTCAAATTTCATACAATCTTACCAACATTTCCATTACCTCAATGCATGAGGCTTTTGATGAAACATGTAAAGCTGCAGATAAAAGAGGTATTAGAGTCACAGGTTCTGAGTTGGTAGGATTGGTTCCATTACAAGCCATGCTAGGTGCAGCAGATTACTTTTTACAAAAACAGAATCGATCACTTGGAATTAGTGAGTCCGATAAAATTAAAATAGCAATAAAGTCTCTTGGTTTAGATGATTTAAAGCCATTTAATCCAGAGGAAAGAATTATTGAATATGTAATGAGTACAAACCAACCGAAAAAGTTAATAGACTATACTGTAAAAGGACTTGCTGATGAAACTGCCTCAGAATCTATGGCTCCTGGAGGAGGTTCTATTTCGGCTTATGTAGGGGCTCTCGGAGTTTCATTGGGTACTATGGTTGCTAATTTATCAGCGCATAAACCAGGGTGGGATGAGAAATGGGAATTTTACTCCAAATGGGCAGAAAAAGGACAACGCTATAAAAAAGACTTATTATTTTTAGTAGATGAAGATACCATTGCCTTTAATAAAATAATTGATGGTTTTCGTATGCCTAAATCTACTCCAGAAGAAGTTAAGACAAGACAAGAGGCTATTGAAAATGCTACTAAATACGCTACAGAAATTCCTTTTAAAGTTATGGAGACTGCATACAATTCAATGGAAGTAATGATGGCTATGGCAAAAGGGGGGATCCAAAACTCTTTATCCGATGCAGGTGTTGGAGCATTATGTGCCAGGACAGCTGTAATAGGTGCCTATTTCAATGTTAGAATTAATGCTAAAGATATTAAAGACAAATCATTTGCTGAGGAAATACTTTCTAAAGCAAAGGAAATCTATGATAAAACAAAACTATTGGAAAATGAAATGATTCAACTGATAGATTCTAAAATATAAATGAAATCTCCATTAAAAATAATTTCATTTAAAGAAGCCTATGCTAATGCATTCTATCAATTAAATATAGAATGGTTAGAAACATTTTTTTATGTTGAAGATTTTGATAGAGAAGTTTTGAGTAATCCAAATAAGTATATTTTAGATAAAGGAGGATATATCTTTTTTTTAATAGAAAACACTAGTGTTGTAGGAACTGTAGCCTTGATGAAAAAAAAAGAAAAAGTTTATGAACTGACTAAAATGGCTGTAATTCCTGAAAAAAGAGGTAAGAATATGGGTCAATATTTAATGGACTATTGTATTGATTTTGCAAAAATTAAAAAAGTAAAAAAATTAGTTTTATATTCTAATACTTTACTTGAAAATGCAATTCATATTTATATGAAAAAAGGGTTTAAAAAAATTCCAGTAGAAAAAAATTGTCCCTATAAGCGAAGTAACATAAAAATGGAATTACAGTTAATTGACAAAAATTAGCTTACAAAAAAGGATATCATGAAAAAAAAGGTTTTTTTACTATTTTCTTTATTAGTTACTTTAAATATTTTTTCACAACAAAAAATAGCTCTTAAGGGTATTATTCTTGATCAAGACAAGCTTCCTGTACCCTATGCAAGTATTGGTATTATTAGTAAAAATATTGGGACAACATCAACAGAAGAAGGAACATTTAATTTTATTGTCACCAACAAAGAAAAAATTGATTATTTAGAAATTTCATCTATTGGTTATCAAACTTTTAAGATTACTGTTAATGATTTTTTATCTCGGAAAAACAAAACAATTATTCTTAAAGAAAAAACAACAGAACTTTCTGAAATTTCAATAATGAACACTGAGGATTATGTGAAAATGGCATTAAAAAACTTGAAAAATAATTCTATAAGCAAAAATCACCAATTAAAAATTTTATATAGACGTTGGTCTGTTGAAGATAATATTTGCCGTTTCTATATTGAGCATTTTATGAATGTTATTGACAGAGGACCCTCTTCTTACATCACTAAATATGCTATAGAGGAAAGTAGAAAATCATCAGAATATAGATTTATTAAAAATCTACAAAATAGACATGCAATTGAATATATGGAACTGAATAATCCGTTGAGAAAGGGTATTTATCATGGAGATTATAAATGGAAGAAAGTTGAAAATTCTAGTTATGATGGAGAAGACATCAATATTATTGAAGGTTTAAATGATACCAGTTCCTTAAAATTATACATTGGTTATGATACATTCAAAATATACAAAATAGAAATTACAAGAAAACCACCTAAAAAGGGAAAGTACTTATACTCTCTCTATTTATATAAAAAAAATAAAGAAGGTAAGTTATACCTTAGCTATCATAACCGAGAATGGAAAGGTTCAGGTAAGGTCACTGAAAATGTGAAACGAATTTTGTTAAAGCAAAAAAAAATAACAGGAAATTATATTCCTATAGCCTATAGGCATGAGGTGTTTGTTTTAGAATTAGAAGAAGATAAGAAGAGGTTTGAAAAATATAAAACAATTGAGGAAATGGATATGACGCTTTATGATATTCCTTACAACAAATATTTTTGGGACAATGTGAGTTTACCGCCTGAAACATTATTTTATAAAAAAAATATTGGTGAACTTGAATCATTATTTAATGTACCCATAGAAAGTCAATTTAAGCTCTCTAATTAAGAATTATACTAAAAACAAAGGTTGTGCTATAAAAAACTTTCAATTGCTAAATCATAACTTTTAAGCCCAAATCCAGCAATAACTCCTTTTGCATTTGCAGCAATATAACTATGATGTCTAAACTCTTCTCTAGCATGAACATTTGAGATATGTACTTCAATAACGGAAGATTCTATTGCCTTTACTGCATCTCCAATACCAACAGAGGTGTGAGTGTAGGCAGCAGCATTTAAAATAATACCATCATAACTGAAACCGACTTCATGAAGTTTGTCTATAATTTCACCTTCTATATTAGATTGAAAATAACTTAAATCTAAGGAAGTAAACTTAGCTTTCAAGTTAGAAAGGTAATCCTCAAAAGAATGTGAACCGTAAATATGTGGTTCTCTTTTCCCTAATAAATTTAAATTAGGACCATTAATTATTATTATTTTCATACCGCTAAAATACAATTAATTTAACATAAAAAAAGGGAGCTAGAAAGCTCCCTTGTAATATTTAGATTATAGGAAAAATTAGAAGTTATATCGCAAACCAACTCCTATTTTAAAGTTGTTTATTTTATTTTCATCATCAATGTCTGCAGTACCCCCAGGGCCGGTTACTTCAGTAAATTGTCCTGCTAAATAGTCTAAATCAACAGAAAAAGCAAATCCCGAACTACCATCTCCAAACACTATAGAATTACCAAATATAAAAGCATTCCCAGAATATTCTACATCTTCAAGTCCTAATAATGCAGCATCATCTCCTCTAATAACACCTTTCATAGAAAAAGCATACTGGGGTTTTAAGTCCCAAGAAACATTGTCACTTAGTGAAAATGAGATCATTGGTCCAATACTGAAAGCTCCAACACCAACAGCATTATCTGATTCTGCAATTATATGCCCACTTGCAGATAAATTAGCAGTGATTCCAAAAGTTTCACTAAATCTGTAACCAAGATTAAGGAAGTTTATGTTTAGTCCACCAGCTAGGTCTAAATCATCAGCTACTTCCCCTCCAGCTGTTGCATAACCAACACCAACTCCTGCATAAAATTTAGAGTCTTGAGCATTCATAGAAAATGATGCTAAAATAAACGTATGCATCGATAATAATAATTTTCTCATAATAAATAAGTTTTAGTTAGTATTAAGTTTAAATATAAGAAATAAAATTTAATTCAAAAATGAAGTAATAATTATACTATTGCTTTATTTCCTAATTATTAAACGACTACATAAAAAAAAGTGGACTAAATAGTCCACTTTTTTAAATATTTAAACTAATGCTATTTCTAAAACTGATAAGCTAATCCTAAACCAAAACTAGAAATACTTCCATCGTCTGAAATCGTAGAATAATTTAGATTAAAAGAGGTTCTATCCCCTACAGCATAACTTACATTAGGTCTTAAGTATAAACCACCACCTAATACCTTCAGGTGATAACCCTACACCATATCCTACATCAGAACCAACAGTAAGTTTATCTGATACACTATAATTTAAAACCGTTGCAATTGGAAGCCAAGCATAGTTTCCTAAATCTACTTCACCAAAGTCACCTAAATCAATAGTTTTCCCTGAAAAAGCCAAATAACTTGCAGATAAACCAAATTTAAAATCTGATTCAGCCCCAAACATGTAGGTAGCACTTAAATTGTATGAGGTAGAAGTAATATCCCCAGCATCACCTGTAGGAATTCCTACACCTGCGCCTAAAGAAAATTGAGCATTAGCAGTTAAACTAAAAGCTACTAAAGCAAATGATAATAATAATTTTTTCATTTTGAAAAAGTTTTAGTTAATATTTATAAATATAATAAAAAATAAATTAATTTCATTTTAGGATTAAATTTCGGTGAACTTACATAAGTATTAAATTTAAAATTATCTTATCTTCATTTTATGAATTGGAACGAATCAATTTTAGATTACAGTCACTACTTAAAAATAGAAAGAGGTCTTTCTTCCCATACCATACAAAACTACATAAGAGATGTAAAAAAACTTATCTCCTACATAGATAAAAAGAAAATAACTTGTACACCAATTGAAATAAATGAAGATTTAATTCAACAATTTATTTACACTATAGCTAAAAGAAATAAGTCCTAGAAGCCAAGCTAGAATTATCTCCGGTTTGCGAAGTTATTTTGACTATCTAATTTTTGAAAACTATAGAGAGTCAAATCCTACAGACTTAATTGAAACTCCAAAAATTGGTGTAAAATTACCTGACACCTTATCAGAACAAGAAATTAACAGCTTAATTTCTGCAATAGATCTTAGCAAAGCAGAAGGAGAAAGAAATAGAGCTATGTTAGAAACGATGTACAGCTGTGGATTAAGAGTAAGTGAGTTAATTCACTTAAAAATTTCAGATTTATTCTTTGAGGAAGGGTTTATAAAAATTGTAGGTAAAGGAAATAAAGAACGTTTTGTTCCTATTCATTCTAGTGCACAAAACTATATTATGTTGTACATGAATGAAATTCGAAGTCATTTGTCAATCAAAAAGGGTTTTGAGGATACCTTATTTTTAAATAGACGAGGTAAATCATTATCCAGACAAATGATCTTTATGATTTTAAAAGCGCTAGCCATCAAAATAAATCTTAACAAAAAAATTAGCCCCCATACGTTTAGACATTCTTTTGCGACACATCTTTTAAAGAATGGAGCTGATTTAAGAGCCATACAGCAAATGTTAGGTCATGAGAGCATCACTACTACAGAAGTTTATGTTCATTTAGATACTAGTTATTTAAAAAAGTATAGAGAAATACCACCCAATAAAATCTTAAAAAAAATCCTGTTATTAAAGTTTAGTGTTTAACAACAGGAGATAGTGTTTAAATAATAATTATTTGGCTACGTTTACAGCTCTAGTCTCTCTAATTACTGTAACTTTTACTTGACCTGGATAGGTCATGTCATTTTGTATTTTTTGACTTATACTAAATGATAATTCAGCTGCTTTAGTGTCATTAACTTTTCCACTTTCAACCATAACACGTAATTCTCTACCCGCTTGAATGGCATATGCTTTTTGAACACCTGAAAAACCAAAGGCAATATCTTCCAAGTCTTTTAGACGTTGGATATATGAGTCTAGAACCTGTCTTCTTGCACCTGGTCTTGCTCCAGAGATCGCATCACAAACTTGAACAATTGGAGCAAATAATGTTTTCATTTCAATTTCATCATGGTGAGCTCCAATTGCATTACAAACATCTTTTTTCTCTCCGTATTTCTCTGCCCATTCCATACCTAAGAGCGCATGCGGCAATTCACTTTCAGCATCTGGTACTTTACCTATATCGTGAAGTAATCCGGCTCTTTTAGCTATTTTTGGATTTAAACCTAATTCAGAAGCCATAATACCACACAAATTAGCCACTTCTCTTGAATGTTGAAGTAAATTCTGACCATAAGATGATCTATATTTCATTCTTCCTACAGTTTTAATAAGTTCAGGATGCAATCCATGAATCCCTAAATCTATGACCGTACGTTTTCCAACCTCTATAATCTCCTGAGTAATTTGTTTTTCTGTTTTAGCTACTACTTCTTCAATTCTTGCAGGATGAATTCTTCCATCAGTAACTAGTTTGTGCATAGATAATCTAGCTATCTCTCTTCTCACAGGATCAAAACATGAAAGAATAATAGCTTCTGGGGTATCATCAACAATAATTTCAACACCTGTTGCAGCCTCTAGTGCTCTAATATTTCTTCCTTCTCTTCCAATAATTCTTCCTTTAACATCATCAGATTCTAGGTTAAAAACAGATACACAATTTTCAACAGCTTGTTCTACACCTACTCTTTGAATTGTACTTAGTACTACTTTTCTTGCTTCTTGTTCAGCGGTAAGTTTAGCTTCTTCAAGTGTGTTTTGTACAAACCCCATAGCATCAGACTTAGCTTCGTCTTTCAATGAATTTACCAGTTCTTTTTTTGCTTCTTCAGCAGAGAAACCAGAAATCTGCTCTAAGAGATCTACGTGTCTTTTGTGAAGTTTAGATACTTCATCATCTTTTTTCTCTAAATAAGTTAGTTTATTATTGTAATCGTTTTCTTTTTGTTCTAAAGAATTATTTAGACGTTTGGTTTTATCAACCTCAGACTGTATCTGAGACTCTTTGTCTCTTGTTCTTTTCTCTATATCAGAAATTTTCTTTTCTCTACTTAAAATGACTTTTTCATGCTCAGACTTTAATTCAATAAATTTCTCTTTTGCTTGTAATATTTTGTCTTTTTTTAATGCCTCAGCTTCAATTTTAGCTTCTTTAAGAAGAGAGTTTGTCTCTTTCTTTGTAGCATCTAAAATTTTATTGGCTTTTGATTTTTCTGAAAATTTGGCGATTATTAATCCTATTATTATTCCTACTACTCCTACTAATGCTGGAATTATCATTTGGTCCATAATTTTGATTTGTTTAAATAAAAAAGCCTACAATAGTGAGGTTTATATAAACTCCATTATGACATGTATAGAACTAACTAGTTGATCAAGGGTCCTCCTGATAGAGAAATAAATTCAATACCTAAGGCATTCTTTAGCAACTAAGACTTGTCCTTCATAATAGTTTCGTGTTGAGTTTATCAAACAAATAACTAATGTAGGCAGTATTTTATTGTGATGAAAGAGTACTTATTCTAAATAATTACTAACCATTTTGGTGAGTTCATTTATTTTATCAAATGCTTCGTTATTAATTTCTTTAGTATCTAGGGTGGCTATTTCAAGTTTTGATGCAAATTGCAATGCACACATTGCTAAAACATCTTGTTTATCACTCACAGCATAGTTATTTTCATAATTACTGATCAGTTGATTAATATTTGCAGCAGCTTTTCTCATGCCCTCCTCTTCTATTGTGTTATTCACACTTAAAGGATATGATCTTCCAGCTATTACTAAATTAATCTTTAATTTATCCACAATACTAATAAATTATATTACGCGTTCAATTGAACGATACATTTATCGATTTCTCGAATTAAAGCATTTATTTTAAATTTCGTATCTCTTGTACTATTATTACTACCTTCTATAGTTTTAGCAATCTTTAACAACTTAAATTGTTTTTCTTGTTGTTCAAGTAATTGCTTACTTTCTAAAAGTTCATGGTGTAATTTTGATGTATTTTGAAGTAGTAATTGATTCTCCTTTAATAAAAAATCATAATTAGAAAGTAAATTTTTTAACTTTTTTTCTAATAAATGAACTGCTTCAGTAGTATTACTCATTAAACTTTTAAATAAAAAACTATAGTTCAAAGTTAACATTCTGTTTTTTAACAAACAACTATTTATAGATTTAATAAAAAAACACACAAAAAATATTTGAAATTCATAGTCTAATGATTTAAATAGTTTTCTTAATTTGGTAAAAAAATTATTGTAATTTGAAAAAAATCATTTTTTTGCTTTTAATGGTGAGTGCGACTGCATTTGCTCAGAATTATCCATTAGATTATTTCAGAAGTCCTCTAGATATTCCTCTTAGACTAGCTGGAACTTTTGGGGAGTTAAGAAATAATCACTTTCATGCAGGAATAGATATTAAAACAAATCGTAGAATTGGACTACCTGTTTATGCTACAGCAGATGGTTATATTTCAAGAATAAAAGTTGCAATTTGGGGATATGGAAAAGTAATTTATATAAATCACCCTAACGGATATACTACTGTTTACGCTCATCTCAATAAATTTGGTGATGAAATCCAAGAATATGTTAAAAATATTCAATACGAGAAAGAAAGCTATGAAACTGGCAATATTTTTCCAAAAAAAGATCAATTTATAGTTGCAAAAGGCCAAATAATCGGCTATTCTGGTAGAACAGGTGGTTTTGTTGCTCCACATTTACATTATGAAATAAGAAATACTAAAACAGAAAAAATTATTAACCCGTTGTTATTTGGAATAAAAATTAAAGATTCAATTGCTCCTAAAATTAAAAAACTAATAGCTTACCCCATTGGTTTAAACTCAAAAATTAATAAAAGTTTAAAGAATCAAAGCTTATCTATAAAAAAAGATTCTCTAAACAACTACACTGCCAATAGATTGACTGCTTCAGGGAAAATTGGTTTTGGAATTAATGTTTATGATTTATTAGGCAAAGAATTAAATAAAAACGGGATTTATAGCCTTGAAATGAAAATCAATGGAAAAAGAAAATATTACCATGACGTAGAAACATTTTCTTTTTCTGAAAGTAAATTCATAAACCTTTTAATTGACTATGAATATTTTTCTAAATATAAAAATAGAATACAAAAAACCTTTAGAGAAAAAGAAAATAAACTTAGTATTTATGAAGGATTAATTGAAAACGGGAGTATTACTATAAGTGAAGGATTAAATTATCAAGTTGAAATTATTGCTAAAGATTTTATAGGTAATAGATCGTCTATCAAAATCCCTGTGATTGGTCTTAAAAGTGAAACTATGATAAACCAACAAAGAGATACTACCGCTTATAAAATTGTAAAAAATAAATTTCAAAAGTTTTCCAAAGATGGAGTAACCATAGCTTTTCCTAAAAATACTTTTTACAAAGATTTTTTTTTAAATTTTTCTGTTAACGAAAGAAATGCAACAATTCATAAACCTACAATCCCTTTAGATAAAAAGTTTACAATTACTTTTGATAGTATAATGTATAATGAATCTGAATTAGATCACATCTATATTGCTAATATGAATAATAAAAAATACCCATATTATATGGATACTAGAAAAAAAAGCAATAAAATATTTACAACAACTAAAACTTTAGGTAAGTATGGCTTACTAACTGACAATCAAATTCCTAAAATTTATAATCCAAATTTTAAAAGTAATGATTGGGTGAGTCGTTTAAGGTATTTAACTATTAAAATTTCTGATTCACAATCTGGTATAAAATCCTATGAAGCCTACATAGATAATGAATGGATATTAATGGAATACGATGTGAAAAAGAAAAAATTATCCTATGATTTTAGAGATAAAAAATTGGTAGGTAGCAAACATATCTTTAAACTTGTAGTCTCTGATAACGTTGGAAATACGAATACCTATAATTCTTCGTTTTATAGAAAATAAATAAACTCACTTTGTGAAAAACATTTTACTAATCTTTTTTTTATTTCCAACCTTATTATGGAGCCAAAAGTCATCTATAATTAAAGGTTTTGTTAAAGATTCTGACAATAATTCTATTGAAAATGTTTCTGTTAAATTTGGAAGCACAGGAACTACCACAAATTCTAGCGGCTTTTATCAGATTCGCATTCCATTAAATACTAATATTTCATTGGAATTTAGTCACGTGGGCTTTAAATCACTCACTAAAGAGTTCTTCACAAAAAAAAGAAATATAATTCGATTTTCTCCAGTATTGATTTTAGAAAATGAAGTTTTAGAAGAAGTTGTCATAAAAAATGAAACAAAGGATGCACAAGGCGTAACAACTTTTAAGGCCAAGGATATCGAAAGAATTCCAGGAGCTAACTCAGGAATAGAGACCCTTTTAATGACTATGCCTGGGGTTAGCAATAATAATGAGCTGAGTACTCAGTATAATGTTCGTGGTGGAAATTTTGATGAAAACTTAGTGTATGTAAATGGAATAGAGATTTACCGTCCTTTTTTAGTACGATCTGGACAACAAGAGGGATTAAGTTTTGTGAATTCAACTATGGTTCAAAATATTAACTTTTCTGCTGGAGGGTTTCAAGCTAAATATGGCGACAAACTTTCATCTGTATTAGATATTACTTATAGAAAACCAACAGAATTTTCTGCTACTGTAAAAGCCAGTCTTCTTGGGAGTAGCATTACTGTAGAAGATGTTTTTTTAGACAATGCATTAACAGCTATTGTTGGAGTTAGGTATAGAGATAATAGTTTATTTGTAAACTCTAAACAGATTGAAACAAATTTTAAACCTCGTTTTACAGATATTCAAACTTTTTTAACCTATAAGAAAAACGAAAAACTTAGTTTAAATTTCTTAGGAAACTTTTCTTTAAACACCTATGATTATCAACCCGTAACAAGAAGAACTAGGTTTGGTACTGTTTCAGATCCTTTAGAATTAATTGTATTTTATGATGGTCAAGAAAAAGATACATATTTAACTGCATTTGGTGCTTTAAGTGCTAATTATCAAGTAAATGATAATTTGGAGCTTACGAGTACTTTAAGTGCTTTTAACACACAGGAAGAGGAATATTTTGATATTGCTGCATCCTATAATTTGGGGGAAGTTGATTCAAATATTGGATCAGAAACATTTGGTGATGTAACCTTTTCTGAAGGAATAGGTTCTCAACTAAACCATTCCAGAAATGACTTAGATGCTTTAATTACTAACGTACAAGTTAAGGGAACTTATAAAAAAAATGAAAGCCAAATTGATTTTGGAATTAAATACCAAATAGAGGATATCAAAGATCGAATTAGAGAATGGGAAATTATTGACTCTGTTGGATTTTCAGTTAGGCCTCTAAACTTAGGTTTTATCAATGATCAGCCTTATAATCCATACTCAGGACCAATTGAGCCATTTCAAAATATAAGAGCCGAAAACAAGTTAAGCATAAAACGACTTTCTGGATTTTTTCAATACAGTAAAAAAGGATTTATCGGAGATCATAAAGTATGGTGGAATCTTGGGGTTCGAGGACATCTTTGGTCTGTTAATGCGAATCAAAATAATAGTACAAGTCAATTTATTCTAAGTCCAAGGGCTCAATTTGCCATCAAACCTAATTGGGACAAAGACATGTTGTTTAGAGTATCTGGAGGAGTTTATGCTCAACCGCCTTTTTACAAAGAGCTGCGAAACTTCAAAGGAGAAATTATTCCAAACATAAAAGCTCAAAAATCTATTCATATGGTTTTGGGAAATGATTACAGTTTTACAATGTGGGACAGGCCATTTAAATTAACTACCGAACTATATTTTAAAAATTTATCTAATATAAATCCCTACAGTGTAGATAATGTTAGAATAAGGTATCAAGCTAATAATAATGCAAAAGGATATGCAACTGGAATAGATGTGAGGCTTAATGGTGAGTTTGTCCCTGGAAATGAGAGCTGGGTTAGTTTAGGAATATTAAAAACTGAGGAAAACATAAACAATCGTGGATACATTGCTAGACCCTCAGATCAAAGGTTTAAATTAGGCATTTTATTTCAGGACTATGTGCCAAATTTACCCGATTTGAAGGCCTATTTAAATTTAGTATACAATTCTGGAGTTCCAGGTGGTGCTCCCTCCTATGCAGACCCCTACAATTTTCAAAATAGATTGAGAGATTATAGACGCGCAGATTTAGGAGTACTTTATATTTTTACGGATGCAAAAAAAAGATTTTCATCTGGTTTTTTAAGTAAATTTAAAGAGTTTACAGCAGGCTTAGAGCTATTCAATATGTTTGATATTCAAAATTCAATTACCAATACTTGGGTTAGAGATGCTGCAACAAAGAATCAGTTTGGAGTGCCTAATTACCTGTCAGGTAGAATTTTAAATCTTAGAATTGGGATGAAATTCTAAATTACAATATTTGTGAGGCGTGATCCTTTGTTTTTACCTTTGAGATCACATTTTCTATTATTCCATTACCATCAATTACAAATGTTGTTCTATGAATTCCGTCATACTCACGACCCATAAATTTTTTAGGTCCCCAAACTCCAAAACCATTTATAACATCATGATTTTCATCAGCTAGCAAAGGAAATGGTAATTGATGTTTTTGAACGAAGTTTTGTTGTCTTTTCTCTGAATCTGCACTCACTCCCAATATTTCGTAGCCTTTAGATTGAAATGTCTGATAATGATCTCTAAGATTACATGCTTCAGCTGTACATCCTGGAGTGCTTGCTTTAGGATAAAAGAAAACTACTAACTTTTTACCACTATAATCACCTAACTTCCTTATAATACCTTGATTATCTTTAGTTTCAAAATTTGGAGCTTTATCTCCTACTTTTAATGTATCCATATGTTTTTTTATATTTCAAATATACAAAAGTGTCATAAAATTTTAAATGTTAGTTTGTAACTTTGTTATTGATTAATCTTTTTTAAAAACAAAATAAATGAACAAGGCTGAAAAGGTAGAGTTTGTAATTAACACTTTACAGAAAACTTATCCTGAAATTCCTATTCCATTGGATCACAAAGACCCGTACACCTTATTAATTGCAGTATTACTTTCGGCTCAATGTACAGATGTTCGTGTTAATAAAATCACCCCTTTATTATTTGCTAAAGCAGACAACCCTTTTGATATGGTAAAAATGACCGTAGAAGAAATAAAACAAATAATTAGACCCTGTGGCTTATCACCAATGAAATCTAAAGGGATTTTTGGGTTATCAAAAATTTTGATTGAGAAATACAATGGTAAAGTACCTAAAACTTTTGAAGGTCTTGAAGAATTGCCTGCAGTAGGTCATAAAACTGCCAGCGTTGTTATGAGTCAAGCATTTGGAGTTCCTGCTTTTCCTGTAGATACTCATATCCATCGCTTACTATATCGTTGGAATTTTACTAATGGAAAAAACGTAGTTCAAACCGAAAAAGATGCCAAAAGATTGTTTCCAAAAGAGCTTTGGAATGATTTGCATTTACAAATTATTTGGTATGGAAGAGAATTTTCTCCTGCAAGAGGATGGGATTTAGAAAAGGATATAATTACAAGAAAAATTGGAAGAAAAAAAGTTATAAATGACTATTATAAAAACAATTAGGTGCTAAAAAAAACCTTGACTCGTGTCAAGGTTTTTTTAACTTAATTCAAATTCAATTCAATTTTGATATTTGATTTTGTTTTTACAACTGATAGTGATTTGGAAAAATTAATCAAATATTGAACTGTTTCTTTTTTTGGTTGCTCCTGAAATTCAGAAGACTTCTTAGAGTAGAGTTGCTTCATACAGTATATAATTATAGTCTTTAAAATATAACAACGGAAGCAATCTATAATTATTGTTAATCCAATAAAATTATTTTATTTTCTTCTATTATTTTCCTTAAATTTATTAATGCATAACGCATTCTCCCTAAAGCAGTGTTAATACTTACCCCTGTATTTTCACTAATTTCTTTAAAACTCATATCCTTATAAATTCTCATAACTAAGACTTCCTTTTGCTCACTAGGTAGTTCTTCTATTAATTCTTTAACATCAGATAAAACCTGATCTTTAATTAATTGCTTTTCAGCATTTAAAGAGCCGTCACTTATCACAGAAAATATATCAAAATCAGCTGTGTTTTTAAATGACCGCATCCTATTTGACTTCCTAAAATGATCAATTATTAAGTTGTGTGAGATTCGCATTACCCAAGGAAGAAACTTTCCTTGTTCGTTATAGTTTCCAAGTTTTAAGGTTCTAATTACTTTAATAAAAGTGTCTTGAAAAACATCTTCTGTTATTTCTCTGTCTTGCACCTTACTATAAATAAAACTATATAGGCGTTGTTTATGTTTTTTAATTAAAATTTCAAGGCTTGATTCACATCCTTGTATATATCTTGTAACTAAAGTGCTGTCTGGGGTTTGATTTTTATACATTATATAATTACTTTATGGAAGAAATATTTCTGTCCGTTATTTTTAGAAAATTAAAAAAGTAATTTTATTCTATAAATGTATTTTTTGTGGTTATAGTTACAAATATAAAAAATATTTTTTAATTACATTTTTTTTAAATTATAATTAAATTAAAATCAAAAAAAGTGAAAAAATGATTATTTTTATAGCTTGCTTTCAAACATATGAATAAAGATTTATCAAGTGTAAGTCCAAAAGAAAATATCATTATTAAAGGAGCTAGGCTCCATAACCTAAAGAATATTGATGTTGTTATTCCAAGAAATAAACTAGTAGTTATTACGGGATTATCGGGTTCAGGAAAATCTACACTAGCCTTTGACACCTTATATGCAGAAGGCCAAAGAAGGTATGTTGAAAGTTTATCCTCTTATGCACGTCAATTTTTAGGGAAATTACACAAACCCAAAGTAGACTATATAAAAGGAATTGCTCCAGCAATTGCTATAGAACAAAAAGTGAATTCTACCAATCCTCGATCTACCGTTGGAACATCTACTGAAATTTACGATTACATAAAACTATTATTTGCAAGAATTGGGAATACCTACTCTCCTATTTCAGGGGAAATTGTTAAAAAACATACCGTAACAGATGTAACAAATTTTGTAAAGACTTTTAAGGAGGAAACTAAACTACTTTTGCTATGTCCAATTGTTATTAATGAAGATAGAGATCTAAAGACAGTTTTAAAAGTTTTATCTCAACAAGGATATGCTCGTATTAAATACGAAGATCAGATTTATCGCATAGATGATATCCCTACTGATAAAAATAATTATAATGACTTAAAACTAGTTATTGACAGGGTTGTTGTTAAAGATGATGAAGATTTTTACAATCGTTTGTCTGATGCTATTCAAACTGCTTTTTTTGAAGGAAATGGAGTTTGTGTTATTCAGGATGTATCTAATAATACTTTAACTGAATTTAATAACAAATTTGAGTTAGACGGTATTTTATTTTATGAGCCAAATACTCATTTTTTTAGTTTCAACAACCCTTACGGGGCTTGCAGCACCTGTGAAGGTTATGGTGATGTTGTTGGGATAGATGAAGATTTAGTAATTCCAAATACAGGAATTTCCATTTACAACGATGCTATATATCCATTCAGAACAGATGCCTATAAACACTACAAAGATGAATTAATTACGCACGCCTATAAATATGACATTCCAATTCATAAACCCTGGTTTGAGCTTACTGAAGAGCAAAAAAACTTAGTTTGGAAAGGCAATAAAAGTTTTTATGGTATTCATCATTTTTTTTCAGCTTTAGAAGAGAAAAGCTACAAAATACAAAACAGAGTAATGCTATCTCGATACCGAGGAAAAACAATTTGTTCAACCTGTGATGGTAAAAGATTACGGAAAGAAGCTAATTATGTAAAAGTTGGAAATAAAACAATCTCAGACTTAGTTACCTTACCATTAGATGAATTGTCTGTTTTTTTTAAGCAATTAAAATTAAATAAATATGAAGAGAAAATAGGAAAGCGTTTATTGACTGAAATAAACAATCGCCTAGATTTCCTACAAAATGTTGGTTTAGACTACCTCACGCTAAATAGAACTTCAAATTCACTTTCTGGAGGAGAAAGCCAACGTATTAATCTTGCTACTTCATTAGGGAGTAGTCTAGTAGGCTCTATGTATATTTTAGATGAACCTAGTATTGGATTACATCCAAAAGACACTAAAAGACTCATAAATGTTTTACAAGATTTAAGAGATTTAGGAAATACAGTAATTGTTGTTGAGCATGATGAAGATATTATGAAAGCTGCAGATTACATTATTGATATAGGCCCTGAGGCTGGTACTTTTGGAGGAAAAATAGTAGCAGAGGGTAACTTTGAAGATATCTTGAAATCTAATTCCTTAACAGCTAAATATTTAACAGAAGAATTTAAAATTGAAATTCCAACAAAAAGAAGAAGTTTTAAAAATTATATTCAAGTTCTGGGTGCTAGAGAAAATAATTTAAAAAATATTAATACAAAGTTTCCTTTAGAGAGTTTAACTGTGATTACAGGTGTTTCTGGAAGTGGAAAAAGTACCCTAGTAAAAAAAATATTATATCCTGCCTTGCAAAAAAAAATGATGGGATATGGAGAGAAAGTTGGTCAACACACAGATGTTATAGGAGATTTTGGACAAATAAAACATATTGAGTTTATTAATCAGAACCCTATTGGACGTTCTTCTAGATCAAATCCTGTAACTTATATTAAAGCATACGATGATATAAGAGCCCTTCTGTCCTCTCAAAAAATTTCAAAGATCAGAAATTACAAACCAAAACATTTTTCATTTAATGTGGATGGTGGAAGATGTGAAGTGTGCAAAGGTGAAGGAGTTGTGACTATTGAAATGCAGTTTATGGCTGATGTTCATTTGCAATGTGATGACTGTAAGGGTAAACGATTTAAAAAAGAAGTTCTTGAGGTTAATTTTGAAGGTAAAAATATCGATGATATATTAAATTCTACGATTGATGATGCAGTAGCCTTTTTTATCGAACATCAACAGACAAAAATTGCAAATAAGTTAAAACCTTTACAGGATGTTGGACTGGGATATGTTCAATTAGGTCAGTCATCCTCTACTTTATCTGGTGGTGAAGCTCAAAGAATAAAGTTAGCTTCTTTCTTAGTGAAAGGTACTACTAAAGATAAAGCATTATTTATCTTTGATGAACCCACAACAGGTCTCCATTTTCACGACATTAAAAAACTTTTAGCTTCATTTAATGCTTTATTAGACAAAGGACATTCTATACTAGTGATTGAACATAATATAGAATTGATAAAATGTGCAGATTATATTATAGACCTCGGATTAGAAGGTGGAAAAAAAGGAGGACAATTAATTTTTGAGGGTACACCGGAAGAGTTAATTAAAAATAATAAATCTTATACATCAGAAAGCTTAAAAGAAAAACTTATACCTAATAAGAAGTAAAAACCAAAAAAAGCCTTCCCATTTCTGAGAAGACTTTGTCTTTTTGGGTAGAAGATGGGGCTCGAACCCACGACCCTCGGTACCACAAACCGATGCTCTAACCAACTGAGCTACAACTACCATATCACTTATGCTATGCAAACAAATAAATGTTAACTCTCATAAGCGGATGCAAATATAATTTTTTTTTAAATCTATAGAAAGAAAAATTATATTAATTTATCTAGAGATGTAATAGCAATAAAGCGTTCTACCGTAAAACCTTCCGCATAATCTACACCAATTAGTCTTCCCAAGTCTCTAGCTCTATAGTGTATACTATCTGTGAAATTTTTGGAGCTGATAGGTGTTTCAGCCTCCTTGCTATTGGAGTCATAAAATTGAGAACTGTACGCTAAAACAGCATCCATTTTCACATCCATAAAACCACTAACATCTACAACAAAATCTGGTTCAGAATTTTTCCATTGTAAATAATGATAAACCAATTTAGGTCTCCATTTGTTTTGTAGTATACCATCAAGTTTAGTTTCAATTTTTTCAAGACCACTCAAAAAACAGGCATCAGACACTAACTTACTTCCTTTTCCGTGATCAACGTGTCTGTCATCAACTGCATTACACAAAACAATTTCAGGTTTGTATTTTCGAATCAATTTAATAACTTCTAACTGATGATTTTTATCGTTTACAAAAAAACCATCTGCAAATTTTAAATTTTCTCTAAAGGTTACCCCCAGAACTTTAGCAGCGTTAGCAGCTTCAACTTTTCTTAATTCTTTAGAACCTCGTGTCCCTAATTCACCTTGAGTTAAATCTACGATTCCAACTTTCTTCCCTAAAGAAACTTCTTTAGCTATTGTAGCTGCTGCTCCTAATTCAACATCATCTGGATGTGCACCAAAAGCCAATATATCTAATTTCATACGTGTCCTTTTTTTATTTTTAAAAGCGCTTGTTCAATATCTGCTATTAAATCTTCAGGTTCTTCGATACCTACTGAAAAACGAATCAATCTATCAGATATTCCTCGTTCTAATCTTTCTTCTTCACTTAACAAGGCGTGGGTAGTTTGGGCAGGACTCAATATTGTACTTTCTACTCCTGCTAAACTTAATGAGGGTTTAATAAATTGCAATGAATTCTGAAATTCCATAGCATCGATACCTTCCTTTAATTCAAAAGACATCATTGCACCAAAACCATGCATTTGTGAGGCTGCTATAGTGTGTTTTGGATGACTTTTTAAGCCTGGATAATAAACCTTCTTAATCGATAAATTACCCTCTAAATATTCTGCTAATACTTGTGCATTTTTGGTTTGTTCTTTAACCCTTAAGTTTAAAGTTTTTAAACTTCGTTCTAACATCCAAACAGTAAAGTCACTTAAATTTCCTCCTAAATTAATTGCAGTTTCCCAAATTAATTCTATAAATTCTTTAGAAGTTGCTACTGCACCTGCTGAAATATCAGAATGCCCTCCCATATATTTAGTAGCAGAGTGGATCATAATATCTATACCAAAATCTGCAGGAGTTTGATTAATTGGTGAGGCGAATGTGTTATCAATCATGGTAATAATCCCCTTCCTTTTTGCTAAATCAGCTGTAGCTTTTATATCTGTAATTCCTAGCAAAGGATTTGAGGGGGTTTCTATATAGATAATTTTCGTATTTGGTTTGAGTAAAGGCTCAAAATCTTCAAACTTATCAGATGCTGTGTAAGAATATTCTATTCCATATTTTTCAAATTCTTTGGCAATAAAATTATAAGTACCACCATAAATTACTTGTTGAATTAAAATATGATCTCCTTTTTTTAAAAAAGCTAACAATGTTGTACTAATAGCTGCCATTCCAGAACTAAAAATTAGTGCATCCTCAGTATGTTCTAAAGCTGCAATTTTTCTTCGTAAGGCTTCTTGATTAGGAGTATTAAAATAACGAGGATATCGTTTAACATCTACTTGATCAAAAGCATACGAAGTTGACATATACATTGGTGAAATAGCCCCCTTAAATTGTTCATCTTTTACTTCTCCAACATGAACACAAATAGAGTTAACTCCTAATTTTTTTGAATCTTTCATTATATTAAATTATGAGAAACGAATTTACAAAAGAAACCACTAAAAAGAAACATAATTATAAATCGCTTTTCCGAAACTGAAGAAATCAATCATAGCAATTAATAATTTCAATATCTTCGCAGCATGATTTCAGTGGTTATTATAGGAAGTGGTAATGTTGCCAGACATTTAATTAAAGCTTTTTTAAAGATTGAGAATGTCAATCTAAAACAAGTATATACAAGGAATTCAGAGGATGAAGCCTTGCTAAAAAGTAGTGTTTCAACTACAAATGATTTAGCATTAATAAAAGAAGCAGATGTAACAATTATAGCTGTAAGCGATGATGCCATAGCAAATATTTCATACAATCTAAAAAACGCTCTCGTAGTTCATACTTCAGGAAGTGTGGAAATGAAAGCTTTAAAAAATGAAAAAAATAAAGGTGTATTTTATCTATTACAATCTTTTTCAAAAGAAAAAGAAATAAATTTTTCAACTATTCCCATTTGTTTGGAGGCGGAAAATAAAAGCGACCTTACCAAACTAGAAAAATTAGCTTCTTTATTGCAGGGCAATATTTATCATCTTTCTTCTCTTCAAAGAAAAAAAATTCATGTTGCTGCTGTTTTTGTGAATAATTTCACAAATCATATGTACACAATTGCACATAATATTTGTGAAGAACATAATGTTCCGTTTAATATTTTACAGCCATTGATTGAGGAAACATCTCAAAAAATTAAAAACTTAACTCCCAAAGAAGCGCAAACGGGTCCAGCAAAAAGAAATGACATGGAAACAATAAAAAATCATCTAAATTTGTTATCAAAGTCACAACAAGAACTTTATTTAAAAATTACACAATCTATTCAAAATCATGGAAAAGAGCTATAAACAATACTTATCTCAAATAAACACGCTAATTTTTGATGTTGATGGAGTGTTAACTAATGGAATTGTAACTGTATTTCCAAATGGTGAATTAATTCGACAGATGAATATTAAAGATGGTTATGCACTTCGTGCAGCTGTTAAAGCTGGTTTAAGAATTTGTATCATCACAGGAGGAAAACATGAGGGGGTGAAAATTAGATTACAAAATTTAGGTATTAAGGATGTGTATATGGGTGCACATAATAAAATTGAACAGTACAATGAATTTATTGAGATGTATAATTTACAATCAGAGCGCATTTTGTACATGGGTGATGATGTACCAGATTATCCAATCATGAAAATTGTTGGCTTAGCATGCTGCCCTAACGATGCTGCAATTGAGATTCAACACATATCAAAATATATTTCTGATAAAAATGGTGGGGAAGGATGTGTACGAGACATTATTGAACAAGTCCTTCGAGTACAAGGAAAATGGGATTCAAATTTTGATGCTACCTATGATTAAATAAAATTATATTTTTAATTATTACATTCTCTATAGATTATGAAAAAAAAATTAGTTCTTATTTTTAGTGTTTTTGTTACAATATCAGGTTTTTCACAAACTATTTTTGGCAATTGGAATTCTTATGATGAAGAAACAAATAAAATTGAATCTGTTATAGAGGTTTATGAGAAAGATTCAAAAGCCTTCGCAAAAATAATATCAATTAGTGATTCTAATAGAAGTGCAGCAACCTGTGTTGAATGTAGTGGAAAAAGAAAAAATGCAGCAATTTTAGGTATGAATATTTTAACAGGTTTAACAAAAGATGGCAATGAGTGGTCTGGAGGAAAAATTTTAGACCCAAAAAATGGAAAAGAATATAAGTGTTACCTTCAATTATTAGATCATAATACTTTAAAACTAAGAGGTTATATTGGTATTTCTATGTTTGGAAGAACTGCAATTTGGAAAAGAGCAAAGAAAAATTAGATTTCCTTAGTATACTGTTATATTTTTCAAGTTGAAAATATGAGCTTTTATTAATTGATGTAGATTACACTTTCTTCTGAAGCATGGGAACAAAAGCAAAATCTCCTAGCTCTTTTTTTTCAAATTCTTTAGGCGTTTTTCTGTAAAACATTGTCATAATTTGTTTTTTTTCGCCTACTGGTATTAACAACATCCCTCCCACTTTTAATTGAGCTAATAATGGTTTAGGAACAAAAGGTGCGCCTGCAGTTACAATAATTTTATCAAAAGGCGCTTTTTCTTTAAAACCTTTATATCCATCTCCAAAAATAAACTTCTTTGGTTTATAGCCCAATTTCGGTAAAAACAACGAAGTCTTTTTGAACAACTCATGTTGGCGCTCTATGGTATAAACTTCAGCTCCTAACTCAATTAAAACAGCAGTTTGATACCCTGAACCAGTTCCTATTTCCAAGACAACATCTCCTCGATTAACTGCTAGAGTTTGAGATTGAAAAGCAACAGTATAAGGCTGAGAAATGGTTTGCTCTGCAGCAATCGGGAATGCTTTATCTTGGTATGCATGGTCTGAAAAAGAGGAGTCAATGAACAAATGTCTGGGAATTAGTTTTATTGCAGTTAATACCTTTTCATTTGTAATTCCTTTCTTTTTTAGGATGCTAGCCAACTGATTTCTTAGGCCTTGGTGTTTAGAAGTGTCTTTCAATTTATAACTTTAAATAGAAGTCTAAAAGTAGAATAATTGATTTAAAATTCCTATAAAATTGTATCTTTGTTATAGTTTAAATACATCATCAAAAAAATCAAATTTTTATGCTAAAAGCAGGAGTATTAGGTGCAGGTCATTTAGGGAAGATTCACCTGAAATTACTACAACAATCTAAGAAATACGATTTGATAGGTTTTTACGACCCCTCAAAAGAAAATGCTCAGAAAGTATCTGAAGCGTTTGGATATCGCGCTTTTAGCAGTATTGAAGATTTAATAAAAGAAGTTGATGTTGTAGATATTGTAACCCCAACGCTTTCTCATTTTGATTGTGCCAAACAGGCTATAGAAAAAGGTTGTCATATTTTTATTGAAAAACCAATCACAAAGACAGTCATAGAAGCAGAAGCAATTAGAACCCTTGCTAGTCAAAAGCATGTATTGGGTCAGGTTGGACACGTAGAACGTTTTAATCCAGCTTTTATCGCTGCAAAAGATATGATTATTAGTCCTATGTTCATAGAATGTCATCGTTTAGCTGAATTTAATCCAAGAGGGACAGATGTTCCAGTTGTGTTAGACTTAATGATACATGATATTGATATTATTTTAAGTGTAGTTGATTCACCTGTTAAGAATGTTCATGCTAGCGGCGTTTCTGTTATTTCTGAAACTCCGGATATAGCAAATGCCAGAATAGAATTTGAAAACGGATGTGTAGCCAACTTAACAGCGAGTAGAATATCTATGAAAAATATGAGGAAATCTCGATTTTTTCAAAAAGACGCTTATATTTCTGTTGATTTCTTAGAAAAAAAATCTGAAATTGTAAGAATGAAAGATGTACCTGATCAACCTGATGAATTTGCTATGATTCTTCAAAACGCTGAAGGAGTGAAAAAACAAATATATTTTGATAACCCTGAAGTTACTCCTAACAATGCCATCTTAGATGAATTGGAATCTTTTGCTAATGCTATTGAAAATAACACAAAACCTGTTGTATCTTTAAGACAGGGTACAAACGCCTTAAGAGTAGCACAGCAGATTATTGATTGTTTTTAGATAATATTTGTACTTAAATACTTAATTAACATAAGGAATTTCCTCAAAAGTCTTTACCAATAGAAAATAAAAAAATTAATTCATAAAATACTAGACACATGAAAAATATAGCAGTAATTGGAGCAGGTACTATGGGTAATGGAATTGCGCATACCTTTGCTCAATTTAATTTTAATGTACAATTGATTGATGTTTCTCAAAAGGCTCTAGATAAAAGTATTGCTGTAATATCTAAAAATCTTGATAGAATGGTTATTAAGGAAAAAATAACTACAGCTGATAAAGATAGAACTTTAACAAATATTACGACATACACTTCAATTAAGGAAGGAACTCAATATGCTAGCTTGGTTATTGAAGCTGCAACTGAAAATTTAGATCTAAAATTAAAAATATTTAAAGAATTAGATGAAGTCTGTCCGGATGACACCATTTTAGCAACGAACACTTCTTCAATATCCATAACACAAATTGCAGGGATAACTTCTAGACCAGATAAAGTTATCGGTATGCATTTTATGAATCCAGTACCCCTAATGAAATTAGTTGAAATCATTAGAGGTTATAACACCTCTGATGAAGTTTCAAAATTTATAGTTGACCTATCTAAGAAAGTGAATAAGATTCCTGTAGAAGTAAACGACTACCCTGGATTTGTAGCCAATAGAATATTACTTCCTATGATTAACGAGTCTATTGAAACTCTTTACAACGGAGTTGCTGGAGTAACAGCAATTGATACTGTTATGAAATTGGGTATGGCTCATCCAATGGGGCCTTTACAATTAGCTGATTTTATAGGTTTAGACGTTTGTTTGTCTATTTTAGAGGTAATGTATAATGGTTTTAAAAATCCAAAATATGCACCTTGTCCACTATTGGTAAATATGGTAAGTGCTGGAAAATTAGGCGTGAAATCTGGAGAGGGTTTTTATGATTATTCTGAGAGTAGAAAAGCTGAAAAAATAGCCAAGCAGTTTGAATAGATCAATTTTTATTATTTTATTATTTTTTTATTCTTTGGTTAATGCTCAAGAAAAAAAAATAAAACCCTCAGTTAAGAAAATTGGATTTCTATATAGTAGTGCTAAACAAAATAATATTTTGTTTTTTGATAAAGATTATGACTACAAGACGAACGTCTATAAATTTCAGTTATTTTATGTATTAAGAAAAGGGAAGAACTGGGATATAAACCTTATGGTACAACCACAGTATCAAAGGGCACAACATCAATTACTTAATGAACAATTTGTTACTCCTGACGAAGAAAATTTTGAGTATCTACGTGAGAAATTTACTCAAAAAAAAGACATCTCATTATATGCTTTTGAATTAGGATTTCAATTAAGAAAATCTTTAATTAAAAACATTGCCTTCGAGGCTACTTTAGGTTTGGGAGCAGGCTACATAAGCTTAGAGTCTGAACGATTGGCTAAGGGCTTTACATTCATTGAAAACGTATCTTTAGGTCTTGCTCATACAAGAAATTCATCAGAAGTTTTTGTAGCAACTACAGTTGGTCATGTTTCCAACTTTAATATACAAAAACCTAATAGTGGGTATAACATACTTGGGTTTGAATTGGGGTATAGGATTTTTATCAAATAAAAAAAGGGATTTATTAATAAATCCCTTATTATGTAACCTCAATTATATCAATTAATCTCTTCTTGGATCATCATCCGCTTCGTAATCTTTATTGGCTTTATTCCATATTTTCAACTCATCAGTAGTATTAATTCCAGATTTTACCATAATATTAACCCCATCTGAAATCCCTAACTCTAACTCTCTTTTTTCAAACTCATTCTCACCAATTTTAACCTCTACATAAGGTTTTTCAGTTTTTTTATCAAAACGAAGTAAAGCCTCTTTTATGGATAATACACTATCTTGTTTTTCAAGAACAATATCAGCATTTGCACTGTAGTTTGCTCTAACAAAATAATTATCATCTAGAGTTATATTTGCTTTAATTTTAAATTGAACAGCTCCACCCTCTTCAGTTCCTTTTGGAGCAATGAAATTTAATTTAGCTGGAAATTTTTTCTCCTCTATGGCTCCTAATGATATTTCTATATCTGTGCCTTTAACTAATCGACTAACTTCTGATTCATCAACTTTACCTTCAAAAATCATTTTACTCATATCTGCTATTGAGGCAATGGTAGTTCCAGCATTAAAATTATTACTTTGAATTACTTGATCTCCTTCTTTTACAGGAATCTCTAATACTGTACCAGATATTTGGGCTCTAATATCAGTATTGGCTAAGCCAACACCAGAGGAACCACTTTTAATGATTTTGTAATCATTTTGAGCGTTCACCAAATCTTGTTTTGCTTGTTCGAAAGACAACTCAACTTGCTCAAATGCTGATGCTGCTAACACCCCTTTATCATACAACTTCTTATTTCGGTCAAAAGAAATTTTTAAATTTTTAACTCTTAATTTAATATTATCAACCCTTCCTTTTGCACTTATCAAAGATTGTTCATTAGGAACAACCCTTACAGTTGCAATTAAGTCTCCTTTTTTTACTTTTGCACCCTCGAGTAAGATTATTTTATCTATAATCCCAGTAATCTGTGGTTTAATTTCAATTTCTTCAAGAGGAATCACTTTTCCGGTAGCAACTGTCTTTTTTACTATAGTAGCTTTAAAAGCTTTTTCAGTATCAAAAGTTTTTATGTTTTTTTTATTTTTACTCCCTAACCATAGAAGAACTCCTGCAAATGTTATGAAAACTATTACTAATATAATTTTTGCTCTTTTACTCATTTTATTTGTGTATAAACTTTGATTAATATATTATTTTATTTTTATTCATCTCTTAGGGCATCTATTGGTTTTACCAGTGTAGCCATGTAAGCGGGTATTAAGCCAATTAAAGTTCCAAGCACTATTAGGATTAAAAATGCAAATAATATAATTGGAATATTAACTGTTGGATTTACTAAAGTAGGATCTGGGCCAGAACCTAAAAAATAATCTAATAAAAACAATACGAAACCTCCAAAAATAATACCTAGCATCCCTGCAACAGTTGTTAAAAATACTGACTCAAGAACTACTTGTCTTCTTATTTCTATTGGAGTTGCTCCAATTGCACGCCTAATTCCTATTTCTTTGGTACGCTCTTTAACTGTAATTAAGAGAATATTTCCAATAGCAAATACCCCAGCGATAAGAGTAGCGATACCAACAAACCAAGTCAAAAACTGCATACCTGTTAAAAATCCTGTAACTTTTCCAATTTCAACTGCTAAATTAGCACTACCAAAAGCTTTTTTATCTTCTGGATCTACTTTATGAATATTTTTTAAAGTTAATAGTAAATCTTTCTCCATTTGTAAAATATCAACTCCTTCATTTGCAGTAATCATCATCCAACTAATTCTATTTGCTCTATTAAATACCTGTTGAAAAGTTGTAAAGGGTATGTATGCGGCTGAACCATCAAAAGAAATGTTGCCGTTTTTGTAAACCCCAATAACTTTGTAAGAAATATTTCCAATATTTACCATTTCTCCAACTGGGTCCTCATTTTTATCAAATAATTGTTCGTATATCTCCAATTCAATAACACAAACTTTAGCTTTTAACTTTATATCATTTTCATTTAAAAAACGCCCATAAACTAAATCCTTTTTTTGAACTTTGTCTAAAACGGGTAAATCTCCTGAAATATTAAAATTCCCTGTTTTAAAACCTCTAGTTATTGCACTATTTGATTGACTTCTAGGAGCAATAAATTTAATTTCTTTGTATTCTCTTTTTAAAATCTCAACATCATTTGTTGTTAAACGAAGTCTTCTGCCTTTTTGAAAACCTTTGAAAGGAAGTTCGGTTCTTTGAGACCAAACAAATACACTATTCGTAGCAAAATCTCCAAAAATATTTTTAAAATTATTTTCTAAACCTCGGGAAGCTCCTAATAGAGTTACTAACAAGAAGATTCCCCATAAAACACCAATGATAGTTATTACTGTTCTCGTTTTATTTTTACGGATTCCTCCATAAATTTCTTGCCAAGTATCTGAATCAAATATAAATTTCATACTAATCTGCTCTTAAGGCTACTACGGGTTTAATTTGTGATGCTTTTCTAGCAGGAACTAAAGCGGCTATTAACCCTGAAATAATTAAAACAAAAGTGGCGCCAATGACCAATCCTTGACTAACACTTGGATCTTTAATGAAATAATCTTTTTCTAAGCTATTTCCTATTAAACTTAGAATATAGGTTCCTAAAGTTAAACCAAGATACCCTGCTATGGTGGTAATTAAGACAGACTCTTGAACTACCATTCCAACAATTGAAGAAGGTTTAGCGCCTAGGGCTTTTCGTATACCAAATTCTTTAGTTCTTTCTTTGATCACAAATATCATAATATTGCTGATACCAATTATTCCTGCAATAAGAGTACCAGAGCCTATAAAAACTACGATAAAAAAAAGTGCAATCATAAAAACATCAACTCCTTTTCTACCTTCAGCCATATTTCTAACAGACAAAGCGCTTTGGTCATCTGGATGAATATCCAGTTTGCTTCTCATATCTCTTTCTATAAGATTTCCAAAAGCTATGGCCTCATCTAAATTTAAATCTTGATTGTACCCAATTCTAATTTGATTTAAATACTCATTATTCCCATATAATTTTTGTGCTGTAGTTACAGGAATATAGGCTACTCTCTCTTCATTGTCTCCGCCATCATCAGAAAAAATTCCAATAATTTTATAGGATATCCCTCCTACATTGACTCGTTTACCCAATGCTAGTTTTTCTCCAAATAAATCAGACTTAATTAACCTACCTATTACGATTACTTTTGAGGATTCATTGATGTCTAGTTGATTTATGTATCTTCCCTCATCTATTATTGTTTTCTCTAAAAATTGATGATCGGGATGAACAGCTGTTACACTATAATTGTCTTGTTTATCATTATATGAAATACTGAAATTTTTAAAAATTCTAGCAGTCATCAAATCTATCTTTGATTCATATTTGTCAGCTAAATAATCATAATCTGGATTCTTTAATTGAATTCTCCTACCAGATTGTAATCCTTTGAACGGTTTTGTTGTTTTCCAGACCCTTACAATCATAGAATTTACAGCATCGTCTACAAACGCACCTTCAAATGTGTTTTTAAGACCACTAACAACACCAAATAACAAGGTAAATAATAAAATAGCAAAAGCTACTGTAAAACCAGACATTACAGAACGTAATTTATTTTTATTTATGCTTTGGAAGATTTCCCTCCATCGATCTAAATCGAACATAGTTAAACGGTTTTTACAGGGTTTCTTTGAACGTTGATAGTATCACTAATTATAATTCCGTCTTTTAAACGAACTATTCGTTTAGTTTGATCAGCAACTTCCTCCTCGTGTGTAATCACAAAAACGGTCATTCCTTCATTATTGATGTCTTTCAATAAATCCATCACAGAATCTGTTGTTGTGGAATCTAATGCTCCCGTTGGTTCGTCTGCTAAAACAACCTTGGGTTGGGTTACTAAAGCCCTTGCTATAGCTACACGCTGTTTTTGACCACCAGATAATTCATTGGGTAAATGAGATGCCCAATCTTTAAGACCTACCTTATCTAAATACTCTAGCGCTATTTTTTGTCGCTCTTTTCTGGAGACCCCTTTATAATATAATGGCAATGAAACATTCTCTAGCGCAGTTTTATATGAGATAAGGTTAAAAGATTGAAAAACAAACCCTAAAAATTTATTTCTAAGAACTGCACCTTTTTTTTCATTTAAATTTTTAATTTCTTGACCATTTAAAAAATAATCACCCTCATCGTGCTCATCTAATAAACCAACTATGTTTAATAAAGTAGACTTACCTGAACCTGATGAACCCATAATTGAGACAAATTCACCTTCTTTAATATGTAAGTCTATACCCTTCAAAACATGTAAAGAATCTTTACCTATGGGATACGATTTATGTAGGTTGTTTATACGAATCATTTACCTAATTTATTTTTTGATAAAAGTAGCTAATAGGCAATATTACCGCTACTAATTTTATGTTAAAACGAATTACAATTTACTTGTAAATAGTGATACTCACATAAGACGTTTCCAAAATAAATTTGTTACACTAAATTTTAAATTTTTATGCATTATTTTTGCTGTATATGTTTAAAATGATAGATACCATTCCTAATAACAAAAAGTTAATTTTATTTGACGGGGTCTGTAACTTATGTAATGAAGCTGTTTTAAAGATAATTAAACAGGATAAAAGAAACATTTTTTTATTTACTGCACTTCAATCAAATACCGGTAAAAATATTATTAATGAATTAGGAATTGATACTTCAAAAATAGACTCTATTGTGTTATATATTCCTGGAGAAGACTACTTTATAAAATCTGAAGCAGCTTTCAAAATTGCAAATGAATTTTACGGTATATGGAAACTCTTTCAAGTATTTAGAATTTTCCCTGTTTTTTTTAATGACTTTTTTTATGACTTTATTGCTAGAAATAGATACCGTTGGTTTGGAAAAAAAGAAGAATGTATGATCCCTACTAAAAAATTAAATTCTAAATTTTTAAATTAAATGAACTTTCCAAAAAAATTACAGTGTGTTATTTTTGATATGGATGGCGTTATTATCGATTCTGAAGAAATTCATAAAAAGGCATATTATGAGACTTTTAAAAGTTTAGGAGTTGATGTTTCTGAAGCACTTTACAAAACGTTAACTGGTTCATCTACAATTAATGCATTTCAAAAGTTGGTAAATCATTTTAATCTAGATAATATTCCTGAAGATTTAGTTCTTCAAAAAAGAAAACGTTATGTAAATTACTTTGAAAATGACCCAACATTATCTCTGGTTCATGGAGTTAAAGATTTAATTCACTTCTTGTACGAACAAAATATTACGCTAGTTCTAGCCTCATCATCTGCTATGGTAAACATCAATCGTGTTTTTTCTAGATTTGGTTTAAATCAATATTTTACTGCAAAAATTAGTGGTGCAGATCTTACAGCCTCTAAACCCCATCCTGAAATCTTTGAGAAAGCTGTCTTATTAGGAAATGCCTCTAATGAAAATTGTATTGTAATAGAAGATTCAGACAATGGAATAAAATCAGCCAACGATGCTGAAATTTTTGTTATTGGATATAATAACCCATTTTCTGCTGATCAAACTTTAAAAAATGCTGATCTAATTATTGAGGATTTTAGTGAACTAAAAAAACGAATAGGCCAAAGTTAATAACCTAGTGACAATATATAAAATCACTTTTTACACTTACTAACTAAAAATGAAAATTTATAATAGTCAAATTCAAGATATCGATAACATATTTGAGCTTTATAAAATAGCTACTGATTATCAACAACAGAAATCTATGGTTGCTTGGCCAAATTTCAAAAAAACACTGATTGAAAAAGAAATTCATGAAAATAGACAATGGAAACTTATCATAGACCAACAAATTGCTTGTGTTTGGGCAACTACAGATAGCGATCCCCAAATTTGGGGATTAAAAAATAATGAGCCCTCAATTTATATTCATAGAATAGCAACAAACCCTAGCTTTAGAGGAAGATCTTTAGTGAAAGAGATTGTAACATGGTCTAAAAAATATGCACAAGGAAGAAATAAAAAATACATTAGAATGGACACTGTTGGTGAGAATATTGGACTCATAACTCACTATAAAAAATGTGGATTTGATTTTATAGGCCTATCAAAATTACAACATACTTCAGAACTCCCACTACACTACCAAAATGCAACAGTTAGTTTATTTCAAATAACTGTTTAGAATAATTAATTAAATTCATTTCAGAATTTAAAAAATAAAAAAAGCTCAAGTAAAACTTGAGCTTTTTCATATATATATAATCCTTATGGTCTGTAGGTAATTTTACGCATACGTAAGCTTTCTGGAGTGACTTCTAAATACTCATCTCCTTTAATGTACTCCATACATTCCTCTAATGAAAAATCTACTTTAGGAGCAATTTTCATTGCATCATCTGTACCAGATTTTCTCATGTTTGTTAATTGTTTCCCTTTAATTAAATTCACACCCATATCAGAATCTTTGCTGTTTTCTCCAACAACCTGACCAATATAAATTTCTTGATTAATATCTATAAAGAAACGTCCTCTATCTTGCAATCTATCTATTGCGTATGCTGTAGCTTTACCAGCTGCAGAAGATACAATAGCTCCTTTAATATCTTCAGAAAAATCGCCTTTGTAAGCTCCGTATTCAGAAAATCTATGGTTAATAATTGCTGTACCTGCTGTTGCGGTTAAAATTTTATTACGCAGGCCTATTAATCCTCTAGATGGGATGGTAAATTCTAAATGTTGTAAATCTCCTTTGGGCTCCATCACTAATAAATCTCCTTTTCTTAGAGAAACTAAATTAATTGCTTTAGAGGCAACTTCTTCAGGGACATCTATAGATAAAGTTTCATAAGGTTCTGATTTTACACCATCAATATCTTTAATAATTACTTGAGGTCTTCCTACTTGTAATTCATACCCCTCTCTACGCATGGTTTCAATCAGTACAGATAAATGTAAAATTCCACGTCCAAAAACGTTAAACTTATCTTCTGTATCAGTTTCATCTACACGTAAGGCCAAATTCTTCTCCATCTCTTTAAACAAACGATCACGTAAGTGACGAGAGGTTACAAACTTTCCTTCTTTACCAAAGAAAGGAGAGTTGTTAATGGTAAACAACATACTCATTGTAGGTTGATCTACTTCTATTCTTGGCAATGCTTCAGGGTTTTCAATATCTGCAATGGTATCTCCAATTTCAAAACCTTCTAATCCTGTTATTGCACAAATATCTCCACTTCTTACTTTAGAAGTTTTGGCTTTCCCCATTCCTTCAAAAACGTGTAATTCTTTAATTCTAACTTTTTTAGTAGAACCATCTCTTTTACACAACATATAATCTTTATTCTCTTCTAAATCACCTCTAAAAACTCGTCCTATTGCTATTCTTCCTGTAAAAGAAGAAAAATCTAAAGAAGTGATTTGCATTTGAGGAGATCCTTCTCTGTAAGGAGCTTCAGGTATAGATTCTATTACAGCATCTAATAAATCTAAAATATTATCTTTTGGATCTTGCCAGTCTGTACTCATCCAACCATTCTTAGCAGAACCATAAATAGTAGTAAAGTCTAATTGATCTTCTGTAGCTTCTAAAGCAAACATTAAATCAAATACTTTTTCATGAACTATGTCTGGAGTACAATTTTCTTTGTCAACTTTGTTAACGACAACTATAGGTGTTAAGCCTAATTCTAAGGCTTTTCCTAACACAAATCTAGTTTGTGGCATTGGTCCTTCAAAAGCATCTACCAATAATAATACACCATCTGCCATTTTTAATACTCGCTCTACTTCACCACCAAAATCTGCGTGACCAGGTGTATCTATTACATTAATTTTTACTCCTTTGTAGTTAACAGATACGTTTTTAGATAAAATAGTAATTCCTCTCTCTCTTTCAAGATCATTATTATCTAGCAATAAATCTTTTCGTTCCTTACGATCGTCTAAAATTTTTGCTTGATCTATAATTTTATCTACTAGCGTTGTCTTACCATGATCTACGTGAGCTATAATGGCAATGTTTCTTATTGATTGCATACTTGCTTTTTTTGAAGTTGCAAAAGTAGTGTTTTACTTTAAGAGAAAAGAAGATTTTGAATTAATTTACTGGTTCATCATCCTCCCTAAAAGCACTAGGTAAAATATCAGGTATTAACTTGATTAACAATGGTAATAACAAGGCGCCTCCTGGTAGCATAAAAACAGTAAATGCGGGTATAGCTTTACAAATATCTAATAATTGAATTCTAACTTTCTCTTTTTCATCTTCAGAGAGTGAAGAATGCGTAGATTTTTTAATTAAAAAAACAGCTTCTTTGCTCTGCTGAAGTTCTTTAACTAAGCGCTTTTTATTTTTTTGAAGGAGCTCTTTTATTTCTTCTACTGTATTCATTCTAATTTTCTTCTTACTCTTTCTTCTTTAATTAAATTTAACTCTCTATTGGTTTGTCCTGCTACAGAAGTGTTTTCCTCAGCTCTTCTTATAAGATAAGGCATCACATCTCTAACAGGTCCAAAAGGAACATATTTAGCTGTATTGTATCCTTCTTTAGCTAAATTAAAACTTATGTGGTCACTCATACCGTATAATTGACCAAACCATAATCGTTGATCAGAAGGACTTATTTTATGTTTTTTTGCTAAACCTAATAATAAATAAGAGCTTTCTTCATTGTGTGATCCAGCAAAAAGAGCCATTTTATTATGTTCCATCATAAATTTTATGGCAGCATTAAAATTTATATCGGTAGCAATTTTATCTTTACAAATAGGAGATGGATACTTGTTTTCTCTTGCTCTTTGCCTTTCTTTCTCCATATAAGCACCACGAACTATTTTTAACCCTATGTGATAGTTTCCTTTCAAAGCTTTTTGATGTAATGATTTTAAATATTCCAACCTATCATGACGATACATTTGTAATGTATTAAAAACAATAGCTTTATCTACATTATATTTTTCCATTAGATTCTCAACCAATACGTCTGCTGCATCTTGCATCCAACTCTCTTCTGCATCAATTAAAATAGGAACGTCGTATTTTAGTGCTTTATCGCATATTTCATAGTAACGATTCATCACAGCAACCCACTCAGTTTTTTCTTCATTGGAGAGTGGTTTTTTTTCTGTAATTTTTTGGTATAAAGAAAACCGACCAACTCCTGTGGGTTTAAAAACTACAAATGGAATTGCATCTTTTTTCTTAGCAAATTCAATATTCTTTAATGTTTTAGCTTTTACAATATCAAATTGTTCTTCTGTTTCTTTACCCTCTACAGAATAATCTAAAACGGAATAAACACCGTTGTTATGCATATTTTCAATATTCAAAATACAATCCTCTTCTGTTATACCACCACAAAAATGATCAAATACAGTTGATCGTATAAGTCCTTCAACTGGTAAATGAGCCTTTAATGCAAAATTTGTTACTGCTGTACCAATTTTTACCATTGGTTGACTTTGAATTAATTTAAATAGAAAGAATGCTCTTTCTAATTCTGAATCTGACTTCAATGAAAAAGCAATTTTGGTATTGTTAAAGAGTTTCATTATTTAAATATATGTACCAACAAAGATAACCACCTTGCTTAAATTATTCAATATTTTGTAGTTTATTTGTACTTGAAATTTATAGGACATGAAATCTATTAAAGCAGCTACATATTATATTCATTTTAAGCAAAATGGATATAGAGAATTAAATACCTTAATTCAAAATAAAAATTATTCTTCAATTTTTATTTTAGTTGATGAAAATACATTAGAATGTTGTTATCCAAAATTTATTCCTTTACTAGAAACAGATAAAAGAATAGAAATTATAGAAATTGAATCAGGAGAAATTAATAAAAACTTAGATACTTGTAGTGGAGTTTGGAATGCACTAACCGAATTAAACGCAGACAGAAACAGTTTATTAATCACCCTTGGTGGTGGCGTTATCACAGATCTAGGTGGTTTTGTAGCAGCTACATATAAACGTGGTATTGATTTTGTAAATATACCAACAACTTTACTAAGTATGGTAGATGCCTCTGTAGGTGGAAAGACTGGAGTAGATTTGGGAGTTTTAAAAAATCAAATAGGATTATTTGTAAATCCAAAAACTGTTATAATTGATGAAGGTTTTTTAGCTACGCTAGAAGAGAGAGAATCTAGGTCTGGTGTTGCAGAAATTATAAAATATGGATTAACCTATGATACCCGTTTAATTGATGATTTAAAAACTTTTGAAAAATCAACTATTAATAAAATTATTCATAGATCTATAGAAATTAAAAATGAAATAGTTTTAAAAGATCCGAAAGAACAAGGACTAAGAAAGGTTTTAAATTTTGGACATACATTAGGACATGCCATAGAGTCTTATTTTTTAGGTAATAATAATAAAGATAATCTTACCCATGGTGAAGCTATAGCTATAGGTATGGTTTGTGAATCATATCTTTCATATAAAGTTCTAAAGTTACCTATTGAAAAACTAAGTATTGTCAAAAATATGATAAGTGCTATGTATGAAAAAGTAACTATTGAAAAGGATGACTATGCTGCTATTTTTGAGTTATTAAAGCACGATAAAAAAAACAATAACGGCGAGGTTAACTTCGTTTTGTTAAATGATTTTGAAGAATTTAAATTGGATTGTAAAATAAGTACTAAATTACTGATTGAGAGTATTGAGTATTATAATTCTTAATGAATTTTATGTAAAGCGGCATTATAAATATTTTCATACACTGGTAATATATTATCTAAACAAAATTGTTTAGTATGCTCTTTGGCAGCTTTTTTAAATTTCATTAAAGTTTCATCATCTTTCAAAATTGATATCGCATTCATTGCCATTTTATCACAGTCTCCTAAATTACTAAGATAACCTGTCTTACCTTGGATATTTACCTCTGACAAACCTCCAGTATTGGTAGAAATAACAGCGGTTGAAGCGGCCATTGCCTCTAAAGCTGCCAATCCAAAACTTTCACTTTCAGAAGGCAACAAAAAAACATCAGTATAACAAAGAATTTTAGATATTTCGTTACTGTTTCCCAAGAAGATAACTTTATCTTTTATGCCTAACTTTTTTACCAATAACTCTGCATTTCTTTTTTCTGGACCTTCACCTACCATTAAAAGTTTAGCCGGAATCTGTTTTTGTACATTATAAAATATTTTTACAACATCTTCTATTCGTTTTACAGGCCTAAAATTTGAAATATGTGTTAAAATCCGTTCTTCTGGTTTTGCTACAGCTATTCGTTGGCATTCGTTTTGTGATTCACGATCATACTTTTCTGTATCAATAAAATTATGAACTACTTTAATTTCATTGGTAATTGAAAATAAACGAAGGGTATCCTGTTTCAAACTATTTGAAACTGAAGTAACCACATCAGAATTATTAATACTAAACTCTACAGCTGTCTTATAACTTGGATGACTTCCAACCAAAGTAATATCTGTTCCGTGAAGAGTTGTCACTACTTTTATATCTATCCCTTTCTCTTTTAACATCATCTTTGCCATATAAGCTGCATAAGCATGAGGAATTGCGTAATGAACATGTAAGATTTCTAAGTTGTATTTAGAAACAACTTCTACTAATTTGGTAGACAATGCAAGTTCATAGGGTTGATATTGAAATAATGGATATTCCTCCAATAATACTTCATGAAAATGTAACTTATGAGAAATAAAGTCTAGGCGAACGGGTAAATTATAAGTAACAAAATGAACTTCGTGCCCCTTGTCTGCTAGAGCCATTCCTAATTCTGTAGCTACTACTCCACTTCCACCAAATGTTGGATAACAAACAATTCCTATTCGCATTTTATTATTTAAAAATATCTTTACAAAGATACTTTTTTACTACTGGTGCATATCTAAATAAAAACATAAAAAAAAGTTAGAGTAAAAAAAACCTATTGAATATCAATAGGTATTTAATTTCGTTATTAATTATTGTTAATAATCTCCAAGTGTAACTGGATTTTGATTTAGGGCATCAGCTAACTGATCATCATTTGGCGCTTTTCCGTGCCATGCATGGGTATGCATCATAAAATCTATTCCATTACCCATCTCAGTGTGTAATAATACACAAACTGGTTTTCCTTTTCCTGTTTTAGATTTAGCTTCAGAGAGCCCTCTTATAATTGAATTGACATCATTTCCTTTCACTATATCTAGTACTTCCCAACCAAAAGCTTCAAATTTAGCTCTGATACTTCCCATTGGTAACACATCATCAGTAGCACCATCAATCTGCTTGCCATTCAAGTCTATAGTAGATATAAGGTTATCTATTTTTTTTGCTGAAGCATACATTGCAGATTCCCAAATCTGGCCTTCTTGTAATTCACCATCACCATGAAGTGTGTATATGATTTTATCGTCTCCATTAAGCTTCTTAGCTTCAGCTGCACCAATAGCTACAGACATTCCTTGCCCTAAAGAACCAGATGCAATTCTAATACCTGGCAATCCCTCATGTGTTGTTGGATGTCCCTGTAAACGAGTATTCATTTTTCTAAAAGTAGCCAATTCTTCCACTGGAAAGAAACCACTTCTAGCTAAAACACTGTAAAAAACAGGTGAGATATGTCCATTAGACAAAAAGAAAAGATTCTCATTTTCTCCATCCATTTTAAAATTTGTTGAGTATTCAAGTACTTCTTGATAAAGAACAGTAAAAAACTCTGCACAACCCAATGAACCACCGGGATGGCCAGAATTTACAGCGTGAACCATTCTTAAAATATCTCTTCTTACTTGTTGTGTAAAATCTTGTAATTCTTGTGTAGTAGCCATTAATAATTGTTTGTTTAACAAAAGTAAATTTTTAAAAAACAATTGACAAGGTTTATTTTGATACAAAATTAACAAGGTTATTAACTATGTCTTTTGTTTTTTCTTTTTTGCAG
Organism: uncultured Flavobacteriaceae bacterium; assembly: GCA_943789455.1. Taxonomy (GTDB): domain Bacteria; phylum Bacteroidota; class Bacteroidia; order Flavobacteriales; family Flavobacteriaceae; genus Polaribacter. The sequence goes on from CALSUE010000001.1 coordinate 607,600, forward strand.
CAGGAAATAAAACATTATTTAGAATTAAACGATACCCTGGAGATGATGAATGAAGGTCTAATTCGGTTTTTGGATCTCCTACTCTATGAGTATAATCTTCGGGATCATGACCACCATAAAAAGTAAACATACCTTTTCCTCTTGTACCATGAATATATTTTGCCTCTCTATTTGTTCTATTTTCACCCATAACTAAAACATTTGATTTTATTGTTGCTCTATCAAATGAAGTAGTTTGTCCCATAAAACCTTTAACTAATTGTGTATGATTTTGAGTTAACATGGTTGGTACAGGATCCCATTTTGCTGAAAACTCAATTAATGAAAAATAATCTGATGTTTTCGGAATAGAACGCTTTCGAGTCATATCTATAGTAGAAAACTCATAAGTCGTAGGATTTCTAATTAAATTAAAATCCTTGAATGCAAATGTTTTATTAAAATTAATTTTAGATTGATAATTCGATTCTGATGGGTCTCCATCAAACATAGATTCTGCAATATCTAGCCCTTCAGATGCTAAAGCGATATCAAAACTATCAGTAGCAGAGCACATCGCAAACATAAATCCACCATTCATAACGTAAGCTTTTAGTTTAAGGCTAACAGCTAATTTGAGTTGTGAAACCTTATCAAAACCTAAACTTTTGGCAGATTTTTCTGCTCTTATTTTACCATTTACATACCAAGGAGCTGTTCTAAAAGCTCCATAAAACCGTCCATACTGTCCTGTGAAATCTTCATGATGTAAATGAACCCATTCGTATAATAGCAATTGATCGTTTAATACCTCCTTATCATAAATAACATCAAATGGTATTTCAGCATAAGTTAACACCATAGTGACTGCGTCATCCCAAGGCATTTTATCTTTGGGTGAATATACTGCAATCTTGGGCGCTTTTTCTAAAGTCACAGCTTCTTGATTTTTTGAGGGTGATGAAATATCTTGTAAAATTAATTCTGCTTTTGTATCAGAAATTATTTGGTAAGAAACTCCACGAATTTTGCATTCATTTTCTATTAAAGTATTGTTCTCAATTAGAAATGCACCTCCATCATAATTTAATAACCATTTAGCTTTTAATCCAGATTGTAATGAGAAATAAACAATACCATAAGCCTTAAGATGGTTATTTTGTGTATTATTATTCATTGGAATGTATACAAAAGAAGCCCAAATAAAATTTGACGATAATAAAAAAACAAAGGCTAGAGCTAATTTTTTCAATATATAAGTTTCTATTGATCAGATTTAAAATTATATTTTTTTAACCAAGCTAAAGTATGTGCTACTTTGCTTATCAAATTGCTTGGTTTTCTTGCAATGCCATGAGATGCCTCAGGAATTTCAACTAATACAGTTTCAATTTTACGTAACTTCAAAGCATGATACAACTGCTTTGCCTCACTAGGAGGTGTCCTTAAATCATTCATCCCTACCATGACCATAGTTGGAGTCTCTACATTGCCTACCAATGATAATGGTGAAAACTTCCAATATGTATCAAAATTTTCCCAAGGTTGTCCAGAATATCGAGAATTTGCATACCCAAAATAGTTGTCTGCTACTAAAGTTTTACTTATCCAATTCATTACTGGTTTTACAACTACAGCAGCTTTAAAACGATTACTTTTACCAATCATCCATGCAGTCATAATACCCCCAGCACTTCCTCCTGTCACAAATAATTGTTGAGGATCTGCAACACCATTTTGTACTAAAAAATCAACTCCATCCATAACATCATTATAATCTTGTCCCGGATAATTATTATATAATAAATTTGCAAATTCTTCTCCATAGCTAGTACTTCCTCTAGGGTTTGGATAAAATACCACATATCCATCTGCAGCATACAATTGGATTTCTGCAGTAAAACGATCACCATAATTTAAAATTGGCCCACCATGATTTTCTACTAATAATGGATATTTTTTGGAAGCATCATAAAAAGGGGGTTTTACTATCCATCCCTGAATTTTTCTTCCGTCAAAAGTAGAAGTATACCAAACCTCTTCTGTTTCTCCTAGTACTCTATGTGCTAAAATATCCTCGTTTAAATTGGTAATTAATTTTGGTGGTTTACTATCTCGTATAACGGCAAGTTCGGAGGGGTATTCTGGTCTAGTATGTGTAAACACTAATGTTCCGTTATTGGCAACAGAATACGAACCAGAGGCATAGGGTCTTCCAATAGTTGTTCCTCCCAAATTATCGGCAAGTTTACTTATTTTACCATTTGTTGTGATATATGCTACTTTTGAATTTCCTTTTTCATCGTATGTACAATACAAGCCTTTCCCCGACTTATCCCAAGAAATATTTGAAATACTATTGTCAAATTTTTGAGAAACAATTCTCCTATTCTCACCGTCAGAATTCATTAAATACAGCACCCTATTTTGGTGAGCTTGTGATTTATCTTTATATCCCAAAAAAGCAACTTTTTTACCATTTGGAGAAACTTTAGGAGAAAAATCAGGTCCATTTTGAGAGGTAAGAACACTAATTTTTTTTGAATAAATATCTACACTGTAAATTTCACTATTTCTAAAGTCGTATTCCCAATTTTCAACTCGATTTGCCGAAAAATATATAGAATTATTATTTGGAGAAAAAGATAAACTACCCGAATGATTATAGTTACCACTGGTTACTTGTCTAGGTGTACCTCCCTGAGCAGGTATTGTATAAATATGTGTAAATCCTGGATTCATATACCCTCTTCCGTCTGCCTCATGCTTTAATCTGTTAGTAATTCTTGCAGGTTTTGCCCAATTTGCTCCCTTTGGTTTTTTAGGCATCTTAACAATAACAGGTGAATTTTGTGCTTTAAACATAGTAAAAGCTAATTGTTTTCCATCGGGTGACCAGGTTAAATTACCTGGAGACATTTCTAATTGAGATAATTTTGCAATTTGCCCAGTTAAAACCCAATACATATATAACTCTGAACCTTCATCTGTACTACTAACAAAAGCAATACGATTTCCATCTGGTGACCATCTTGCATTTGATTCATTAACTTCTCTTGAAGTTAGTTTTCTGTGCGAAGAACCATCTGTATTAAGAATCCAAAGATTTCCTCTAGATCTATCTTTCATAATATCAAAGCCATTTCTTCTATAGATTATTTGAGAAGCATCTGGAGATATTTGTGGATCTGAAACCCATTCTAAAGAGAAAACATCTAAAGGTTGAAATGGTATTTTATCCTCCTGGGAAACCAGTAGAAAATGGTTGCAACAAAAAAGTATTAAAATTAGAATACGTTTCATATAGATAGTATTAAGTTAATAAGAGTTTATTGATTATAATTTTAAAAAGGGACATCGCCTTCATCAATTTCAAAGGCATCTTTTGGTTCTATTCGTGTATCTGGAAAAACGTCTTCAGTAAAATCTGTATTCATACTAGACTGAAATTCACTACTAAAACCTTCTTCTAAATCTGAAAATTTAGCTAAATGTCCAGTAAACTTTAAACGAATATTATCTAGTCCACCATTTCTATGTTTTGCAATGATGAATTCACCCTGACCCTCACAAGGAGTGTGTTCATCGTCATCCCATTCTGTCATTCCATAATATTCTGGTCGAAAAATAAATGAAACAATATCTGCATCTTGTTCAATTGCACCAGATTCACGTAAATCTGATAATAGAGGTCTCTTACTACCTCCTCTGGTCTCTACTGCTCTAGATAATTGAGAAAGGGCTATCACAGGAACTTCTAATTCTTTTGCTAAAGCCTTTAAATTCCTTGAAATCATAGAGATTTCTTGCTCTCTATTTCCACCACCTTTATTGTTGTTTCCAGCAGTCATCAATTGTAAATAATCTATTACTATAATCCTTACATTATGTTGAGAAACCAATCTTCTTGCTTTTGCTCGTAAGTCAAAAATTGATAATGATGGTGTATCATCTATAAATATTGGAGCATCAGATAATCGTTTTACTTTCACATTCAACTGCTCCCATTCATGAGGCTCTAAATTTCCTTTACGAAGTTTTTCTGAAGTTAATCCAGTTTCGGAAGAAATCATTCTAGTTATTAATTGAACAGAAGACATCTCTAAAGAAAAAACAGCAACAGCATGATTAAAATCAATTGCCATATTTTTAGCCATAGAAATAACAAAAGCAGTTTTTCCCATACCAGGACGGGCTGCAATAATTATTAAATCTGAGGGTTGCCATCCTGAAGTAATCGCATCTAGTTTTGTAAAACCTGTAGCTAGACCGCTCATGCCTTCTTTATTTGAAATTTCTTGAATCTTGGTTAAAGCTTGTTTAACAAGATCACTAGCCCCCTCCGAACTTTTCTTTAGATTCCCCTGAGTTACCTCAAATAATTTTGCTTCTGCATTATCTAATAAATCAAATACATCTGCAGTTTCATCATAAGCATTCTCAATAATGTCACTAGAAATACTTATCAGTCTTCGTTGAATATATTTTTGAAGAATTATTCTTGCATGAAATTCTATATGAGCAGAAGATGCTACTTTTTGGGTTAATCTAATCAAATGAAAATCACCACCAACTAAATCAAGTTTTGCATTTTTTCTTAAAGCGTTAGAAACCGTTAACAAATCTATAGGTTTAGATTCTTGGAATAGGTCATAAATAACTCTGTAAATCTCTTGATGTTTCAATTCGTAAAATGCGTCTGGATGCAAGATATCTATAACGTCATCTATCCCTTTTTTGTCAATCATCATGGCACCAAGGACGGCCTCTTCTAAATCTACTGCTTGAGGTGGTATTTTCCCTTTTTCTAAACTGATAATTTTAGCTTTATCTATTTTTTTACCACTAAATGATTGTGTTTTTTCCATAGTAACAAATGTATATTTTTACTTGTAATTGAGGATTCTCTTATTGGTTTTTATTTTTACACAAGATTTGTTAACCAAATTGTTATTATCATGTTAACAAAGTATAAAGTTCTATAATTCTTTCTGTATTTTTACCAACATGAAGATAAAAAAAAGAAATATTTATCTGACCCTTTTTTTAGGAATCCAAATGCTAATAATGAAATGGATTGAATACAATCCCTCTTTTGTTGAAGCCTATTATTCTAGAGGGATATATCCATACATAAGCTCTCTTCTAAGAATTTTATTTGGATGGATGCCTTTTTCTTTTGGAGATCTTATCATTTTATTTTTTACTTTATACAGCATTTATATCATTTATAAATTGGTGTCAACACGCTTTAAAAATTTGATCTCTAAACTGTTAGGGGTTACCTCATTTATCTCAATAATTTATTTTTTGTTTTATATGTTATGGGGGTTAAATTATTTTAGAGAGCCTTTATATAAAAACCTAGAGTTCAAAACCACTTCATATAACAATGAGGATTTGATTAACCTTACCAAATATTTAGTTACTAAATTAAATCAATCTCATTTAGCGATCACAAAATCAGATTCGTTAAGCGTAACTGTACCTCATTCAAATCAAGACATTTACTTACTTGCCAAAAAAGGATATAAAAAATTAGCTCAAAATAATTCTCTATTTACTTACAAATATGGTAAAGCAAAAAATTCGCTAATAAGTATTTTTCAATCTTACAATGGAACTTCAGGTTATCTAAATCCATTTACAGGAGAAGCGCAAGTAAATAGATTAATACCAAAAACTATTTTACCAACAACCACTGCCCACGAAATGGCTCACCAAATTGGTTTTGCTGCAGAAAATGAAGCTAATTTTGTAGGTTTTTTAGCAGCACTGTCAAATGATGATCTATACTTTAAGTATTCTGCATATAGGATGGCCACTAGGTACGCCATATTCGAATTGTATAAAAGAGATAAAGAAATTTTTAAAGAGGTTTACAAAACTATAAATCAGGGAATTTTAATTGATTTTAAAACATCATCTGATTTCTGGAATACATATAAAAATCCCTTTGAGCCAATTGTAAAAAAAGGATACAATGCCTATTTAAAATCGAACAACCAAGATAAAGGTATACGTTCCTACAATTATGTTGTAGATTTATTGATTAACTTTTTCAAAATATCCAACAATAAAACATAATTATTTAGTTAAATACTTATCAAATAATTTAAACAACGGGGCCACTTATTAAAGATATATAAACACTGTTTATGCTCATAAAGTTTTGTTAAAAACAAAAAATAAATACCTGATTTGATTATACTTCCTATAGATTTATAAAATAAATACTAATTAAATGAAAAAAGCACTTTTAGTACTTACGCTTTTATTAGCTACTTTAACAAAAGCACAAGAATACTTTCCAGTAAATACTGGTGTAAAAACATCAAAGAATACAATGGTTGCATTCAAAAATGCCACCATTTACGTGAATTCTGATAAAATTCTAAAAAAAGCTACCTTATTAATTAAGGATGGTAAGATTGTTTCTATTGGAAAATCTGTAAAAATTCCTGAAGGAACTCCATCTGTAGATTTAAGTGGAAAAATAATTTACCCCTCTTTTATAGATATTTATTCTGATTTTGGAATTAATAAACCTAAAAGAGATTTTTCAAGAGGAAGGAGACCTCAATATGATGCAGAGAGAAAAGGGTACTATTGGAATGACCACATTCGACCAGAAACATCATCACATTCACTTTTTAAATTTGATCCCAAGAAATCTAAAGAATATTTAAAAGCTGGATTTGGTACAGTTAATATACATTCACAAGATGGTATTATGAGAGGAAGTGGAATGTTAGTTTCTCTTAATCCAAATTCAAACAATGCATATAGAATCTTGGATGATAATTCAGGGCAATATCTTTCATTTTCTAAAAGTGTAAAATCAAGACAATCATATCCAACCTCTAGAATGGGTGCTATTGCGCTTCTTCGTCAAACTTATCTTGATGCTAATTGGTACGCAAACGGAAAAATGAAGAATAAAGACTTATCATTAGATGCACTTAACAAAAACAAAAATGAATCACAAATCTTTGAAACAGGAAGTCATATAGATGCTGTAAGAGCTGATAAAGTTGGAGACGAATTTGGCATTCAATATACTATTGTAGGGTCTGGAGATGAATTTGAAAGAATACAAGATATAAAAAACACCAATGCAAAATTTATCATTCCAATTAATTTCAGAGTTGCATATGATGTTGCAGATCCATTGTTAACTCAACATGTAGATTTGAGTGAAATGCGTAAATGGAATCAAGAACCCTCCAACTTAAGTGTTTTATCTAATAATGAAATAACTTTTGCTTTAACTACCCATAAATTAAAATCAATAAGTTCTTTTCATAAAAATTTAAGAAAAGCAATCAAATATGGTTTCAATAAAAAAAATGCATTGGCAGCACTTACTTCTATACCTGCTGAAATACTAGGTAATGATAAAATTGGAAATCTAAATGTTGGAAGTTATGCTAATTTTATTATTACATCGGGTGATGTTTTTGATTCTAAAACAACCATTCATGAAAACTGGGTTCAAGGAGATAGAAACGTTATCAATGATATGAATATTAAAGATATTACAGGTGACTATATCTTAAGTGTGAATGATCAAAAATACAATTTATCAATCACAGGAAAAGGAGCTAAACAAAGAGGAAATTTAACAATAGGGGATGAAAAGATAAAATCAACTTTTTCCTTTAAAAATAATTGGGTTTCTATTACAGTGAACAATAACAGTACTTACACTAGAATATTAGGAAAAATATCCTACAGTTCTAATGAAATAAATGGAACTGCTTTTGACAGTGCAGGAAATCAAACTTCATGGACTGCTACAAAAATTGTTAAAGAGGAAGAAAAAAAGAAAAAATTCACAAATGATAAAGAGAATAAAATTGTTCTTCACCCTGTATCTTTTCCTAACATAGGATTTGGAAATTTTACACAACCAAAACAACAAACTATTTTAGTGAAAAATACGACAGTTTGGACTAGTGAAGCTGAGGGGATTTTAAGAAATACAGATGTATTGCTTAAAAATGGTAAAATTGTTCAAATTGGCAGTAATTTAATAGATAAAAAAGCTTTAGTGATAGATGGTAAGGGAAAACATCTAACTGCAGGTATAGTTGACGAACACTCACATATAGCAGCGTCAGCTATTAATGAGGGGGGTCACAACTCAACAGCAGAAGTAACAATAGAAGATGTTGTAGATCCAACTGACATTAATATTTACAGAAATCTTTCAGGAGGTACTACTTCTATTCAAATTCTTCATGGCTCTGCAAATCCAATTGGAGGTCGTTCGGCTATTATTAAATTAAAATGGGGAGAAAATGCTGAAAACTTAATTTATGATAACTCCCCTAAATTCATAAAGTTTGCTTTGGGTGAAAATGTAAAACAATCTAGATCAAATACAAGTTACAGGTTTCCACAAACACGTATGGGGGTTGAACAAGTTTTTACAGATTACTTTCAAAGAGCCAAAGAATATGATCTTATTAAGAAAAGTGGTCAACCCTACAGAAAAGATTTAGAAATGGAAACTTTAGCAGAAATCTTAAATAAAGAACGCTTTATTTCCTGTCATTCCTATGTTCAGAGTGAAATTAATATGCTAATGAAAGTTGCTGAAAAATTCAACTTCAATGTAAATACTTTTACACATATTTTAGAAGGATATAAGGTAGCTGATAAAATGAAAGAACACGGTGTTGGTGGATCTACCTTCTCAGATTGGTGGGCCTATAAGTATGAAGTTAATGATGCTATCCCATATAATGCCGCAATTATGCATAATGCTGGTGTTACTGTTGCCATTAATTCAGATGATAGGGAAATGTCAAGAAGATTAAATCAAGAGGCTGCAAAAACTGTAAAATATGGTGGGATGTCAGAATTAGAAGCATGGAAAATGGTTACCATAAATCCAGCAAAACTTTTACATATAGATAATAGAGTTGGAAGTATTAAAGTTGGGAAAGATGCCGATGTTGTCATATGGAGTGATCATCCCTTATCTATATATGCTAAAGCAGAAAAAACAATTATAGAGGGTAAGATTTATTTTGACATAAAAGATGACGAAAGAAAAAGAACAGCCATTAAATTAGAGAAAGCAAAACTCATTAACTTAATGTTAAAAGATAAAATGGGTGGTGGTAAAACACAATTACCAAAGAAAAGAAAGGATAGAAATTTTCATTGTGATACAAAAGAAATATAAAATGAGAAAAATCATATATAGTTTGATGTTTTTACTTATAGTAGTAGACATCTCAGCACAACAAACCCCGGCAAAAAAGCAAACTGAGCCAATATCTATTGAAGGAGCAACAGCACATTTGGGTAATGGAGAGATTATTGAAAATTCTCTTATAATGTTTAGTAATGGAAAGATAATTTTTGTTGGAAGTTCAAAAACTAAAATAGCAAGAGTAGGAAAAATTATCATGGCAAGTGGACAACATATTTATCCTGGCTTTATAGCTGCTAACTCAACTTTAGGTTTAGTAGAGATCGATGCTGTCAAAGCATCTTCAGATGTTAGAGAAACAGGAATTATGAATCCACATATTAGAAGTGTGATTGCATACAATGCAGAAAGTAAAGTTGTAGAATCTATGCGACCTAATGGAGTTTTAATGGCACAGATAACACCACGAGGAGGTACTATATCTGGAACTTCTTCAGTTGTTCAATTGGATGCTTGGAACTGGGAAGATGCTTCCATAAAAAATGATGATGCTATCCATATAAATTGGCCTTCTAGTTTTACAAATGGAAGATGGTGGCTAGGAGAAGATCCTGCTTTAAAACCGGACAAAAACTACCTTAAAAAAACGGAAGAAATAACCTCTTTTTTTAAAAATGCAAAACAGTATCAAAACAAAAAAAATCCAGTAAAGAATTTACCCTTTTCCTCAACTAAGGGATTATTTTTAGGTTCTCAAAAGCTATTCATCCATGCAAGCGGACAAAGAGAAATTACCGATGCTGTTCATATGGCAACAGATTTAGGGATTAACAATTTAGTTTTAGTTAATGGTCATGAAGCAGAAAAAGTTTCAGATTTACTGGTTAAGCACAATATTTCAGTAGTACTTGAAAGACCTCATAGAAATCCAGAAAGTGAAGACCATGCCTATGACTACACCTATACGATTGCAAAAACATTAACAGATTTAGGGATTTTAGTTGGTATAGGTATGGAAGGCCAAATGGAAAGAATGAATACTCGTAATTTACCATTTTACGCGGGTACTTTTGCTGCTCACGGATTAGATAAAGAGGATGCTGTTAAATTAATTACAAACAATGCTGCGAAAATTCTTGGAATTGATAACAAGGTTGGAACTCTTGAGGTTGGTAAAGACGCTACTTTATTTATTTCTAAAGGAGATGCTCTTGATATGAGAGGAAATGTTTTAACTGAAGCTTTTATTCAAGGAAGAAACATAAGTTTAGAATCTCACCAAACCAAATTATGGAAACGTTATTCTAATAAATTTAAATCAGAATAAAAAAAATTAAAAAGGGCACTATTAAATTAGAGCCCTTTTTTTATGAGAATACTGTTTAAAAAGAATTAAAAAGTATAAATTTGTAAGGAACTAAACATTAAATGTTTCAAAGTAAATGAAACAAATACAAAGTCTTCAAAATCCACTCATAAAAAATATTCTCAAACTCCAAGAGAAATCCCGGGAAAGGAAAAAACAACAATTATTTATCATTGAGGGAAAAAGAGAGGTTGAACTCGCATTTAAGAGTGATTTTGAGATTGAATCACTTCTATTTATTTCTCAAAAAATAGAGCATCAATATTTAAAACAGTTTAATGCTAAAGAAGTAATTGAAATTACTTCCGAGGTATATCAAAAAATAGCTTATCGAGAATCAACAGAAGGAATTATAGCTATAGCTAAATCAAAATACATTGATTTAAAGTCACTAACTTTCAAAAACAAACATCCATTAATTTTAGTACTTGAAGGTATAGAAAAACCTGGAAATATTGGTGCGATGATTCGAACTGCAGATGCAGCTAATATTGATGCTGTAATTTTAGCAGATCCAAAGACAGATCATTTTAACCCCAATGTAATAAGATCTAGTGTAGGAGGAGTTTTTACTAAAAAAATTGTGATCTCTTCGTCAGAAGAAATCATAGCATTTTTAAGACAAAAAAACATAAAAATGTATGCTGCAACTTTACAAAACTCAAACAAATATACAGATGAAGATTACACAGAAGCATCAGCGATTATTGTTGGTACAGAAGCTAATGGATTAACACAAATTTGGAGAAACCATTCAATAAAAAATATTAATATTCCAATGCAAGGAGAAATTGACTCTATGAATGTTTCTGTAGCTGCTGCAATATTACTTTTTGAAGCAAAAAGACAACGAAATTTTAAATGATAAATAGATGAAAGTACTTGGTATGGATATTGGTGGTTCTGGAATTAAAGCTGCTATTGTAGACACTAAAACAGGTGAATTAATCTCTGAAAGACATAGAATAGCAACGCCAAAACCAGCAACACCAGATGCTATTGCTAAAATTGTAAAAGAAATGGTTACCTATTTTAATTGGAATAAAGCTGTTGGATGTAGTTTTCCAACAACAATAATAGATGGGAAATGTATACATTCTGGTAATTTAAGTACAAAGTGGAAAAATATACAAGTTGATGAATTTTTTCAAAGTATTTGTAATATTCCTTTTTACATAAGTAATGATGCTGATTTAGCAGGTATAGCCGAGGTAACTTTAGGAGCTGGTAAAGGAAAAAAAGGTGTAGTGCTTGTTATTACTATAGGAACTGGAATAGGATCTGGTTTATTTAACAATGGAAAATTAATTCCTAATTTAGAAATAGGAAAATTACTCCATAAAGATGGAGAAATAATTGAGTTCTTTTGTGCAGATTCTATCAGAAAAAAAGAAGAATTAACACTACAGGAATGGGCTCTTCGCTTTGATGTTTTACTTCAATACATCAAAACAATATTCTCGCCTAATCTAATTATTCTAGGAGGTGGTATTAGTAAAAAATATGATAAATTTAAAGACCATTTGAGTACAGATGTAAAGATTAAAGTTGCTAAGTTTAAAAATAATGCAGGAATTATTGGCGCAGCTATGTATGCTAGCAAAAAGATTAGTAAATAATGGAACCCACTACCCTATTTAATATTCTAATAAGCATTTTATTAATAAAATTTGTTTTAGATACGGTTTTAAATCATTTAAATGCTAAACATTTTAATGACACTCCACCCAATGAAGTTTCTGATGTTTATGAAATAGATGAATACCGAAAATCTCAACAATACAAAAAAACGAATCACAACTTTAATATATTTTCTTCATTATTTTCTTTACTTACAATACTTAGTTTTTTCTTTTTTAACGGATTTTTAATGTTAGATAATTTTGCAAGAGGATTTTCTGACAATACCATAACCACAACTTTAATTTTTTTTGGAATTATAAGTATTGGAAGTGATATAATAAGCATACCATTTTCGTTATATAAAACCTTTGTAATAGAGGGGGGATTTGGATTTAATAAAACGAGTAAAAAAACTTTCTTTTTAGATAAGTTGAAAGGACTTTTGATGACTATTTTTCTTGGAGGAGCTATTCTAGCATTAATTACTTGGTTTTATGAATTCACAGGAAGTTATTTCTGGCTTTACACTTGGGGATTAATTACCCTTTTCTCCCTATTTATGAATATGTTTTATTCTAAACTTATTGTTCCTCTTTTTAATAAACAAACCCCTTTAAAAGAGGGAGAACTTAAAAACGCTATTGCAAAATATACAAATTCTGTTGGATTTAAGGTAGATCATATTTTTGTGATTAATGGATCAAAACGTTCTACAAAAGCTAATGCCTATTTTTCTGGTTTTGGAAATCAAAAAAGGATTACGCTTTATGATACACTTATAAATGATTTAAGTACTGATGAAATTGTAGCTGTGTTAGCACATGAAGTGGGTCATTACAAAAAAAAACATATCATTTTTAATTTGACAGCTTCAGTTATGCTTACTGGTTTTACTTTATTTCTATTATCGTTATTCATTAATACACCAATATTTTCGTTAGCATTAGGGGTTTCAATTCCTAGCTTTCACATCGGTTTAATTACATTTGGAATTTTATATTCACCCATAACTCAAATTACGGGAATGTTTATGAATTTCATGTCTAGGAAATTTGAATATCAAGCTGATAATTATGCTAAAAAAACAGTAGCTAGTGAACCACTAATTAGTTCACTAAAAAAATTATCAAAAAATAGTTTAAGCAATCTAACACCTCATTTTCTATACGTTTTTATTCATTACTCACATCCAACTCTACTGAACAGAATAAAAAACTTAAAGTAATAAACTCGACTTAAAAATTTGCTCAAATATAATTTTTACACTACATTCATTACTTGTAGAAAAGCACCGCGTAATGTGGTGTTTAATTACAATTTTTCTTGATACATATAAACTAATTTTTGAATTACAAGGCAACCATAGAAGAAGAAAATAAAGAAATAGCTAAACGCTATAAAAATCTCTTAAAAGAAACCTATCAAACATTATCAAGATCGGATAAATTAATGATACGGAAAGCATTTAATTTATCTGTCGAAGCACATTCAAATCAAAGAAGGAAAACTGGTGAACCTTATATTTTTCATCCAATATCAGTTGCTAAAATTGTAGCCAATGAAATTGGATTAGGAGCCATATCTATTGCAGCTGCTTTATTGCATGATGTTGTTGAAGATACAGCTTATACATTAAATGATATAGAACGTTTATTTGGGGAAACTGTTGCTAGAATCGTAAGTGGTTTAACTAAAATTTCTAGTCTTAAAAAAGATAAAGATCATTCGATACAAGCTGAGAATTTCAGAAAAATGTTACTCACTCTACATGACGATGTTCGTGTGATTTTAATTAAAGTAGCAGATAGGTTGCATAATATGCAAACAATGGATGCTATGCCCGCTTATAAACAAGTGAAAATTGCTTCTGAAACTTTATATATTTATGCTCCTCTAGCGCATCGCTTGGGGTTATATAATATAAAAACTGAATTAGAAGATTTAGGCCTAAAATATACTGAACCTGAGGTATATAAAGATATTTTAAGTAAAATAAGTGAAAGTAAAGAAGATCAAGAGATCTATATAAAATCATTTGAAAATACTTTGAATAGTGGTCTAAGCAAAGAAAGTTTTAAATATCAAATTAAAGGACGTTTTAAATCTATTTTTTCTATCAGAAGAAAAATGCGCAAGCAAAATGTTTCTTTTGAAGAGGTTTATGATAAGTTTGCCATCAGAATTATATATGAGCCTACTTCCAAAGACGAAAAATTTGATGCTTGGAAAATTTATTCAATAGTTACTGATTATTTTAAACCTAATCCCTCTCGTCTTAGAGATTGGATTTCTCAACCAAAATCTACAGGGTATGAGGCATTACACATCACTGTTGTTGGACCTCAATCAAAATGGGTAGAAGTTCAAATTCGATCAAACAGAATGGATGAAATAGCAGAAAAGGGTTATGCAGCACATTTTAAATATAAACAAGGCATAGAAAATGATAATGGTTTGGATGGTTGGTTAAATCGACTAAAGGAAACTTTAGAAAACCAAAGTATTAATGCAGTTGATTTTGTAGAAGATTTTAAATTAAACCTTTATGCTAAAGAAATTTATGTTTTCACTCCAAAGGGTGACTTAAAATCTTTACCTAAAGGGGCTTCAGCATTAGATTTTGCTTTTTCAATACATACTGATGTTGGGTTAAAATGTAGAGGTGTAAAAGTAAATGGGAAGTTAGTTCCTTTAAGTTTTGAACTCTCAAGTGGAGATCAAATTGAAGTTTTTACAACTTCTAATAATAAACCCAATGCTCGTTGGTTAGATTTTGTTATAACTGCAAGGGCAAGAACAAAAATTAAAACTGCATTAAAAGAACAAGAAAAAAAGATTGCAGAAGAAGGTAAAGCAATATTAGCTAGAAAGCTACGACACTTGAAAATTAATTTTAATGAAAAGTCTTTAAATGAATTGGTTGTTTTTTTTAAATTAAAAACCAGCTTTGATCTATTTTTTAGAATTGGAAATGGAGCAATCGATAATACCCAACTGAAGAATTTTGTGAGTCAGAGAAACAACATGATTGTTAACTTCTTTAAGAAACGCTTAGTAAGACCACCATCAAAAGAATTAATTAACAAAGAAGAAGTTTCTACCAAATATGACGATCTTGTTTTTGGGACAGAGGAGGAAAAATTGGATTATACTGCATCTAAATGTTGCAAGCCAATTCCAGGAGATAAAGTATTTGGTTTCATTACTATAAATGAGGGAATTAAAATTCATAAAAATGATTGTCCAAATTCAATTTCATTACAATCTAATTACGCTTACAGAGTTATTAAAGCAAAATGGATAGATTCTACAAATCAAGAATTTAAAGCAATTTTGAAGGTAAGTGGAGAAGACAACAAAGGAATTGTAAATAATTTAACTAAAATTATCTCAAATACTATGGATGTATTTATCCATAGCATAAATATTGCTGGGAATGAGGGGGTTTTTGATGGAAAACTATCAATTAGTGTTAAAAATAGAACCCAGCTAAATAAATTGATAGAAAGTATAAAAAAGGTTGAAGGTGTAAAAAAAGTGCAACGTGTTAATACAATGTAAATAACCTTCTGTAAAAACATTAATTTATAACAATAATAACATTAAATTTGTTTACTTATAAAGTGATATTATGGTCTCAAAAAACAATCAAGAAGTTGTAAAAAGAGTATTTACAACTTTTTTAGAAGAGAACAAGCACAGGAAAACTCCGGAGAGATATGCTATCCTACAAGAAATATATGATGTAGATGAACATTTTGATATTGAATCTTTATATATCAATATGAAAAACAAAAATTACCGGGTAAGCAGAGCAACATTATACAATACAATAGATTTATTGCTTGATTGTGGTCTTGTCAGAAAACACCAATTTGATGGTCAGTCTATGGCTCGCTATGAAAAAAGTTATTTTGACAAACAACATGACCACGTAATACTTACCGATACTGGAGAAGTTAAAGAGTTTTGTGATCCTAGAATTCAAGTTATTAAAAAAACAATTGAAGAAGTTTTTGATATAGATATTCATAATCATTCACTTTACTTTTACGGAACAAAAAAACAATCAAAAAACTAATTTTTTAGAATTAAATTACATGGGGGTAGATTTATTACTTGGTCTTCAATGGGGAGATGAAGGGAAAGGAAAAATTGTAGATGTTCTTACCAAGAACTATGACATTATAGCAAGATTTCAAGGAGGACCAAACGCAGGTCATACTCTTATCTTTGATGGACACAAGCATGTTTTACATACAATTCCCTCTGGAATTTTTCATGAAAGTGCTTTAAATGTTGTTGGAAATGGTGTTGTTATAGATCCTGTAATTTTCAAAAAAGAATTAGAAAATCTTGATAAACATAACATTGATTATGAATCGAAATTACTTATTTCTAGAAAGGCACATTTAATATTACCAACTCATAGATTATTAGATGCTGCTTCAGAGACTTCAAAAGGTAAGGCTAAGATTGGTTCTACTCTCAAAGGTATTGGTCCAACATATATGGATAAAACTGGAAGAAATGGAATGAGAATTGGAGATTTAGAAATGGACAATTGGAAAGATAAATATCAAGCCTTGACCTCAAAGCATATCAAAATGTTGGATTTTTTCAATGTAGATATACAATACAATCTAAAAGAGCTAGAAGAGGAATTTTGCAAGGGTGTTGATAAATTAAGAAGATTACAATTTATTGATAGTGAAGAATTCTTAAACAATGCTGTCAAAGAAAAGAAAACAATACTCGCTGAGGGAGCCCAAGGTTCATTATTAGACATAGATTTTGGTACGTACCCGTTTGTTACCTCCTCAAATACTACCGCAGCTGGAGCTTGTACAGGTTTAGGTGTTGCACCAAATAGAATTGGTGAAGTGTTTGGTATTTTTAAAGCGTACACAACTCGAGTAGGTTCTGGTCCTTTTCCAACAGAATTATTTGATAAAGATGGGGCAAAAATGGCAAAAGTAGGTCATGAATTTGGAGCAACAACAGGTAGACCAAGACGCTGTGGATGGTTAGACTTAGTAGCTTTAAAATATGCTGTTGATATCAATGGTGTTACTCAATTAATGATGATGAAAGGAGATGTTCTCTCAGGGTTTAAAACATTAAAAGTTTGTACATCCTACAACTATAAAGGAGAGGAAATTAGTCATCTACCTTATAATATTGAACCAGAAAATGTATCTGTAAATTACACTGAATTTAAGGGTTGGGATGAAGATTTAACAAAGATGACTTCTGAAGATCAATTGCCTAAAAACTTACTAGACTATGTAGCTTTTGTAGAAAGAGAGACTGGTGTGCCTGTTAAAATTGTTTCTGTAGGCCCAGATAGAAAGCAAACTATTCTTCGGTAGTTTTATAGTATAATTAAGAGATTTAGGGTTGTCATTTCAGTATTTTAGCCAAAAGAAAGTAACAGTTTGAAAAATTTACTGATCATATTTTTTATTTTAATTACATCTATAGGATTTTCTCAGGAAAAGAAAATTATATATGATGCTGATTTGCAGTTCGTTGATGAGGAAAAATATCCCGGAGCAACAGTACTTATAGGAAATGTAAAAATGATTCACGCTGGTGCTATCTTAACCTCACAAAAAGCCTTTTATTATAAAAAAGAAAACTTTTTTAAAGCCATTGGTAATGTAATAATCAATCAAGGAGATACAGTAAAACAATTTAGTAATTACGTAGATTACGATGCGAATTTTAAAAAATCTGTCTCTTGGGGTAATGTTGTTTTAAAAGATCCAACCATGACGTTAACAACAGATACTCTCTATTTTAACAGAGCTAGTCAATTACTTTTTTATAAAGATCATGCAATTATTAAAGATGAAACTAATGTTCTAGAAAGTAAAAATGGTAACTACTATTTAAAACAAAAGAAATTTACTGCAACAACTAAAGTAACCGTTACCAATCCAGATAATGTTATAGCTTCAAATCATTTAGACTATTATACCAACTCAGGACATGCTTTTTTGTATGGGCCATCTACCATAACTAATCAAAAAGATAATAATAAAATATATTCTGAAAGAGGTTTTTACAATACAAAAACGGATATATCGCATTTTGTAAAAAATGCTAAACTTTATTTAGATGATCGAACTATTGAAGGTGATAGTTTATTCTACGACAAAATTCGTGGCTTTGCCTCAGCTACAAATAATATTAAGGTTATCGATACTGCTGAAAATTTCATGGCTAGAGCAAACTATGCAGAATATTTTCAAAAAAAAGATTCAATTTATATGATCAAAAGAGCTGTAGCAATTTCTGTTGTAGAAAATGATTCAACTTTTATTCATGGTGATACTCTTTTAGTCACTGGCAAAAAAGAACACAGAATTATTCGGTCATATAATAATGTGAAAATTTTTAAATTAGATCTTCAAGGTAAATGTGATTCTTTACATACCAATCAATCAACAGGTATTACAAAAATGTATGTTAATCCGATATTATGGTCTGAAAAGAGTCAAATAACTGGAGATAGCATCAAATTATTAAGCAATACAAAAACTGAAAAATTAGATTCTTTAAAAATATTAGGAAACTCCTTCATAATTCAAAAAGATTCGATAGATCCAGAAAATTTCAACCAAATTAAAGGTAGGAACATGTATGGTAAATTTATTGACAATCAACTTAAAACCCTTTTAGTTAAAGGAAATGGAGAAGCAATAAACTTCAACAGAAATGATGAAGGAGTTTTAGAAACCATTACTAAACAATATTGTAGTAATATCGAATTTGATTTACTAGATAGTGAAATCAATCAAATTAAATGTTTAAATATGTCAGATGGTAAAACCTATCCACCATCATTATATCCAGAAAATGATAAGCGTTTAAAAGGTTTTATCTGGCGTGAATCCGAACAACCAAAAAGAAAAGAAGATATATTTTTAAAAAATAGTAAGATAAAAAAGAATAACAAAGAAGGTCAGTTATTTGGTTCAGGAGAAAATAGTTCTAGACAGAATTAATATAAATTGAATCCATAAATTCTAATGGTGAAAAATGATTTCTTAACATATCAAGCACAAACAAGTCCATATCCTTTATCAATTGAGGTTAAAAAAGCTAAAGGATCCTATATATATGACAGCAATGGAAAAAAATACTTAGATTTTGTTGCTGGAGTTTCTGCAAATAGTTTAGGTCATAGACACCCTAAAGTAACTAGAGCAGTAAAAAAGCAATTGAATAAATATACTCATGTAATGGTGTATGGAGAATTTATTCAAGAACAACCGCTTAAGTTAAGTAAACTTTTAGCTTCCACCTTACCTAAAGCCTATAGTGTTTATCTAACAAACTCAGGAACAGAAGCTTGTGAAGGTGCATTAAAACTAGCAAAAAGACATACAAAACGATATGAAATTATTTCTGCACATGAGTCTTATCATGGAAACACACAAGGCTCTATGAGTGTTTCAGGAGCAGAAATTCAAAACAGGGCCTTTAGACCTTTAGTACCAGGCTCAAAATTTATTAACTATAACTCATTACAAGATTTAAGTAAAATCACACAAAATACTGCGGCAGTTATTTTAGAGACTATTCAGGGAGGAGCTGGGTTTATTATTCCAAAAAATGATTATTTAAAAAAAATAAAAAAACGATGTGAAGAAGTAGGTGCATTATTAATTTTAGATGAAATACAAACTGGAATTGGACGAACAGGTAAATTTTGGGGTTTTGAACATTACGGAATTACTCCAGATATTATCATTACTGGAAAAGGTTTAGGTGGTGGAATGCCAATTGGTGCATTTATTGCTGAAAAAAATCTAATGGATTTATTAAAAGAAAATCCTACACTAGGTCATATAACTACCTTTGGAGGACATCCTGTTATAGCTTCTGCTGGAGTTGCTACAGTTCAAACAATTTTAGATTCAACATTAATTAAAGAAACACTTGAAAAAGAAGCATTAATTAGAAAGCTTTTAATACACCCAAAAATCAAAGAAATAAGAGGCAAAGGATTAATGCTTGCTGCCATTGTTGAGTCTAATGAAATGGCTTCTAAAATCATTCATAAATGCTTAGATTACGGATTAATTTTATTTTTCCTCTTGTTCGAGGGAAAAGCGATTAGAATTACCCCACCACTTACGATATCAAAAAAAGAAATTATAAAAGGTTGTGAAATTTTAAGAAAAGTTATCGATGAATTAGATGCATAAAGTCTAAAGACTATAAAATAAAAAAACTCCTAATTAGATTAGGAGTTTTTTTTGATTAAATCTTAACTATGAATTATGCATTTTGCTTTTTAATTAAGTTTAAAGCAGAACCCTCATTATACCATTCAATCTGTCCTGAATTATAAGTGTGATTGGTTTTTATAAAATCAACGCTACCATCATCATGAATCACTTCAATAGTCAGTTGTTTTCCTGGAGAAAACTCATGTAAATCTGTAAAGTTGAAAGTATCGTTTTCTTGAATTAAATCATAATCTGATTCATTAGCAAAAGTTAAACCTAACATTCCTTGCTTCTTTAAATTTGTTTCATGAATTCTAGCAAAAGATTTTACGATTACAGCTACAACACCTAAGTGACGAGGTTGCATAGCTGCGTGTTCTCTTGAAGAACCTTCACCATAATTGTGATCTCCGACAACTATAGAATGAATCCCAGCTTTTTTATATGAACGTTGAACATCAGGAACACCTGCATATTCTCCTGTAAGTTGATTTTTCACAAAATTAGTTTTCTTTCCAAAAGCGTTTACAGCCCCGATAAGGGTATTGTTGGCAATATTATCTAAATGACCTCTGAAACGTAACCAAGGACCAGCCATTGATATGTGATCTGTTGTACATTTACTAAAAGCTTTGATTAATAGTTTCGCTCCTTTAATTTCATTCCCTATAGGTTTGAATGGCGTTAACAACTGTAGTCGTTCAGATTCTTCATTAACTACAACTTTAACATGCCCTCCATCTGCTTCAGGAGCTAAAAATCCATTATCCTTTACCTCAAAACCTTTTGGTGGCAATTCCCATCCTGTTGGCTCATCAAACATTACCTTGTCTCCATTAGAATTTATGAGTGAATCCGTTAGTGGATTGAAATCTAATCTCCCAGCAATAGCAATTGCTGCTGTGATTTCCGGTGAGGCAACAAAAGCATGGGTATTAGGGTTTCCATCAGCTCTTTTTGCAAAGTTTCTATTGAAAGAGTGAATAATACTATTCTTGGGTGCATTTTTGGGATCGCTATACCTTGCCCACTGACCTATACAAGGTCCACAAGCATTGGTGAAAATTTTAGCATCTAATTTTTCAAAAATTGATAAAATACCATCTCGCTCTGCAGTATATCGAACTTTTTCTGAACCTGGGTTGATACCTAAATCAGCTTTCATGGTTAACCCTTTATCTAAAGCTTGTTGGGCTATTGAAGATGCTCGAGATAAATCTTCGTAAGATGAGTTTGTACATGAACCTATTAAACCCCACTCCACTTGAAGTGGCCATTCGTTAGAGGTTGCTTTTGTATTCATATCCTTACCTATTTCTGTAGATAAATCTGGAGTAAATGGACCATTTAATAAAGGTCCTAGTTCAGATAAATTAATTTCAATCACTTGATCAAAATATTGATCTGGATTTGAATATACTTCAGGATCTGCAGTAAGATAATGTTTAACTTTATTGGCTGCATCAGCAACATCTGATCTATCAGTAGCTCGAAGATATCGCTCCATAGATTCATCATATCCAAATGTTGATGTTGTAGCTCCTATCTCTGCTCCCATATTACAAATTGTTCCTTTTCCGGTGCAAGACATTGCAGTAGCTCCAGGACCAAAATATTCTACAATTGCACCAGTACCTCCTTTTACGGTTAAAATTTGTGCGACTTTTAAAATTACATCTTTTGGTGCTGTCCAACCAGATAATTTACCTGTTAATTTTACACCTATTAACTTAGGAAATTTTAATTCCCAAGCCATACCAGCCATTACATCAACAGCATCTGCACCTCCTACTCCAATTGCAATCATACCTAAACCACCAGCATTTACGGTATGAGAATCTGTACCGATCATCATTCCACCAGGGAATGCATAATTTTCAAGAACTACTTGATGAATAATTCCTGCACCAGGTTTCCAAAATCCTAAACCATATTTATTAGAGACTGACTCTAAAAAATTAAAAACTTCGCTACTTACGGTATTTGCGTGTTTTAAATCATTAGATGCACCATCTTTTGCTTGTATTAAATGATCACAATGTGTAGTTGTAGGAACAGCCACCTTACTCTTACCAGCTTGCATAAATTGTAACAAAGCCATTTGAGCTGTAGCATCTTGTAATGCTATTCTGTCCGGAGCAAAATCTACATAATCTTTTCCTCTGACATATGCTTTATTTGATTTTCCATCCCATAAATGAGAATATAATATTTTCTCAGCAAGGGTTAAAGGTTTACCAGTAATTTCTCTAGCAGCATCAACACGTTCTTTAATGTTGCTGTAAACCCTTTCAATCATATTTATATCAAATGCCATAAAAAGTATTTTTTCTGTTTATTTAAGTATCGCAAAACTAAGGATTTTGAATGATATTTAAAAAATAAACAACAAATAGGTTTGATTTAAAGAATAATAACGCAAAAAAGTGATATTACTAAGAATACCTTAAAAAAAACAAGCTTATAAAGGTTTATTTTATGAATACGATAAAAAAAGCAGACCAATAAGCCGGATTCTGTTCCCTTAATAGAGTCTTATCATTTATCTAGTTCTAAAATTACTCTTAGAATCGATCTGCCTACCCCTTAGAATCGGGCGAGTAACCCTCAAACTCTAATGTACATGACATTGCACCGCACAGAGTTTACCTGGTTTCACTACAGCCGAACTGTACCTGCTTTCTGTTGCACTTGTCCTCAATTTACATTGGACGGATGTTATCCGCTGTGCTACTCTATGGTGTCCGGACTTTCCTCTTTTTAAAACTAATCTATCATACTATGTAAAAATAAATTAGGTTTTTAAAAGCGATAAGATAGGTCTGCTTTATGACTTCAAAAGTACAATCTTTATTTATAATAAAAACCCACTCAAAAAAAAATGAGTGGGAAAAAATTGCTATGAAAAAGATTTTTTTATGAAAACATATCTTTTACTTTTTCAAAAAAAGATTTGTCAGATTTTTTTGGTGATGGAATGAAATTCTCATCGTTTTTCATTTTTTCAAAAAATTGACGTTGTTCTTTTGTTAATTCTTGTGGAGTCCAAACATTTATATGAATTAAAAAATCTCCTGTACCATATCGTTCAATGCTAGGAAGCCCTTTACCTTTAAGTCTTAAAATTTTACCTGATTGTGCGCCAGACTCAATTTTAATCTTCACCTTTCCTGTAAGAGTTTGTACCTCTTTACTAACACCAAGCACAGCCTCAGATAAGTTTATATATAAATCAAAATGTACATTTGTCCCTTCTCTTTTTAGAGTCTCGTGTTGAATTTCCTCTATCAACACTAATAAATCACCAGAAATTGAATTTTTACCAGGTGCTTCATTTCCTTTACCTCCAACTTTCAGTTGTACACCTTCAGTAACACCAGCAGGTATATTTATAGAAACTGTTTCTTCTTTTGCAATGAGTCCTTGAGCATCTGCACCATTAGGCTTGCTAGAAATAACTTCACCGCTTCCCTGACAGGTAGTACAAGTAGTAGCTGTTTGCATTCTTCCAAGGATCGTATTGGTTACTCGCATTTGTTGTCCAGTACCATTACAAGAAGGACATGTTTTGTAGGAAACTCCATCTGCTTGAATTTTTCTACGAACTTTAACTTTCTTTTCAACCCCTTTAGCTATTTCTTCAAGCGTTAGTTTTACACGAATACGCATGTTAGATCCTTTCACTCTTGCTTGACGTTGACCTCCACCACCAAAGCCTCCGAAACCACCACCAAAACCACTTCCACCAAAAATATCACCAAATTGGCTAAAAATATCATCCATATTCATACCTCCACCACCAAAGCCGCCACCTCCTTGGGCGCCTTCAAAGGCTGCATGACCATATTGATCATATCGTGCTTTTTTGTTTCCATCACTCAAAACTTCGTATGCTTCCGCTGCTTCTTTAAACTTTCCTTCAGCAGAAGTATCATTTGGGTTTTTATCAGGATGGTATTTAATAGCCATCTTACGATAAGCTTTTTTAATCTCAGCTGAACTGGCAGATTTGCTAATTCCTAGTGTATCGTAATAATCTTGTTTTGCCATATTATTTTTTATTTTTCCTAAAAGGAGAAGTGATCTATATTTATTTTAATCTGTTAGACAAATGAATAATTTATGATTGTCCAATAACTACTTTAGGGTAGCGTATGATTTTGTCTCCTAACTTATAACCTTTCTCAACAGCATCGATTACCTTACCTTTTAACTTATCTGATGGTGCAGGTATTTGTGTAATGGCTTCATGAATTTCGGCATCAAATACATCTCCTTTATTCACTTCAATTTCGGTTAATCCTTTTTGAGTAAGTGTATTTTTAAACTTATCATTAATTAATTGCATTCCTTTTAAAAGCTCTTTGTCTTTTACCTTCTTAATTTCAGTTAAACCTCTGTCAAAATCATCCATGATTGGCAGTAAAGATGTCATAAGCTCTTGACTGGCAGTCTTAAATAATTCTATTCTTTCTTTTGAAGTTCTTTTTTTATAATTCTCAAACTCAGCAAAAAGACGTAAATATTTATCTTTCTCTTGCTGAATAAGTTCCTCAGAAGTTGGCTTAACTTCATCAATATCTTGGTTTTCATTAACTTGAGGATTATTCTCTGAATCTTTTATTTCTTCTTCTTGTTTGTTTTCTTTAGTACTCATTTTATAAATTGTTAAAATGTTTACATTTTATATTCAATAATTTTGCCAATAAAAAAATAGTGTCAAAGTGACACTATTTAGGATGTAAGGTTAAAAGTTTAGTAAAAATTAATCTTCTATTCTTTCTATTTTTGCTCCCAAAGATCGCAAACGATTTTCAATATCTTCATAGCCCCTATCGATCTGCTCAATATTATTTATAATACTTGTTCCTTTGGCTGATAATGCTGCAATTAATAAAGATATTCCAGCTCTAATATCTGGTGAGGTCATTTTTGTTGCTTTCAATTGCGATTGACGATTATGGCCTATAACAGTAGCTCTATGGGGATCACATAAAATAACTTTTGCTCCCATATCTATGAGTTTATCTACAAAGAATAAACGGCTTTCAAACATTTTTTGATGTATCAGAACTGTTCCTTTTGCCTGAGTAGCAATAACCAGAACAATACTTAATAAATCAGGTGTAAAGCCAGGCCAAGGAGCATCTGAAACAGTTAGAACGGAACCATCTATATAATTTTGAATCTCATAACTTTCTTGAGAAGGAATATAAATATCGTCTCCTTTTTTTTCTAATTGAATTCCTAATTTTTTAAAAACAGATGGAATCTGACCAAGATTTTCCCAACTAACATCTTTAATTGTAAGTTCAGATTGTGTCATTGCTGCTACACCTATCCAACTTCCAATCTCGATCATATCTGGAAGAACTCTGTGCGTACAACCTTTTAAAGAATTCACTCCTTTAATAACTAACAAATTAGAGCCAACACCACTAATATTAGCCCCCATACTATTCAACATTTTAGACAATTGCTGAATGTAGGGTTCACAAGCTGCATTATATATTTTGGTAGTTCCTTTAGCCAATACAGAAGCCATAATAATATTGGCAGTTCCAGTAACAGAGGCTTCGTCAAGTAACATTTCTGTACCCTTCAATCCTTCAGGAGCTTCTACTCCATAAAAATACTCTTCTTTATTGTATCTAAAGTTTGCTCCTAAACGAATAAAACCCTCAAAATGTGTATCTAATCTTCTTCTACCTATTTTGTCACCTCCAGGCCTAGGAATATAACCTTTACCAAAACGCGCCAATAATGGCCCAACTATCATAATAGATCCACGTAAAGAACTTCCATCTCGCTTAAAATCTTGAGATTCTAAATACTCTAGATTTATGTTGTTTGCTTGAAAAGAATATGAGTTTTTTCCTAATTTATCGATATTGACTCCTAATTCTCCTAAAATAAAAATTAATTTATTGATGTCTATGATATCAGGAATGTTATGAATAATTACTTTTTCTGGAGTTAATAAAACAGCACATAAAATTTGAAGTGCTTCATTTTTTGCCCCCTGTGGTGTAATGGTTCCATTTAATTTGTGTCCACCCTCTATCTTGAATGAAGCCATATTATCTTTTTCTATTTTTGTGTTGGTAATTTTTACCTTTATTGTTCTTGTGATTAGAACTTCCTTGACCTTGAGAATTTCTTTTTCTAAGAAGATTTTTTATTTCAGACAATACTTCTTCAGTATTTCTAATATCAATTTTTCCATCAGAAAGTTCATACAGGTGTGAAAATATTACGTCATCTTCAACAGTATCTTTGTTCCAATTTAAAAAACACTTCTTCATATGGTTGGCAATGGAAAATACTAATGCATCTTTCATTTCTCCATCATCCCAAGTTAATGCCAAATCAATCATAATTTGAATATTATTTCCATAAAATCGATATTTATTAGCAGATTTAGGGTAAGCTAATGGAGTTGGTTTCTCTTGAAGCTCCTCTTTTGAAGGTCTTGGATAAGGAGATTCTGCATCTAATTTAAAATCAGACATAATATAAAGTTGATCCCAAAGCTTATGTTTGAAGTCAGGAACATCTCTTAAATGGGGTTGTAAATTTCCCATCACATCAATAATGGCCAGTGCCATAGTATTGCGTTCTTCTTTTGTTTCTAAGGCAATACAGTGATCCACTAATTTTTGAATGTGCCTTCCATATTCAGGAATAATTAAATGAGGTCTTTCTGCATTATATTCTAAATCGTACTCTATCATATCATTTGGTGTATTGTAATCTAACTTTTGTGCAAATTAAGTATTTATTTTTGGTTTGACTTAAAAAATCATCAACCAATCACTTTCAATTTTGCAAATTGAAGTAATAGTTTCTTTTTACCTACGGTACCAAACTGAATTTCAGCTTTTTTATTAGGACCTGCTCCCTCTAAATTTAAAACTTCTCCTCTGCCAAAACGATTGTGTTCAATGATATTTCCTACAACAATTTTATTATCAAATAAATTTGTTTTGGGTTGAGCATGTGCTACTTTTTTTAAATTTTTAGGTGGAGTAAAAACAACTTTGTTTTCTTGTTTTTTTTCAAATTTCTTTCTTTGAATAGGTTTTTGAAAACGAATTTTCTTTGGTGCATCTCCAAATATATCCTCATTTAAAAATCTATTTATTGCAGGTGCTATTTTTTTAGGTGTAATGTATTCAAGATATTGTTCATCAATTTCTTCTAAAAATCGACTGGGCTCACAATCTATTAGCTTCCCCCATCGATATCTTGTTTTTGTGTAGGTTAAATACGCAACTTTTTCTGCTCTAGTTAGCGCTACATAAAATAGTCTTCGTTCTTCCTCTAATTCAGATCTAGTATTCATACTCATTGCAGAGGGAAATAGATTCTCCTCTAGACCTACTATGTATACATAAGGATATTCTAATCCTTTAGATTGATGAATACTCATAAGAGAAACCTTAGGTTTGTCATCTTTTTTATCTGCATCTAAATCTGTAGCTAAGGCTACTTCTTCTAAAAACACAGGTAATGATGCATCTTCACCACTTTCAATTTTATCAGTTATAAAATCCTTAACTCCGTTTAATAATTCTTGAACATTTTCAACTTTACTAATCGCTTCTGGTGTTCCCTCCTTTTCTAAATCTTTAACAAGTTGTGTTTGTTTTACAACCTGTTCAGTAATTTCAAAAGCATTCAGTTTTTGTGCGTCTATCTGCAGGCGCAGTATCATATTTAAAAAATTCTGAAGTTTAGTTTTTGTGCCAGAATTTAATTTTAAATTAATTTTTTCTAAGTGTTTTAATACCTCAAAAATTGATTTTTTATAATGGTTTGCTGCAATAGTAAGCTTGTCTATGGTAGTTGCACCTATTCCTCTGGCTGGATAATTAATAACCCTTTTTAATGCCTCCTCATCATTAGGATTGATAATCATTCTTAAATAAGACAGTAAATCCTTTATTTCTTTTCTGCCATAAAAAGAAATTCCTCCATAAATTTTATATGCAATACTTTTTTTCCTCAATGCATCTTCAATGGCTCTAGATTGAGAGTTTGTTCTGTATAGTACTGCAAACTGATTATTATGCAGTTGTAAATTCATTTTGTAATCAAAAATAGACTGCGCCACAAAACGCCCTTCTTCACCATCTGAGATAGAACACATTACTTTAATTTGTTCTCCTTTGGCATTAGTTGTCCAAACTTCTTTATCTAATTTGGTTTTATTTTTTTCAATAACAGAATTGGCTGCATTCACGATATTTTGAGTAGAACGATAATTCTGTTCTAACTTAAACATTTTAGTATCTGGATAGTCTTTCTGAAAACTCAATATATTTTGAATGTTAGCACCTCTAAAACTATAAATACTCTGCGAATCGTCTCCAACTACACAAATGTTTTGAAAACGATCTGCCAATGCCTTTACAATAATGTATTGCGAATGGTTGGTATCTTGATACTCATCTACCATGATGTAACGAAAACGATCTTGATATTTTGCCAATACTTCAGGAAAACGAGCTAATAACTCATTGGTTCTCAACAATAAATCATCAAAATCCATAGCTCCAGATTTGAAGCAGCGATCAACGTATTCTTGGTAGACATCCCCTACCTTTGGTCTGCTTGCCATTAAATCTGCTTCTTGTAGATCTGAATTATTGAAATAGGCTCTTACAGTAATCAAACTATTTTTAAAAGAAGAAATGCGATTTAGAATCTGTTTAGCTTTGTACCTTTCTTTATCCAAGCCCATTTCTTTGATGATGGCTCCTATTAAACGAACAGAATCTTGAGTGTCATAAATAGTAAAATTAGAAGGGTACCCTAATTTATCTGCTTCAGATCTTAAAATTCTTGCAAAAACAGAATGGAAAGTACCCATCCACAAGTTTTTAGATTCACTAGGACCAACAACAGCGGCAATACGCTCTTTCATTTCACGTGCAGCCTTATTCGTAAAAGTAAGCGATAAAATATTAAAAGCATCTACGCCTTGCTGCATTAAATGTGCTATTCTGTAGGTAAGCACGCGTGTTTTACCAGAACCTGCACCTGCTATGATAATCATAGGGCCGTTTTTCTGTAAAACTGCTTCTTTTTGAGCCGGATTTAAGGAATCTAAATAGTTTGCCAAAGTAAGTATTAGTATTTATCAAAAATACCATTCTAGCAGGAGTAAGACAAGAAAATTTGTTCACAATTTTTTTAGTATTTTTGAGTAAAATAAATCCCTAAAAATAAGCTACTATGAAAATTTTATACAGTAAAAAAAGGCGTAAATATGATTTATTTTATACTATATTTTGTTTGCTAATTGGTATATTAAGTTTGTTTTTTAGCGAAACAAACCACATATTTATTTATTTGTATATGCCATTGGGATTGATTTCTCTATATCGTTATATTAAAGTTAAATACTATTTAATCATAGAAAAAGGTGTACTTAAACAAAATTATATTTTTGGAAAGAAAATGGATTTGTCTGAGATTAAATCTATTAAACATTTTGCTGGAGAATATATTTTAAGAACCGATAAAAGAAAGATGAGGATTGACATTGGCTCGATTGAAAAAAGCTCACTTGCAGAATTAAGAGATGAGTTAAAAAAATTAGATGTAAAATGGGTTTAATAAAGGTTGATCAAAAATATTACTCCCCTTCTTTTTGCTTCCCAACTTAAATCTTCTATTTTTGGTTTATGGAAGAAAGTATTTTACAAGGCATTGGATATGCAATTCCTGCACTAGTTACAGGTGCGGTGGCCTATTTTGTAATGAGTGGCTTAAGAAACCAAGAAACTAATGAAAAGAAATTAGATCTTTTAGCACAAAAGAAAAAAGAATCATTGCCCATTCGTCTCCAAGCCTACGAACGCATATTGTTATTCTGTGAACGTATAAACCCTGTTAAAATGTTAGTTCGCATAAAGCCAATAGGAGATTCTTCTGAGGCATATTTACAATTATTGCTCGCTAGTATAGAACAAGAGTTCCAACACAATATGGTGCAACAATTGTATATTTCTGATGACTGCTGGAATGTAGTTATTACCGCCAAAATAGCTGTAATAAACAACCTAAAAAAAGTTTTTAATGCTTCTGATTCTGCAACTGATTTTAGAGAAAAAGTATTTTTAGAATATTCTACAAAAGCACCTGCTACAGATACTGCTGTTGCATTTTTAAAAAATGAAGTAAAAAAAATCATTTAACATCTTCATTTTGAAATTTATATCCTCCATCAAGTATATTTAAATGAAATCTTTACTTTATCATTTTTCTAGCATTATTCTCATTTTTATTCTGGTTGCTTCATGCAAAAAAGAAATTTCAAAAAAAATAACCAATACTGGTCTAATCCATGAAAGTACTATAAGATATGCAAAAGGATTTGATATTATAAGCACTAAAAATGAAAAAAAATTAATTATTAAAAACCCGTATTCAAATACCTCAAGTAATTTTGAATACATTATTAAAAAAGGGATTAGTAAAAACTTAAATGTTATTAATACACCCATTAAAAAAATAGTAGTTACCTCTACAACGCATATTCCAATGCTAGAATTATTAGGTGAAGAGAAAGCCTTGGTTGGGTTTCAAAATACAGACTATATTTCTTCAACTAAAACTCGAAATAGAATAGATGCTGGGTTTGTTAAGGAGTTAGGAAATGAAGCTGCATTAAACACCGAAAGTGTACTCGAATTAAAGCCAGACGCTGTTATTGGTTTTACTATGGATAATTATAATAAAACCTTTAATTTAATAGAAAAGCATGGAATTCCAGTACTTATAAATGGAGATTGGCGCGAAGAAACACCCCTTGGAAGAGCAGAATGGATTAAATTTTTTGGGGTCTTATTTAACAAAGAAAGGTTAGCTGATAGTATATTTAATGCTATTGAAGTAGATTATTTAGCAGCTAAACGTATTGCAAAAGAAAACACAAAATTCCCTTCCATTCTTTCAGGAGCGATCATGAGAAATGATATTTGGAGCTTACCCGCGGGAGAAAGTTTTGTTTCTCAATTTTTACTAGATGCCAATGTGAATTATCTTTGGAAAGACACTAAAGGGAAAGGAAGCTTACAGCTAAGCTTTGAAAGTGTACTAGATAAGGCTCAGCATGCTGAGTATTGGATTGCTCCGGGTTATTTCTCTAGTAAAGCACAGTTACTTGAAAATAATTCTCATTACAAGAACTTCACTGCTTTTAAAAACAATAGTATCTTCACGGCCTCTACTAAAAGAGGTGTAACAGGAGGAGTTGTGTATTATGAATTAGGACCAACTAGACCAGATTTAATTTTACAAGACATCATTAAAATTACAAACCCTGAACTATTACCCAATTATGAATTGACATTTTTTGAGCAAATGAAATGATAAATTTTATTCTTTTTTTTCTAGTGCTCTCTCTCTTAAATACAAGTAAAACGGAAAAGAAAAAGCTACTGCAATTAAGAATGTAAGGGGGATAATAACCCACCAAGCCTTTACTTTTAATTTTCTTGCATCTGGAATAAACCATACAAAAAACGTTAAAACAACTACAGTTAAATCTGCACCAAAAGATTTCCCTGCAAAATTAGATTGAGCCAACTCAAAGAAATGAACTAGGGAAGCCTCTTCATAAGTCATAAAATACTGAATATTGTAAAACCAGGTATAACTAATACCAATGATAGAAATGACAAGAAAGATGTATTTACGTTTCATATAGTTTATAATTTACTTAAAAAAACTAATTAAAATAGTGTGATTTGCCCATCATCTGAAGCGTTTTTTTCTTCATCTGTAGTGCCTTTATTTATTGTAGTTGATGGATGTGTGTTTTCAGAAGTTGAAATTACCTCCTCTTCTACTACTTCTACTTCTTCAACCACCGGCTCTTCAGGTTCTTCAAAAGGTAAAGAAGCCAATAAATTTACTTGTTTTATTTTATCGGTAGTGAGTTGATTTCCTTGTGCTTTTATTCCTTTTACAGCAATAAACTCCTCAAAGTTTATTTCTTTTTTATCAAGTGATCGCTTAGAAAAAATAACCTCAGCTACAGGTCTATAGTCAACAACAATAATTTCTAGTTGTGATTTTGAATGTTCAGATATAAAAACTTCCTCCTTTTCTTCAGTTTCAATTAAAAAACGCTTTACATAATAACGTTCTTTTTCACCATCATAATAAATAACTGATACTGGCTTTTTTGGTTTCCATTTTTCAAGAACAATCATATCATCCTCAAAATGCATCTGTAAATCTGGTGTTACAGCTTTAATTTTTCCAGATTGAGTAGCTATTAATATCTTATCTTCAGCTCTAAACTCACCAAGAAGTTCTCCTCTAGCGTCTACATTAAGTCTTTGCACAGTATCATCAAACCATATCTTTCTTGGTTTTAATGTAGAAACTCCCGAAGATTTAAATTCAACTTTTCTAATGGCAAATTTTGTAATAGTATTCCCTCTTACTCCTCTACCTTTTACAGCTAAGTCAGCAAAATCTATATCCCATTTTAATTTTTTTATGCTTCCAACAGCACGTAGCAAGACGGTAACAACTTCTGCCTCTCCGTTGGGATTTGCAGTAAAATAGTGAACCATTGTATTAGATTTCCCAGGAGTAAGATCATAGTCTTTATCACGAGTTACTCCTGTCACAGAAAAACGTTTCATATAACTAGCTCCTCCTTTACCATCTCTGTACATCATGTTATAAACAGTTCGAGTATCTTTCTTTTTAAATACTGCTAAATGAATAATATCTTTTCCTACAAAGGTTTTTGAGGCTACTTTAGTAACAATCATCTTTCCATCTTTCTTGAAAATGATGATATCATCAATATCTGAACAATCAGTAACATACTCGTTTTTTCGCAGAGAAGTACCTACAAAACCTTCTTCTCTATTTACATAAAGCTTTGTATTTCTTATAACAACTTTTGTGGCAACAATATCTTCAAAACTTCTTATTTCAGTTTTACGCCCTTTGTCTTTTCCATAGGTGGTTTTTAAACGTTTAAAGTAATCAATTGCATAAACGATCAGGTTATTTAAGTATTCTTTTACTTGAGCTATTTTTTCTTCTAAGCCTTCTATAAACTGTTTAGCTTTATCAATATCAAATTTTGAGATTTTCTTGATTCTAATTTCAGTTAAACGAACAATATCCTCCTCAGTAATAGCTCGTTTTAAGTGTTTAACATGCGGTTTTAATCCTAAGTCTATTGCTTTAATAACACCTTGCCATGTTTCTTCATCTTCTATGTCTCGATAGATACGATTTTCTATAAAAATTCGTTCTAAAGATGCAAAATGCCATTGTTCCTCTAATTCATGAAGTTGAATTTCCAACTCTCTTTTAAGTAAATATACCGTGTAATCAGTTGAACTTTTAAGCATTTCAGTGACCCCAATAAATTTGGGCTTATTGTCTTCAATAATACAACACAATGGAGAAATTGAATTTTCACAAGTGGTAAATGCATACAGTGCATCTATGGTTTTATCAGGAGATATATTTGCTGGTAAATGAACTAATATTTCAACATTAGCAGCTGTATTATCCTCAATTTTCTTGATTTTAATTTTACCCTTGTCATTAGCCTTAATAATACTATCTATTAGCGATGATGTTGTTGTTGCAAAAGGAATTTCTGTAATTACCAGCGTTTTTTTATCTAATTGTGAAATTTTAGCTCGTACGCGAACTTTCCCTCCTCGTTTACCATCATTGTAATTAGAAAAATCAGCAATACCACCAGTCAGAAAATCTGGAAGAATTTTAAAACTTCTTCCCTTTAAATATTTTATTGAAGCCTCTATTAACTCTATGAAATTGTGAGGTAATATTTTAGTAGATAATCCTACAGCTATACCTTCTGCTCCTTGAGCTAATAGCAAAGGAAACTTAACCGGCAGATTAACAGGTTCTTTTTTACGTCCGTCATAAGAGGCTTGCCATTCAGTAGTTTTTGGATTAAAAACTACATCTAAGGCAAATTTAGATAAACGAGCTTCTATGTAACGAGAGGCTGCAGCACGGTCTCCTGTGAGTATATTACCCCAGTTACCCTGCATATCAATTAACAATTCTTTTTGACCCATTTGCACCATTGCGTCTGCAATTGAAGCATCACCATGAGGGTGATATTGCATGGTATGACCTACTATGTTGGCAACTTTATTGTAGCGACCATCATCTAAATCTTTCATGGAATGCATGATTCTTCGTTGTACAGGCTTAAAACCATCATTAATTCCGGGAACTGCTCTTTCTAGTATTACATAGGAAGCATAATCCAAGAACCACTCCTTATACATCCCAGTAACTCTTGTAATAGTTTCTGTAGATTCATTAGAATCGATTTGATTTTCTGCAGATTCTTTATCTTCTTCGTAGTCGTTAATTTCTTCACTCATCTTTTATACTTCCTCAACGATATCTAATTCAACTTTTAAATTTTCAATAATAAACTTCTGTCTATCTGGAGTGTTTTTTCCCATGTAGAACTGCAACATTTGATCTATAGACATTTCTTTATCTAACATTACCGGATCTAATCGAATGTCATCACCTATAAAATGAACAAACTCATTAGGAGAAATTTCACCAAGGCCTTTAAATCTAGTAATTTCAGGTTTCCCTTTCAATTTTTTAATAGCATTTCGTTTTTCTTCCTCTGAATAACAATAATACGTTTGCTTTTTATTTCTCACTCTGAATAACGGCGTTTCTAAAATATACAAATGACCTTCCTTAATTAGCTCAGGAAAGAACTGTAAAAAGAAAGTGATCAAAAGCAATCTAATGTGCATTCCGTCTACATCGGCATCTGTAGCTATTACAATATTATTATATCGAAGATCCTCTAGTCCATCCTCAATATTTAATGCAGCTTGCAATAAATTAAACTCTTCATTTTCGTACACAATTTTTTTAGACAGTCCGTAGGAATTTAATGGCTTCCCTTTTAAACTAAAGACTGCTTGAGTATTTACATTTCTAGATTTTGTAATAGACCCGGAAGCAGAATCTCCCTCAGTAATAAATAAAGTAGTTTCTAAATGTGCTTCCTTTTTAATATCGCCTAAATGTACCCTACAATCACGTAATTTCTTGTTGTGTAAACTAGCTTTTTTTGCTCTATCTCTAGCTAATTTTCGAATACCTGAAAGCTCTTTTCGTTCTTTTTCAGCTTGTACTATTTTTTTCTGAATACTTTCTGAGACAGCTGGGTTCTTGTGTAAATAATTATCTAACTGTGTTTTTAAAAAATCATTAATATAGGTTCTTACAGTTGGCAAACCACCTCCCATTTCAGTAGATCCTAATTTTGTTTTAGTCTGACTTTCAAAAACTGGTTCCATCACTTTAATAGCAATAGCCGAAATAATAGATTTTCTGATATCAGATGCTTCAAAGTTTTTACCATAAAACTCTCTGACAGTTCTTACTAATGACTCTCTAAAAGCAGATTGATGAGTTCCTCCTTGTGTAGTGTGTTGTCCGTTAACAAATGAATGGTACTCTTCGGAGTATTGTGTTTTACTATGGGTTATAGCTACTTCAATGTCATTTCCCTTCAAATGAATGATTGGGTATAACATATCATCCTTATTATTATTATCCTCCAACAGATCTTTCAATCCGTTTTCTGAGAAGAATTTTTCGCCATTAAAAATAATCGTCAATCCTGGATTAAGATAAACGTAGTTTTTTAACATTTTAGCAACGTACTCGCTCCTAAATTTATACTTTTTAAAGATAACCTCATCTGGAATAAAAGAGACCTTAGTACCTTTTCTTCTGGAGGATTCCTCTAATAATTCTTTATTAATTAAATTACCTTGTTCAAATTCAGCTGAAGCTGATTTATTGTCTCTGTTGGATTCTACTCTAAAAAAAGAAGATAATGCATTGACTGCTTTGGTTCCAACTCCATTTAAACCCACAGATTTTTTGAACGCTTTAGAATCATACTTACCTCCAGTATTCATTTTAGAAACCACATCAACAACTTTACCCAATGGAATCCCTCGACCATAATCTCTAACTGAAACTTTACTCCCTTGAATAGAAATTTCAATAGTCTTACCAGCACCCATTACATATTCATCAATAGAGTTATCTAATACTTCTTTGACTAGTATATAAATTCCATCATCTGGAGAAGATCCATCACCTAATTTTCCAATATACATACCAGGTCTCATTCTAATATGTTCTTTCCAATCTAACGAGCGGATATTATCTTCTGTATACTTAGTCTGTTGAGTCATAAATTCTTTCTACTGTTTTGTAGCCTTGCTAAAATAGGATTTCTCATCAAAAATTAAAATGGTCAAGTACATTAGTTATCAACAGATTTTTCACTGACAGAAACAGTAAATATTCTACAGAATAAAACAATATGTTGTATTTTTAAACAAATACTTTTTAAAAAACTTATTGTTATAATTTTGACTTTAAATTAGACCAAATGAATAAAGAACATTTATTAGATTTAGCCAATAAATACGGTAGCCCTTTGTATGTGTATGACACTGACATTATAGCCTCTCAATACAAAAGAATTACAGATGCTTTTGAAAAAGTAGAAAAGTTACAATTAAATTATGCAGTAAAAGCATTGTCAAATGTAAATATATTGCGTTTTTTCAAAAATCTTGGAGCAGGTCTAGATACTGTGTCTATTCAAGAAGTAAGCTTGGCTTTATCTGTGGGTGTAGCTCCTGAAAAAATTATTTATACCCCCAATGGTGTTTCGTTGGAAGAGATAGAGAATGTTGCAAAAAAAGGAGTTCAAATTAATATAGATAATCTTTCAATTTTAGAATTATTTGGTCAAAAACACCCTGAAATACCAGTTTGTATTAGAATTAATCCTCATATTATGGCAGGTGGAAATAGTAAAATATCTGTTGGACATATA
Source organism: uncultured Flavobacteriaceae bacterium (assembly GCA_943789455.1). GTDB lineage: Bacteria > Bacteroidota > Bacteroidia > Flavobacteriales > Flavobacteriaceae > Polaribacter. The sequence continues at coordinate 644,904 of CALSUE010000001.1, forward strand.
GATTCAAAATTTGGAATTTCTGTTCACCAAGTGCCACATATCAAAAGAGTTGTTGAAAATACGGGGATGCATATAAATGGAATTCATATGCACACTGGGTCAGATATCCTAGATATTGACACCTTTTTACGAGCTACAGAAATTTTATTTGATGTGGCTGAAAAATTTAAAACTATTGATTTTATTGATTTCGGCAGTGGTTTTAAAGTACCTTACAAAGAAGGAGATATTTCTACTGATATTGAGCAACTAGGCCTTCAACTTACAGAGAGGTTTAATGCATTCTGTAAAGATTTTGGTAAAAAAATTACCTTAATGTTTGAGCCAGGAAAGTTTTTAGTTTCTAAAGCTGGATACTTTCTCGCCAAAGTAAATGTTGTAAAACAAACTACTTCTACTGTTTTTGCGGGTATAGACAGTGGATTTAATCATTTAATAAGACCTATGATGTATAATTCTTATCATCATATTACAAATATCTCTAACCCTAATGGAAGGGATAGATATTATTCTGTGGTTGGATATATATGTGAAACAGACACCTTTGGCTCTAACCGAAGGATAAGCGAAATTTCGGAAAGTAATATTTTATGTTTTGAAAATGCTGGTGCCTATTGTTTTTCTATGGCATCAAATTACAATTCAAGATACAGACCCGCAGAAGTAATGCTCTATAATAATGAGGATTATTTAATTAGAGAAAGGGAAACTTTTGAAGATCTTATAAAAAATCAAAAAATTATTGAATTTTAGACACTAATCTTATTACTTTTATTTTTGTAAATAAATTTATGAGATTACAACTTTCTACGAATTACAACATCCACAATATCCTGCAAATTATTAATGATGCAAAACTATATCTAAAATCAAAAGAAATAGATCAATGGCAGCATGGGTATCCAAATAAATCACAAATAGAAAAAGATATTGCTAATAACGAAAGTTATGTGCTTATTAATGACGCAAATCAGGTAATCGCTACATCTATGTTTAGTATCCGTCCTGAGCCAACTTATAAAGTTATTGATGGAGAATGGAAAATTAAAGAGTCTGAAAAGTATGGCGTAATACATAGATTAGCCATACATAAAAATCACAGAAAAAAAGGGATAGCATCACATATATTCAATGAGTTTCATCAACTATTAAACAAACAACAGATTAGAAGTTTAAAAATAGACACCCATGAAGACAATCATGAAATGCAATACTTAGTGAAAAAATTAGGTTATGTATATTGCGGTATTATCTTCACTGAATACAATGCAAAAAGATTTGCATTTGAAAAAGTGATTTTTTAAATTATTTTGACTGTATAATTAATCAAAATTTATTAATTCCATAAATGAAGGTTTGTATTGCTGAAAAACCTAGTGTAGCCAGAGAAATTGCTACAATATTGGGAGCTAACTCAAAAAGAGATGGGTATTATGAGGGAAACGGCTATGCTGTTACCTATACCTTTGGACATCTGTGCACTTTATTAGAACCCAAAGATTACAAACCGCATTGGAAAAGCTGGGATTTAAATAATTTACCCATGTTGCCAGAACGTTTTACTACAAAAGTCACTAATGATTCTGGAATAAAAAAACAATTCAGCATTATAAAGTCTTTGTTTGAAAATGCAACCGTTGTTATTAATTGTGGGGATGCAGGAACAGAAGGAGAACTCATTCAACGATGGGTAATTAACCAATGTGGCTATAAAGGGAAGGTAAAACGATTATGGATTTCATCGCTTACTCAGGAGGCCATAAACGAAGGTTTTAAAAATTTGAAACCCTCAGAGCACTATGATAACTTATACTATGCTGGTTTTTCAAGGGCAATTGGAGATTGGCTTTTAGGATTAAATGCTACACGTTTATATACCGTAAAATATGGGGGGTATAAACAAGTTTTATCCGTAGGAAGGGTTCAAACACCTACCCTAGCCATGTTGGTAAACCGTTTTAAAGAAATTAATAATTTTAAGCCTCAACCCTATTGGGAACTTCAAACTAGCTATAGAAATACACTTTTTAATTACGAAGATGGACGTTTTCTTAAAAAAGAAGAAGGACAAGTTTTAGCAGATAAAGTAAAAAAATCTGATTTTGAAATTGTTTCAGTTACCAAAAAGAAAGGAAAAGAATACGCACCAAAATTATTTGATTTAACTGGTCTACAAGTGTATTGCAATAATAAGTTTGGGTTTTCTGCAGATGAAACTTTAAAAATAGTTCAAAAATTATACGAAATGAAAGTAGTTACCTACCCTAGAGTTGATACTACTTTTTTACCTAATGATATATATCCTAAGATCTCTGGAATACTATCTAAGCTCACAAATTACAGTCAACTTACAAAAGAACTTTTGGAATCTAAAATAAAGAAATCTAAACGTGTTTTTGATGATAAAAAAGTCACTGATCACCACGCCATCATTCCTACAGGAATTCAAGGGAATTTACACTACAATCAACAACAAGTATATGATATCATAACTCGAAGATTTATTGGAGTATTTTACCCAGATTCAGAGGTTTCTAATACAGCTGTACTAGCTAAAGCAGCTGAAGTTCCCTTTAAAACAAGTGGAAAGGAAATCTTAACTAAAGGGTGGCGAATTGTTTTTGAGAAAGAGGAGAGTACTATAAAAAAAGAACTAAATCAACAATCAATATTACCCACATTTGTAAAGGGTGAAAAGGGTGTTCACGAACCTTCATTTATAGAAAAAGAAACAAAACCACCTAGAAATTTTAGCGAAGCAAGTTTATTAAGAGCTATGGAAACCGCAGGAAAACAAGTAGATGACGATGAAATGCGAGAATTAATGAAAGAAAACGGTATTGGAAGACCTTCTACTAGAGCAAGTATTATAGAAACGTTGTTTAGAAGAAAATATATTGAACGAAAGAAGAAACTTGTACTACCTACACAAACAGGAATTGATTTAATTGATATAATTGACAATGAGTTGTTAAAATCTGCTGAATTAACAGGACGTTGGGAAAAGCGATTAAAAGAAATTGAACGTGGTGAATTTAATGCTGGAACTTTCATCAATAACATGAAAAAAATGGTTGATGAGTTGGTCTATGAAGTTCGTTCAAGTAAAAGTAGCGCAAGAATTTCTCATACTCAATCCAATAAAAAACCTTTACAACAAAAAGTAGTTTCCAAAAAACTAATTGCAGGTAAAAAATGTCCAAAATGCAATGCAGGACAATTATTAAAAGGTTCAAAAGCTTATGGGTGTTCTAATTACAATAATTCTTGTGACTTTGTAATGCCTTTTCAATTTTTAGGTAAAAAGATTTCAGAAAATCAACTCCTTAGGTTGTTAACTAAAAAATCAACTACCAATTTAAAAGGATTTAAAACTGAACTTGGAAAAGTTGAAGGAATAATTCGTTTTGATGAAGCCTTTAAATATAAACTGGAACCTAAGAAAATTAAGTTACCTCCATCCTCAATCATTTCTTGTCCAAAATGTAAAAAAGGAACTGTACTAAGAGGTAAAAACGCATACGGTTGTTCTCATTATAAAGAAGGCTGTAATTTTGTTTTTACTTTTGAAAAAGTAAAAGAAATTGCCAATGGTAAACCACTGACAAAAGAACTTGTTTTAGAAATTATTTCAAGTTAATCTATCATTGTTTTTAAATATAGTTTTTCAACTTTAGCTCTGGCCCAAGGAGTCGTTCTCAAGAACTTTAAACTAGATTTATAAGTAGGATTGTTCTTGAAAGCATTTATATTTAAAATATCACCCAATTCTTCCCATCCATACTCTAAATATAATTGCTCTAACATGGTGGCCAATTTTATTCCATGAAGTGGATTGTTTGGTTGTTCTTTACTCATTAGTGTAAAAATTATAAGTGATAAAAATTAAGTGATCTACAAAATTAAAACTCCTAAAAGTTATTTTAGCTTAAAGCAAAACTATTCATTTTTAATTAACTTAGCGCAGTATATTATACACAATATTTATGAGAAGATGTATCGCCCTACTATTAATTTTTGTAACTTTTAGTAATGGTTTAGCTCAACAATCTAATTTTTCTAAACAAGACACATTAAGAGGTAGTATTACTCCTGAGAGAATTTGGTGGGATTTACTTCACTATAATTTAGACTTTAAAGTATCTCCTTCCTCAAAAAGTATTGAAGGGAGTAATCTTATTCGCTATGAAGTTTTAAGTCAAAATCAGCTCATGCAGATTGATTTACAACCCCCCATGGAAATTACAGCTGTATTAGAAAATAACAAAGAATTAAACTATAAACGAGATGGCAATGTTTATTATATTCAGTTAAAAAAAAATCAACAAATTGGAACAATAAATGAAATTATAATTCATTTTAAAGGTGCTCCAAAAATTAGTAATAATCCTCCATGGGATGATGGTTTTACTTGGGAAAAAGATAACAATGGAACTGATTTTATAGCTACTTCTTGTCAAGGAGGTGGCTCTAGTATTTGGTGGCCATCTAAGGACCACATGTATGATGAACCAGACCAAGGTATTGAGTTAAGTATTACTGCTCCAAAACATCTAATAAGTGTTGCAAATGGGAGACTCATTCAAACCAAAGAAAGCTCCAATAAAACCAACACATCTACTTGGAAAGTAGTTCATCCAATTAATAATTATGGGGTCAATATAAATATTGGTGATTATGTTCACTTTACAGAAAAGTACAAAGGGAAAAAAGGCGTGTTAGATTGTGATTATTATGTCTTATCCTATAATTTAGAAAAGGCAAAAAAACAATTCAAGGAAGTTTCTAGAACTTTAGAAGCATTTGAGCATTGGTTTGGCCCCTATCCTTTTTATGAGGATAGTTATAAATTGGTAGAAGTACCATATTTGGGCATGGAACATCAAAGCTCTGTAACCTATGGTAACGGATATCAAAATGGCTACAAAGGAATCGATTTAAGTGGAACGGGTTGGGGCCTAAAGTTTGATTTTATTATCGTTCATGAAAGTGGTCATGAATGGTTTGCAAATAACATTACCAATATAGATATAGCAGATATGTGGATTCATGAAAGCTTTACTGCCTATTCAGAAAATTTATTTTTAGACTATCATTTTGGAACAGAAGCCAGTAATGCCTATGTAACGGGTACTCGAAAAAAAATATTAAATGATAAACCGATTATTGGAAATTACGATGTAAACAACAGCGGATCCAGCGACATGTATTATAAAGGTGCTAATATGTTGCATACACTTCGTCAAATTATAGATAATGACGAAAAATGGCGTTCAATATTAGTAGGACTAAATAAAGATTTTTATCACCAAACGGTGACTACAAAACAGATCGAAAACTACATAGACAAGTTTTTTAAAATTGATTTGAAACCCTTTTTTGATCAATATTTAAGAACTATCAAGATCCCTACTTTAGAATATAAATTAGAACATAATAACGTATTCTACAGATGGTCTAATATTGTAGATGGCTTTTCAATTCCTGTAAAATTATTAATTAATTCCAATTCAGAATGGATAAAGCCAACTAGTCGTTGGAAAAAGCTTTCATCAGATATAAATATCACTAGTTTTTCAGTAGATAACAACTTTTATATTGAAGTAGAAAACAAGTCACATTAAATCTTTTTAATTGAATATTAATTAATAATTTTACAGCACTAAAAAATTTTAAATTAATGAAAAATACAGCATTAACACATATTCACGAATCCTTAGGGGCTAAAATGGTTCCATTTGCAGGATACAATATGCCTGTTCAATATGAGGGAGTAACAGCAGAACATTTAACTGTTAGAAACGCTGTTGGTGTTTTTGATGTAAGTCATATGGGTGAGTTTTTAGTAGAGGGATCAAAAGCGCTAACTTTACTTCAAAAAGTGACCTCTAATGATGTGTCAAAATTAGCAATTGGTGATGCTCAGTATTCTTGTTTTCCAAATGATGAAGGTGGAATAGTTGATGACTTAATTTGTTATAGATTAAAAGAGTTCACCTATCTTCTTGTTGTAAATGCGTCTAATATTGAAAAAGATTGGAACTGGATTGAAAAACACAACAAAGCAATTGGTGCAGAATTAAAAAATATTTCTGATGAGTATTCATTATTAGCTATTCAAGGACCCAAAGCTCTAGAAGCTATGCAGTCTTTAACCTCAGTTAATTTGTCTGAAATTCCATTTTATAAATTTAAAATAGGTGATTTTGCAGGTATTGAACAGGTTATTATTTCTGCAACTGGCTACACAGGTTCGGGTGGGTTTGAAATTTATGTAAAGAATGATCAAATAGAACAGTTGTGGAAACGAGTTTTTGAGGCTGGTGCTTCTTATGGAATTAAGCCAATAGGTCTGGCTGCCAGAGACACACTTCGATTAGAAATGGGGTATTGCTTATACGGGAATGACATTAATGATACTACATCTCCTCTAGAAGCAGGATTAGGTTGGATTACCAAATTCAACAAAGAATTTGTAAATTCAGATCATTTAAAAGCCCAAAAAGAAACTGGTATTACTAAAAAATTAGTTGCCTTTGAACTTACTGAAAGAGGTATTCCAAGGCATAACTATACTATTGTAGACGGGGAGGGAAAACAAATTGGTGTGGTTACTTCTGGCACTATGAGTCCTTCTTTAAGTAAGGGAATTGGAATGGGGTATGTACCTAAAGAAATTTCAAAACCAGGAACTAAAATTTTTATTCAAGTTCGAAAAAAACAAATCCCTGCAACAATTGTAAAATTACCTTTTTATAAAGGCTAGTTGATAAAATGTTTATCTAATTGGAATACAATAATTGACTTATTTAGTCAATACTTGTAACAAAAACAAGAAATGACTACCTATAACTGATAGGTTAATTTTAATTAAAATATAAGAGTGAATGAAAACTTTTCTTTATATCACATGTCTTTGTTTTTTTATTTCTTGCAGCAACTCCAAAAACACTCAAGAATTTATAAATACTTCTGAAGGAAAATATCTGTTTAATTCAAATGAAACAATAGATGTTTTTTTTATAGATGATATTTTAAAAATAACCTGGAGAGGGAAGAATTTAAAACCAATAAAGGTTAATGATAGTTCATTTTATGTTAAAGAAATGAATGAGAAGATAATTTTTATTTCAAAACCTGAAATGCATATAGAGTTAGCAGCAAAAAGAGAACATAAAGGAGATAAATTTTATTTCAAAAAACTAGCTCAAGATGAAAAAACAGCTTTAGAATATTTTAAAAATAAAGAATACACAAACGCTCTAAATGCATACATTAAGATTCAACAAAATGACTCGTTAGATCCTGTTATTGATTTATATAGATTGAATAGAATGGGATACAAGTATATGAGGGCAAATAAAATTGCAGAAGCTAAGGAGTTGTTTTTAATTAATATTGCTCTGTACCCTAACAAATCATTAGTTTATGATAGCTTAGGTGATGCTTTTAAAAAAGAAAAAGATACCGTTAAAGCTATTGAATATTATAATAAGTCTTTAGCAATTAATCCAGAAAACAGGAATTCATTAACTAATTTAAAAAAACTAAAGAGAATTCAAAAATAGAAATTTCAAAATCATATTTACCGATAATTTAATCCTGTGATATTAGCTAAAAAAATCACTACCTTTATTTTAAATTATATTATCACAATATGAAAACAGCTCAAGAATGGTTTGATGAGTATGCTGTAAGCCATCAAAATTCAACAAATCAACTTATTCATTACTTATGTGTACCCGCTATTTTTTTTAGTGTAATTGGACTTTTAATGAGTATTCCGTCAACTTTTCTCGAAAATATATTTGAATTATACAACCCCTTACTAGAAAACTGGGCAACAGTTACATCTATTTTTATTTTATTATTTTACTTGCGTCTTGGATTTTGGTATTTTATTCAAATGCTATTCTTTATTTGTTTAGCAATTTTTGGTAACTTTTGGCTGAGTTCAACTGTAAACTTACTCTATGGCTCTTTAATCATATTTATTGTTGCATGGATAGGACAATTTTATGGACACCATGTAGAAGGGAAAAAACCTTCTTTTGCAAAGGATCTACAATTTCTTTTAATTGGACCACTCTGGGTTGTCAAGAAAATATCAATCAAAAGTAAATAATGAAAGAAGAAATATCATTTGAAGACTTTATAAAAGTTGATATCAGAATAGGAACTATTATAGAGGTTAAAGAATTTCCAAAAGCAAAAAAACCGGCTTACCAAATATTGATTGATTTTGGCAGTATTGGTGTGAAAAAATCTAGTGCTCAAATTACAGACTTGTATTCCAAGGAAGAATTACTTCATAAACAAGTTAGTGCTATAGTTAATTTTAAACCTAGGCAAATTGCAAATTTTTTGAGTGAATGTTTAATTTTAGGTGTTTACAACAACGATGGCAATGTTGTGCTTCTTAAAACATCACAACCAATTAAAAATGGAGAACAGATTCGTTAAGATTAGCTATCTAATTTTTCGGGTTATTTAATATTACAAGTGCTCCTATTACTCCTGGAATCCAACCACATAGCGTTAGTAAAAATATAATAATAAAAGACCCACATCCCTTATCAATAATGGACAGAGGCGGAAAAAGTATAGCTAGTAATACACGAAAAAAACCCATAAAATATTATAATTGATGTATATAAGACATCTCGTTCAATGTATTGTTACAAAAAGTTTAAAATAAAAACAAGTCGTGAAATTTGATATTTAAAAAATCACGACTTTAAAGTTTTTAGATTATTTACATTTTATCTCCAAAGAAGATTGCATTCATTAGTAATTTATTAGTACCATACCAAAAAGCTCTAAAATTTGTATTATCAGTAAACACAATAACTCTACCCATTCCCATTTTTTGAACTTTAAAAGGAACTGTATTTTTTATAACTTTTGAGTTTTCCTTAGAGATGTAACCACTTAATAACGGATTATTTGAATACTGTATGGGATTATTATAACTCTTTTTATCTGCCTTCATAAAGAGAGTAGTATTTCTGAAAAGTGCTATTTTATCATTCTTATATCCAAAATTAATAGGATGAGAACGATCTATATTGGCCTCAAAAATAGCCCCCCCAATAACTTGAGCTCCTCTTTTCAAAGATTTTGCTTCAAAAGAAACATCCTTAATGGTTTCAAAATTTGCACTTTCAAACTCAATATTTATAAATTTGTTTGTGTTTAACCATTTGGCTGCGCTTCTATATCCAATTAAGGTACCTCCATCACTAACCCATTTTTTTAACTTTTCAATAGATTTTTTATCTAAACCTCGACTATTAGGTGCAATTAAAACAGAGTACTTACTTATGTCTATACGATTGAAATAAATCATGTCTAATTTTGTAACATGCATATCATAGCGTTGATCAAATAAATGCCAGATTTCACCAGGATCACTTACATTTATTCCATTACCAACTAACATTGCTACCTTAGGTAATTTAATATTCCTGAAATTATTACTCCCTAAATCTATACCATCATTTAAACCTGTAGTAACTCCATTAATTTTTAAATGACTCTCAACAGCTACTTTGTTTAAGAAGTCAAATAATTCTTGTCTATTTAATTTTTGATTTTGTACAGGAATATGAACGGTTCCATAATCATAATAAACTCCTCCATTTATGAAGTTTTTCATTGAAACTTTTGCACGTAACCCTTTTTTAAGAATGGCATTTAATGCTTTAGGAGTATAGTATTCATTCCATGGCATTAGATATCCAACAGAACTATTTTTAGTAACAAATCCCTCTTTAATACTTAAGTTTTCAATTTTTGGACCTGCATTACTTAAAGAAATATTTTCTGAATAATCTACACCAAAAGAATGATTGAATGTCCAAGCAGATACATCATAAAACAAACTGTCTTTAAAACTTTTTCTAACATCAAACATTGCTTTAACCAAACGTTGATTTTTTTGATTCATCGGAACTACATAACTATATCCCTTTTTAAACTGTTTACCGTTGGCTGTAATGTCTGACTTTAATTCGTGAAGTGTAATTTGATGTCTATTTAGTACTTCTGCTAAATGATAACTTTTAGCAGCATCTTTATGATCACCAAATACAATTGCCTTTGCCTTTGAAGATTCATTTCTTGCTTTTCTATAAAAATCTTGTTGATATTTTAAAATTTTAACACGCATTTCTTTAGCAGCTTCAAGGGTAGACATAGCTGCAGTATACTGATTTCTAATTGTAAAAGGAAAGGTTAATAAACCATTAGAGGTTTCTTGAGCATGACCTCTTGAACTTCCTTGTTCAAACAAAATCCCTATACCTCCATTAATATCCGGAAATGTAGATCCTTTACCATAGTAAAAATCATCAAAACTTTCTTCCGAATAATATTGAGATCCTATTTTATCCAATGCTTTTGCATGATAGTTACCAATTTCTCTAGTTAAATCTTGATTTAATTGTGGTGTTAATGGGTGTGTTCTACTCGGAATACCTGGTTGAAAGAAGAAGGTTGAATTAGAACCCATTTCATGATGATCTGTTAAAATATTCGGTAACCATTTATGAAATGATGCAATTCTTGCTCTCGATTCAGGTAATTGTACCGGTAACCAATCTCTATTCATATCAAACCAATAATGATTTGTTCTACCTTTTGGCCAAACCTCAAAATACTCTCGATCATTTGGGTCTGGGTTTATGTTTTTACTTTTATTCGTATTTGCCCAATAAGCAAAACGTTGAAGACCATCGGGGTTTAAAGACGGGTCAAATAAGATTACTGTATTTTTTAATAAACTCTCTGTATCCGGGCTTAAAGAGGCTGCTAAATAATAAGCTGCTGCTAGGGAGGCGTTAGAACCACTTGGCTCATTTCCATGAATTGAGAAACCTTGATAAACAATAATAGGATCATTAGATACATCTACATCAGAATCATCTGTAGCCGCAATATGTCTTTCTCTTATCTCATCAATACGTGAATGATTATTTGGAGAAGTGATAGTAAGTAATAACAAGGGCCTTCCTTCGTATGTTTTTCCTCTATTCTCAATAGAGATTCGATCTGATGAGTTAGCTAATGCTTTCATATACGCTGCAAGCTTGTCATGAGTAACGTGCCACTCACCTACTTCATGACCAATAATATCCTTTGGAGTAGGGATCTTATCATTGTAATTTTGACCAGATGGTATGTAATAATTTAGGTTTATTTCTTGGGAGTTTATTGAAAAAGAAACTGTTAAAAATAAAAAGGTAAGAACTATATTTTTCATTCGTATTTAGATTTGATTTTAACAAAGATATTAAAAACAAATCTTACTTTTTTTTAGAACAAAACTCTTATTTTTGATTAAAAATTATATACCATCTAATAATAAGTTATTCTTTGAGTAACTTTCATGAATTGGTAGATAAAAATAAAGAGGGTATTTCTGAACTATTTTCAGACAATCAATATATTCAATAATTGGAAATGATGGAAGAGAGTAAATTGCAAGAAATTAGAAAAAAATTATCTGGATCACTTGAATATGATGATCTACACAAGGCTCTTTATGCTACAGATGCATCTGTATACAGAAAGATACCTTTAGCAGTAGCCTATCCAAAAGACCACAATGACCTTCAAGTTTTAATAGAATTTGCAAAATCTAATGGGGTTACCTTGATACCAAGAACAGCAGGAACCTCTTTAGCTGGACAATGTGTTGGTGAAGGAATCATTGTTGATGTTTCTAAACATTTTACAAGTATTTTAGCTTTTGATGAACTCAATAAAACGATTACTGTAGAGCCAGGAGTAGTAAGAGATGAACTAAATTTATTTTTAAAACCATTTGGACTCTTTTTTGGCCCTAATACATCCACATCTAATCGTTGTATGATTGGAGGTATGGTTGGAAATAACTCATCTGGAAGTACATCTATTAAATATGGAGTAACAAGAGATAAAGTTCTTCAAATTGATGGAATATTAAGTGATGGATCTAAAGCCACATTTAAAGAGATATCCTCCAGAGAATTTAAACAAAAAACCCAAATCAAATCTTTAGAAGGTAGTATTTATGCTTCTATATATAACGAACTTTCGCAAAAACAAGTTCAACAAGAAATTAAAAACCAATTTCCAAAACCAAGTATTCATAGAAGAAATACAGGTTATGCTGTAGATGAATTACTTGACTCTGATTTGTTTGGTGGTAAAAATGACATTATAAACTTAGCTAAACTTTTATCTGGTAGTGAAGGTACATTAGTTTTTTCTACAGCTATCACTTTACAATTAGATGCTGTACAACCTAAAGAAAGTATAATTGTTGCCTCACATTTTAATAGTATTAACGAAAGTCTTAAAGCAACAGTTTTAGCTATGAATCACGAGTTATATGCTTGTGAATTAATGGATAAAGTAATCTTAGATTGTACTAAAAACAATCGTGAGCAAGCCAAAAATCGTTTCTTTATTAGTGGAGATCCTGAGGCTATTTTAATGTTTGAAGTTTCTGGCAACTCTACTGAAACTGCTCATAAAAAAGCAGACAAATTAATTGAAGATTTGAAAGAACATAATTTTGGTTATCATCATCCTAAAATATTGGGAGATGATATCAAACGCATGTTTGACCTGCGTAAAGCTGGTTTAGGATTATTAGGAAATATTATTGGTGATAAAAAAGCTGTAGCATGTATAGAAGATACTGCAGTTGATTTAAATGATCTTCCAACATACATTGAAGAATTCACCAAAATAATGGATAAATATCAGCAAAAAGCGGTGTATTACGCTCATGCTGGTGCTGGTGAATTACATTTACGTCCAATTTTAAATTTAAAGAAATCTGAGGATGTTTCTTTGTTTAGAAAAATTACTACGGAAACAGCGCTATTGGTAAAAAAATACGGAGGTTCTTTTAGTGGTGAACACGGAGATGGTATTGTACGTGCAGAATTTATACCTCTGATGATTGGAAATGATAATTATGAATTATTAAGACGTATTAAAAAAGTATTTGATCCAAATAATATTTTTAACCAAGGAAAAATTACGGATGCTTTTCCAATGGATAAAAGCCTTCGATATGAAATTGATAGAATTGAGCCTGAAATTAAAACAATTCAAGATTTTTCAGACAATCAAGGGATTTTAAAATTAGCAGAAAAATGTAATGGGTCTGGAGACTGCAGGAAGCCTGCCTCAGCTGGTGGGGCTATGTGCCCTAGTTACAGAGCTACAAAAGATGAAAAAGATTCAACCCGTGCAAGAGCGAATACACTTCGTGAATTTTTAACCAATTCTAAACAGGTAAACAAATTCAATCATCAAGAGCTTAAAGATGTTTTCGATCTCTGTTTGAGTTGTAAAGCTTGTGCTTCAGAATGTCCAAGTAACGTAGATGTAGCAGCACTAAAAAGTGAATTTCTTTATCAATATCAGGAAAAAAATGGGTACTCTTTCAGAAATACTATGTTTGCAAATAATGTTAAATATAATAAGATAGGAAGTCTTGTTCCTAGTCTTACCAATTTGGTCTTAAACACTTATTTAACGAAGTTTATAATGGGTATTTCACTTAAGCGAAGTGTTCCAAAATTGACACCTAAAACATTAAAATCTTGGTATAAAAAGCAAATACATTCAAGCAGTCAGAAAATCGTTTATGTTTTTTGTGATGAATTCACTAATTTCTATGATACTGAAATAGGTAAAGACACCATCACTGTTTTAAAAAAACTTGGTTATAATCCTACCTTTATTAAGCATGAAGAAAGCGGAAGAAGTTTTATCTCAAAAGGTTTTTTAAAGGAAGCTAAAGCTATAGCAAATAAAAATGTTTCTATTTTTAAAGAATTAATTTCTAAAGAAACTCCTCTTATTGGTATAGAACCTTCAGCTATTTTGACTTTTAGAGATGAATATATACGATTGGCTGATGACAAGAATTCTGCCACCATTATCTCCAACAATACGTTTACTATAGAAGAATTTCTCCAGAAAGAATTTGATAAGGGGAACATAAGAAGTAATCAATTTTCTTCAAAAGAAAAGCTGTTGAAAATTCATGGTCACTGCCATCAAAAAGCATTGTCTAGCACTCATGCTACTTTTTCAATTTTAAATATTCCTCAAAACTACAAGCCTACAATTATGAACACAGGTTGTTGTGGTATGGCTGGATCTTTTGGTTATGAAAAAGAACACTATAGAGTTAGTATGCAGGTAGGTGAAGATACGTTATTCCCTAAGATAAGAAATATTTCAAATGATATAGAAATTGTTGCATCAGGTACTAGTTGCCGTCATCAAATATATGATGGCACAAAACGAAAAGCCAAACACCCAATCACTATCCTGTGCGAGGCGCTTGTGTAAAATGCAATAACTTTTGATTATTAATTAAGTTGAGCTAAAAGTTTGATTTTATTCAATTCTATTTTTAATCCATCAACAAAAGCAATATACTCACTTTTTCTTGTCTCTTCAAATAATACCCTGTTGGAAATAATTTGTTTTTTTATACTCATTTGAGAATCATTTAATAAACTCTCATCAATAAAGTGGATAGAAAATAGATATAATTCAATAATAATAGGTAGAGCTTTTATACCTTTAGCTGTAGCGATATAACGGGTACTTTTTTTTGTACCTGTAGGATCTAGTTTCTCAATAAAACCATTCACTTGTAAAGATTTTAGCCTATTGGCAAGTATGTTACTAGCTATTTTTTCTTTAGATTCTCTAAGTTCTTTGAATCTGGTTTTTTTGTGCAAGATTAAGTCTCTCATTATTAACAATGACCATTTATCTCCTAACTGTTGAATGGAGTAAGCGATAGCACACGTTGGTTTCGGGGTAATTTTCACGTTTATAATTTTTAATTTCATAATAAAACTACAAAAAATACACCCACAAACAAAAAAATTAATGAATTTTTAACAATAAAAACAACTCCATAACCTCAGTATTAACATATGTTAAGCTAAGATTTAAACCATAAAAAGTTACAATATGATTTTTTAATTATTTTAGTCTATCTAGACTAGTCAATATTGTATTAATCTTAGCTAATGTGTCAGATTCTTTCTTTCGCTCCAAAACTATAACCTTTTCAGGAGCATTTTGAACAAAACGTTCATTCAATAATTTTTTCTGAATACCTGTAAGAAAACCTCTTGCTCTTTTTAGTTCTGACTCTAGTTTTAAAATTTCAGCATCTACATCAATATTCTCCTCAGAAATAGGCACAAAATATTCATTGGATTTAACCCTAAAGGAAGCTCCATCAACTTTTTCTGAAACTTCTTCTATAACTGATGTATTCGTTAATTTTTGTATGAGTGCATGAAACTGATTATTATTAATTTCCCTATTTATTACATATAATTTAATGGGATCTCTAAAAGGGATATTCTTATCTTTTCTTATGGTCCTTATTCCAGAAATAATAGCTGAAGCCATATCAAATTTTAATATGACTTCATTATCATAGTCTTTTTGAATTGGATAATTGGCTATAATTAAAGCCTCATCAGGTGTTCTTCGTGCAATATGATGCCATATCTCCTCTGTTAAAAAAGGCATAAACGGATGTAATACCTTTAAATTATTTTCTAAAATTTTAACTATTTCATTAAATGTAGTTGCATCAATTGGTTGTTGATATGCGGGTTTTACAATTTCCAATAACCAAGAAGAAAAGTCATCAGTAATTAATTTATAAATAATCATTAAAGCATCTGATAATCGATACTTAGAAAAGTGGTCTTCTATCTCTGCTAAAGCTTTTTGAAATTTAGCATTATACCAAGTTAATCCAATACTTGCTGTTTGAGGCTGAGGTATAGTTTTATCGATCTCCCAACCTTTAATAAGACGAAACGCATTCCAAATTTTATTAGCAAACTGTTTTCCTTGTTGACATAGTTCTTCATCAAACATTAAATCGTTTCCTGCTGCAGAACTCAACAACAATCCTACTCTAACTCCATCAGCTCCATAAGTTTCAATAAGTTTTAATGCATCTGGAGAATTCCCTAAAGATTTAGACATTTTACGACGTTGTTTATCACGAACTAAGCCTGTTAAATAAACATTCTGAAATGGTTTTTCACTTTTGTATTCATATCCTGCAATAATCATTCTGGCTACCCAGAAAAATAAAATATCTGGCCCAGTTACCAAATCATTTGTTGGATAATAATATTTTATTTCTTTATTTTCTGGATTTCTTATACCATCAAAAACCGATATTGGCCAAAGCCAAGACGAGAACCAAGTGTCTAATGCATCCTCATCTTGTCGTAAGTCATTAATTGAGAAAGATTCCTTAAGATCATGAGTAGAATCCGATAGTTTTTTCTTTGCAATTTGAAAGGCTTCTTCTTTAGTTTCTGCAACTACAAAATCATTTTTGCCATTTCCGTAAAAATAAGCTGGAATTTGTTGACCCCACCACAATTGTCTTGAAATATTCCAGTCGCGAATATTTTCCATCCAATGTCTGTAGGTATTTTCAAATTTTTTAGGATAGAGATTTATGGCAGGATCATCACCTAAAACAGCTTCAATTGCTGGTTTTACTAGATCTTCCATTCTCAAGAACCACTGATCGGACAATCTTGGTTCTATAACAGCTTTAGTTCTTTCAGAGGTCCCAACTTTATTAGTGTGTACTTCTATTTTGACTAAAAACCCTTTTTCCTCTAATTCCTTAGTTACTTCTTTACGAACAACAAATCTGTCTTTTCCTTCATAATGCAAACCAAATGAATTTAAAGAAGCATCTTCATTAAAGATATCTATTACTTCTAATGCATGTTTATCACCTAAAATCTTATCATTTTCATCGTGGGCTGGTGTAACTTTTAAACAACCTGTTCCAAACTCTATATCAACGTATTCATCTTCAATAATAGGAATAATACGATTACAAATAGGAACTATAGCTTTTTTACCTTTAAGATGTTTAAAACGAGTATCCGTTGGGTTAATACAAATTGCTGAATCACCAAAAATGGTTTCAGGGCGTGTTGTGGCGATAGTTAAAAACTCATCACTCCCTTCAATTTTATATTTTATATAATATAAGTTGCCCTGTTTTTCTTCATAGATCACCTCTTCATCAGATAAGGTTGTTTTGGCTTCTGGATCCCAATTCACCATCCTAAAACCTCTATAAATTAGCCCTTTATTGAATAAATCAACAAAAACTTTTATTACAGAATCAGACATTTCAGGATCCATTGTAAAAGCTGTTCTTTCCCAATCACATGAGGCACCCAGTTTCTTAAGCTGATCTAAAATAATACCACCATATTCAGACTTCCATTCCCAAGCATGTGCTAAAAACTCCTCACGAGTAAGATCATTTTTATCAATTCCTTGTTCTTTTAATTTAGCGACAACCTTGGCTTCAGTGGCAATAGAGGCATGATCTGTTCCAGGAACCCAACAAGCATTTTTACCAGACAAACGAGCATGTCTTATGAGTACATCCTGAATGGTGTTATTCAGCATATGTCCCATATGCAATACTCCTGTTACGTTAGGTGGAGGAATTACAATGGTATAAGGCTCTCTATCGTCTACTTCAGAATGAAAATAATTGTGTTTCATCCAATAGTCATACCATTTACTTTCTACTAAACTTGCATCATATTTTGATGGAATACTCATACTTATTATACTTTTTGCCTTAAGTGTGCAAAAGTACAATTATCTGTAGTAATTAAAAGTCTGTTGAATTATTTTTGATTAAATTTGTTTTGATATTTTTAAAACCTTAATTTTTATGAAAAAGTTTTTTACGTTTCTTATAATATTATCTGCTACTATTTCCATTGCTCAAGAAGCCGAGGACTTAAAACCAGAATTTAAATTTAAAACTGAGACTATTAATTACGGTAAAATAATATCAGGAGCTGATGGTGTAAGAGTGTTTGAATTTACAAACGTAGGAAAATCACCTTTAATTATTTCAAGGGTCCAAGCTTCTTGTGGTTGTACAGTACCAAAAAAACCAAATTATCCAATAATGCCAGGCGAGGAAGGGAAAATTGAAGTTGCTTATGATACTAAAAGACTTGGGGGGTTCTCTAAAGCCATCACTATTTTCTCAAATGCAAAAAATGAACGTAAAATGGTAAAAATTAAAGGCTATATTGAAAAAACAGTATCATTCGAAAAGAAAAAGAATTTACTATCTGTAGATAATTAAAAAACTATAAACTACATAATAATTAAATGCCTTTAATATCAAAAAAAGGAGAACTGATGCCTCAGTCTCCCATAAGAAAATTAGTTCCTTTTGCAGAAGCTGCTAAAAAAAACGGAATAAAAGTATACCACTTAAATATTGGTCAACCAGACATAAAAACACCTAAAGTTGCTTTAGATGCTGTTAAAAATAACAGTATTGAGGTACTTTCATATGCAAGATCTGAGGGATCCGAAATCTATAGAGAAAAGTTAACTCATTATTACAAAAAAAATAATATTAATATAACTCCTCAAGATATTATTGCCACTACTGGTGGATCTGAGGCGCTATTATTTACTATGGGTAGCATAACTGATCCAGGTGATGAAATTATTATCCCAGAACCATTTTATGCAAATTATAATGGATTTTCTACTGCATCTGGTGTTACAGTTGTTCCTGTGATTTCAAAAATTGAAAATAATTTTGCACTTCCCAATATTGATGATTTTGAAAAATTAATAACTAAAAAAACCAAAGCAATTTTAATTTGTAACCCCGGTAACCCAACCGGGTATCTTTACAGTAAGGAAGAAATTCTGAAATTAAAACACCTCGTATTAAAACACGATTTATTCTTAATTGCAGATGAGGTCTACAGAGAGTTTGCTTATGATAATAACACCCATCATTCTGTAATGTCTGAAACTGGTCTAGAGCAGCACGCAATTATGATTGATTCTGTCTCAAAACGATATAGTATGTGTGGTGCAAGAATTGGCTGTATTGTCTCAAAAAACAAAAGGTTTATGGATACAGCTATTAAATTTGCTCAAGCTAGATTAAGTCCACCAACTTATGCTTTATTAGCTAGTGAGGCAGCCTTAGACACTCCACAAATTTATTTTGATGAGGTTATCGAAGAATATGTTGCGAGAAGAGATACGCTAATAACTGAATTAAAAAAAATTGAGGGTGTAAAAGTTGCTAATCCTAAAGGTGCTTTTTATTGTGTAGCAGAGTTACCTGTGACTGATACAGATCATTTTGCACGCTGGATTTTAGAAGAATTTCATCACAACAATGAAACTGTTATGGTAGCTCCAGCTAGTGGTTTTTATTCTAGTGAAGGTGAGGGTAAAAATCAAGTTCGTATGGCCTATGTCTTAAATAAAGAAGATTTAGTTAGATGTGTTGAGATTTTAAAAATAGCTTTAGCTTCCTATAAAAAATAAAAAATGTAAGTTTGATTAGATAAACACAACATTTTATTATTAATAAATTTCATACTATCAAATAAAAAATAGACTTGAATATTCAACAAAACATTTCTCTTAAATCCTATAATACTTTCGGTATAGATGTAACGGCAAGTAGATTTGTTTCTGTTGATAATTTTATTAAACTACAAAAAATTTTAACACAAGAAAAGGATGTTTTTTTACTAAGTGGTGGTAGCAATATGTTACTTACTAAAAATATAGACAAGCTTGTTATACATATTAATATCAAGGGTATTTCCGTATATTATGAAAATGAAAGTGAGGTAGAACTGACAGTTAATGCAGGTGAGGATTGGCATGAATTTGTTATGTGGTGTATTTCTCAAAATTATGGTGGTATTGAAAATCTTTCTTTAATTCCTGGAAATGTAGGAACATCACCAATTCAAAATATTGGAGCATATGGTGTAGAGGTAAAAGATGTAATTACTAAAGTTGAGGGGATAGATTTAAACAGTGCAAAAAAAGTTGAATTTTATAACAAAGAATGTAATTTTGGATATCGTAATTCTATTTTTAAAAATGAATTAAAAGAAAAAATTGTTATTACCTCAGTTCGTTTTAAACTCACAAAAATAAATCATCATTTAAACACCAATTACGGTGCTATTGAAAAAGAATTAGCAATTAGAAAAATTAGTAATCCAACTATAAAAGACATATCTGATATTGTTATTAATATTAGACAGGCTAAATTACCTGATCCAAAAAAAATAGGAAATAGTGGTAGCTTTTTTAAAAACCCTATTGTAAGCTTAAAACAATTTAAAAAACTACAAGAAAAGTATCCAAATATTCCATTTTATAAAATACCATCTTCAAAAAAAGAGGATACTTCTTATAATTATAAAATTCCAGCAGGTTGGTTAATAGAAATAGCCGGGTTTAAAGGGAAAAGGTATGGAGATTGTGGAATTCATGACAATCAAGCTCTGGTCTTAGTAAATTTCGATAAAGCTAGTGGAACTGACATATATACGCTTGCTAAAAAAATTCAAGAAACCATTTTATCTATTTTCGAAATTACCTTAGACATCGAAGTAAATATTATTGAATAAATTATTTATTGATAAAAATACTTGCCTTTTTATTTTTAGAACACAAACAATAACACCGATTAATTACGTTAATGTCTTAGGAGAATTATTTATCTTTGTACGACCTAAAAATCATTTAATGAAACTTATCTTAATAACCATTGGTCTACTTGCTATTGGTGTAGCAGGAATAGCCATAAAAATATGGGCAAAAAAAGATGGTGAATTTGCCGGAACCTGTGCTAGTCAAAATCCTATGCTAAATAAAACTGGTGAAGCCTGTGGTTTTTGTGGAAAAACTTCAGATCAATTTGAAGATTGCACAGAACCAACACATAATTAAATTTCAATGGTCATTACTGTTTTATTCTACACTTTTGTAGTTACCGCAGTAGTTCAACTATGTTACTACATCTCGTTTACATCATTATTATTTCATAAAACTTCAACCAAATCTTTTGATGAATTTATTCCCGTATCTGTTATAGTGTATGCTAAAAATAATGCTCAGCATCTAACTAGACTTATTCCATTACTCCAAGAACAAGAGTATAAAAACTATGAATTGATCTTTATTAATAATGCATCAAATGATGAAACATTAGCGGTAATGAAAAAATTTCAAGACAATGATTCAAGAATAAAAATTGTTAACGTTAAAAATAATGAAGCTTTTTGGGGAAATAGAAAGTATGCGTTAACACTAGGGATAAAGTCTGCAAAACATGAACAATTACTTTTTATAGATGCTGACTGTTTGCCTAGTTCAAAAAAATGGATTAAAGAGATGACTGTTCATTTTTCTGAATCAAAATCTATTGTACTAGGTTATGGAGCATATCAATCGAAAAGAAACTCTTTTTTAAATATTTTAATTCGATTTGACAAATTACTATCTACTATCCAATCTTTTTCTTACACAAAACTTGGGTCATCTTATGTGGCTGATGGAAAAAATTTAGCCTACAAAAAAAGTGAGTTTTATAGCGTTAATGGATTTATAAATCATATGAAAATAGATTCTGGGCATCATGATCTTTTTATTAGAGATGCATCTACCTCATCAAATACCACTATAGTTGTAAGCCCAAATAGCTTTATAATTTATGAAGCTCCACACACTCTAAAAAAATGGTTTACACAAAAAATAAATCAACTAAATACATTCTCACATTATAATTTTAGACATAAATTCTTTTTAGGATTATTTAGTAGCTCTAAACTACTTTTTATATGCTTGATTCCTTTTTTACTTTATTATAAAGCAGACTACTACACATTAGGTATTATTTTAAGCTATTTAATTTTCACCTCCATAATCATTGGTCTTTCTGCAAAAAAATTACAAAAAAAAAGTATTCTATATTTTTCAACATTTATAGAAGTATTTTTAGTTCTATTTCAATTTGTTATATTTATAACTTACTCCATTTCAAAACAGACGCATTGGAAATAACTAGAGAAAATTTGGCTAATCACATTCAGAAAGCAAAACAAGGAGACCAAAGTTCTTTTAACTTTTTATTACATCACTTTTGGTCAGACATTTATAACTATCAATTAAAAAGAACTCAAAATGAAAATGATGCAGAAGATATTACCATTCAATCGTTTTCAAAAGCATTTGATAAGATTCATAGTTTTGACAACAAATATCAATTCAAAACTTGGTTAACTACAATTTCTAAAAATATACATATTGATTTGATTAGAAAAAATAAAAAATCTATCAATACCACTACAAGTGAAGATCAAGAGGCTGAAGCGTATAAAATTGTTGATAATAATCCAACTCCTGAAGACAATCTTATTACTGAACAAAACTTAGCAAAGCTTCTTGAAGACATTAAACAACTCAAACCTAAATATCAAGAAGTTATTCATCTACGTTTTTTTAAAGAATTAACCTACAAGGAAATTTCTCAACATTTAGATGAACCTATGAGTAATATCAAAGTAAAATTGTTACGTGCTAAAAAAATATTAGCAGAGATTATAAATAAATCCTAATGAAAAAAATCCTAAAATCTTTAGGTCCTGGGTTACTTTTTGCAGGTGCAGCAGTTGGTGTATCTCACCTTGTTCAATCTACAAGAGCAGGTGCTGATTTTGGATTTGGACTTTTATGGGTATTATTCTTAGCTGCTATTTTCAAGTATCCATTTTTTCAATTTGGTCCAAGATATGCTGCTGCAACTGGAGAAACTCTACTTGAAGGTTACCATAAATTAGGGAAAGGGATATTAGCAATTAGCTATATTATTAGTTTTTTTACGATGTTTATTATTCAAGCTGCAATTACAGTGGTTACAGCTGGGTTAGCAACTAATATTTTTGGAAGTTTTGATATTCTTACTTGGTCTGCAATCATAACCATTATTAGTATTTTGATATTATTAGTTGGAAAATACAAATTACTTGATGGTTTTATGAAATATGTAATTTTATTACTAACAATTTGTACATTAATAGCAGTAACTGTGGCCCTGTTTAAAAATGATCATACTTTCAGTTATCACCAAATTATTCCAAATGGAGCTGTTGAAATTACTTTTTTAATAGCTTTTTTAGGGTGGATGCCAACTTCCTTAGATATTTCTATATGGCAATCTATATGGTCTATTGAAAAAGAAAAAATTTCTCATCAAAAAATAACACCTAAACAAGCTATATTCGATTTTAATATTGGGTATATAGGAACTATACTGTTGGCAGTTTGTTTTATAATTCTTGGAGCCTTGGTTATGAATAATACAGGTCAGAGCTTTTCAAGTAAAGGAAGTGTTTTTGCTGGTCAACTAATAGAATTATATACTCAAAACTTGGGTGATTTAACCTATGTTTTTATAGCTGTAGCAGCCTTAACTACAATGTTTAGTACCACAATTACAGCTTTAGATGCGTCTCCAAGATCTATGACAATAGCAAATAAATTATTGTTCAACACCAAACTAAAGTTAAACTACTGGTTTTGGATCATATTTCTTGGTATAGGAACCTATATAATCTTGAAATATTTTAGTGATAATATGGGGCTATTAGTTAAAATAGGTACTGTACTTTCTTTTTTAACAGCTCCATTTTATGCTGTTTTAAACTATATATTAATTACTGGAAAACATACACCAAAAGAACACCAACCTTCGATATATTTAAAAGTTTTAAGTATTTGTGGAATTATATTTTTAATAGTTTTTAGTGCTTGGTATCTGTTGAGTTTATTTAAGTTTTCTTTGTAACTTTGCAAAATAAATTATTAATTAATGGCAAACGATACTGCTGTACTTCCTAAAAGAGTTAAAAAACCTGATTGGCTTCGTGTAAAGCTTCCTGTAGGAAAAAAGTACACAGAACTTAGAGGATTGGTAGATAAGTATAAATTAAATACTATTTGTACCAGTGGTAGTTGCCCTAATATGGGTGAATGTTGGGGAGAAGGTACTGCTACCTTTATGATTTTAGGTAATATCTGTACCAGATCATGTGGTTTTTGCGGTGTGAAGACTGGAAGACCCGAAACGGTTGAATGGGATGAACCCGAAAAAGTAGCTAGGTCAATTAAAATTATGGGCATAAAGCACGCCGTAATTACCTCTGTTGATAGAGATGATTTGAAAGATGGTGGGTCTATTATTTGGGCTGAGACTGTTGATGCCATCAGAAGAGCAAATCCAAACACTACTTTAGAAACTTTAATTCCAGATTTTCAAGGAAAAACAAATCAAATAGATCGTATTATTGATGTCCATCCAGAAGTGGTTTCTCACAATATGGAAACTGTCAGAAGATTAACTCGAGAAGTACGAATTCAGGCTAAATACGATAGAAGTCTTGGCGTACTTCAGTACCTCAAAGAGAAAGGTATGAGAACTAAAACCGGCTTAATGTTAGGTCTTGGTGAAACTGAAGAGGAAGTAATTCAAACCATGAAAGATTTACAAGGAGTAGGACTAGATGTTTTAACTATTGGTCAATATTTACAACCTACAAAAAAACACTTACCTGTAAAGGAATTTATAACACCAGATCAATTTAAGAAATACGAAACTTTAGGACTAGAAATGGGTTTTATGTATGTTGAAAGTGGTGCCTTAGTTCGTTCATCTTATAAAGCACACAAGCACGCAATATAAACTATAAGTCAACTTAATTTTAAAATAATTTATTGTTTTGAGATATAACTTGATATTACATAAATTTTAAAAATTAAAAAAATAATGTCTTTTGGCATAATAGTTGAATTGAAGTTTTTATAAATCTTGATTATTTGATTTATAAAAAGTAATTTGATTAGTTTTAGTAAAAAAAACCATCTTTAAGGGATGGTTTTTTGTTTACATTCAATAATCTAACTATTTTATACCTTATTTGGGCCTTGTAATTTCTTAGCAATAGCTTCTACATCATCTAAAACTCGAAGTAAATTACCGCTCCATAATTGTGAAATTTCGTTTTCTGTATAGCCTCTTTTTAACAACTCTGCAGTAACATTAAGTGTTTCAGATGCATCACTCCATCCATAAATTCCACCCCCACCGTCAAAATCTGAACTAATACCAACATGATCTAAACCTATTTTTTCTACTAAATAGTCAATATGATCAACATAATCTGAAACATCAACTGGTTTTGGGTCAGTTATAGTCATTAATGATGATGCCTCTTTTGATATAGTTTTATATTTCCCTAGATAACTTTTACGTTCAAAGGCTTCTAATTTTCTAATTTCACCTCTAGAGATTATATTGAATTCTCTTTCTTTAGCTAAAGATTTAATTATTTTAGATACAGCAGCTGTATATGCTTCATGTTTTTCCATGTTAACATAAGAACTAAAGGCTACTGCTTGAACTACTCCTCCATTAGATTTGATCAATTCTAACTGCTCATCATCTAGGTTTCTGCTGTGATTACACAAAGCTCTAGCGGAGGAATGCGAGGCAATTATAGGAGCCTTAGATAGACTTATCATATCTTTAATAGATTGTTTTGATGGATGAGAAACATCGATCATCATACCCCATTTATTCATTTCCTCTATCACTAATTTACCTAAATCACTTACTCCGTTATCTACCCACAAGCTATCCAATTCTCCTGTGTTGGAGTCACAAAATTGGCTATGGCCATTATGCGATAATGACATATATCTTGCCCCTCTGTCATAAAATTCTTTAACTCTAGAAATGTCTAAACCAAGAGGATATGCGTTTTCTACACCAATCATAGCAACTTTCTTACCAGAACGATGCAATTCTCTCGCTTCAGTAGAATTTACAGCAAGACCTATTTTATCCGGCGCTATTTCTTCTGTTAGTCTATGAATCGCTTCAAATTTACTTATTGCATTGCGATATGCACTTTTGTATCCTTCAGCTGTTAACTGTCCTTGACTTGTATAAACAATGAACCAAGCAACATCTAACCCCCCTGCTTCCATTGTAGGAAGATTGACTTGATTTCCTAAATCTTCAGTATAATTGTTATCACTAGTAAAGTTAGCCACATTAATGTCTACATGAGTATCTAAAACCAATACTCGATCATGAATTTCCTGAGCTCTCTCCAAAATTTCATCAGAATAGTTCATAAAATTATTTTTTTGGTCCTGTTTATTATAACAAGCTGTTATCAACAATGTGAAAACTATGAATTTAAAAAATTTCATGGTTTTTTTTTTAAATATTGTATCAATATAGTCATTTGAGATTATTCTTTATTTAGATTTTTAGACTTTTTAGATAAATCCTTGTTTACGCATCCAATCATCATTAAACATTTTACCAACATACCTACTACCATGATCATGAAATAAAACAACAACAACGTCATCTTTTGTGAAATGTTCTTTTAATTGTAAAAGACCTTTAATAGCAGCTCCTGCAGAGTTACCTAAAAACATTCCTTCTTCTTTAGCAAGCCTTTGAGTATAAATAGCGGCATCTTTATCGGTTACTTTAGTAAAACCATCTATTAATGAAAAATTCACATTTAGCGGCAAAATATCTTCTCCAATACCTTCAGTAATATATGGGTAAATCTCATTATCATCAAATATACCAGTTTCATGATATTTTTTAAAAACAGAGCCATAAGTATCAATACCCCATATTTTAATTGCAGGATTCATCATTTTCAAATAGCTTCCGACACCTGAAATAGTTCCACCTGTACCTACTCCAACAACAAAATGTGTTACTTTACCATTTGTTTGCTTCCAAATTTCTGGACCTGTACTTTTAAAATGTGCTTTGCAATTGCTTGGGTTATCATATTGATTCACATACCAAGAATTAGGGGTTTCTTTTCCCAATCTTTTGGATACCGAATAATAGGATCTTGGGTCTTCTGGCTCAACATCAGTTGGACATACAACTACCTCTGCTCCTACTGCTCGAAGAATATCAACTTTTTCTTTGGATTGTTTGTCAGCCATAACAAAAATACATTTATATCCTTTTATTACTGCTGCTAGTGCTAGTCCCATACCTGTATTTCCAGAAGTACCTTCAATAATAGTTCCTCCAGGCTTCAAACGTCCGTCAGCTTCGGCATCTTCAATCATTTGCAATGCCATTCTATCTTTTACTGAGTTTCCAGGATTAAAAGTTTCATATTTGGAAAGAACCAAACATGGTAAATCTTTCGTCAAATGATTAATCTTTACTAAAGGTGTATTCCCAATAGTTTCTAATATATTATTAGCGTATTGCATTATGTTCTTTATTATCCCGTAAAGGAACAAAATATTTCAGAAATAACCTTCAAGCGAATGGTGTTTTCCTATGAAACTAATCAAACAAATTTGATAGATTTTGAAGGCTGAATCTTTGTGATAATAATTGATGGAATAATTAGCATTAAAAAGCATAAGGCTAAGGTACCTATGTTTAATAAACTTAAAGATAAAAAATCAATGCTTACAGGAACTTCTGAAACATAATACGTAGCAGGATCAAGTGAAATAAACCCACCATATTTTTGTAAAAATAGTAGTATCAGTCCAATTAAATTACCCCAAAATAATCCGACAAAAATTAAATAAGATGCATTGTACAAAAAGATTTTTCGTATGCTCCAATTAGAGCTTCCCATGGCCTTCAATATACCAACCATTGGAATTCGCTCTAGAATTAAAACTAACAATGCAGTAATCATATTTATACCAGCTATCAGAATCATAATGATAATAATAAACCATGTATTGTTATCAAAAAGCTCAATCCACTCAAATAATCCAGGATAATTTGAAGCTATTGAAGTTGCATCTAATGTTGCATCAATTTCATTATAAACTTCAATACTTTTTTGCTGTAAATCATCAAAATTTTCTAAAATAACTTCAAAACCACCTACCTCATTTTCATTCCATCGATTTAAACGCTGAATCTGCCTTATGTCTCCAATCATCATATTTTTATCAAACTCAAGAAATCCGGTATTATAGATACCAGTAATAACTAACTTTCTATTTGATGGTAATTTAGAGACCTTACTCTTAAAAAAGGTAACATTAATAGTGTCATTTAACTTCAATTTCAATCTATCGACAATAGTTTTAGACAGTAGAATATCTCTAGTTCTTTCTTGATTAAAATTTGGAGTTTTTCCTGCTATTAAATATTCATTAAAAAATGTCCAATCATAATCTGTAGAAACACCTTTGAAAACAACACCTTCAAAATCGGTTTTTGTTCTAATTAATCCAACTTGATTGGCATAAATTTGAATATTCTTAATTCCTTTAATAGTTGAGAACTTAGGATAAAAATTCTGATTTTTATCAATAGGCATAACAGAAATATCAGAATTATTGGCATCATATTTTGTAATTTGTATGTGGCCCTTAAAGCCAGATACTTTACTCCTAATTTTTTCACGTAAACCATCACCTGTAGCAATGGCAATTAACATAATAACCACTCCTAATGAAATTGCTGC
Organism: uncultured Flavobacteriaceae bacterium; assembly: GCA_943789455.1. Lineage (GTDB taxonomy): Bacteria > Bacteroidota > Bacteroidia > Flavobacteriales > Flavobacteriaceae > Polaribacter. The sequence continues at coordinate 673,352 of CALSUE010000001.1, forward strand.
AATGGCAATTTTTATTATTGGAGACGAAATACTACTTTTATACTCTTTGCTAGAGATAATTCGTTTCGCTACAAATAATTCGTAATTCAATGCTATGATTTTAACTGCACGTAAAAGTACATATTTATTTATTCTTTTATTCATTAGTACTGTAATCGTTTCCTTTGCGCAAGAATCTAAACCTTCATCTAAAATTTACACTGGCGCAGATCAAACCCAATTATATCTCTCGAAATTAAAAGGAAAAAAAATTGCAATTGTTGCAAACCAAACATCTGTTATTTATAATAAAAACAACTATACTCATATAATAGATAGCTTGGTTTCTTTAAAAATAGATATTCATAAGGTGTTTGCTCCTGAACATGGTTTTAGAGGTGATGCAGATGCTGGAGAATCTATTGCAGATGGAATTGATAAGAAAACAGAAATCCCAATTATTTCTCTTTATGGTAAAAATAAAAAACCTACAAAGGAACAATTAAAAGATATAGATCTTATGGTTTTTGATATTCAAGATGTTGGTGTTAGATTTTACACCTATATTTCTTCGCTACACTATGTTATGGAAGCCTGCGCAGAAGAAAAAATTCCTGTATTATTATTAGACAGACCAAATCCAAACGGACATTATATAGATGGTCCAGTTTTAGAAGCTGCTCATAAAAGTTTCGTTGGAATGCATCCTGTCCCTGTAGTTTATGGTATGACAATTGGAGAATATGGACTCATGATTAATGGTGAGAAATGGTTGAAGAATGGCATTCAAACAAACTTGACTGTAATACCATTAAAAAACTATTCACATTCATCAAACTATAATTTACGCATAAAACCTTCACCTAATTTACCTAATGATACAGCTATTAATTTATATCCAAGTTTATGTTTTTTTGAGGGTACAAACGTAAGTGCTGGAAGAGGAACTGCTAAGCAATTTCAAATTTATGGCTCCCCCTTTTTAAATACAAAAAGTAAATTTACGTTTACTCCCAACCCTAATAAAGGGTCAAAATCTCCAAAACATGCCTATACAATATGTTATGGGGAAGACTTAACGGAGACTAAAAAATTAGCCAGTCTTGATTTATCTTGGCTCATAAAAGCAAAACAACAAAATCGTACTAAAAATTTCTTTAATTCTTTTTTTACCAAGTTAGCTGGTACAGAAAAACTTCAAAATCAAATTGAAGAAAAAATTACAGAGAAATTAATCAGAGCTTCTTGGGAAGAAGACATAAAAACATTTAGGAACATCAGAAAGTCCTATTTACTTTACAAATAATATACTTTTACAATTCTTCTGAATTTGTAGGCTTTTTATATTTTTGAAATGGTTGTTTTAATAATTCTTTTAGAGAAGAATTTATTTTTTCATCAGGAAAAGTATCGACACCATAAACAATTTTATCTCTATCTAAATATTTATAAGTTCCTAATAAACGATCCCAAATTGAAAATATATTTCCGTAGTTAGAATCTGTGTAAGGTAATAAGTTATGGTGGTGAACTTTGTGCATGTCTGGTGAAACGATAAAATAACTCAATAATTTATCAAGAGATCTTGACATTTTTATATTAGCATGTGTAAACTGAGTAAAAACTAAAGACAATGATTGATAAATCATAACAATAGCAATAGGAGCTCCTACAATTAATACTCCAAACAACGTAAATGCAAAACGTATAATACTCTCCAAAGGGTGGTGTCTATTTGCAGTAGTGGTGTCTACTTTATGATCTGAGTGATGAACTAAATGCACCATCCAAAGAGGTTTAATTTTATGTTCAGTAAAATGTGCTAAATAGGCGCCAAAGAAATCTAAAAATAGTACCCCTAAAAATACATAAAGCCACAAAGGAATTTCAATGGGTAACCAATTAATAATACCAAAATTATTTGCTTGAACCCAATCAGCAGTGCCAAGTAGTAAAAATGCTAGAGTAAAATTTATGATAATGGTTGTTAACGTAAAAAAGAAATTTGGAATGGCATGTTTCCATTTCGTGTAATTAAAATTAAATAAAGGTAAAGCTCCTTCTAGAAGCCAAAAAAAAGTAATTCCCCCTACGAGTATAATACTTCTATGTGTGGATGGTATAGTTTCAAAATAATTAAAAATAGTTTCCAAAATAAATGTAATTTTCTCTAAAAATACAGAAAGTTTTTTAACTTCTTTTTACTTTTTTATTGTAATGTAAAGGTATTCGTTTTTTTAAGTTTTCAATAATGGAATGAGTGGCTGGGCATACTTCAGTATTTGCAAGTGTTAGCTCTGTAATCTGAATAAACTTTTTTCTATTGGTATGTGGGTATTCAGAACAAGCCTTTGGTCTAACATTATAGATAAAACAAGAATTGTCAGTAGCATCAAAAAAAGAACAAGGCGCTGTTTTTAATACCATAAAATCATCTTGATCTCTTTCTAAATATTGTTCTATGAAATTGCGTTCTTTCATATTTAGATGCTTAGATATACGCTGAATGTCTTTTTCTATAAATATAGGACTGGTTGTTTTACAACAATTCCCACAAGTCAAACAATCTGTTTTTTTAAACTCATTATCGTGCAATTCTTTCATTACAACATCTAAATTCTTAGGTGTTCTCTTCTTCAGCATTTTAAAATACTTTTGAGTCTCAGGAAAGGTTTCCTTTGATAATTTCGGTAATTGTTCTAAACGTTTTTCCATGCCAATAAAGTTATTTTTTAATCTAACTACAGCAAACACAAATGTCTACTAGGATTAGTATCGTATAGTAATGCTAAAGCAATACAAAAGTACCAATAAAATCTGCGTAAACATCTAACAAAAAAACAAAATAAAATATGTAATTTTGTACTTCAATTTATCATACTCAATGAATATTCAAACCCTTTTAGAAGCTAAAGTAAAAGAAGGTTTTTTAGCACTTTTTGAAACCACATTACCTACGGTTGAATTTCAAGCAACACGTAAAGATTTTGAGGGTGATATTACCATTGTTGTATTTCCTATGCTACGATATAAAAAAGGGAATCCTGCACAAATTGGAGAAAGTTTAGGGGGGTATTTAGTTGAAAACGTAAAAGAAGTTATTGCATGTAATGTTGTAAAAGGTTTTTTAAACTTAGTTATTGATGATAGCGTATATCTTCAATCTTTTAATGCAATATATACACAAGGTAACTTTGGGCTTTCGTCCAAGTCAAAAGATGTAGTAATGGTAGAATACTCTTCTCCAAACACAAATAAACCACTTCATTTAGGGCATGTTAGAAATAATTTACTAGGATATTCAGTAGCAGAAATTTTAAAAGCTTCAGGACATAAAGTTTACAAAACACAAATCATTAATGATCGTGGTATTCATATTTGTAAGTCCATGTTGGCTTGGAAGAAATATGGAAACTCAGAAACCCCTGACTCAACAGGGATGAAAGGTGATAGCTTTGTTGGAAAATATTATGTAAAATTTAATGATGCCTACAAGAAAGAAGTTAGTACTCTAATTGCTAATGGAAGCTCTGAAGAAGCGGCAAAAAAACAAGCTCCTATTCTTATGGAGGCCCAAGAAATGTTATTAAAATGGGAAGCTGGAGAGGTTGAGACTGTAGCGCTATGGAAAATGATGAATAGTTGGGTATATGAAGGGTTTAAAATTACTTACAAAAATTTAGGAGTAGATTTTGATACATTATATTACGAAAGCAATACTTATTTATTAGGAAAAGATGTTATTGAAGGCGGAATTACCCGAGGTGTATTCTTTAAAAAAGAAGACGGATCTGTATGGTGTGATTTGACAGATGAAGGGCTAGATGAAAAACTAGTATTGCGTTCAGACGGAACAGCCGTTTATATGACTCAAGATATTGGTACAGCCATTCAGCGTGTAAAAGATCATTCAGACATTAATGGAATGGTATATACCGTTGGAAATGAACAAGACTATCATTTTAAAGTTTTGTTTTTAATATTAAAAAAATTAGATTTTTCATGGGCAGCACAATTATATCATTTAAGTTATGGTATGGTAGATTTACCATCAGGGAAAATGAAATCTAGGGAAGGAACTGTAGTTGATGCAGATGAGTTGATGTTAGAGATGACCGATACTGCAAAAAATATTTCTCAGGAATTAGGAAAATTAGATGGTTATTCTGAGGAAGAAAAATCTGATTTATATCGCATCATTGGTTTAGGTGCATTAAAATATTTCATTTTAAAAGTTGATCCAAAAAAGAGGATTTTATTTGATCCTAAAGCCTCTGTAGATTTTCAAGGCAACACAGGTCCATTTATACAATATACCTATGCAAGAATACAATCAATATTAAGAAAAGCCAAATTCGATTTTAGTTTAGAAGTAAAATCAATTAGCACTTCTTTACATAGTAAAGAAAAAGAATTAATCAAACAGTTAGAATTGTATCCAGATATAATTCAACAGGCTGCAAAAAATTACTCTCCTGCACTAATTGCCAATTATACCTATGATCTAGTGAAAGAGTTCAATTCTTTTTATCAAAACGTATCTATTTTGGGAGAAACTAACGAATCGAAAAAAATTATAAGAGTTCAATTGGCTAATAAAGTAGCCTATGTCATAAAATCTGCATTTAGTTTATTAGGAATTCAAGTTCCAAATAGAATGTAAAAATGATGAAAGCAGAGTTAAAAACACCTAGTAAAAATTACAAAAGTGATGAAGACTTTGCTCAATCAAGAAATAAAAACAAAAGATTATGAAATACGATATTATCATTGTTGGTAGTGGTCCTGGAGGATATGTTACCGCCATTAGAGCCTCTCAATTAGGTTTTAAAACAGCTGTAGTAGAAAAAGAAAGTTTGGGTGGTGTTTGTTTGAATTGGGGTTGTATTCCTACAAAAGCATTATTAAAAAGTGCTCAAGTTTATGAATACCTAAAACATGTAGATCAATACGGCTTAAAAGCCGAGTCTATTGATAAAGATTTTGAAGCCGTTATAAAAAGAAGTCGTGGTGTTGCAGAAGGAATGAGCAAAGGAGTTCAATTTCTAATGAAAAAGAATAAAATTGATGTTATAGAAGGTTTTGGAAAAGTTAAAGCTGGTAAAAAAATCGATGTAACTTCTAAAGATGGAAAACTCACTGAGTATAGCGCAAGTCATATTATTATTGCAACTGGAGCTCGATCTAGAGAATTACCAAATTTACCACAAGATGGAAAAAAAGTAATTGGTTACAGACAAGCAATGACTTTACCCTCTCAACCAAAATCTATGATAGTAGTTGGTTCTGGAGCCATTGGGGTTGAATTTGCTTCATTTTATAATTCTATGGGTACAGAGGTAACAATCGTAGAATTTCAACCAACAATAGTACCCGTTGAAGATAAAGATATTTCAAAACAATTTGAACGATCCTTGAAAAAGGCTGGAATTAAAATTATGACAAACTCTTCTGTAGAAACTGTAGATACGTCTGGTGCTGGTGTTAAAGCTACAGTAAAAACTAAAAAAGGAGAACAAAATTTAGAAGCAGATATTTTATTATCTGCAGTAGGAATTAAAACTAATATTGAAAATATTGGATTAGAAGATGTTGGAATTATAACAGATAGAGATAAAATTTTAGTCAATGATTGGTATCAGACTAATATACCCGGCTATTACGCAATTGGAGATGTAACTCCTGGACCTGCTTTAGCTCACGTTGCTTCAGCTGAGGGAATAACTTGTGTTGAAAAAATTGCTGGATTACATAGCGAAGTAATAGACTACGGAAACATACCTGGTTGTACGTATGCTAGCCCAGAAATTGCTTCTGTAGGTCTAACAGAAGAACAAGCAAAAGAACAAGGATATGAATTAAAAGTTGGAAAATTCCCTTTCTCTGCGTCTGGAAAAGCAACCGCTGCTGGAACAACTGATGGTTTTGTCAAGGTGATTTTTGATGCAAAATATGGAGAATGGTTAGGTTGCCATATGATAGGTGCTGGTGTAACAGACATGATTGCAGAGGCAGTATTGGGAAGAAAACTTGAAACTACTGGACATGAAGTTTTAAAAACAATTCACCCACATCCTACAATGAGTGAGGCAGTTATGGAAGCCGTAGCTGATGCTTATGACGAAGTCATTCATTTATAATAAAAATAAAAAACCGAAGAAATATCTTCGGTTTTTTATTTTGGCATAGTTATTGAAATATAATAGATGTTATAAGTTTATGTTATTAATGTTTGTTTAAAACATTTTTGGGATTTATTGTAATGAGAAAGAATGAATTACCCCCTAAACCAAAGTTGATAGCTTTGGTTTTTGTATTTAAGTTTTTATTTAATTAAATATCCTAAATTTGCTTCATCTTCAACTCCATCGATATTTATATTTTGATGATTCAAATAACAAATTATAAAGGATTTCTTAAAGAGATTCTAAAAGCCATTATTAAACTTTGTATTGCTGGGTTTCTTATCGGATTCTTAAAATCTAATGATGCTATAATAGCTATTATTTTACTTTTAAAAATTCTTCATGTTATTTATAAAAATATAATCATTGCTCAAACTAAAAACTGGATATTACTCATTGGAATGATACTAACTGGTTTTGGGGGATTACTTGGTGAAAACTGGGGTGTTCATAATAATTATTGGGAATATCATGAGGTTTCTAGAGAGCTTCCTCTATGGCTACCTTTTGCCTGGATGCTGGCTTTTTATTTTCTGTATAGCATAGAATCTAGAATGATTGAATTTTTAAAAAACAAAACCATGAGCAATAAGCTTATTATTGCATTTTGGTTGTCATTGTTTGTTCCTGCTTTTGGTGAAGTAATTACTATAAATTTAGGGGTATGGACTTATTATTGGCCCTATCAACTATTTGGTGTTCCTCTCTATGCATTTATTTGCTTGGTTTTTGTTCACATGCTGGTATACGGAATATTATCTTTTGTATGTAAAAAATGGAAAATTAAGGACAATGTTTTTATATAGATAAAAAAATCGACAGCTGATCAATTCAAGAGTCATAATAAAACTATAGAAACTGATAGAAGCTAAAAGATTCTCAAATAAAAATACTTAAATCTAAAACTGCCAAGCAACAATTCTAGTGATTTTATTGCCTTGATGCATGGGTATTATTTTCATTGTTTTCACCTTTAGTTTCTCTCCGGATTTTTGCAGACTTTCAATGGTTTCTTTTTTAGATACTAAACTGGTAAACCAAACACTAGTATCTTTATACAAAGAACTTTGGTATAAGTAATTATGTAAAAAAGCTTTCTCACCTCCTGGATACCACAATTCATTATTATTTCCTGCAAAATTACGAACCGCACTATTTCCTAGATTTCTGGATTTTCTTGCATTAGCTCCTTTAGCTTCCTGTTCTGATTTGTAAAAAGGTGGATTACAAACTACTGCTGAAAAAGAATCTCCTTTTTCAATAATTCCTTTTAAGATATTAGCCTCATTAAACTGTTGCCTTAGTAAAATCTTAGCATCAAGGTTGTTGTCAGATATGATATCTTGTGCTGTATCTAAAGAATCTAATTCTATATCTGTTGCAACAAAATCCCAGTCATACTCCTTAACTCCTAGTAATGGATAAATACAACTTGCACCAGTTCCAATATCCAGAATAGTAATCTTTTCGGTACAATTAGAATCCGATAATAAATCTGATATATAATGCATATAGTCAACACGTCCAGGAATTGGTGGACATAAATTTTCATCAGGGAAAATCCATTTTTTGACTCCATAATGAACTTCTAATAAAGTACTATTTAATTCTTTTACTGCTTTTGGATCAGAAAAATCTATAGTAAGGGTTCCATGGTTGTTTTTTGTAACAAAAGAAGCTAAGTTTTTATTGTGTTTGGTTAAAACATCAAAGTTATAACCATTTTTGTGCTTATTTCTAGGATGCAATCCCGGCTTTAAGTTCATTTAGAGTTCTAAGATAGTAAATGCTTGTTCTAGTGGTTTTAATGATTCTTTTAGTGCGATAATTAGGTTTTGCCCGTGTATTAAATAATACTCAGAAAAATTTCGCTGACGTTCTTCTAAGCTTTTGTTGGGTAATAATTGATCTTGTAATGCGATAATTCTATGAATTCTATCAACTTGTTTTCTTTTTTCTGCGCGCAACAATCTTTTTTCTAAATTCTCTAAGCCTTTTAGTTGTTTTCTTTGCTGAGCATCTACTGCACCAATAAAAGAAACATCTGTTTCATTAGCAATTCTTCTTAGTGCTAAAAATTGTTGGGTTAACAATTCTGTAGCATCTGCAAAACTAAATTGAATATCTGAGTTTTCTTGAACTTTTTTAGCAAGTAAAAGATGTTGTTTCATAAACATTTCTTCAAAAGAAATATCTAAATTATGTAATTTTTTAACCTGTTTTTTGGAAACAATCTGGACTGAATTTCTCAACAATAATATTGGAAAAGGAATCTGTACAGTATTAAAGTATGCTTTTAATTGCAACCAATAAGCAAGTTCACCACCACCACCAATATAACATAGATTCGGTAAAATCACCTCTTGATATAGAGGCCTCATAATTACATTTGGACTAAATCTATCACTGTGGTTTTCTAGCTCTTTAAGTATTTCAGCTTCAGAAAAAACAAGGTCTGTATTATGAATTGTATACTGTCCTTGGTTTTCTATAATTCGCTCTCGAGAGTTTTCAGTTAAATAAAATAAATTAATTTCTCTAGGGTTTACCTGTACTTTATATTCCTTTTCTAAATTTGTTGTGGTATTAGAAACTGAACTCCAAGAGGTTTTATGAAGCAATTCGTCCTTCATAACTGGAGCAAAAATATTTTTTAACCGTTGGTCATCGGCATCTAAAATAACCAAACCATACATTTTAAATAACTCATTGGCAATATATCTAGTAGCCTCAGCAAGAGAGGTTTGAGATACATATGCTTTTTCAAAAAGTTCTGATAGATATACTGCATTTTTAGAATCTCCCAATTGTTTTGAAAAACTAGTAAAAACTTTTTGCATACCTTCTAATGAAAACCTACCTACGGCTCCACCATCTGGTCTATCCCAAGTTACTTTTTTACCTTTAAATTTAAAATAATTAATTTCTTCAAAATCGTGATCTTCTGAAGCCATCCAATACACAGGAACAAAACGTTGCAAAGGAAATTGCTCTGCTAAAGTTTCAGATAAATTAATGGTAGAAATTATTTTGTATAAGAAATACAATGGCCCTGTAAACAAGTTTAATTGATGACCTGTTGTAATAGTAAAAGTATCTTTATTTTCAAGCGATTTTATGTTTTCTAGGGTGGCTTCAGAAGCAGTTATATTCCTATACTGATCTTGTAAAACACATACTAACTCTTTTCTAGTTTTAAGCGAAAAGTTTTCCCCTTTCTCTTGAATTTGAGAAGCAAAACCTTTCAAATTTGGAAAATTATTATAGTAGGGCTGAATCGATTCTTTCTGATCTAAATAATCAGACATTATCTTGGAAAAGAACCCTGTTGTTTGAAATGGTATATGAGTAAACTTCATAAAATCATACAATAACGCTTATAATAAGAATTTAATTACTAATGTGTTTAGTATTTACACGCAAATAGAATTTGTCAAAAATACTAAATTTGTGGTAAGCAATTAATGAATGAATAATCTAAGAATAATTATCGATTTAAAAATATTTTTAACTCTTGATAATTAGCAATGCTAGTAGCCACTTTTTCTTTACTCATAACTTGCTTAATTTGAGACGGTATCGCTACATCAACTTTAAGAGTTTCTTCTACAACCTCTAAAAACTTAACCGGATGTGCAGTTTCTAAAAAAACACCAAACTCGTTAGTTTTTAAACCGTATTTTTTTAAACCTAAATAACCAATGGCACCGTGTGGTTCTGAGATGTAATTAAATTTATCATGTATACGCTTCATCATTATTTTAGTTTCATCATCTGAAAAACTATACGAAGAAAAAGATTTTTTTAAGCTGGATAAGTTTTTATTAAATAATTCTTGAATTCTAATAAAGTTACTTGGATTACCAACATCCATAGCATTAGAAATAGTAGCTTTAGATGGTTTCGGGTCATAAACCCCATTAATTAGATATTTAGGAACTGTATCATTAATATTTGTTGAAGCTATAAAATGCTTGATGGGTAATCCTAATTTTTGAGCTAATAAACCAGCACAAATATTTCCAAAATTTCCACTAGGAACTGAGAATATAATATCTTTATATTTTTTACTAACTTGTTTATAAGCAAAGAAAAAATAAAACATTTGAGGCAACCATCTGGCCACATTTATAGAATTTGCTGATGTTAAATTTCTAGAGATATTTTTATCTAAAAAAGCCGATTTTACCATTTCTTGACAATCATCAAATACTCCGTCTACTTCAAGAGCAGTAATATTATTCCCTAAAGTAGTTAATTGTTTTTCTTGAATTTCACTCACCTTCCCTTTTGGGTATAAAATCACTACTTGAACACCTTTTGCATTCAAAAACCCACTAGCAACTGCACCTCCAGTATCTCCTGAAGTAGCAACCAAAACTGTAATATCTTCAGTTTTGTTTTGATTGAAATATTCTAAGCATTGAGACATAAATCTTGCACCTACATCCTTAAAAGCCATCGTTGGGCCATGAAATAATTCTAAAGAACCAATATTTTCATCTAAATTAACAACAGGAAAATCAAAAGAAATAGTTTTTTTGATAATCTCTTTAAGGATAGTAGTTGGAATTTCATCTCCAATAAATTGTTTGATTACTTCATATGCAATTTCTTCATTAGAATAGTCACTAATATTATTTATAAAGTCTTTAGAAATTGGAGTGATTTCTTCAGGGAAATACAAGCCCCTATCTGGTGCGATTCCGTTTTGAACTGCTCTTTTAAAAGAGGTTAAAGGTGATGAATTATTTAGACTATAGTATCTCATACTTTTTTATAAAATTTTAATTCCTTGTTGATTAATTTTTGAAACATGAATATCATAATCTATATCTGTGTTGTTGTATATTTCTGCCATTGTTTCACCAACAAGCCTAGCAGTTTCCTCACCTTTACACAGTGCAAAAATAGAAGGCCCTGAACCAGAGATACCAGCACCTAAGGCACCTGCTTGAATAACCGCTTTTTTAACTTTATTAAATTCTGGAATTAAAACCAATCGGTTGGGTTCTATAATTTCATCATGTAAAGATCTTCCTATCAAATCATAATCATTAGTGTATAACCCACTAATTAAACCCCCAAAGTTACCCATTTGAATAACCATTTTTTTTAATGCTACTTGATTTTTTAAAACAGCCCTTGAATCTGATGTTTTCACTTCTATTTGAGGATGAATAATAGACGCATATAAATCATCAGGAGAATTAATTTTTAAAACATCTAATGGTTGATAACTCCTAACTAGGGTGAAGCCTCCAAGAATTACAGGTGATACATTATCTGCATGTTCAGTTCCACTAGCTAGTTTTTCTCCTTGCATTGCAAAATAAATTAACTCTTGTTTAGAAAATGGTTTTCCTAATAATTCATTGATTGCAAAAACAGCACCTGCTGCACTAGCAGCACTACTCCCTATTCCACTACCTGGTTTTATTTTTTTATATATTTCTATTTCGTAACCAACAGAGGCATCTACTTGTTCAAGTAATGCTAAGCCTGCTACACCAGCAACATTTCTATGTGTTTCTAGCGGCAAATTTTGACCTGTTACTTTTGTTATTTTTATTCCTTTTTCAGGCACCTCTCTAACAATCATTTCATCTCCAACAGTATCCAAACAAAGACCTAGAATATCAAAACCACAAGAAATATTGGCAACTGTTGCAGGTGTAAATATTTTAATTTCTTTCATCTTATTATTTTCTAATTCGTATCCTATAATCTATAGGTTTCCTGTTCTAATAACATCTGCAAATATTCCAGAAGCTGTAACCTCTGCTCCAGCACCAGCTCCTTTAATGATTAAAGGTTGCTCAGAATATCTATCTGTATAAAACAATACAATATTATCACTTCCTTCTAAATGATAAAAGGAATGAGAGGAGTTTATTTGTTCCAAACCAACCCTAGCTTTACCATCTTTAAACTCAGCTACATATTTTAAACGACAGTTCTTCGCTTTTGAATCCAAAAATAACTGTTGAAATTGAGATTCATCTTTCTCTAGTGACGAATAAAAATCAGTATTATTTTTTGCATCAAGACTTTCTTTTGATAAAAATGAATTGTTTTCTATGTCTTCTAATTCTAAATCAAAACCACTTTCTCTGGCTAAAATTAAAATTTTTCTAGCCACATCAATACCGCTAAGATCTATTTTTGGGTCTGGTTCGGTATAGCCTTCAATAGCAGCCTGTTTTACTACTGAAGAAAAAGTTGTTGATGCATCAAATTTATTGAATACAAAATTTAGGCTCCCAGAGAGTACTGCTTGAATTTTATGGACTCTATCTCCTGAGGCTATTAAGTTCTTTAGCGTATCAATAATAGGTAATCCAGCTCCAACATTAGTTTCATAAAGAAAAGAAACATTAGATTTTCGAGAAACATTTTTTAAAATATTGTAGTTTTTAGAACTAGAAGCACAGGCAATTTTGTTGCAAGTTACCACTGCAATATTTTGACGTAAATAGGCTTCATACATCTCAGAAATATTTTGATTGGCAGTAATATCTATGAAGATACTATTTCTGAGGTTTAGTTGAGAAACTCTAGAAAAATAAGTGTCAATTCCTGCCTTTTCTCCATTTTTTAAAAGTTCTTTCCAATTGGATAAATCTATACCATTGTTGTCAAAAAACATTTGTCTAGAATTAGAAACCCCTATCACTCTAATTTTTAACTTTAAATTTTCTTTAATATATTTATTTTGTTGATTGATCTGAGCTAAAAATTTCTCTCCTACGTTACCTACTCCAGTTACAAAAAGATTTAATTCTTTAATTCTTTCCTCAAAGAAGCGTTCATGCAAAGTGTTTAATGCTTTTTTTGCTTCTATCTTATCAATCACAGCAGAAATATTTTTTTCTGATGCACCTTGAGCTATTGCACGAATATTTATGTTGTTCTTTCCTAGAGCACTAAACATTTTACCACTTAATCCTTGATAATTTCTCATATTATCTCCAACTAAGGCAATGATACATAACTGTTTTTCAATTTTAACAGGTTTTACCTTTTGCAATTGAATTTCATATTCAAATACCTCATCAATAATCGTTTTTGCTTTTGAGGCATCATCGTCAGAAATTGCAAGACAAATAGATAATTCTGAGGAGGCCTGAGTAATTAAAATAATATTTATTTGATGTAAATAAAGTACTTCAAATAAACGTTTAGAAAAACCAGGAACACCAACCATACCATTTCCTTCAAGAGTTACTAGAGAGATATCTTCGATGTAACTAATCCCTTTTACTGGCTTATTAATACTCGTTTCTTTAGTAATTAAAGTTCCTGAGTCTTCTGGTTGAAATGTGTTTTTTATAACTATTGGAATCTCTTTCCTTAAAACTGGTTGAATTGTAGGTGGATAAATTACTTTTGCTCCAAAATGAGACAATTCCATAGCCTCATGGTAAGATATGTGATCAATAACAGATGCTTGTTTTACAATAGATGGATTGGCTGTAAACATACCACTTACATCTGTCCAAATTTGTAATTCTGAAGCATTTAATGCAGCAGCTATTATTGATGCTGTAAAGTCTGATCCACCTCTTCCAAGTGTAGTTGTTTTTCCATGAACGGTTCTAGCTACAAAACCAGGTATAATAGTTACTTTCTGTGTATGGGTAGAAAAATATTCATCACAATTTTTAAATGTAGCAGAAAAATCTACTGCTGCATTGTTATAATTATCTGAAGCAACAATTAATTCTCGACTATCTTTATAAACTGTAGCAAACTTTTCGTTAGCTGCTTTTGCAATGATATAAGAAGATAGTAATTCACCAAAACTGGAAACCTTAGCTAAAGTTTTCGGACTAAGTTCTCTAAGTAAAAAACAACCCTCATATATAGTTTCCAACTGATTAAACAATTGTTTAACACGGCTATTTACAGAAGTCTGGTGTTTTGTTGGTATTAATTCTTGTACAACCCTAAAATGATGATTTTCTAGCTCTTTTAGAATCTCAAGATACTCTTCATTCTTTTGTGCTGCCAATGTAGCACCTTTAATCAGTGCGTTTGTTGTTTTGCCAAATGCCGAAACTACCACTACTACATTTTGTTCTGCAGAGGAATTAGCAACAATATTTAATACTTTTTTAATGTTTTTTGAATTGGCGACTGATGTCCCACCAAACTTTAATACTTTCATTTTATAAAAGTTTTGAAAAATTTTATAGATTTTTCGATGCTATCGAAACTCGAATTGTTAACCTGATTTATATGAAAAAAATATACCCCTAAAGGGTAATAGTAGAGATGATAATAATCACAAATAAGTTGACTATTATCTTGTTTTGTAGTGTATTAGTTATGTATTCTATAATTTGTATCACGATTCAAATGTATGACTTAAATTTAGTTGAGAAAAAAAAAAGTAGTTTTATAGGGCACTTTTATGAATCTGATAAAATCACCTATCAATATTTAAGGAATATTTATTTTTTATGATTTCTCCTATGGGTTTATTTTGAATATTACTTTCTAACCAGGAAATAATATCGAGATACAAGAAAGCTCTACTCTCATATGGATCATCCTCAAAAGTTTTTAATTTTGAATGTAATTTTATAAAAGCCTTTTTAATGTCTTGCGGGTAAATGTTTTGTAAGCTTTTAATAAACTTAATCATTTCTTTCTGTACCTCATGTAAATCATTCATTTTTAGCAAAAACTTATAGGTACTTTTAAGTAGCGTATCTATATGATAATCATAACCAGCCTCATAATGTGCAAATAAGTTTAAGATTCTGGAAAAACACAACAAGTCTTGTCTCATAGACAGTGATTTATTCGAAATAATTTTATCCAAATAAAAGATACAGGTATCATTATCTCCTGAACCAAAATACATACTAGCAAATTTATAGTAAAAGGTCATCACATGATGTTCATCTATTCTATTTTTAAAAAAAACCAATCGCGAATCGATTTCAGGAATAATTTTTAAACCCTCATCAAAATTACCATCAGTAAAATATAAGTTTATTTTGTGAAGATTTATATATAAGAAACTTAAAGCTTCAATATTGTTATCTTTTGGGAATCCGTCACTACTTATAATTTTCTCCAGACTCAAAAGTGTTTTTTCAAAACGTTTTTTTCTTCTAATAAAAAATAGAGATTCTAATAAATAATTATTGCCTTTTAAAAAAAATACAGGATGTGAATTAATCATGATTGGATTCTCATAAAATAAGGTCACCCATTTTGATGCATATTTATAACAATTTAAAAAATCTTGAGTTAAAAAACTATACCATAAATGCGCTTTATATAGCCATAATTTTTCTCTAAAACCCAAGTGACTTATATCGAATTTTGGCAACCTATTATAAAAGTAATCTCTAATGTAAATATTTTCTTCTTCATTTTTAACATACCCAGATTTTAAAATTATACTGTAGAGCTGAAGAGATAAATTAGATAATTTACTAGCAATAACATTTAAAGCACTCAACTCTTTGGCTTGTATAGTTAACTCATCAGCTCTACTACTTATACTTCTTGTAATGTATTGAGATTCAATTACTTTCTCTAATTCAACAACTTCATATGCAAGGTTTTTTTCTTCGTTTAAAATAGCAAATTCCTTAGCCTTTTCAAGAATTTTAAGGCTCTGTTTATACAACCCTTTGTGATATAAAATTGAGGCAAAATCTAGTTGCTCTCTAATTTGAGATCGAACATTTTGATGAGACGGACTTAATTTTAAACTAATTAAAATCTGCTTGTATAAATGCGCTTTAACATTAGCTAATTGTTGTTTTTTAATCCCCCCTTTGTTTAAGATAGAAGTTTCATTATATGTTGTTGCTTTGTCTAAAAAATTAAATAAGTTTAGAAATTTTGAGTCTGCATTAACACCCAACCTTCCAACGTATAATTTAAATTGCCTTTTTTCAGATTTTGAAAGCGATTTAATGAGTTGAAATAAATTATCTTTTTGAGATTTAGTCATATTTAAAATAACTTATTAAGTTATTGAATATTAGATTTTTAAGTATTAATTATCTTGTTGAACATCGTAATAATATAAAATTAAAAGATGTCTAAGAGCTATCCAAAATATAAATTCGTAAGGCAATACAAAAATATATTTCAATAAATGTCAGATTCCACCATTCAAATTTTTGATACAACACTTCGAGACGGAGAGCAAGTCCCTGGTTGTAAGCTAGATACAAGTCAAAAAATTATTATTGCGGAACAACTTGATATTTTGGGTGTAGATGTTATTGAGGCAGGTTTTCCAGTTTCTAGTCCAGGTGATTTTAAATCTGTTGAAGAAATTTCAAAAATAGTAAAAAATGCCTCTGTTTGTGGTCTTACTAGGGCTGTAAAAAAAGACATTGAAATTGCTGCTGAAGCTCTCAAGCATGCAAAAAAACCTAGAATTCATACGGGAATAGGTACTTCAGAATCACACATCAAATACAAATTTAATTCGAACAAAGAAGATATTCTCATCCGTGCATTCGAAGCAGTCAAATATGCGAAATCTTTTGTTGAGGATGTTGAATTTTATGCAGAAGACGCTGGTAGAACAGAAAATGAGTTCTTAGCTAGAGTATGTGAAGAGGCCATTAGAGCTGGAGCTACAGTATTAAATATACCTGACACTACAGGATATTGCCTACCAAGTGAGTATGGTGCCAAAATAAAATATCTAAAAGAAAATGTCAAAGGAATTGAAAATGCTATCATTTCTTGCCATTGTCATAATGATCTTGGATTAGCTACTGCAAATTCTATAGAAGGTATTATTAACGGTGCTAGACAAATAGAATGTACAATTAACGGCATTGGAGAACGAGCAGGAAATACTGCTTTGGAAGAGGTAGTAATGATTTTAAAGCAACATCCCTACCTCAACTTAGACACAAACATAAACACTAAACATTTATACGGGTTAAGCCAATTAGTAAGTGAAAGTATGGGGGTTTACACCCAACCTAACAAAGCTATTGTAGGCGCTAATGCATTTGCTCACAGTTCTGGAATTCATCAAGATGGTGTCATAAAAAACCGTGAGACCTATGAAATAATAGACCCTAAAGATGTTGGAGTTACAGAATCTGCCATTGTATTAACTGCTAGAAGTGGTAGAGCAGCATTAGCTTACAGAGCAAAAATTGCAGGTTATGAGTTAACAAAATTACAACTAGATATAGTTTATAATAGTTTTTTAAGTTTTGCAGACAGAAAGAAGGAAGTCAATGATGATGACATTCATCAAATCATAGAATCTACAAGTATTTCAAATCAAATATTAAAAGTTTAGCCACTACCTCACGATATAATACTATGAGTAAAACACTTTTTGATAAAATATGGGATCAACACGTTGTGGATTCAATTAAAGATGGACCACAAGTGCTTTATATAGACAAGCATCTTATTCATGAAGTTACGAGCCCACAAGCTTTTAATGAACTAAAAGATAGATCAATTCCTGTTTTTAGACCTGATCAAATTGTGGCTACAGCAGATCATAATACTCCAACTATAAATCAGCATTTACCAATTAAAGATGCGTTATCTAAAAATCAATTGGAACAACTCTCTAAAAACTGTTCTGATAATAATATTACTTTATATGAATTAGGGCACAAGTATAATGGAATTGTTCACGTGATGGCTCCTGAACTTGGAATTACACAACCCGGAATGACGATGGTTTGTGGTGATAGCCATACCTCCACCCATGGCGCTTTTGGTGCCATTGCTTTTGGAATTGGAACTAGCCAAGTTGCACAAGTATTTGCAAGCCAGTGCTTGCTTTTAAAAAAACCAAAAAGTTTACGAGTTACTGTTAACGGAAAGCTCAAAAAAGGAGTGCTTCCAAAAGACGTTATCTTATATATAATCTCAAAACTTGGTACCAACTCTGGAACTGGATATTTTTGTGAATATGCAGGTAATGTTTTCGAGGACATGAGTATGGAAGGCAGAATGACTGTATGTAATATGAGTATTGAAATGGGAGCTAGAGGGGGAATGATTGCTCCAGATCAAACAACTTTTAATTATATAAAAGACAAACAATTTGCGCCTAAAGGAATAGATTTTGACAAAAAAGTAGCCTATTGGAAAACCTTACCATCAGATATTGATGCTGTTTTTGATCAAGAATATATTTTTGATGCAGATGATATTGGACCCATGATTACCTACGGAACAAATCCTGGAATGGGTATAAAAATTACAGAAACTATTCCTGAAGAAAATAATAGTTCTTTTAAAAAGTCTTTAGAATACATGAATTTTGAAGCTGGATCATCGTTAATTGATCAGCGCATTAATTATGTTTTTATAGGTAGTTGTACAAATTCAAGAATTGAAGACTTTAGAGTAGCTGCTAGTTTTATTAAAGGAAAACAAAAAGCAGAAAATGTAACTGCTTGGCTGGTTCCTGGAAGCAAGCAAGTAGAAGCTCAAATTATTGAAGAAGGATTAAAAGAAATTTTTGATAATGCTGGTTTTGAATTGAGACAACCTGGTTGCTCGGCATGTCTAGCTATGAATGATGATAAAATTCCAAAAGGTGAATATTGTGTCTCAACTTCTAACCGAAACTTTGAAGGAAGACAAGGTCAAGGATCTAGAACTATTTTAGCAAGTCCTCTTGTTGCTGCTGCTACAGCTGTTGAAGGGAAAATTATAGACATAACAAAACAATTAAATTAATGGAAAAATTTACGAAAATAATATCTAAAGCAATTCCATTAGCCATAGAAAATATTGACACAGATCAAATAATTCCAGCTCGGTTCCTAAAAGCTACTGATAAAAAAGGATTTGGTGACAATGTGTTTAGAGATTGGAGATTTGATAAAAATGGAATTCCCAATACAGCATTTTCATTAAATAATCCTTTATACTCAGGAAGTATATTAATTGCTGGTGATAACTTTGGATGTGGATCAAGTAGGGAGCATGCAGCCTGGGCATTGGTTGGCTATGGGTTTAAAGTAATTGTTTCAAGTTTTTTTGCAGATATCTTTAAAGGGAATGCTTTAAATAACGGTCTTTTACCTTTACAAGTATCTCCAGGTTTTTTAACCGTTTTAATGGATACTATCCATAAAAAACCAGAAACTGAAATTCTAGTAAATCTAGAAAAACAAATAATCTCAATAGCTGACACAAATTTATTTGAAAATTTTGAAATTGATCCTTATAAAAAAACATGTATGATTAATGGATATGATGATATTGATTATCTATTAAGTAAAAAAGAAATGATCGAGGCTTTTGAAACTCAGAGAAAGTAATTATTATAAATTAAAATCTTATATTTCCACTCTTTTCGGAAACAAAAAAAATGAAATTAAAAATAGCCACCCTACCAGGAGACGGAATTGGACCAGAAGTAACCAATGAAGCAATTAAAGTATTAAAAGCTATAGCTTCAGAATTTGACCATACGTTTATTTTTGAAGAAGCTAATGTTGGTGCAATAGCTATAGACAAAACTGGAAATCCTTTACCAGATGAAACACTAGAACTTTGCATGACTACAGATGCTATATTATTCGGTTCCATAGGGCATCCAAAATATGACAACGACCCCTCAGCAAAAGTAAGACCTGAGCAAGGTTTGTTAAAACTTAGAAAATCTTTGGGGTTATTTGCTAACATCCGTCCTGTAAAAGCATACAAAACACTTCTAGACAAGTCTCCATTAAAAAAAGAGATTATTTCAGGTACAGATATTAGTATTTATAGAGAATTAACTGGTGGGATTTATTTTGGAGAAAAGCAACTAAGCAAAGATGGAAATACAGCATCAGATTTGTGTGAATACAATCGTTTTGAAATTGAAAGGATAGCACATTTAGCCTTTAAAGCAGCTTTAAACAGAAAAAAGAAAGTAACCCTAGTAGACAAAGCTAATGTGTTGGAGAGCTCTAGGTTGTGGCGTAAAGTAGTTGGAGAGGTAGCAAAAGAATATTCAGAAGTAGCTCTAGACTTCTTATTCGTAGATAATGCTGCAATGCAAATGATATTAAATCCAAAACAATTTGATGTAATTCTTACAGAAAATATGTTTGGAGACATTATTAGTGATGAAGCTAGTGTTATAGGTGGATCAATAGGTTTACTAGCATCCGCATCAATTGGTGAAAAATATGCCTTATTTGAACCCATACACGGTTCCTACCCACAAGCAACTGGAAAAAGCATAGCTAACCCTATTGCCTCTATTTTATCTGCTGCTATGTTATTGGATCATTTTCAACTAACTAAGGAAGCAGCTCTAGTAAGAAAAGCTGTAGATAAATCTTTAAAATTACAAATTACAACACCAGATTTAAATTCAAAAACAGACATGGTTACTACTTCCAAGGTTGGAGATTTTATCGAAGATTTCATTAACAATCCTAATGATACTAATGTAAATTTCACTAACATTCATCTTGGACAATCTACCATTATTTAAAACTATCTAGGAAATTTTTTTCTAATATCATTTAGACATAAATTATGAATACTACCAATATGGGTGTGTTCCTTGGCATTGGTATACTCGTAAGTTCCATTTGTCACTGAAGCCCCTATTTGTTGATATGCCTCTCTAAAAGAAAGTCCTTTCATCACTAAATTATTAATAGAATCTACTGTACTTAAATACGTATATTTCTCATCTAGAAAATCTATCTTCTTCACTTTAATTTGTTGTATAGAGTAATTGAAAATTTCTAAAATGGTTTTCATTTCCTCAATTAAATTAATCATATTTTCCTTGAGAAGTTGAAAATCTCTGTGATAACCACTCGGGAGATTATTTGTAATTAAAGTCATTTCTATCTGTAAAGCTTGAATTTTATTTGACTTTCCTCTTATTAATTCAAATACATCAGGATTTTTTTTATGAGGCATGATACTACTTCCAGTAACTAATGAATCTGGAAAAGCAATAAAATCAAAATTTTGACTCATATACAAACAAATATCCATTGAAAACCTAGATAAAGTATTTGCTATACCCCCTAATGCAGCTGCAATTGTTCTTTCATTTTTTCCCCTTCCCATTTGTGCAGCTATGACGTTGTACTTAAGAGCACCAAAACCAAGCTCTTTTGTTGTAAATTTTCTGTCTATCGGAAATGAACTTCCATAACCTGCAGCAGAACCAAGTGGATTCTGATCTATTGTTTTAATAGCAGCATCTAGAAGATATACATCATCTACAATTACCTCTGCATAGGAAGAAAACCATAACCCAAATGAAGATGGCATAGCCACTTGAAGGTGAGTATAACCGGGTAATAAACATTTTTTATGAAGTTCTGCAAGGTTCAACAATGTATCAAAAAAAGTACCCACTAGCCCTTTTATTGTTTGTAATTGATCTTTATAGTACAACTGTAAAGCAACCAATACTTGGTCATTTCTTGACCGTGCCGTATGAATTTTTTTACCAACCTCTCCAAACATATTGGTTAATTCAAATTCTATTTTAGAATGTACATCTTCAAATTGAGTTTCAATAACAAATGTTCCTTCATGAATTTGTTTTTCTAAAATTGACAATCCTTTCTCTAATTGCTGAAGTTCTATTGCTGTTATAATACCAATAGAAAACAACATTTTTGCATGAGCTAATGAAGCATTTATATCATATTTTGCTATGTGCATATCTATTTCCCTGTCATTACCAACAGTAAACTGTTCTATTTTTTCGTCTATTTTTATTCCTTTATCCCAGAGTTTCATCTTTAGTATCTAATAATGTTTTTTCTAATAGTTTAATATACAGGGTAATCCCCTCTTCAATTTCTTGCAAATAAATAAATTCATCGGCGGTATGTGATCTCGTACTGTCTCCAGGACCCAATTTTAAAGAAGGACAACTTAAAACAGATTGATCGGATAATGTTGGAGATCCATAAGTCTTTCTTCCTAATTCTAAACCTGCTTTAATTAGGTCATGTTCAACTGATATAGAGGAAGAATTTAATCGTAAGCTCCTTGGAACAATTGTAGAACATGGAGATTCTTTTTCCAAAATCTCAGCAATTTCTTTATTTGAATACCTATCATTTACACGAACATCTACCACCAAAGCTACTTCAGAGGGGATGGCATTATGTTGCTTGCCTGCCTGTATTTGGGTAACAGTCATTTTAACATCTCCTAAACTTTCCGAATGCTTTTCAAATGTATACTCCTGAAACCACTTTAGCACTTCTATACTATTATAAATAGCATTATCATCATTTTTATGAGCAGCATGTCCTGGAGTACCAATTACTTTGGCATCAAAAACCACCAAGCCTTTTTCTGCTACTGCTAATTGCATTAAGGTAGGTTCTCCGATAATAGCAACAGCTATCTCAGGCATAATAGACAGCATGCTATTTAATCCGTTTTCTCCACTACTCTCCTCCTCTGCAGAAGCAACCATAACCAAATTGTATTTCAAATTCTTGTGATGATAAAAAAAAGAAAATGTTGCCAATAAAGAAACCAAACATCCTCCGGCATCGTTACTGCCAAGGCCGAATAATTTACCAGCATTAATGACTGGATCAAAAGGATCTTTGGTATATCCATTAGTAGGTTTAACAGTATCATGATGAGAGTTCAACAAGAGGGATGGTTTTGTTTCATCAAAATGTTTATTAATGGCCCAAATATTATTATTAGTTCTATTAAAAGTGATATTAGAATCTTGAAACCAAGATTCTATTAACAAAGCTGTCAGATGTTCTTCAGAAGAAAATGATGGTGTTTTTATTAAATTTTTCAATAATAAAATGGCCTCTAAAATTAATTTTTCTTTTTTCATAATTTTTGAATTGTTGTAAAATTAGAGTGATGATCAAAAAGCATGGTAGGTTGTCCTATACAAACTTTTGAAACATTATGATCTAGCGCATAAAAACAGTTATCTAATTTAGGAATCATGCCTTCATTAATTATGTTAGATTTTTTTAATTCTATGTATTTTTTATTATTTATTTTTTTAATCACAGAGTTTTCATCATTCATTCGTTTTAGCACCCCTTTTTTTTCAAAACAATAATACAATTCAACTTTATAATCATTCGAAAAAGCAATCGCTAATTCGGAAGCGACAGTATCTGCATTTGTATTTAATAATTGTCCTTTTTTATCGTGAGATATTGCAGAAAATATATTTGTTATATCATTGTTTATTAGTATTTTAAGTACATCTATATTAACCTTTACTATATCTCCAGCAAAACCATAGTTTATTGGAGTTTCAGGCCTTTTATTAGCAATAATTGTATTTCCGTCTGCACCAGAAAACCCAACAGAATTACATCCAAAGCTTTGCAGTTTAGCTACAATATTTTTATTTATTTTACCGGCATAAACCATGGTTATAATATCTAAAGTTTCTGCATTTGTAACCCTTCTTCCGTCTATTAATTGAACTGGAATATTCATTTTATTAGATAAATTTGAAGCTAATTTACCTCCTCCATGAACTAAAATTTTGGGTCCAATTAAATTTGAAAAACCTTTTAAAAAAGAGAGTAAATCAACTTCATTATTTATGATATTGCCACCTATTTTTATAACTTTTAGTGTTTTCATTATAATGTTTTTAAGATGTTTTTTAATACTATTTGAGCCGCGTAAGTTCTATTATTTGCTTGTTCAATCACCAACGAGTTTTCACCATCTAAAACAGCATCTTCTACAACAACATTTCTTCTTACTGGCAAACAATGCATAAACTTTGCGTTTCCTAATTTCTCATTGGTTAGCATCCAATTTTCTTCTACAGACACAATTTTACCATAATCTTGATAATTACTCCAATTTTTAGCATACACAAAATCCGCATCTTTCAAAGCCTCCTCTTGGTTATAGCTAATTGTAACATCTTCGGTAATATTCGAATTTAATTCATAGTGTTTCGGATGCGTAATTAAAAGATCTACATCTATTTCTTTCATTATTTTAATAAAAGAGTTCGCTACAGCGTGTGGTAAAGCTTTTGGATGAGGCGCCCAGGTTAAGACAACTTTTGGTCTTGAAGTTGTTTTCAATTCACTAATAGTAATAGCATCTGCTAGCGCTTGCAATGGGTGTGACGTAGCACTTTCTAAATTAACAATTGGTACTGAAGCATATTTTACAAAACTATGTAGCACCTGTTCTGTTTCGTCTTTTTCTTTGTCTGTAAGAGAAGGAAATGCTCTAATAGCTATTACATCTCCATATTGAGATATAACATTAGCAGCCTCCTTAATATGCTCTGCTTTGTTAAGATTCATAATGGTTCCGTTGTCATATTCTAAATTCCAACAATCCTTAATATTTAGAATCATTACATCCATTCCAAGGCTCTTAGCAGCTTTTTCAGTACTAAGTCTAGTTCTTAAACTGGCGTTAAAAAAAAGCATTACCAAGGTTTTATACTTGCCTAAATTTTCAAATTGATAGGGATCATTTTTTAATTGAATAGCTTCCTGAACAGTATGTTTTATGTTTTTTATATCTTTAATTGTTATATATTTCTTCATAATACTTCTGTTTTTAAAGCCGTAAAAAATATATCTACATGCTTCTTCTGTATGGTTAGCGATGGTAAAATTCTTAATACATTCGGATTTTTAGCATTTCCTGTAAAAATGTGATGCTTGTAAATAAGTTTTTTTCTTAGTTCGGATATAGGAAAATCAAATTCTAACCCCAGCATTAACCCTCTTCCTTTGACAGCTTTTAAATGAGGCAATGATTGTGCTTTCTTTTTAAAATAATCAAAAATCACTTTTGCATTTTCTTGAAGTTTTTCTGTTTTTATTACCTCCAAAACTGTTAAAGATGCCGTGCAGGCTAAATGATTCCCTCCAAAGGTTGTTCCCAATAGTCCAAACGAGGCTTTTATTTTCGGGTGAATTAAAATTCCACCGATTGGAAAACCATTACCCATTCCTTTTGCCATGGATATAATGTCTGGGGTGATTTTATGTTTTTGAAACGCAAAAAAATCACCAGTTCTTCCAAAACCAGATTGAACTTCGTCTGCAATGAGTACCACGTTAAATTTTCTACATAGATCATGCAACCTTTTATAAAAACTCGTAGTACTTTCATCAAGTCCACCAACACCTTGCACACATTCTATAATAACCGCACAAACGTCATTATTATTTAATGCAGTTGTTACCCCAGTAATATCGCCCAAATCAAATAACTCTATTTCTTGTTGTGCATTAATGGGTGCAATTATTTTAGAATTATCTGTCACTGCTACTGCAGCTGAAGTTCTTCCATGAAAACCATTTTTAAAGGCAATAACTTTCTTTTTCTTCGTGTGAAAAGAAGCTAGTTTTAATGCATTTTCATTCGCTTCTGCACCCGAGTTACATAAGAATAATTGATAATTATTGCACCCTGAGGCCTCTACCAGTTCTGAAGCGAGTTCTTTTTGCAAAGGATTTTGAATAGAATTACTATAAAATCCTATTTTATTAATTTGTTTAGCAATGTTGTATACATATTTTGGATGAGAATGACCAATAGAAATAACTGCATGTCCTCCATATAGATCTAAATACTTTACTCCATGCTCGTCATAAATAAAAACATCTTTAGCTGTATCAGGCTTAATGTCAAATAACGGATATACATTAAATAAACTCATATTTGATCTGTTTTAATACTATTTATTTTATTAAAAGAGGCCACCATTCCCTGAATCAGAGAAGAACTTAAGCCTTTGTGTTCCATTTCATTTAATCCTTCTATAGTACATCCATTAGGAGTGGTTACCCTATCTATTTCTTCCTCTGGATGATTTCCGGTTGCAATTAATAATTGTGCTGCTCCCTCAGAAGTATACATAGATAATTTTTGTGCTTCCTGTGCATCAAAACCCAACTGAATTGCAGCTTGAGTTGTTGCCCTAATTAATCGCATCCAAAAAGCCACTCCACTAGCACATATTACTGTGGCTGCTTGCATTTGACTTTCTGGAATTATTATCGACGTACCCAATCTGTTAAAAATAGCTTCAGCTATTTTAATTCTTTCTGCCCCTTTTTTATTATTACATAAACAAGTCATAGATTTACTTACAGCTATGGCAGTATTAGGCATGGCTCTTATTACATACTTATCTTCACCTATACTATTTTCAATTTTTGAAACAGAATAACCAGTAATCGTAGAAATTATAACATGTTTCTCTGTGAGCAAATCTTTAATAGTATTTAAAATTCCTTCTAAATGTGCAGGTTGTACAGCAAAAATTAAAATATCTGAGTTTTTAACTGCTTTTCTATTATCAGAAGTCAAAAAGACATTTGAATACCCTTTATATTCTTTAATATTTTCTAAATTTCTTCTGGTTAAATACAATGAGGTAATTGCATTTTGAGTAATTAATCCAGTGGCTATAGAGCACCCTAAATTACCTGTTCCTATGATTGCTATTTTCATAATTTATTTATTTTAAAAATATGTTCCTTTTAATTTTAAGCCCTCAGATTCATCAAATCCAAACATTAGATTCATATTTTGAACTGCTTGACCCGACGCACCTTTTAATAGGTTGTCTATACAACTTGTTATTAGTAATTTGTTTTTATGTTTAGTTATATGAATTAAGCATTTACTCGTATTAACAACTTGCTTTAAATGCAATTCTTGATGGGCAACAAAAGTTAGTGCAGCATCTTTATAAAATTCATTATAAACGCTAATCACATCCTCTAAACTCCCAAAATACTGAGTATACATCGTTGCAAAAATTCCTCTGGAAAAATTACCTCTGGTTGGAATAAAATTGATGTCATAGGAGAACTCTTCTTGACACTGTTTTACTGATTGATGCACCTCTTTTAAATGTTGATGTTTAAAAGGTTTATAGTAAGAGAAATTATTATCTCGCCATGTAAAATGAGAAGTTTTTGACAACGAAGTTCCAGCTCCAGTTGCACCGGTTACTGCACTTATATGTATATCATCATGAATTAAATGATTAGATGCCAGCGGTAAAACACCCAGTTGTAATGCCGTAGCAAAGCAACCCGGATTTGCAATATTATTAGCATTTCTGATTTTTTCTTTATGAAGTTCTGGCAGCCCATATACAAATTCTCTTTCTTGAAAAATGGCATCATTTTTAAGTCTAAAATCTGTACTTAAATCAATAACTTTTGTTGTTGATGGAATAGCTGTTTTAACTAAAAAATCTTTTGAATTTCCATGTCCTAAGCATAAAAATAATACATCAATATTCGAATTAATTTTACTTGAAAAAATTAATTCTGTGTCACCTACCAAATCCTGATGTACAGCACTTACTTTATTTCCAGCATTTGAAGTACTGTAGACGTATTTGATAGTAACTTCTTTATGATTTAATAAAATTCGAATCAATTCACCTGCAGTATATCCTGCACCCCCTATAATTCCTACGTCTATCATTTGTGTATTTGTTTAACTATTTTACTTTGATTTGCATATATTTTAATGAATCCTTTCGCTTCATCTGCTGTCCAACATTTATTTTCTTCACCATAAGTTCCAAAATCAGTATCCATCAAATCATTTTCAGAAGCTATACCCTCTATAGTGAAATGATATGGTTTTAAGGTAACATAAACATGGCCTGAAACTTGTGTTTGACTGTTTTCTAAGAAAGATTCTAAATCTCTCATTACTGGATCTATAAATAATCCTTCATGCAGATGCGTCCCATACCAATTAGATAGGTATTCTTTATGCTGTAATTGCCATTTGGTAAGTGTATGTTTTTCTAGCAAATGATGTGATTTAATTATAATATTTGCTGCAGCTGCTTCAAAACCTACTCTCCCTTTAATTCCTAAAATGGTATCACCTACATGTATATCTCTTCCTATTGCATATTTAGAGGCTAGTTTGTTTAGTTTTTTAATATTTTCTTGTGGCAACCCATCTTGATTATCTATTGAAATTAATTCTCCTTTTAAAAAGGTTAATTGTAGTTGTTGTTTGTCTTTTTTTTGCAACTGAGACGGGTAAGCCTCTTCAGGCAATGGAAGATGAGAGGTTAGTGTTTCTTGACCTCCAACGCTTGTTCCCCAAAGCCCTTTATTAATTGAATACTTGGCTTTAGACCATGTTATGTCTATTCCATTAGCTATTAAAAATTGAATTTCTTCTTGTCTTGTTAAATGTTGATCTCTAATAGGAGTCAAAATTTTTATTTCAGGAGCTAGTGTTTGAAAAATTAAATCAAACCTAACTTGATCGTTACCAGCACCAGTACTTCCGTGAGCTACATAATCTGCATTTATTTTTTTAGCATATTTAATTATTTCTACTGCTTGAATACTTCTTTCGGCACTTACAGACAATGGATAAGTATTGTTTTTTAAAACGTTCCCAAAAATTAAGAATTTAACTACTTTTTGATAGTACGATTCAACTGCATTAATATTTTGATATCTTTTTACGCCCATAGTATAGGCTTTCTGTTCTATGGTTTCAATTTCTGAATCTGTGAAACCACCTGTATTTACAGATACAGCATGAACTTCATAATCTAAATATTTAGAAAAATAAACAGCACAATAAGACGTATCTAATCCACCGCTATATGCTAATACAAGTTTCTTTTTCATAATTTTAATTTAATTTTTCTGGTTGATGATTCATTTTTCATTTTTTAATTTGGTCAACTTTATAAAAGAATTTCTTAAAAAGAGTGATTGCTTTATTTGTTTTAATCGCTTAAAAACCTTTATTGATATTTTTTTAGATGGTTCTTTTACTTTTTGAGGATCATAAAGCATCCCAGTACACAAACACATACTTTGCGATGTTCTTTGTAAAACATCATAATTTTTACAGGTTTGACATCCATTCCAAAATGATTGATCTTTAGTTAGCTCTGAAAATGTTACTGGCTTATACCCCAAATCACTATTCATTTTCATGACAGGCAATCCAGTAGTTATACTAAATACTTTAGCTTCTGGAAATTTTAATCGAGAGTGATTAAAAACCTTCTCTTTTATAAGTTTGGCAATTCCTTTTCCTCTGTAATCTGGGTGCACTATCAATCCTGAATTAGCTACAAATCTGCCATGATCCCATTTTTCTATATAACAGAAACCCACAAAATTCCCGTTATCAAGAGCTATAACAGCATTTTGATTGTTCATTCTTTGAATGATATAATCTGTAGTTCTTTTTGCTATTCCTGTTCCTCTTACGTTGGCAGAATCAGCAATAGTTTCACAAATAATCTTTGCATAAATAGCATGCGATTTATTAGCAATAATAATTTCCAAAATGATAATTTGAATTGATTGTAAACTTTAATTTGTACTGTTTTGATAGAAAATAGAACCGGACTCACCTAAGTTCAAAAAATTAACACACACCCAAAGGGCGACGTGAAAAAACAATGCGCGGAGAAATCTCGTTATCTTTTAAGATAATTGGAGATAAAAAAAATGGTATGAAATGGAAAGTGATCAATGTTTAAAAATAAATAGTGAATAATAGTTGTGTGCTAATTTTAAGAATTAGCGACGGCGCAAGCTCTTGGGCATTGCGTTAGAAACTATATATATATTATTTTTTATACTAAACATGGATCAAATATGCTAAATGATTTTGGAATAACAATGGTTCCAAAATCATTTTTTTGAAGTTTTATGTATTTCTTAATTAAGTAACTTTTAATTATAAAAAATACAAAAATGGCATATTAAAAATAACTATTCTACAATATATAATCTGTACTTATAAAGTTAGATGTCTTCTTTTCTAGTAATTCTTCAAGAATAGAATTATTGTAAGGATTGTCTTTAGAGGCAAGAAAAGTACGGATTGAAAAAGAACGTAACGCATCGTGAACACTTAAAGTACTTACAGCAGAATCTTTTCTTCCTGTAAAAGGATATACATCTGGCCCACGCTGGCAAGAACTATTTAAATTTACTCTACAGACTAGGTTCACTAAACTATCTATTAAAGGAGACAACGTGTGAACATCCTTTCCAAATAAACTAACTTGTTGTCCATAATTAGAATCTGCGATATCATTTAATGGTTCATCAATATTTTTAAAAGAAATTACAGGGACTACCGGACCAAATTGCTCTTCATGAAATACTTCCATTTGCTTATTAACTGGATATAAAACAGCTGGGAATATATAATTATCGGAAGTTTCACCCCCTTTTGCATTTAAAATAGAAGCACCGTGTTTCTTAGCATCGTCTATCAATCCTTGAATGTATGCAGGTTTATTTGGTTCAGGTAAAGGAGTTAATTTAACTCCAGGCTCCCAAGGGTTTCCGAATGACAACTCATCTACTCGTGCAGAAAATCGCTTGTTAAATTCTTCAACAATATCTTCATGAACATACAATACTTTTAAAGCTGTACAACGTTGCCCGTTAAATGACAAAGAACCAGCTATACATTCTTCTATAGCCACATCTAAATCTGCATCTGGTAATATAATTGCAGGGTTTTTTGCTTCAAGACCTAAAACTAAACGCAATCTATTAACTTTTGGGTGTTGTGTTTGTAATGATTTTGCTGATGAGCTATGTCCAATTAAAGCTAAAACATCTATTTTACCTGATTTCATAATAGGAGTTGCCAAGGTTCTACCTCTACCAAAAATAATATTTACCACACCTTTTGGAAAACTATTCTGAAATGCTTCCATTAAAGGTGAAATTAATAACACCCCAAATTTGGCAGGCTTAAAAATTGCTGTATTTCCCATAATTAGTGCAGGAATCAACAAACAAAAAGTTTCATTTAACGGATAGTTATAAGGTCCTAGACACAAAACCACCCCTAAAGGTCCTCTTCTAATGTGAGCATTGACACCGCTATTTTTTTTAAATTTAGCACTGTCTCTATCCATTTGTTTATAATCCTCTATCGTATCGTAGATGTAGTCTATAGTTCTATCAAATTCTTTTTGTGAATCTGGGAGAGTTTTCCCAATTTCCCACATTAATAGGTTTACAATTTCCTCTCGTTTGGTTTTCATTTGAGTCACAAACTTATCCATACAGGCAATTCTGTCTACAACTTTCATTGTTGGCCAGAGTCCTTTACCTCTATCAAAAGCATGACAAGCAGAATTCAATGCCTCGTTTGCTTGCTCTTCACCTAATTGAGGAATAGACCCCAATAATGTTGGCTTATATGTATCTGTTGAAGAAATGGTGGAATAAACATCTGCTGTCTCTCCTTTCCAAGTTTTTAAAACCCCATCAACTAAATAGGTGTTTTGTGAAATTGTTTTTTTTATTTTGAATTGATCTGGTATATTCATCATAGATTAAATATAAAACATTATTAATGATTTAACAATACTAAATTAAACATCTCTAAACCAAAAATTGAAATAAATCTGGTTTATCGTTTAAATAATCACCATAAAAGTTATGACGTTTCATTCTAGCAATAAGCGGTTCAAGATCATTAGCTGACTTTAATTCTAAACCAACAACTGCGGCTCCTTTGTACCTATTTGTCTTTTTGGTGTATTCGAAATGAGTTATATCATCATCTGGACCTAAAATGTCGGCAACAAATTCTCTTAAGGCTCCTGCTCTTTGAGGAAATCTGATAATAAAATAATGTTTAATGTTTTCATAGAGTAAAGCACGTTCTTTAATTTCTGCAGTTCTAGTAATATCATTATTACTACCACTCACTATACACACTACATTTTTATCTTTTATTTCGTTTTCATAAATATCTAAAGCTGCAATACTCAAAGCTCCTGCTGGTTCCACAACTGTAGCTTCCTTATTGTATAAATCTAAAATAATTTGACATATTTTTCCCTCAGGAATGGTAATCATATCATGTAAATTTTCTTTACACAGTGAGAAATTTAAATTTCCAACTCTTTTAACTGCAGCACCATCTACAAAATTATCTATAGAATCTAGTACAATGTTTTTATTAGCTTTAATTGATGCAGACATAGACGGAGCACCTTCTGGTTCTACACCTATAATTTTTGTATTTGGTGAAATTTGTTTGAAATAAGATGACAAGCCTGATGACAACCCACCTCCGCCAACTGGCACAAAAACATAATCTATTGGCGCATTTGTTTGCTCTAAGATTTCTAGACCAACAGTTGCCTGACCCTCAATAATTTTTTCATCGTCAAATGGATGAATAAATGTTTTTTGCAACCTTTCTGCTTCAAGAGTTGCAGCATATTTTGCATCATCAAATGAATCTCCTATCAAGACAACATCTACATATTGTTCTCCAAACATTTTTACTTGATTAATTTTCTGCTTGGGTGTTGGAGTAGGCATATAAATTACGCCATGAATTTTTAACAACTTACACGAAAGCGCAACCCCTTGAGCATGATTTCCAGCACTAGCACAAATAACTCCTTTAATACGTTCGTTTTCAGTTAACGAAGATATTTTGTTATAAGCACCTCTTATTTTGTAGGACCTTACTTGTTGTAAATCTTCTCTTTTAAACAAAATAGTACTTTGGTATTTTTTAGAATAATAATCATTCTTAACCAATGGGGTTTTCAAAACAACTTCTTGCAGGTTAAGAGAAGCTTTCTTTATGGCTTCTATTGTTGGTCTATAAATTACCTTGGTTTTCATAAAAAAGATTAATAAACTACTTCTTATTTAAACAACTGTCTTAATAACTTTCATAGCTGTCATAGAAGCTCTTAACTGCTCTCCAACTATTTCTACTGGATGATTTCTAATAATTTTATTAATTCTAATCAATTCTTGATTATCAACACCATTCTCTGAACTAAAAGATTTACCAATTACGTTTGTAGAAACTGTTTTCATAAAATCAGTTAATAAAGGTTTACAAGCATGATCAAATAAATAACATCCATATTCTGCTGTATCTGAAATTACACGATTCATTTCAGCCAATTTCATTCTTGCAATTGTGTTTGCAATTAATGGTGTTTCATGTAAAGATTCATAATATGCAGATGCATCTATTATACCAGATTCTGTCATTGCCTCAAAAGCTAATTCTACACCAGCTCTTACAAAAGCAACTAATAAAGTACCGTGGTCAAAATACTCTTGCTCTGTAATTTCTTGATTAGTACATACTTGTTTTTCAAAAGCAGTTTCTCCAGTTGCAGCTCTCCAAGTTAATAAGTTAATATCGTCATTTGCCCAGTCTTCCATCATTGTTTTAGAGAAATGACCAGTCATAATATCATCCATATGTTTTTGGAATAATGGACGCATGATATCTTTTAATTCTTCAGATAAACGAAATGCTTCTACTTTTGCAGGGTTAGATAATCTATCCATCATATTTGTAATACCACCGTGCTTTAAAGCTTCAGTTATAGTTTCCCAACCATACTGAATTAACTTAGCTGCATAACCAGCATCAATTCCTTCTGCTACCATTTTATCGAAAGATAAAATTGCTCCTGTTTGTAACAAACCACATAAAATAGTTTGCTCTCCCATTAAATCAGACTTTACCTCTGCTACAAAAGAAGATTCTAAAACTCCTGCTGTATGACCTCCTGTAGCAACTGCATAAGCTTTTGCCTGTGCCCAACCTTTTCCTTCTGGATCATTCTCTGGATGAACAGCTGTTAATGTTGGCACTCCAAATCCTCTTTTAAATTCTTCACGAACTTCGGATCCAGGAGATTTAGGTGCTACCATAATCACTGTTAAATCTTTACGAATTTGCATTCCTTCTTCTACAATATTAAATCCGTGAGAATAACTTAAAGTAGCTCCTTTTTTCATCAATGGCATCACACCATTTACAACATTTGTATGTTGTTTATCTGGAGTTAAATTGATAACCAAGTCTGCAGTTGGCAACATTTCTTCGTAAGTACCTACAACAAAATCATTTGAAGTTGCATTAATGTAAGATTGTCTTTTTTGATCAATCGCTGCTTGTCTTAAAGTATAAGAAATATCTAAGCCAGAATCTCTCATATTTAAACCTTGATTTAAACCTTGTGCACCACAGCCCACAATAACAATTTTCTTTCCTTTTAAAGCGTTTACTCCGTCTTCAAATTCTGAAGCATCCATAAAACGACATTGTCCTAATTGCTCTAATTTTTGTCTTAAAGTTAATGTGTTAAAATAATTTGACATTTTAATTTATTTAGTTGTTGTATGATTCTAATAATGATGATATTTTCATTTCTTCTTTGGTAACCGCAATTAACCCAGAACGTGTAAACTGCATAATTCCGAATGGACTTAATTTATTGTACAATTCTACTATTTCTTCTTTTTTACCTGATTTTTCAAGTACAAAAAAGTCTTTATTAACTGTTACAATTCTAGCATTACTTTCTTTAATAATGTTTTGTATTTGACGTTCTTCAAATAATAATTCTGACTTTATTTTAAATAAACCAGCTATTTGATAAATAATGTCATCAAGACTATGGTAATATGATTTTATTACTTCTACTTGTTTTTCAATCTGGCCTAGAATTTTTTTAATATTTACTTCGTTCATATTTACAACAATTGTAAATTTAGAAACGCCTTCAATCTCAGAAGGTGAAGTATTTAAACTTTCTATATTGATATGTCTTCTTTGGAAAATTGCTGAAATTCTATTCAACAATCCAATATTATTTTCAGTATAAATTGATACTGAATAAAGTTGTTTTTCTTCTGTACTCATCTTATTCTAATCTTATGTCTGAAACGCTTGCTCCAGATGGAATCATTGGAAATACATTATCTTCTTTTTCTACACAAACTTCTAAAAAATAAGCTTCTTTACTTTGCATCATTTCTGCTACAGCTTCTGCTAAATCTTCGCGTTTGGTAACTTTTCTAGCTTTGATATAATACCCTTCTGCAATCGCAACAAAATTTGGATTTACCATTTCTGTAGAGGCATATCTTTTATCAAAAAATAACTGTTGCCATTGACGTACCATTCCTAAGAAATCGTTATTTAAAACAACCACTTTTACAGCTGCTTTTTGCTGAAAAATTGTACCTAATTCTTGAATGGTCATTTGATAACCTCCATCACC
Organism: uncultured Flavobacteriaceae bacterium; assembly: GCA_943789455.1. GTDB lineage: Bacteria > Bacteroidota > Bacteroidia > Flavobacteriales > Flavobacteriaceae > Polaribacter. The sequence continues at coordinate 708,551 of CALSUE010000001.1, forward strand.
AGAAATAGAAACTACTTCACGATCCGGAGCTGCCATTTTTGCTCCTATAGCTGCTGGTAAACCAAATCCCATAGTTCCTAATCCACCAGAAGTAATATTACTCTTAGTCACATTAAAATCAGCATATCTACAAGCAATCATTTGATGTTGACCCACGTCACTTACAATTGCAGCTTTTCCTTCACTCTGAATATTGATTTCTTTTAAAACCTCAGCCATTGTTAAGCCCTCTTTTGTGGGATATAAATCGTTTTTGATTACTTTTTCGTATTCAATTTCATACAAGTCTTTAAACTTTTGATGCCATTCATTATGAGAATTCTGTTCTAATAATGGTAATAATAAATCTAAACTTACTTTAGAATTACCTAAAACAGCTACATCAGTTTTTACATTTTTATCTATTTCTGCAGGGTCAATTTCAAAGTGAATTACTTTGGCTTGTTTTGCATAAGTGTTTAAGCTGCCTGTTACACGATCGTCAAAACGCATTCCAATTGCGATTAACACATCACATTCATTAGTTAAAATATTTGGAGCATAATTTCCATGCATACCAACCATACCTACATTTAATGGATGTGAAGTTGGAATTGCAGAAGCTCCTAAAATTGTCCAAGCAGCTGGAATTCCTGCTTTCTCAACAACAGCCTTTAATTGCTCTTCTGCTTCACCTAAAATAATTCCTTGCCCCCAAACAATTAAAGGTTTTTTAGCAGCATTTATTAATTTTGCAGCTTCCTCAACCTTAGAAACATCTGTTTCTGGAACTGGTTTGTAACTTCTTACATGTGTACATTTTTCATATGAAAAATCAAACTCCTTAAATTGAGCATCCTTTGTAATATCAATCAATACTGGCCCTGGTCTTCCACTTTTGGCAATATAGAATGCTTTTGCCAATACTTCTGGTATATCTTCCGCCCTAGTTACTTGACAATTCCATTTTGTAACTGGTGTAGAAATTCCTACAATATCTGTTTCTTGAAAAGCATCTGATCCCAATAAATGAGATGGTACTTGACCTGTGATACAAACCATTGGTGTAGAATCTATTTGTGCATCTGCAATACCAGTAATTAAATTGGTTGCTCCCGGACCTGAAGTAGCCATAGCTACCCCAACTCTTCCAGAAATTCTTGCATATCCTTGAGCTGAATGTGTTGCACCTTGCTCATGTCTCGTTAATACATGATGAATTTTGTCTTGATACTTGTATAACTCATCATAAACTGGCATAATTGCTCCTCCTGGATATCCATAAAGAATATCTACTCCCTCTTCAATTAAACACCTTACAATTGCCTCGCTACCAGAAATACGCTCTGTAGTTTTGATAGATTTTTCTTGTGATTTTATGGTTTGTGTGTCCATATATTTTCTTTTTATAAATCAGTAACACATCCTTTAGATGCTGAAGCTACTGTTTTTGCGTATTTGTATAAAATTCCTTTTTTATGCTTTGGTTCTGGAGCTATCCATTTTGCTTTTCTCTCTGCTAATTCTTCATCAGAGATTAATACATTAATCGTGTTGTCTTCTGCACTAATTCTAATAACATCTCCTGTTTTTAATACTCCAATAGCACCACCAGATTGAGCTTCTGGTGTGATGTGTCCAACAACAAATCCATGCGTTCCTCCAGAGAAACGACCATCTGTAATTAAAGCTACAGACTTTCCTAAGCCTGCTCCCATGATCAGCGAAGTTGGCTTAAGCATTTCCGGCATACCTGGACCACCTTTAGGTCCTACATATCGTATCACAACTACATCACCTTTATGAACCTCACCATTTGAAATTCCAGTATTTGCAGCCTGTTCTCCGTCATAAACAACAGCCTTCCCTTCAAACAATAATCCTTCTTTACCTGATATTTTAGCAACCGCGCCTTCCTCTGCAAGATTTCCGTGAAGTATTTGAATATTTCCAGAGGTCTTTAAAGCTTTGTCTGTTGGATAAATAACATCCTGATCTTCAAACTCCATAGCGACAATATCTTTTAAGTTTTCAGCTAATGTTTTTCCAGTAACCGTCATACAATCTCCGTGCAAATAACCACCATCTAATAAATATTTCATGATTGCCGGTGTACCACCTATACCATGAACATCCTCCATTAAATATTTTCCGGAAGGTTTTAAATCTGCAATTAAAGGTGTATTATCTGATACTCTTTGAAAATCTTCCAAAGTAAATTTAATATCAGCAGCATGTGCTATGGCTAAAAAATGCAATACTGCATTGGTTGAACCTCCAAGGGCATTTACCAAAGCAATGGCATTTTCTATTGATTTTTTAGAGATAATTTCTAAAGGCTTTATATCTTTTTCTAATAAATTTTTAATAGCCAAAGCATGTCTTTCAGCTTCAGATAGTTTATTTGGGTTTTCTGCAGGAATAGAGGAATTATAGGGTAAAGAAAAACCCATACACTCAATAGCTGAAGCCATTGTATTTGCAGTATACATACCACCACAAGCACCAGCACCAGGTATCGATTTTTTTATAATTTCTCTATACTCATCTTCTTCAATTTCTCCGGCTACCTTTTGACCTAAAGCTTCAAAAGCTGAAACAATATTTAGCTTTCTTCCTTTATAATTTCCAGAGGCAATTGTTCCTCCATACATCATAATAGAAGGACGATTTAAACGCAACATAGACATGACAGCTCCCGGCATATTTTTATCACAACCAACTATAGCTATTAATGCATCATAACTTTGGGCATTCATAACAGTTTCAATAGAATCTGCAATAATATCTCTTGAAACTAATGAATAATTCATTCCTGAGGTTCCCATCGAAATTCCATCAGAAACTCCAATGGTATTAAAACCTAAACCTACCATTTCTGCAATTTTACACTCAATTTTCACCTCATCTTTCAATCTATTCAAGTGCATGTTACATGGATTCCCATCATAGCCCGTACTCGCAATACCTACTTGAGCTTTATGCATATCTTCATCTGTAAGACCTACTGCATACAACATCGCCTGAGATGCTGGCTGAGACTCATCTTGAGTTAACCTTCGACTGTGTTTATTAATATCTTTCATTCTGTTTTGCAATAGGTATTGTATTTGTACTTCTAAATTAGTTTATTACCATACTTATCATTTCAATACAAACTTAAATCAGCTTAAATTCATAACTTTTAAATTTTACTTAATTTATTGATAAGCAAACTATTAACTGTTTTTATTTGTGATGTTCAAACCCCCAAATTTTTCTATAAAAAAAGCCTTCCGTTTCGGGAAGACCTTTAATTTTTATCATCTATAAATATCATTCCTATGGTTACGGATTGTTCCAAATTTTGACAGAAATAATATGTAGTAGTCTTGTTTGCATTAGAATACAAATTCTAAACTTTTAATTTTAAATATTACATAGCTATTAAATCACCTGAGATATCCTTAGAAGGCAATTCAGATTTACCCATTAAATAAATATCAACTTGTCTTGCCGCTTCTCTTCCTTCAGATATTGCCCATACAATTAAAGATTGCCCTCGACGCATATCACCCGCAGTAAAAATATTTGGGATATTGGTTTGATATTTTCCATATGTGGCTTTATAATTTGAGCGCCCATCTTTATCTATACCTAATTTGTCTGCTAAATTACTCTCTGGACCAGTAAAACCTAAAGCTAATAGTGCTAAGTCACAAGGCCATGTTTTTTCAGTACCTGCAATTTCTATCAATTCTGGTCTTTTACCAGGAATAACTTCCCATTGAACATTTATAGTTTTTAAAGCAATTAGTTTTCCTTCCTTATCCTTTATAAATTCCTTAGTATTAATTAACCAATTGCGCTCTACCCCTTCTTTATGAGAGGAGGAAGTCTTTAATTTTAATGGCCAAAAAGGCCATGGAGTAGAAGCAGAACGATGACCAGGAGGTTTTGGCATAATTTCAAAATTTACAACAGATTTTGCTCCGTGTCTATTTGAAGTACCAATACAATCTGAACCTGTATCACCTCCGCCAATTACGATTACATCTTTATCTGTAGCCATTATTTGATCTTTCACCTCCTTACCAAACAATACTTTAGTTTGTTGAGTTAAAAAATCCATAGCCTGTACAACACCATCAGCGTCTATACCCTGAATTGGCAAACTCCTTGTTTTAGTAGATCCTCCACATAAAACAAGACTGTCAAATATTTTTAAATCCTCAACAGCATAATTTACACCAACATTAGTATTTGTCTTAAAGATAATACCCTCGGCTTTTAAAATTTCGATTCGTCTATCTATAATTCCCTTTTCCATCTTAAAATTAGGAATCCCGTAACGTAACAAACCACCAACCTCATCATCTCTTTCAAAAACAGTAACGGTATGACCAGCTCTATTTAATTGCTGAGCTGCAGCCAACCCTGCTGGACCTGAACCAATAACAGCAATTGTTTTATTTGTTCTGCTTTTTGGTGGTTGAGGTTTTATCCAACCTTCCTTAAACGCACGTTCAACAATATTTTTTTCAATATTTTCAATAGATACAGGGTCTTCAATAATTCCTAATACACATGCTTGTTCGCATGGAGCAGGACATAAACGTCCTGTGAATTCTGGAAAATTGTTAGTAGAATGTAATATCCAAGAAGCTTTTTGCCATTCTCCTTGATGTACCATATGGTTGAAATCTGGAATTAGATTTCCCAAAGGGCATCCACTATGGCAAAAAGGAATACCGCAATCCATACAACGTGAACCCTGTTTTGTGATTTCTTTGTCTTTAAGAGGAACGGTAAACTCTTTATAATTTTTTACACGATCTATTACAGAAGTGTAGGTTTCATCTTGTCTTTCAATTTCTTTAAATCCTGTTATTTTTCCCATGACATTATGCTTTTATTAATTCTTCAAACATTGGTTCTTCTGTTGCGATTCGTTCTAAAGCGCGCTTATATTCAGTTGGCATCACTTTTACAAAGTTGTCTAAGCTTGTAGTCCAATCAGCTAATAATGTAGCGCCTTTTTTGCTTTCAGTGTATAAAACATGTTTTTCTATTATTGTTTTTAATTCGGCAGCATCTTCCTCAGAAATATATTCAAACTCGATAGTTTCTGTATTACAAAGACCGTTAGAAAATTTGTTTTCTGGATCATATACATAAGCGATTCCACCACTCATACCTGCGGCAAAATTTCTTCCTGTTTTTCCCAAAACAATTACTTTACCACCTGTCATGTATTCACAGCAGTGATCTCCAACTCCTTCTACAACTGCGGTTGCTCCTGAATTACGAACGGCAAACCGCTCTCCTGCAATTCCGTTAATGTAGGCTTGCCCATTTACAGCTCCAAATAAACAAACATTACCAACAATGATATTGTTTTCTGCTAAAAAATCTGCTTTGACTGGTTTTTTTATAATTAGTTTCGCACCCGATAATCCTTTTCCTAAATAATCATTGGTATTACCCTCTAGAGTAAACGTTAATCCAAAAGACCCAAAAGCTCCAAAACTTTGTCCTGCAGAACCTGTAAAGTTGATATTTAAGGTGTCTTCAGGTAACCCTAAATGCCCATAAATTTTTGAAATTTCATTGCTTATTATTGCTCCAACTGTACGATTTGTATTTTTAATTGGATATGCAAGGTTCATTTTTTCTTTTCTATATAAAGCTCTATGAGAATCTTTTAAAATAGTAAAATCTAAAACATTTTCTAAATTATGATCTTGTTCTTCAGTGTTCTTAAGGATCATGCTTTTATAGGCTGTAGGTCTATGCAAGATGCTAGATAAATCTAATCCTTTTGCCTTGTAATGCTTGATAGCTTTATTTGAATTTATTTTATGTGTTTGACCAACCATCTCAGCTAAGGTTCTATAACCTAATTGAGCCATTATTTTTCTTAATTCTTCAGCTACATAAAAGAAGAAGTTAATTACGTGTTCAGGGGTTCCCTTAAAGTTTTTACGCAATTCTTTGTCTTGGGTAGCGATACCAACAGGACAAGTATTTAAGTGACATTTACGCATCATTATACAGCCAGAGGCAACTAGAGGAGCAGTAGCGAAACCGAATTCTTCTGCACCTAACAAAGCCGCAATAGCAACATCTCTTCCTGTTTTTAATTGGCCGTCACACTCTACAACAATTCTACTTCGTAAACTATTCATTACCAACGTCTGCTGGGCTTCCGCTAAGCCAAGTTCCCAAGGCAACCCTGCGTGTTTTAGAGAGGTTAAAGGAGAAGCTCCAGTACCGCCATCATAACCAGATATTAAAACAACATCTGCTTTAGCTTTCGCAACGCCAGCAGCAATAGTTCCAACACCAACTTCGGAAACTAATTTTACATTAATTCTTGCTTCACGATTTGCATTTTTTAAATCAAAAATTAATTGTGCCAAATCTTCAATCGAATAAATATCGTGATGCGGAGGTGGAGAAATCAGTCCCACAAACGGGGTTGAATTTCTTGCATCTGCAATCCAAGGTAAAACTTTATAGCCCGGAAGTTGACCGCCTTCTCCTGGCTTGGCACCTTGTGCCATTTTTATTTGAATCTCTTTCGCATTTGTTAAATAATGAGAAGTTACCCCAAATCTTCCAGAGGCTACTTGTTTTATTGCAGAGTTTCTGCTATCGCCGTTTATATCTTTTTGAAAACGTTTTCTGTCTTCACCACCTTCACCAGAATTAGACTTTCCTCCAATTCTATTCATAGCGATGGCTAGGTTTTCGTGAGCTTCACGTGAAATAGAGCCATAAGACATGGCGCCTGTTTTAAAACGTTTTACAATCTCTGTCCAATCTTCTACCTCTTCCAAAGGAATAGGATCTAGGTTATCGAATTCAAATAAACCACGAATAGTCATTAAGCTTTCTGCTTGCTCATTAATAGCATTTGCATAAACATCGTAACTATCTTGGTCACTCAACCGAACAGCTTGCTGCAATTTAGATACGGTAGTTGGATTAAATAAATGACGTTCACCATTTCTTCTCCATCGATAATCGCCTCCAATATTTAAGCTTAAATTTTTATTAATTTTATTATCTGGATATGCTTGTTTGTAGCGTTGGTCAATTTCTTTTTCAATTTCATACAAGCCAACACCTTCTATCCTTGAAGCTGTGTAAGGAAAATATTTTTCTACAAATTGAGAGTTAAATCCAACAATCTCAAAAATTTGAGAACCTCTGTAGGAATGCAGTGTAGAGATACCAATTTTGTTCATTACTTTCAAAATCCCTTTTCCAATTGCTGTATTAAAATTATCAACAGCTTTTTGCTCATCCATCCCAGTAATGAAACCTTCTTTAACTTGCATTCTAATAATTTCATTTACCATGTATGGATTTACTGCACTTGCACCATATCCAAATAAAGTAGCAAAATGATGTGGCTCACGGGGCTCTGCAGATTCAATAATAATATCAAAATAAGAGCGTTTACGTAAACGGTTTAATTGGTGATTTACAAAAGAACAAGCAAGTAAAGCAGGAATTGGTGCAAGTTCTTGACTTATACCTCTATCAGAGAGAATGATAATATTATTCTTTTTTTCTAAGGCTTTCTCTACTTGAATAACAATATTGTCCAATGCATCTTCAAGACCATTTAATCCCTTTGATTTTGTGTATAAAATTTGAATAGTTTCTGCTTTGAAACTTTCAATATCAATAGATCTTATTTTTTCTAAATCAGCATTAGAGATTACTGGATTTTGAATTCTTAGTTTTCGACATTGTCTCTCTGTGATGCTAAAAATATTTCTGTCTTTTCCTAAATTTAAACTAATATCCGTTACAATTTCTTCACGAATTCCATCTAGGGGCGGATTTGTAACTTGCGCAAATAATTGTTTAAAATAATTTGAAATTAATTGAGGTCTATCAGACAAAACAGCTAATGGTGTGTCAGTTCCCATTGAACCTAAAGCTTCTTTACCAACCAATGCCATTGGTGTAATTACTTCTTGAATGTCTTCAAAGGTATAATTAAATAATCGTTGGCGTGTTTTAACATCAATAGATTCTATAGGGCAAGTTTCACTTGTGTAAGGTACATCCTTTAGATGCAAACGTGTTTTATCTAACCATTCTTGATAAGTTCTTTCAGAAACAATTTTACTTTTTATTTCTTCATCTTCAATAATTCTTCCCTCATTCATGTCAACCAAGAACATTTTTCCTGGTTCTAGTCTTCCGTGTTCTTTTACGTCTTCTGGAGCAACATCTACTACACCAATTTCTGAAGACATGATTAATTTACCACTTTTGGTAACTGTATACCTTGATGGTCTTAGACCATTCCTGTCTAATAAAGCTCCAATATAGTCTCCGTCTGTAAAAGGTACAGAGGCTGGACCATCCCAAGGTTCCATAATACATCCGTTGTATTCATAAAAAGCTTTACGCTCTTTAGACATGGTTTTATGTTTTTCCCAAGCTTCAGGAATCATCATCATCATAATTTCCGGTAATGAACGTCCTGTATGTGTTAACAATTCAACTACCATATCCATAGAAGCAGAATCAGATTTACCTGGTAAAATTATTGGAAAAAGTTTGTCGATTTGTGGTCCAAAAATATCACTTTTCATGATTTCTTCACGAACACGCATTCTACTTACATTGCCTCGTAGTGTGTTTATTTCTCCATTCTGACACATGTGTCTAAAAGGTTGTGCTAGTTCCCAAGTGGGCATTGTATTGGTTGAAAAACGTTGATGTACTAACGCTAAACGAGTAACTAAATCTATTTCTTGTAAATCTTTATAATAGGGCCCAATATCTTCAGGCATAATAATACCCTTATATATAATAGTGGTTATGGATAAACTTGGAATGTAAAAATAATTGCTTTCAGAAATTTTTGATTTTCTAATGGTGTGCTCTGCTATTTTTCTGGCGGCATATAGTTTCGCTTTAAAAGTAGCTTCGTCAATTTTATCAGTTTTTCCAATAAAAAGTTGTTCTATATTCGGTTCCGATGCTAAAGCTATTTCCCCTAATTGACAAGAATCTACAGGGACTTCTCTCCATCCTAAAACAGTAAGTCCTTGTATTTTTAGTTCTTTTTCAAAAATTGTTTTGCAAAAATAATATTGATTGGAAACTTTAGGAAGAAATACCATTCCAACTGCATATTCTCTTTGATTTGGAATGGAAAAATCACATACTCTCTTAAAATAGTCATGAGGAATATCTATTAATAAACCAGCACCATCTCCTGTTTTTCCATCTGCACTAACGCCACCTCTATGCTCTAGTTTTACTAGTATTTCTAGTGCATCGTGTATAATTTGATTAGTTTTTTCTCCATTTAAGTTACAGATAAAACCAGCGCCACAATTTTCATGTTCAAACTCTGGTAAATATAGTCCTTGTTTCTCCATATTGTATTCAATTATATATACAAATCTATGTTTTTTGTTGAATATAATTCTGTAATTAGACTTGTTTGATGTAAGTTTTGCGATGAAAACAAAAATCCATTACAAAAAATTTATTTATGATAAAATAAAAGGTTTTAATTACCATATTCATAAAAACAAATAATACACCTTTAAGATTAATCTTAAAGGTGTATTATTTAATTAGTTTAAAAAATTAATGTTCGTTTAATCTAAAATCTGGATACGCGTCCATACCATGTTCATGAGCATCTAGACCTTCTAATTCTTCTCTTTCACTAACTCTAATACCTATAGTTTTCTTTAAAGTGAAGATAATTAAGAATGATGTAATTATACAAAAAGCAGCATAACAAGCAACACCTGTTAATTGGATTAAGACTGTGTGCTCTGGATTTGTTGAAAAAATACCTACAGCTAGAGTTCCCCAAATACCACATATTAAATGTACAGCAATTGCACCAACAGGATCGTCTAATTTTATAGCATCAATAAATGAAACAGCAAACACAATTAAAGCACCAGCTATACCTCCAATAATAATTGCACTTTCGGGAGTCATTACATCTGCACCAGCAGTTATACCAACTAAACCACCTAAAATACCATTTAAAAACATTGTCAAATCTAAATTTTTATACTTAATAAATGACACTGATACTGCAACTACTCCACCTGCTGCTGCTGCCATACAAGTTGTTACTAAAGTTAATGAGGTTAATTCTGGATCTGCAGAAAGTACAGAGCCTCCATTAAAACCAAACCATCCTAACCAAAGAATTAGCACACCAGCAGTTGCTATAGGTATATTGTGCCCAGGAATTGCTTGTGGTTTTCCATTTTTGAATTTTCCGATTCGAGATCCTAAAAGGTAAACAGCAACTAATGCAGCCCAACCACCAACAGAATGTACTAATGTAGAACCTGCGAAATCATAAAATCCTATTTGATCTAAAAATCCTCCACCCCATTTCCATGAACCTGCAATTGGGTATACTAAACCAACATAAAGAATCGTAAATATCATAAATGCGCCTATTTTCATACGTTCAGCAACTGCTCCTGAAACAATTGTTGCTGCAGTTGCTGCAAACATTCCTTGAAATAGGAAATCTGTCCACCATGTGTAACCACCATCAGCATATTCTGGAGTCATTCCGTTTTCAGGAGGTATAATTCCAAAACCTGCGAAGTCTAAAAATCCAGCAGAACCTTCTTCAAAACCAGGATACATCAAGTTGAATCCTACTATGTAATAAAGTAATAATCCAACTGTGATTATGAATATGTTTTTAAATAAAATATTAATTGTGTTTTTTTGTCTTGTTAAGCCAATTTCTAAAAATGCAAAACCTGTATGCATAAAGAAAACCAGAGCTGTACAGATCATCATCCATACATTATTTGTTGTTAATAATTCCATAATTAAATTTTTCTAATAGTTTAGTTTAAAGTTTCTCCTCCTTTAGCTCCAGTTCTAATTCTGTAAACCTCTTTAATATCTGAGATAAATATTTTACCATCTCCAACTTCTCCAGTAGAGCCAGCTTCTAGAATTGCTTTAATGGTAACTTGTTCAAAATCATCATTTACAACTATAGATAAGTATCTTCGTTGAATATCGCTAGTGCTATAAGAAACACCTCTATATACATGGCCTTCTTTTTCGTTACCTAAACCAGTAACATCCCAGTAAGAGAAGAAGTTGACTCCTACATTGTGTAAAGCATCTTTGACTTTACTAAATTTTGATTTTCTAATGATTGCTTCTATTTTCTTCATGATAATTAGTATTGGTTTTTAAAAGTTTTTTAAAAATTAGTGAAATTTATTTATAAGATAAAATCACACAGCTTTATTAAAGATGTGTGATTTTAACAAAAATAATTAAATTATCGATCTATTTATCTTCTTCAAATTCTCTTAGTCTTTTTCCAGGATAAGCAATTGTTCCGTGCTCTGAAATATCTAAGCCTGCTAATTCAACATCCTCAGTTACTCTTAAGCCTATTGTTTTCTTTAAAATAAAGAAAATAACAAAAGACAACACCACAGCCCATAACCCATAAGCTAAAGCGCCTATTGCTTGAGCACCTAATTGAGATGCGCCTCCACCGTTAAATAATCCAATACCTGTATCTCCATCTATACCCCAGAGACCAATTACTAAAGTACCCCAAACACCAGCAACACCATGAACGGAAGCAGCACCAATAGCATCATCAATTTTTAATTTCTTTTCTATAAATTCTATTGAAAAAACAACTAAAATTCCTCCTAATAATCCTGCTAAAACAGCACCTTCAGAGGACATGTTACCACATCCTGCAGTGATACTAACCAATCCTGCCAAGGCACCATTAAGTGTTTGAGCTAAGTGTGGTTTTCCATACCAAACCCAAGTAGTAATTAAAGCACCTAGACCTCCCGAAGCAGCAGCTAAATTTGTAATTAACACCACATTTGAAGCACCAACAGCATCTGCACCACCCCACGCTAATTGGGATCCACCGTTAAATCCAAACCATCCTAACCATAAGATAAAAACTCCTAATGTTGCTAATACTTGGTTGTGACCTGGTATTGGCATTACTTTTCCGTTTACAAATTTCCCAATTCTTGGTCCTACCATAAAAGCGGCTACTAAAGCTGCCCATCCACCAACAGAATGTACTATGGAAGATCCAGCAAAATCTATGAAACCTAACTCAGTTAACCAACCAGAACCTTGCCACTGCCATCCTCCAGATATTGGATAAATAATAGCTGTCATCACTATAGAAAAAATGATGTAAGTAGAATACTTAGTTCTCCCTGCAATAGCACCTGACACAATGGTTGCAGCTGTTGCAGCAAACATTGTCTGGAAGAATAAATCTGCACCTTCTCCTTGAAATAAACCACTCCAGAAAAACCATCCATTAGATGTATCTCCATACATTAGAGAGTATCCAACTAACCAATAGGTTAAAGATCCAACACAAATGTCTAGGATATTTTTCATTGCAATATTTACTGCATTTTTAGATCTAGTCATACCAGATTCTACTAAGGTGAATCCTGCTTGCATAAAGAATACTAAAATACCTGATAACAACATCCAAAGCATTCCCATGTCTCCATATATTGACTCAGTTGTAGAGGCGACTGCAGCATCTACAGCAGCTGAAAGCTGTTCTTGAGTAACACCAGTAACTACTTGCAAACTATCTAAAGTAGTCTCTTGAATTACACTTGGTAAATTTGAGATTAATGTGGGTAAAAAATTAGTCATAATTTTAAATTTTAAATTTTAAATTAATATTTATTTAGAAAGAATAAACAGCGGCTATTGTTAAACCAGTTACATTTTCTTTTCCTCCGACAAAAATTATATCGTCACCTGAAGTATCATATCTTAATTCTGTAATTAGCTTTAAACTATCTGAAAGTGTAGTGTTTCCTGTTAGCGTAAATGCTGAAATTGATTGATTTCCAGCACCAGAAGTTAGTGTGAAAAATTCTGGTCTTAATCCTAAAGCAAAAGTATCAGAAAACTCATTTTGAAGATATAAAGCAAAACCTTGGTAACCTGAATCTGAATCTTCTGAATTTGAATATGCAGCATTAATTCCAAAGAAGAAAGAATCTGACAAGTCAAAACCACCTGTATAATCTAAATACAACACGTCTGAAGAACCAAAACCATCTGCACCGTATGCCAGGTTAAAGAATTGGTCTTTGTAACCAACTTGAAAACCAAGTTGATAATAATCATAATAGGTTTCCTCACCATTGTCATCTATTGTACCATAAAAATTTGAACCAGCTGTTAATCCATGAGGGTTGGTTACAGCAAGCATAAAAGATAAATCGTCTGAGGCAGCATAATCTAATTTTAATCCAGTATGTGAAAATGGACCAGCGTTAAATAAGTAAGACACAGAATAATTAAAATTTCCAGTTGGAGATATAACCTCGTACCCATAAAATGTATTAAATTGTCCCAAAGTAAACGTTACTTTATCGGAAGCATTATAGTAGGCATACAATTGATTGATTGCTCCGTTATATGCATTTGCAGCATTTGCTCGAGGCCCAAAAGCTAAATCTGCAACAACCCCAGCTTTTCCTTTTTCATAAGTAAAAACAGTATTAGCCATTCCTAGACCAAAACCATTGGCAGGTACATCAGATAATGTCCCAACAGTTCCGACTTCTGAAGTTGATAGATTTGTAGAAAAATAGGTATCAACACTTCCACTGAGTGTAAATGTTCCTTTTTCATCTTTTTCTTGAGAGTACATGTTATAACTTGAGAATACTACAAATGATAACATGATTAATTTAATTTTTTTCATTTCTTAATTTAGTTAAAGTTTTACGCTGCTAATTTTAAACAAAAAACTCACAACACCAAATAGACAAAGGGATGCAGGCTTACGAAAATGTTTTCGTAAGTAAGGTGTCTGTCAAAAAAAGGGCTCTAAAAATCAGAAATATGTAATATCTGTAATTGTGAAAGAAGTCAAAATATGAATATCTCTTTATAAAGAATCAATTTTATCATATTCATAAAAATAAGGTTTTTTTAAAAAAATATTAACATCAAATTGTTTAAAACACTGATAATATTCTATTGTAAACAATTAAATGAAGTAAATAATTAAAAATAATGTATTTTAATAAAAGTAAAGAGACAAAAAAATAGGGTTGGAATAATAATTAATTTTTCTTTTAGAAAAAGATAAGTTAGTTTTTAAACTTTCTTAACCTCTCTTTTGTATAATTTGATAGCGCCAATCTTCCACTAATTTTAGCTTGTTCATGTAATAATGTACCCCAGTGATCTGTATCTCTCCAAAATGATATTTTTAGTTCTTTCATAGCTTCATCATTATAGCTACATAGTTGGTCAGCAAAAATCTGCACTTCTCGGTCTAGTTCTATAATACTTTCAAAAACCTCTGCATATAAGCCATGTTGTTTTGCCCATAAAGCAGAATAAAACTTTGTTGGATTTAAAGAGATTTGTGATAGGGAACTTAATCCTATTTTACGTTCAATCACAGGACCAATAACAAATGGCCCAATACCTATATTAAGTTCACTCAATTTAATTTCTGCATGTTTTGTTGCTAAACAATAATCGCAAGCAGCTATAATACCTAAACCTCCACCTACTGCTTTTCCTTGAACTCTTCCAATAATAATCTTTGGACAAGTTCGCATTACATTGATAACATTAGCAAACCCAGAAAAAAATACTTTTCCTGATTCTTCATCAGTAATATTTATTAATTCAGTAAAACTAGCCCCAGCACAAAAAGTTCGATCTCCTCCACTTTGTAATACAATTACTTTGACCTCTTTATTTAATCCGGCGCGCTCTATTAAATTAACTAATTTTTGTAAAATATCTCCTGGCAATGAATTATGGGATGGGTGGTAAAACTCAATATATGCTATTTGACCTTCAATTGATTGCTTGACGTAAGGATGATTCATTTTAAATCTATTTTTTCTATTGTAAAAATACCATAAATAATCTATCACAGGAATAGAGTATACAATTAATCATTAAATTTTAAAAAATAATTAAATTGGAGAATTAGTTTTTCTCAAAGCAATGATAATTATGAACCAAAGGATAAAAGAAGTTTTAAGTATCCCATAAATAATTAATAGAAAAATCTATTAATGTAACTATAGTTGAATTTGTTTCACTATTTTAGTTAATAATTGCGTAGATAATTACACAAAATGTTATTATACAATATATTACATGGTCAAAATAAACAAAATATTACAACTTCTATTTGATAAACTTCTTTCAGATAAAACAAGAACTAAGACAGAAAAAGTAATTCTGAATATAGCGCTACTAAGCTTTTTTATTCATTTAGCGTTTATATATTTATCTAAATTAGATATCATAAATTTCACCTCAAGTTCTGAATTATTAAACAATCCTATTTCTGCAATTTATACACCTTTTTCATTTATTCTTATTTATGAAGTGTATCTCTTAATATATTATTTACCAAAATCTTTCACTACATACATTACAAAACAATATCAAATCATTACACTTATCATAATTCGAAAATTGTTTAAAGATTTATCAGCACTGGAGCTTACATCAGATTGGTTTGAAATAAAAGGAGATTTACAATTTACATATGATTTGATTGCTTCTCTACTTCTATTCTTTTTAATTTATTTATTTCAAAAACAAGGTAAACAAAAAATTAAACAACAGATTAATTTACAGCCCGTTATAGAAAAATTTGTACAGAAGAAACGATTAATAGCTGTTATTCTAGTGCCTTTGTTTTTTTTTATGGCTTTAAACACACTCATTAAATGGTCTACAGGGATTACTATTTCTTCAAGTGAATTCCCGTCACTAGAAAGTATTAATAATCTATTTTTTGATCAATTTTTTACAGTATTAATTTTAGTGGATGTTGTTTTACTTTTAATTTCATTCTTCTATACAGACCAATTCCATAAAATTATTAGAAATTCAGGATTTATCATTTCTACTATTTTAATACGTATGTCTTTTGGAGTCAGCGGATTAATTAATACCATTCTAATTCTTGTTGCTGTTTTATTTGGTTTAGCTATACTTTCAATTCACAACAAGTATGAAAAAAATTATTTAATTTAAAGGGAATTGTCTATCGTTTTTTTTTACATTTATCAAAAAATAGTTATTAATGAATTTTATAAAAAAAATAGGATTGTCTAACTTACTCATGTTAGCATTGTGTTTTATGATTATAGTCATTGCTGAATATTTGTTTTTATCTGGAAACAAATTGCATGGGATTTTCATCGGTTTATGGGCACCAACATTGTTGGGAGTATTAATTTATCTAAAACTTATAGAACATGAGCGCAGATAATATAGTCCTTTACTTTTCCATATTTGTAGTTGCTTTTGTTTTAGTTTGGGCATTTTTTATGATACACCAATACGATAAAACTCGTAGAAATTAATTTCTTATAACTACAAATTAAATAAGTTAAAAATCTTACAGAATTTTTTTTAGTTGCTGAATTGTATAATTTAATTCTTCCTTATTTGTGTACCTACTAAACGAAAATCGAATAGATGTATATCCATCGATATCATTTCTTATAATTTCTGATAAGACATGTGACCCTTTGGAGCTTCCACTCTGACAAGCACTTCCACCTGAAACAGCTATCCCATAAAGATCTAAATTAAATAATAATAATTCATTTTTAATTGGTAGCGAAACATTCAAAATAGTACAACTACTCAAGTCAATATTAGAAGATTGACCATTAAAACGAATATTAGAATTGATTTTCAACAATTCTTTCATAAAAAAAACTTTTAAAGTATTCATAGCAATCATATCTGATTCTAATGTCTCAGAAGCAATTAAAAATGCTTTTTCCATACCCAAGATTCCATGAACATTTTCTGTACTAGATCTTGCACCTTTTTCTTGGTCTCCACCATGAAACATAGGTTGAATCCCAAAACCTTTCTTAAAATATGCAAATCCAACTCCTTTTGGACCGTGAAATTTATGTGCACTTGCTACCATAAAATCTATAGGAGTTTTTTGTAAGTTAATGGTATAGTGACCAACTGCCTGAACTGTATCTGAATGAAATAAAGCATTGTACTTATTACACAAATCAGAAACTTGTTCTAATGGTAAAATATTTCCTATCTCATTATTAATATACATTAAACTTACCAAAGTTTTTTTATCGGTTTGAGTTAGTAAATCTTCTAAGTGTTCTAAAGAAATATCTCCCGAAGGAAGAACAGGAACAAAATCTACCTCTACATTATAAGTGTTTTGTAAAAAAGCGACCGTGTGCAATACTGCATGATGTTCTATCTTTGAGGTAATGATACGTTTTACATCTAAATTATTAACTGCATTGTGTAGAATTAGATTATCTGCTTCTGTACCACCAGCTGTAAAAATAATTTCAGAAGCTGAAGCATTTAATAAGTTTGCAATATTTTTTCTAGCAGTCTCAACTAAATTTTTTGCCTGTCTACCAAATTGATGGGTAGAGGATGGATTTCCAAAATTTTCTAGCATTGATTCATGCATCACATCAATAACTTCTTGAGCTATTGGAGTTGTTGCAGCATTATCTAAATAAATTTTTTTCATTATACAAAAGTATTTATTATTTATGACTTTGGATTTTGATATACATAAACCTCTGTAGCTCCTAAACCATACTTCTTGTAGGAAGCATCATAAAAGCGAACAGGATACCTGCCAAATAAATAATGAAGCTCACTTTTTAAGACCCCTTCACCTACTCCATGAATAAAAATAACTTTTGAAATTCTTTTTGAAATGGCATACTCAATTTTACTTTTTGCTGTGTTTAACTGTAAGGTTAACATGTCAAAATTATCCATCCCTTTGGTACTTTTTATCAATTGATTGATGTGTAAATCTACTTCAAGTATTACTTCATTTTTCTCTTTTTTAAAGCTAGATGTTTTAGAGGAAGTCTCCTCTAACTTTTCAGTCAAAAGAGCATTGTTAATATCTGAAAATTTAGATAATTGATACTGATCTTCTTCTATAAGTACTAATTCTTTTTGATTGTATTGATATACCATACCATCACTGTCTTTAACACCTATTATTTGATCATCTATACTTACAATAACACCTTTTAAAATATCATCCAATACAGCTACTTTTTTACCTACGAGAAATTGCATAATTAACCTTAACTTAATATTTGTGTGTATCTTGTTGTAGTATCTTTGGGGCAAAAGTAAGAAGATGTTAAAGACAAACCCTAAAATGGTAAAAGATTTCTTTGAAATGTCCCAACAAAATATTGTTATTGATGCTAATAGAAAGAATCTTTTGTTAAAAATAGCTAATAAAATTGCTGGCAATTACAATAATGACAATGTAAATATTAATTTTATTTGCACTCATAATTCTAGAAGAAGTCAACTGGGTCAAGTTTGGAGTTTTTATGCTGCTAACTATTTTAATCTCCCAATTAGTGCTTTCTCTGGTGGTACAGAAATAACTGCCTTTCACAGAAATACAGTAAAAACATTAACAGAAGTAGGATTTAAATTTGATGTGGATGTATTTTCTCATACAAATCCAACCTACAAAATTTCTTTTTGTGATGACAAACCTTCTTTGTTAGGTTTCTCAAAATTATATAATAACACCGCAAACAAAACACCTTATTTGGTATTGACTACTTGTAATAATGCCGATGAAAATTGCCCATTTATTCCTGAAGCTATTGATAGATTTCATGTTCCTTATATAGACCCCAAACATTCTGATGATACTGCTTCACAAGATGAAACTTATCTAAAAACTAGCGAAATTATTGCTGCTCAGATGTATTTTCTTTTCAATGAAATTAAAAAGTTGTTATAATTAGATTTGAATGTCCTTATCGTAAGGTATACTTTTTAAAATGTGGTTAATGGTATTTACCCTAGCCTCTGTCTTTCTATTGGCCTTTATCACTTTCCATGGAGATTTTTGGGTATCTGTAATTGTAAACATGGCCTGTTTATACTTTGTGTAGTCATCCCATAATTCTTGAGCCCTTTCGTCTACAGGTGACATTTTCCATTGTTTCAAAGGATCACTTCTTAAATCATCAAACCGCTTTGCTTGTTCTTTTTTAGATATGGACATATAGATTTTCACCAAGTGAATACCAGATTCTAAAATCATTCTTTCAAAATCATTAACTTGACCCATAAATATATTGTACTGTTCATCTGAACAAAAGCCGTTAACTGGCTCTAAAACAGCTCTATTATACCAGCTTCTATTAAAAAAAACCATCTCTCCTGCTTTTGGAAATTGTTCTATATATCGTTGAAAATACCATTGCGTTTGTTCATCCTCTGTGGGCTTAGGTAAGGCTACGATTTTAATATGTCTTGGATTAATTCTCTCTGTAATTCTCCTAATTGCACCACCTTTTCCAGCTGCATCTCTTCCTTCAAATAGGATAATAATACGTTCATTATTATTAATTGCCCAAGTTTGAAGTTTTATTACCTCTATTTGTAATTTAACTAATTTTCGCTCATACTCAATATATCTGAGTGTTCTGTCAACATTAATTAAGTCTTTGGACAATAATGATATTAAACCTTTCTTTGAATTTAATTTTTTTAACTCTGAAGATGATAATTCTCTATTCATAATTAATCTATTTGAAAAGCAGATCTATAGTAACGCATTACTACATTTGGATCTGGAGTTAATGTTGTTTCTGAATCCTTTTTACCATCATAATCAAACATAGATAACACATACCTCATGGCTTCCAATCGAGCTGTTTTTTTATTATTGGTTTTAATTAACATCCATGGGCTGTAAGAAGTATGTGTTTTGCTAAACATTTCTTCTTTGTAAAGTGTATACGTGTCCCAAAGCTCTTGACCTTTTTTATCTACTGGACTAAATTTCCATCTTTTTAATGGATTTTCGTTTCTAGCATTAAATCGCTTTAATTGTTCTTCCTTTGATATAGAAAGCCAAAATTTTATAATGATTAAACCATCCTCATACAACATATGTTCAAATTCAGGAACCTGCACTAGGAACTCATTATACTCTTTATCTGTACAGAAATCCATTACTGGTTCTACAACTGCTCTGTTGTACCAACTTCTATCAAAAAATACAATTTCTCCAGGATTTGGTAACTCTTTTATGTACCGTTGAAAATACCATTGTCCTTTTTCAACATTTGTTGGTTTATTCAATGCCACCAACCTCGAAGATCTTGGATTTAAATGTTCCATAAACCTTCTTATATTCCCCCCTTTTCCAGCAGCGTCTCTTCCTTCAAAAACAACGGCAACTCTTTTATTTTCCTTTAAAACCCATTGTTGAAGTTTAACCAATTCTATTTGTAAAAATCTTAATTGTTTTTCATAAGCTAGAACATCAAATACCTTTTCACAAGATATCCCTTTGGTATTTAATTTGCTTATTAATTCTTGTGAAGAATTAGATTCAAAAAAATCTAGTGCTTCTAAAACGGATTTAGGTGCTGTCATTTAAAAATAAATTGACCCCTAAAATATTACTTTTTTTTTATTAATTTTTAAACTTTAAGTTAATTGAGTAATATATTTTAGGTTTGAACTATTCTGTTTCTATTAATTCTATTTTTCTACAAATGAAAGTACAGTAACTCAATAAAAAAATATGGTTTAATTTTATGAGTACTGAATACAAAAAAGCTTCACCAAGAAAAAAAGAAACTTAACTAATAGTCATTATCAAAGTAATCATCCTTAAAGCCTATCAAATATAATTTTTCTTGAGCTCTTGTGATCGCTGTATACAACCATCTAAAATACTCTTTCGAGGGGCCCTCCGGTAAATAAGGTTGTTCTATAAAAATTGTCTTCCATTGACCACCTTGAGATTTATGACAGGTAATTGCATAGGAGAATTTTACTTGTAATGCATTAAAAAAAATATTTTTTTTCACTGCCAGAAGTTGTTTGTATTTTGATTTTTCATGTGCATAATCCTCTCTTACAGCCTCATACAACTTATTAGATTCTTCATAAGTTAAAGAAGGAGTTTCACTTGTAAGTGTATCTAATAATAAAACTGTCTCAAAGGGTTTTTGATCTGGATAATCTATCATTCTAATTTCTACTTCGGCAAATCTAAATCCGTACAAATCCTTAATTGAATTAATTCGTAATACTTCGCATGTATCGCCATTTGCAATGAAACCTGCACTAGAAGATTCCTTTAACCAATAATAATTATTCTTTACAACCATGATATAATCACCCGTAGAAATTTCATTTTCTTTTCCTCGTATTTGAGAACGGATTTGTTGATTGTATTGATTAGCTCTTTTATTAGAACGCACAATAAACGCAGTGTCTTCTACACCATCATTATCATAACATCCAGAGATAGCGTCTTGAATATCATAACCATCAATTAGACGCACTATATCAGGATAGTTCATATCAAACCTAAAGTTAGTTGCGTCGTTTTCAATTAGTGTTCTGAGCAGCGTAGCATTCAATAAGATTCCAGAATTCTCGTGCTGACGTGTCACTTCATTTAATTCGATTTTGAACACATTTTTATCATAATCTATTTCTAATCGATTCTCATCCAATGCTGGACTGATAGATAATTTTACAGGTGGTAGCTGTGCAGTATCTCCTATTAAAATTAATTTACAATGATAACCTGAATAAACGTAAGAAATTAAATCATCCAGTAAGGAACCATTCTCAAATAACTTACCGTTTTGTGGTCTATCAGGAATCATAGAAGCTTCATCTACAATAAAAATAGTATTCTTATGCTTATTGGTTTGTAAAACAAAATCTACAGAACCATTTTGTTGTTTTTTAGGAAAATATATTTTTTTATGAATGGTATAAGCTGGCACTTTTGAATATACTGAAATTACTTTTGCAGCTCTTCCAGTGGGTGCCAATAAAACTGATTTTTTTTCAGTTTCCCTCAAGGTTGTAACCAATGCACTTATTGCTGAAGTTTTTCCTGTTCCAGCATATCCCTTCATTAAAAATAATGTTTGATAATCTTTGGAAAAAACAAAATCTACCAACATTACAAATAACTTTGATTGTCTTGAAGTTGGGCTATGAGAAAACTTTTTTAAAAGTTTTTTGCGAAAATCTGTTACGTTTTTTAACATGAAAGCTATAAAGCGTTAAAGATACATTGAATTGTCTTTAAAAGTTTTTATCATTAAAAAAAAATTGTAGATTTGCTTCAAGTGAAAAAATAAATATACAAAATGATTATACTGATTATTCTAGCTGTTGCTGCCACATTTGGATTTGCCTATTTAATAGTAAAATACTTACCATTAAAATATAAATGGATAGTTTCCCTAGTGTTAGTTTTTACAGGTACTCTTTTAGTTTTTAAAATTTATGATGGAATCATGAAACCTATCAATTTTAATAAAGATAAACGAGTTAAATATGTTAAAGTAATTCAGCATCTAAAAATTATTAGAGATGCAGAATTGGCTTATTATAAAGTAAATGGAAACTACACAAGTAACAAAGAAGGACTAATTCAATTTATAGACAGTGCTAAGTTTGCAATTACAGAAGTAAGAGATACTGTAGTTAAAGTGAACAAGGGAAGCAAGTGGCAACCTGTAATTGTTGATGTTGAGAAAAGAATAGTTGATACAATTGGTTATGAACCTATTTTAAAAAGCTTCCAAGATAAGGACTATAAAAATATGTTCAATGTTCCAGGTGTTGATGAAAAACAATTTGAACTATCTGTTGGTTTAGTTGAAAAAATAGCGGGTTTACAAGTACCTGTTTTTGAGGCAAGAACTGAGAAAAAAGACTTATTAAAAGGTATGGACATCTCTTTAGTCAAACAAGAAATGGAAGCCATAGAAAGTGATCAAATCAAAGGAGAATATGTTTCTGTTGGTTCTCTTAATGAAGTAACAACTGGTGGAAATTGGCCACCGTCTTATGACAAAGCAAATCGTGAAGAAGAAGACGATCAATAAAAAAATAGAAGAAACTTCAAAAAAGAAATTATCCATCCAATTCAGTTTGGATGGATTTTCTTTTTATATCTCCAACACACATCATATTATATCAAAGTTTACTTCATTTAGTTTCACTAAACCAATTAAGTCTCCTGAATTAATATTAAAAGAGATTAAAGAGATTTTTAAAAATGAAAAAACTTTACAACAAGATTTTGAAACTGTAAGCGTCGTTCATCAAAATAATCTAAGCACACTTGTTCCTAATCAATATTTTAAAGATAATGATCTCAACAAATATTTAAAATACTCAGTGAAGACAATTACTACAGATCTTATTGTTTATGACGATTTAAATTTCATAAAAGCTAAAAATGTTTATGTCCCCTTTGTAAATATTAATAATTTTATTTTTCAAAATTTCGGAGAATTTGAATACAAACATCATTCAAGTATTCTTTTGGAAAAATTAGTTTTACAATCTGACAATTCTCTAAATTTCTTTGTGAATATTTCTCAAAGTCTTTTTGATATAGTGGTTCTAAAAGATTCTAAAATTTTATTTTATAATATTTTTGAATATCATACAAAAGAAGATTTTATCTATTATATTTTATTTACACTAGAACAGCTTGAACTCTCTACAGATAAAACTAAGGTCTCACTTATAGGAGATATTAATAAACAATCTGAGCTTTATCAAATTTTGTACACCTATGTTAGAAATATAAGTTTTTTCAACTCAAAAAACTCCATTTTTAACAATCAAGCAGAAATAGAGAGACATTCAAATTTTATTTTATTAGGATGAGAATAATCTCAGGAAAAAACAAAGGAAGAAGGATTACAGCTCCTAAAAACCTTCCTGTAAGACCAACTACTGATTTGGCAAAAGAATCGTTATTTAACATCTTAAATAACCACTATTATTTAGATACTATTTCTGTTATTGACTTGTTTTCTGGTACAGGAAATATTGCATTCGAATTTGCTTCAAGAGGTGCTAAAAATATTCATGCTGTAGATGGTAATTTTAATTGTGTCAAATTTATTGATAAAATTTCCACAGAGTTTGAATTCTATATCAATACCTACAGAAGCGATGTGTTTAAATTTTTGGAGAAAACTGTTCTAAAAACTGATATTATTTTTGCAGACCCACCATACAATCTTGAAAAGGATATGTTTTTAAAAATAATTGAAATTGTATTTGATAGAAACCTTCTAAATGAAAACGGTATTTTAATTATTGAGCATTCAAAACATATGGATTTGTCAGAAAGTAATTTTTATAATTATTCGAAAAAATATGGTGGAAGTGTATTCAGTTTTTACGATAAGAGCAAAGAATTATAACAGGGATTCAATTATATCAACTATAGATATATTTTCTGCTTCTGCTTTATAGTTTTTTACAATTCTATGAGATAAAATTGGAACAGCTACAGCTTTTACATCTTCAATATCAGGCGAATATTTACCTTTTACAGCAGCGATAGCTTTAGCACCTAAAATCAAATTCTGAGAAGCTCTGGGTCCTGCACCCCAATCAACATATTTTTTTACTAAATCAGTTGCTTTAGAACTTTTTGGTCTTGTTTTACTTACCAAGGAAACAGCGTACTCTATTACATTATCTGTTACAGGAACTTTTCTTATTAATTGCTGGATACTGAGAACTTCTTTAATTGATACTATTGGTTCTGCCTTAGTTATAATTTCTGTTGTTGTATTTTTAACTACCTCTATTTCTTCCTCAAAGCTTGGATATTCTAAATTAATAGAAAACATAAAACGATCTAATTGAGCTTCTGGAAGCGGATAGGTTCCCTCTTGTTCTATAGGGTTTTGTGTCGCTAAGACTAAAAACGGTAACTCTAATTTATAATGCTCTCCAGATATAGTTACAGATTTTTCCTGCATAGCCTCTAGAAGAGCAGCTTGTGTTTTGGGAGGTGTTCTATTGATCTCATCTGCTAAAATAATATTTGAGAATATAGGTCCTTTTAAAAAAGTAAATTCACGTTCTTTATTCAAAACTTCACTCCCTAAAATATCGGAGGGCATTAAATCTGGTGTAAATTGAATCCTTTTAAAGTTTAATCCAAGAACATCCGATACTGTATTGACTAATAAAGTTTTAGCTAGACCTGGAACACCAATCAGAAGAGAGTGACCACCACAGATAACAGATAATAATACATAATTAATAGCTTGATCTTGACCAACAATTACCTTTCCAATTTCTGCTTTTAAATCTTTAAATTTAATAACCAGAGCGTCAATGTCAGCTACATCAGACATTAGTTAGCAATTTCTTTCGTCCAATTTTTATCGAAGGTGCATTTTTGGAATTCTTTACTTATTTTTATGTAAGTATCACCTATTTTTTCTCTAGACCATTTTGCGATGGTTTCTTGTTTCTTCTTTTGAAGTGCTAGATTTTGAACTTTCACATAGTCGTCTACCATGTCTGCTATATGAGTATTTGTTCTGTCATTCATAATCATCACTTTATACATCTTTTTCCCTTCACGTGTCTCATCATAAAACACATCAGACATTTCACTTTTCTGTAAGTTATTAACTCTAGCATATAAAGCAGGGTCCATTCTAGTTAAATCAAAAGTAGATTCTCCTGAATAAGGATTAACAATCAGGCCTCCATTATTCTTGGTATCTTTATCCTCTGAATATTTTTTCACTGCCTCTGCAAAAGTGATCACACCATTATCTATATCTTCTTTTATTTTTTCAAGTTTTTCTTTTGTTTCATCTAATTTTTCTTGAGGAATATCTGGCTGAATTAAAATGTGTGAGGCTAACCTTGTTTCTCCTCTAATTTCATGCAACTGAAGAATATGATAACCAAACTTAGATTTGAAGGGTTCAGAAACTTGATTCACATCTAAAGAAAAAGCGGCTTCTTTAAATTCTTTTATGAACTGACTATTCTTGTCAATAGAATATCTTCCTCCATTATCTGTAACTGCAGGATCCATTGAATTAATAATTGCTTTCATTTTAAAACTTGAACCCCCTTCTATATCTTTCTTTAATTGACTGAGTTTATTAATTACTCTATCCAATTCCTCTTGAGTAGCCTCTGCATTTAAAACTAATTGAGCTATTTGAATTTCCGCTGGAAATTCTGGTAATTCACCTTTTTCTTTCAAACCATTGAAATAGATTCTTATTTCTTCTGGTGTAACATCAATATTTTCAGTGATTTGTCTTTGTTCTTTTTGAATTAAAGAATTTTCTTTTTCTATGCCAAAAAGTTCTTTCTTTAGGTCCTCTATATCATTAAACCCATAGGCTTCAACAACTTTTTCAATACTTCCATATTCTTGACTAAAAAATTGAATATTTCTTTCAACTTGGTCATTAACCTCAGCATCTGAAACAATTATACTATCAACTACAGCATGATGAGCTAATAATTTCTGTAACATTAATTGTTCTAACATTTCGCAATCTGAAATTTTTATTTTCCCTTCACTACTGTTCTCTAATTCTAATTTAAACTTTTCAATATCAGAATCAAGAACAATGTTTTTTCCAACAACGACCCCAACTGCGTCAATTTTAACTTTTTGAGCATTTATTGTGTGATTGAACAATAAAATGAATAGCGTTAAGCTAATGAATTTTAAAAATTTTATTTTGAATGGCATCTTTTACTATTATTTTTTCAATATCTCTAATTAATTGTAATTTTCTTTGATGTAAAATCATTTGTTTTATTGTAGGTTCTATATAGCCTAGGGGTGCTATTTGGTTTCTTAATAAAACATCTTTTATAACAGCCAAATATAAACCTAAAGAATCTTCTTTTTTAATTAAATCCGTTTTTTTTAACAAATCATTACGGGAAAATGGCAATTTTAACAAAACATTTTCTAAAGGGGTCCAAACTGAATCACTCAACATCATCTTTTTAAAGGAAAGTTGTCTTAATTCTAGAGCTTCTAAATCTTCAATTGAGCCCTTTTTAAAGAACTTAAGAACTTCTTTTTTATCTATTAAGTCATTAGAAAAATGAATGTATCTTGTTTTGACTAGCTCTTCATTTAACCTAAAATTATTATTGTTCTTCTTGTAGTAATTTATAATTTCTTCTTGTTCAATAACGGTATCTAGTTGTTGCTTTATAAGTCTCTCTTTATAACCATTAATTAAAAGTGCTTGTTTATAATCCCTAACTAAATCATTAATCTCAGCATTATCATTTTGCGAAGTGTTTTCAGCGGCCTTTTTTAACAATAACTGTTGTATTGCCCAACTATTAATTATGCTTCTAGTGAGAACAATACTGTCATTTTTGTCTATGTTTTTGGGAAGTAAAAAATTTAAATCTTCTTTAAACAAACTTTCATCATATACACTTGCAATTGGTAAATCACTTAAATTATTTTCTTTTTTTTGAAATTCTAACGAATCACATGAAAAAAGCATTAAAAATATGGATATATAGAAATAGTTTTTCAAGATTCTTTTCTGTAATAATTAATTAACCTTTTAACAACTTTTTTATTAACCTTAATTTTACTTTTAGATCTTAACTCTTGAATCCAATCATTATCCAAAGTAGTTTGAAAATCGTTCATCACTCTACCTTTAATATTATCTAAATCATTAGTTTCATATGAGTTTTTACGAGCATCAAAGTAGGTATTTAAAGCAATTGAATCTGACGAAATATTCCAAATTTTTTGTTGCATTAATTCAAAAAGTAACAGGCCGTCTTGATATTCTGTAAGTGTCGAAGAATACTCTTTATTTGTATTTACTAAATTTTCTTTATAATAAGCTAAGATTTCTTCGTTGATGAAATTTTTAAGTAAAGTGCTAAATGCCATTTGACTTCTTTTTGATCTGTAGGCTACAAAATCACCCTTTGTTATTTTTTTCTTGTTAATCGTTAGGAATATAGATTCTAATGAATCTTTAAAATTATTATTTTGAAGAGCCTCCTTTACAGGCTCCATAATATTTATTGAATACTCATTTTTTAATCTTTTCAGTATTGAACTACTTGATAACTTAACTCTACCTGTATTTTTTACTTTTTGTGAAATTTCTTTTTCTAATTCCTCAAATGGAAGTATTGGATATTTCTTTATTAATTTTATGATATGCCATCCATATTTTGTTTTGAAAGGCATACTTATATCATCTATAGAAACAAGTGAATAAGAAGCTCTCTCAAAGGACTTTACCATTCTTTTGCGTCCAAATTTAGGTAAAACACCACCTTTTCTTTTAGATCCTGAATCGTTAGAATATTTGAGAGCTAATTCCTTGAAAATTCCTCCATTTTTTAGTTTAGTATGAACTTCGTCAATTAATTTCTTTCCGTTTGAGGTTGTGTCTGAAATCAAAATATGCGCAACTTGTCTTTCTCCTTTGGAAGTTCTAGAACCTGTTTTTTGTAAAATATGGTAACCATAACGAGTTTTAAAAATTTGTGAAACTTCACCAAGGGAAGTTTTGTAGGCCACATCTTCAAAATCATATAACATATTAAATGCTGAAAAATACCCCAAATCACCACCATTTTTTTTAGCTGATGGGTCTTCAGATAATTCTATAGCTACTTGTTTAAAAGATTCACCTGCAATTACTCTATTCCTAGCCTCCATTATTTTTGAGAATGGTAAAAGAGTATCTTTTGGCTTATAATTTCTTGGAAGCTTGATTAGTATATGACTTGCACTTATTTCTGTTCTAATTCGACCATACGCTTCTTTAACAAGTGAGTTTAATTGATTTTCATCTTGAATATAAGGCGCAATCAATTGTTTCCTGTAAGTTTCAATTTCGTTTGTATATGAAGTTAGCGTATCTAGTCTTAATTCATATGCTTGTTTAACTTTAAGTTTAAAATTAATAAATAAATTAAGGTTTTTTTCTATATCCTTAGACTCTTCGTTATCAATTGCATCCAAGTTTCTTTCATAAATTCTTTTAAAATCCGCAACAGATACCTTTTCATCATCTATAGTCACTAAAATGTCTGTATCCTTTTGTGAGAAAATATTTAAAGTGTGTAATGTTAGTAATAATAAAATATATTTTTTCATTATGTTATAGTGATATGATTCCTTCAATTTTTTCAGCTTGTTTATAATATGAAATTACTTGATTTGAGTTTTCTATATGAATAACTACAGAAATGCTATTATATTTTTCAGTTTTTGATTTTTTTGTGGTAATTGTTGCACCTTTATCTTTAAAGATGTCTTTAACTAAAGCTACTTTATTTCCTTCAGTTGATACGATAAATTTATATAAATAATCAGACGGAAAACTTGTAGTGTCATCTAGTTGATTTTTCAACTTTTTATAAAAATTATCTCTATCTTTCATTTTAGAATTTTAACAATTATTGTAATATAATTCTACAAAATTACATCATTATATTATTATAATAAATTAATACTATATTTTTGTTTTATGCAAAAAAAAATTGTGCTTATTGGAGGTCCTGGAACTGGAAAATCATCTGTTTTAAAACAACTTAAAAGTAGCGGATTTTATTGTATGGAAGAGATTTCTAGGCAAATAACCATAAAAGCTCAAGAGGAAGGCGTAGAGCAATTGTTTTTAACAGAACCTATACTATTTAGTAAATTGCTACATAAAGGTAGGAAAGAACAATACCTCGAAGCCTCTAGAAGTAATAATAATTTAATTTTTTTTGATAGAGGTTTGCCAGACATTCATGCCTATTTAGATTATACCAAGGAAAAATACCCATCGTATTTCAAGGAATCTAGCACAAAATATAGATATGATTATGTATTTATTTTTAAACCATGGAAAGAAATTTTTATCACAGATGGTGAGAGGTATGAGAGCTTTAAAGAAGCAACAACTATAGATACGTACCTAGAGAAATCATATAGAGATTTAAATTATACTTTAATTGAAGTTCCATTTGATACTATTAAAAACCGATCAGATTTCATTCTTAATTGGCTCAAAAAAAATGCATGATACTACCTAAAGACATATTAAAAAGGTATTGGGGGCATTCTTCTTTCAGGAATTTACAAGAAGAAATAATCAACGCTGTTATATCTAAAAATGATGTTTTTGCTCTTCTACCCACTGGCGCTGGAAAATCTTTATGTTATCAAATTCCTGCATTAGCAAAAGAAGGGGTATGTTTAGTGATCTCTCCACTGATATCGCTGATGAAAGATCAAATAGCACAACTTGAAAAAAAAGGAATTAAAGCATTAACTATTGAGAGTAAATCAAGTGTTGATGAAATAGTTACCTTATTTGACAATCTTAAGTTTGGCAACTATAA
Source organism: uncultured Flavobacteriaceae bacterium (assembly GCA_943789455.1). GTDB lineage: Bacteria > Bacteroidota > Bacteroidia > Flavobacteriales > Flavobacteriaceae > Polaribacter. The sequence goes on from CALSUE010000001.1 coordinate 738,800, forward strand.
ACTTCTCTATTTATCGCCTGAGAGGTTAAATTCAGAATTTATTTTGAATAAATTAAAACAAATTCAAGTTAATTTAATAGCTGTAGATGAGGCACACTGCATATCTGAATGGGGACATGATTTTAGACCATCATACAGACTTATTCATAAGGTAAGAGAAATACATCCTGATATAAATATTATTGCATTAACCGCAACAGCAACAAAAAAAGTAACAAAAGATATTATTGAAAATTTAAATTTAAAACAGACAGCTATTTTTAAAAAATCTTTCTTTCGAGAAAATTTAGCTTATCAAGTGATTCAAAATGAAAACAAGATTGGAAAACTTGAAAAAATATTTAAGAAAAACCCTTACCCTACAATTATTTATGTTGGCTCTAGAAGGAAAACGGAAGATATTTCTAACCTTATAAATTCAAAGGGGTACTCTTCAACTTTTTATCATGGTGGAATGACTTCAAAAAGTAAATCCGAGGCTTTTAATTCCTGGATGAAAGAAGAAAAGTTAATCATGGTAGCTACAAATGCCTTTGGAATGGGTATAGATAAATCAAATGTAAAAATAGTAGTTCATTTAGATCTTCCCGCTAGTATTGAAAATTATGTTCAAGAGGCTGGAAGAGCTGGAAGAAGCGGAGAAAAATCATTTTCAGTAATCTTACAAAATGATAATGACATTAATGCTTTCAAAAAAAATAAATTAGAGGGATATCCAACACTCAAAGAAATTAAGATTGTACATCAAAAATTATATCAATACTTTCAAATTGCTAAAGGAGAATTAAGAGATGATTCTTTAGATTTTAATTTTTTAAAATTTTGTGAAACTTATAACTTTTCACACAAAAAGACTGCCAATATTTTTCGAATTCTTGTAAATAATAGCATTATTGAAATTAATTCCAAATACAGTAAAAAGTCTACAATTATTTTTAAAATACCAGGTAATCATTTAGCTAGACAGCATTATAATAATAAATTAACAAAAAAATTAATAGATTTAATTCTAAGAAGTCATGGAGGAGTTTTTCAGAAAGAGATAAGAATAAATGAATTTAACATTGCCAAGAGTTTACAAATTAATTCCTTGACAGTAAGAAATGAATTGAATTTATTAGATCAGTTAGACATTATTGACTACAAGGAGGCTAATAGTAACGAAGAACTTACATTTTTAATCCCAAGAGAAGACGATAGAACAATTAATAGAATATCTACCTCGATTGAAAAATTTTTAAATCAACAAATTCAAAAATCTGAAGATTTAATATACTTTATTAAAAACAACACTATATGCAGAAGTATTCAATTATCTAATTATTTTGGAGAAAAAAAAGCATTGAAGTGTGGCATATGTGATGTTTGTATTTCTGACAAAAAAAATAATACCTCTGAATTAGAAAAAGATATTCTAGAACTTTTTAGTCACAAAAAAGAAATTTCTCAAAAGGAAATTATCTTTTCTTTAGATAGAGATGAAAAAGCAATTTTAATACATTTGCGTTACCTATTATCAAAAGATAAGATTGGTTTAACAAAAAATAATAAATTTTTCATTTCATGAGAGACCTACGCATAGTTTTTATGGGAACTCCAGAATTTGCTGTTACTATTTTAAAAAAATTAGTAGAAGATAATTTTAATATCGTTGGAGTAGTAACTGCATCAGATAAAAAGGCTGGAAGAGGTCGTAAAATAAATGAATCTGCTATTAAAAAATATGCCGTTGAAAATAAACTCAAATTATTACAGCCTAAAAACCTAAAAAGCGAAGAGTTCTTATCAAATTTAAAAGCTCTTAAAGCCAATCTTCAGATCGTAGTTGCTTTTAGGATGCTACCAAAGGCTGTCTGGAAAATGCCTGCATATGGAACTTTTAATCTACATGCATCCCTTCTACCAGACTACAGAGGAGCAGCACCTATACATTGGGCCATTATAAATGGAGAAGAAAAAACCGGTGTCACTACTTTTTTTATAGATGAGAAAATAGATACAGGTAATATAATTCTTCAGAAAGAAATTACTATTCATGATGATGAAATAGTTGGAGAATTACATGATAGACTTATGAACTTAGGAGCAAATTTAGTTTCTGATACGGTATTAAGTATTAAAAGTAATTCAGTTACAACTCAAAAACAAAAAAAGGATAGTCAAAAAATAGCTCCAAAGTTATTTCCTGAAAACTGCAAAATAGATTGGAACAACTCAATAGATAAAATATATAATCATATTAGAGGCCTAAATCCTTTTCCAGGTGCTTGGACCCAAATGATTAATAATGAAGACGTCACGTCTTTAAAAATATATAAAATTCGAAAAGAAATAATAAATCATAAAAAGACGATTAAAACAATTACAACCACTAAAGATGACATTAAAATAGCAGTTATTGGAGGGTATATAATTATTGATGAATTAAAGATTTCTGGAAAGAAAAAACTAGATAGTAAAAGTCTTCTAAATGGCTATTCTTTTTCTATAAATGCAAAAATGCGCTAAAGCCTTTAGTAGCACTACATTTATCGTTTTGATGTAAATATGAAGCTCCTTATTAACAATTTACATAGTTTTATTAACAAAAAGGGGGTTTTTTGAGGGCTAAACTTGCACAAGCCCTTAATCCGTCTATATTTGTTAAAGCATTTATGCAAACAAAACAATTAATTTAAATACTATTTATTATGAACAAATCAGATTTAATCGATGCAATGGCTGCTGACGCAGGAATTTCAAAAGCAGCAGCAAAAGCCGCTCTAGAATCAGTAACTTCTAATGTAACGTCTACTTTAAAATCAGGTGGAAAAGTTGCTTTAGTAGGATGGGGAACTTGGTCAGTATCAAGAAGAGCTGCTAGAAATGGTAGAAATCCACAAACTGGAGCAGAAATTAAAATTGCTGCAAAAAATGTTGTAAAGTTTAAAGCAGGAGCTGGTTTAAGCAGTGCTGTAAACTAATAACTTTTTTTTTATCAAAAAAAAACCTTCTTTTAAGAAGGTTTTTTTTATGTGCTTATTTTTTTATAAATTTAAGAAATAAAGTGTCTGTTTTGAAAATACTAAAAGGAAAACTTCTCATAGCTGAACCATCAATTTTGAATGATGATTCTTTTAACAGATCTATAATTCTACTCACAGAACATAATGAACAGAGTTCAGTTGGTTTTATATTAAACAAACCTTTGAACTATACCATTAAAGACCTTATACCAGAAATTAATTGTTCTTTTAAAATATATCAGGGAGGTCCAGTAGAACAAGATAATTTATATTTCATACACAAGATACCAGAATTAATACCAGATAGTATACCCGTGAGTAATCAAATTTATTGGGGTGGTAATTTCGAATCTTTAAAAAGTCTCTTGCAACAACAAGAAATAAAAAATACAGAAATTCGCTTTTTCTTGGGGTACTCAGGTTGGGCTAAAATACAATTAGAAGAAGAAGTAGTAAACAAATCATGGTTTGTTTCAGAAAATGATTTTGAAAATATATTATCTACAGACAATAGAACACTTTGGAAAAATAAATTAATGCAAAAAGGTGGTGAGTATAAAATTTGGGCAAATGCACCAAATAATATAAATTTAAATTAATTACTTACTCGTTAATTCTAAAACATTCAAACTCATTGCGAGTTTTTTTGAGATGTCTGTAGAAAATGTTTTTTTTCTGTAGTTTGTAATAGGTTGAATCCCCATAATTGAATTTGTTATAAAGACCTCATCGGCTTTCTGAATTTCAAAAGGTGAAATTACAGTCTCTTCAATATCATAATCATTATTAGATTCAATTATATTAATTACTTTCTCTCTAGCTATACCTTTCAGGCACCCCTCTGACAACAATGGTGTTTTAATTGTATTTCCCTTGATCAAAAAGAGGGTGGCGTTTGTTACCTCTACAATTCCTTTTCTTTCATTTAGAAGAATACAATTGTCTAGATCATTTTCTTTAGCAAAAATACTAGCTAGTGTATGAATTAACTTATTATTGGTTTTTATAGTTGACAAATGACCAGAATACAGATAAAAATCTTTAAATAAATCTACTTTATAATTATCTTTAGTTGTAAATGTAATTTCACGAGATTCTATAAGATAGTCTATTTCATTAGTTGTTGGAGTATAAAAACCTCCATCCTTTCTTGTAATACATAGTCTAACTCTACTATTATTTTTAGTATTAACTAAAACTGTTTTTAAGATTTCATCTTGCAAAAACTCTAAAGTAAAATTCATTGGAATTTTCATTCGAAGCATTCTCATTGATGCCATCAACCTAAAGTAATGTTCTTCCCAAAAAACTAACTTTCCGTTAATAACTTTTATAGTCTCAAAAACTGAATCTCCATATTTATATGCTCTATTATCCGGAGTGATTTTTACATCTTCAAAGGCTACTAAATTTCCATTATAATTCAACATTATATATATATATATTAAAAAAAATAAATCATTTACAAATTTAAAGTAATTAGAGCAGTTTGTAAAAAAAATAGCTCTGGATTTTACCCAAAGCTAATTTAAAAATTATGTATGAAATCGTTTATGCTCCTATTCTGTGTTTCAACTCATCAATTTGATTCTCCCATAACATTTTTGACTCTTCAACTTCATCCTCTTCAGCAAAATCTGTAATCATTAATGAAACATCTTTCGTGATTTCATCTACTTGAATTCTGAATTCGAAATAACTTTCATCATTACCACTTTCAATCCATTTATATCTAGCTTTTTCTCCATTTTTTTTTGAGATGATTGTTGCTTGCTCTTCAGAATCATCCCAAAAAAATGTAATAACTTTTCCTCTTGAGTTTGCTTTATCAGCAAACCATTCTTCTAAACCTGATGGAGTTGAAAAATACTGATATAACATACTCGGGGATGCATGAATTGGAAATTCTATTTCGAATTTAACTTTATCCATAATTTCTTTAATAGTGTATAGATGAAAAAATATTTTATGACTAAGGCAATATAGTTAATATATCTAGTTAAAAAAAATTAAAAACACTCCTTGCAGTACTGCAAAATTCAATTATATTTGCAGCCTTATTACCAAGGCGAGGTAGCTCAGTTGGTTAGAGCGCAGGATTCATAACCCTGAGGTCACGGGTTCAAATCCCGTCTTCGCTACACTTCAAAAGTCGAGTTTTTTACTCGGCTTTTTTGCATTAGTATTTTTTTCTTTTTTCAAAACTTTAAATGACTAGAAAGGTGGTTCTTTTAACGTTACTTTTCATAAGTTATAGATCTTTATATAGCCTTATTTTTAGAAAAAGTAATACATAAAATTTGTAATTAGTAGATCCTTAGGGTATTGAGTTAAGAAAATACTTTTAAAAAAAAATAATGTTGTTACTAAATAATAAGATGAAAAATAAGGCAATAAATTTCGTATTAATTTTTCATTTTTTTATTGCCTAAACCAAAAATGATTTTATATTTGCATCGTCTATCAGCGAGAGTAGCTCAGTTGGTAGAGCGTCAGCCTTCCAAGCTGAATGTCGCCAGTTCGAACCTGGTCTCTCGCTCAAAAAGTCTTATCTATTGATAAGACTTTTTTTTATACATTTAGTTTTTTTCCAAAGACTATTAAAAATAATATAGGTAAGGAGAGAAAAATAATCATTAATAAATTTTCTCTAAGAATTTGAGGAAATAATAGTAGTGTAAAAGTAAATCCACCAATAGCTCCGCCCAAGTGAGCAGAATGACCAATATTACCAACTCTATTTTTCATGCCGTAAATAGAATACAATAAATAGGCAACACCAAAAATATATCCAGGTATAGGAATGGGTATTAAGATAAGCCCTAATTGCATTTCTGGATATAACATAATACATGAATAAACGATTCCAGAGACAGCTCCAGAGGCACCAACTGCACTATAATAAAGTTCATTTTTATGATAAGATAAAGAATATAGACTTCCAGCTAACAAACTACCAAAATAGATAGTAAGGAAACCTAAAGAACCCAGTCTTGCATCAACAATGTCCCCAAAAAGATATAAGGCATACATATTAAAACCAAGGTGTAACCAATCTACATGTAAAAAACCAGAGCTTATCATTCTAATCTTTTCACCATTCAAAATCTGATTCACTTGAAATTTAAATTTCTCAAAAAAGTGGTGATCCCTAAATCCTTTTAAAGTAAACAAAACGTTTACTACTATAAGAATTAAAACTGCTTGACTCATATTTTGTATCATACAACAAACATAAAGAAAACAATTAATTCATCCCACTTCATTAAAAATTTTAATACGATATTTGCAGTATAAAAATTTTTGATGCAGTTTTTAATATTTGCTATTTCCTACCCTATCATTTGGATCCTATCTCTCTTACCAATGAGAGTTTTATATATTCTATCTGATTTCTTGTATATACTATTTTTCTATCTAATTGGTTATAGAAAAAAAGTGGTCCTTGAAAATTTAAAACTCGCTTTTCCAACAAAAGATCTTAGCGAACTAAAAACTATTCAAAAAGATTTTTTCAAACACTTTACAGACATATTTGTTGAAAGTATCAAAGCATTCTCCATAACTAAAAAAACGCTCTTAAAACGATATAAATTTACAAATCCAGAGCTAATTAACGAATTATACGACAAAGGGAGAAGCATTGCTTTTATGGGTGCTCATCAAGCTAACTGGGAATGGTCTATAAGTATTCCTTTGTATGTTAAAATTAAATGCTTTGGTGCCTACACAAGAATTGGGAATACATATTTTGATAAAACCGTAAAAAAATCTAGAACTAAGTTTGGATTTATCGGGTATAAAACTTCAGAAACTATTAAATCTATCACTCGAAATTTTGATGAGGGAATTCAAGGTTTATATCTGTTATTGAGTGACCAATCTCCACAAATACACAAAACACATTATTGGAGAGAATTTATGGGAATTAAAGTTCCAATTCATACAGGAGCTGAAATGATTGCTAAAAAGTTTGATATGGCTGTTGTAAATTATAGCGTTAAAAAACTAAAAAGAGGGTATTTTGAAGTTACTTTTGAAACCATCACAGAGCATCCGAATGACTTTAAAGATTACGAAATTACAGACAAGTATTTAGCAATTACAGAAAGAAACATCAATAGCCAACCAGCGTATTACTTGTGGTCTCATAAGCGTTTTAAACACAGAAATAAGGTTCCTAAAGAATGGCTGTAAACTAACTGTACTAATTACACTTGAAACCAGCTTTTTACCATCTTTTTTTCAATTGGCACCACTGATTTATGTACATAATCGTTTTTTGAAGAATCATACACATAATCTTTAGACCATTCGTGTATATTTTTACATAATTCTACTAGCGAATTACTAATAAATTCTAATTCTGAATCCTTTATTGTAGGATGCATTGATATGCGAACCCAACCCGGCTTTTCAGTAGAGCATCCATCTAAAATCTGGCTTTTGATTTTATTAGAAGTTTCTTGATCTACATTTAATAAATAATGTCCGTAGGTACCTGCACAAGAACATCCTCCTCGAGTTTGAATCCCGTATCGATCATTTAATAATTTCACTACAAGGTTAAAATGAATATTTTCTACATAAAAAGAAAAAATACTTAATCTTTTTTTATGATTGGGAGCTAAAATCTTAATATTTGGAATAGATTCTAATGTTTGAAAGAATTTTTCATTAAGTTCATCTTCCCTGTTTTTTATCATATCCATTCCCATTTTTTCCTTCAATTGAACAGAAAGTGCTATGCGTATGGTTTGTAAAAAAGCTGGTGTTCCTCCATCCTCACGAGTCTCAACATCATCAAAATAATCGTGCTGCCCCCATGGATTTGTATAACTCACTGTTCCACCACCTGGATTATCAGGAATCAAATTTTTATATAACTTCTTATTAAAAATTAATACACCCGAACTACCTGGGCCACCTAAAAATTTATGAGGAGAGAAAAATATAGCATCTAAATGAGTACCTTTTTCTGATGGATGCATGTCAATTTTCACATAAGGTGCACAACAAGCAAAGTCTACAAAACACAATCCATTGTATCTATGAATAATTTTTGCCAGATCATGATAAGGTGTTTTAATACCAGTAACATTAGAACATGAAGTAATCGAAACTATTTTAATTTTTCTATCGGCATTTTTTTTAATGTACTCTTCAAAAGTGTGCAAACATATGGTTCCCTCACTATTACAAGGAACCACCACCACATCTGCGATGGTTTCTAACCAAGATGTTTGGTTAGAATGATGTTCCATATGGGAAACAAAAACTATCGGTTTAATTTCATCAGGAATACTTGTGTGCTCTTTTAGATTCTCTGAAACTTTTAACCCTAAAATTCGTTGAAATTTATTAATTACACCTGTCATACCAGAACCTTCTGTAATCAAAACATCATTATCACTTGCGTTCACATGACGTTTGATAATATTTCTAGCTTCATGATAAGCCAAAGTCATAGCAGCACCTGATGTAGAGGTTTCTGTATGTGTATTAGCAACAAAAGGCCCAAATTCATTGGTTAACTTTTGCTCTATAGGACGATATAATCTTCCGCTGGCCGTCCAATCAGTATATACTAATTTTTTCTGACCATATGGAGTAACAAAATCTTGATCAATCCCTATAATGTGATCTCTAAATTGTTGAAAATATTGTTCTAAAGAAGTCATGGTTAAGATATAATTTCTGTTATTTCTGTTATAAAACGTTCTGCTAATTCATCAGCAGACTTTTGAGAATCACTCTCTGTATAAATTCTTATAATTGGCTCTGTATTTGATTTACGTAGATGCACCCATTGCTGTTCAAAATCAATTTTAACACCATCTATTGTATTCACATCTTCACTGGAATACTTATTGGCCATCATTTCTAAAATAAGGTCAACGTTAATCTGAGGGGTTAATTGAATTTTGTTTTTACTCATAAAATAACTGGGATAGGAATCTCTTAAAGTTTTACATGATATTTTTTCATGAGCCATATGTGATAAAAACAAGGCAACACCTACCAAACTATCTCTTCCATAATGAGAAGCTGGATAAATGATTCCTCCATTTCCCTCTCCACCAATTACAGTGTTAGTTTCTTTCATTTTTATGACAACATTTACCTCTCCTACTGCACTTGCTGTATACGTTCCTCCGTGTTTCTGAGTCACATCTCGTAAAGCTCTGGAAGATGATAAATTTGAAACGGTATTACCACCCCCTAATTTTCCTAAAACATAATCTGCACAGGCTACTAGGGTGTATTCTTCTCCAAACATAGAACCATCTTCACACACTAAAGCTAATCTGTCTACATCAGGGTCTACTACAATTCCAAAATCTGCATTCTCTTTTACCACCAATTCAGAAATATCAGTAAGATGTTCTTTTAAAGGCTCTGGATTGTGAGGAAATTGCCCATTTGGAGTACAATATAACTCTATGCATTCAACATTCAACTCTTTTAAAAGAGCAGGAATAAAAATTCCTCCTGTAGAATTTACCCCATCAACAACCACTTTGAAATTGGCTTTTCTAATGGCTTCAACAGCTACCAGTTCTAAGTTTAAAACCTCTTGTATATGTTTTTGTAAATACGATTGATCTTTTGAATACGTTCCTAAATCATCTACTTCAGCAAAATAAAAATCATCACTTTCGGCAGTTTTTAAAATTACTTCTCCATCTTCTCCATTTAAAAACTCTCCTTTCTCATTCAATAACTTTAATGCATTCCATTGTTTAGGGTTATGACTTGCAGTTAAAATAATACCACCATCTGCATTTTCTAAAGGAACTGCTACTTCTACAGTTGGTGTTGTAGACAAACCTAGATCAATTACATCTATACCTAAACCTACTAAAGTATTTGCTACTAAAGAGCTGATCATTTTACCGGAGATACGAGCATCTCTTCCTATAACCACTCTAATATTATCTTTAGATGGGTTTCTTTTCTTGATAAAAGTACCATAAGCTGCAGCAAATTTAACTGCATCTATTGGGGTTAAATTATCTGAAGTTTGACCTCCAATGGTACCTCTTATACCAGAAATTGATTTAATTAATGTCATGCTATTTTTTTGTGATAAACAAAGATAATTTATTCTTATCTACTTCTAATTAAATACCAAAAAAAAAACCGTTGCTATTGCAACGGTTTTTAAAGTTTATAATAATAACTGGTCTAAATAGTTACTTCTTTTTTGATCCAGCTTCCATTTTTTTCTTTAAGTCTGCAAGACCGCCAATGTCTCCAAGGGTGGTTTTTTCAGCTTCAGCAGATTTTTTTGCTACAGCTTTCATATTTCTTTTTTCTTGCTCTTTGAAAATGGATGTGTGAGACACAACTATTCTTCTATATTCTTTGCTAAATTCTAATACTTTAAATTCAATAGTATCTCCTTTACCAAGTTTAGTTCCATCTTCTTTTTCTAAATGACGACCAGGTGCAAAACCTTCTACTCCATCGGCAAAAGTCACTACAGCTCCTTTGTCATTCTTTTCTTTGATTGTTCCTGTATGAATAGAATCTATGGCAAAAGTAGCTTCGTGGGCATCCCAAGGATTGTCTTGAGTTTGCTTATGACCTAAATTTAACTTTCTTCCTTCTACATCTAATTCTAATACCTGAACTTCTAAAGAATCACCAACAGTTACAAAATCTGATGGATGCTTAATTTTCTTAGTCCAAGAAAGATCAGAAATATATACAAGTCCGTCAATCCCTTCCTCTAACTCAACAAATACTCCAAAGTTTGTGTAATTTCTTACAGTACCAGTGTGAGAAGATGCAACTGGATATTTTTTGGTAATATCTGTCCAAGGATCTGGATGTAATTGTTTCATACCTAAAGACATCTTGCGTTCGTCTCTATCTAAAGTTAATATTTGAGCTTCAACTTTATCTCCAACTTTAACAAAATCTTGAGCAGAACGTAAATGTGTAGACCAAGACATTTCAGAAACATGAATTAAACCTTCAACACCTTCAGATACTTCTACAAATGCACCATAATCTGCAATTACAACAACTTCACCAGTTACTTTATCACCTATTTTAAGTTCAGCATTTAAAGCATCCCATGGGTGAGAAGATAATTGTTTTAATCCTAATTGAATTCTAGATTTACTATCGTCAAAGTCTAAGATTACTACATTTAATTTTTGATCTAATTCAACTACTTCATTAGGATGGTTAATTCTAGACCATGATAAATCTGTAATATGTACTAATCCGTCAACACCACCTAAATCAACAAATACACCATAAGAAGTAATATTTTTAACTATACCCTCTAATACTTGTCCTTTTTCTAGTTGACCAATAATTTCTTTCTTCTGTATTTCAATATCAGCCTCAATAAGCGCTTTATGAGAAACTACAACATTTTTAAATTCATGATTAATTTTAACCACTTTGAATTCCATTGTTTTTTCAACGTATTGATCGTAATCACGGATAGGCTTCACATCAATTTGAGAACCTGGCAAGAATGCTTCTATACCAAAAACATCTACAATCATACCACCTCTAGTCCTACACTTAACGAAACCATTAACAACTTCACCTGTTTCATGAGCATTGTTAACACGTTCCCAAGCTTTAATTACTCTAGCTTTCTTGTGAGATAGTACTAATTGACCAGAACTATCTTCTCTTTTGTCTACTAAAACTTCTACTGTATCACCAACTGATAAACTAGAGTTATATCTAAACTCATTCAAGGAAATAACACCCTCAGATTTAGAATTGATATCTATAATAGCATCTCTATCAGTGATTCTTATCACAAGACCTTCAATTACGTCACGCTCTTTTACAAAACCAACTGTTCCTTCTAAAGCGCTTTCAAATTCTTTTAACTTAGACTCATCTACAGCTTCAATACCTTCTTCGTATTTATGCCAGTTAAAATTCTTTAAAAAGTCTTCTTGTGATTCTTCTTTTACTACAGGAGTAGTTTCTGTAATTTCTACAGTTTCTGTAGATTCTGTAGTAGCTTCTACAGCTACTTCTTGTACTTCTGGAGCCTTAGCAGCTTCCGTTTTTTTTGTTTCTTCAGACATGCTGAAAATGTTTTTGTATCTTATTGTAATTCAGATTATTAACGATAAAAACTCAAAGAGATATTATACCTATTTATATTCTTAAAAATCCTTTTTCTAATCTGTTATCGTAAAAAGGAGTGCAAATGTACAAAATTCTACTGATTATTAAGTTTTTAACTGCTATAAAATATATAATTATCGAAAAGAAAATAAATTAGTTTATAAGACATTTTATTGTGAAAATAAAAATGCAAGAAGTACATTTGCAATCAATTTAATTTGAAAGATAAAATTGAAAAGATTACTTAAGAAAGTAATATGAATAAAGAAACAAAAGATTTAATAGACCAAGGTAAAATGCTCCCATTGATGGAGGAATTTTACACCATACAAGGTGAAGGGTATCACACAGGTAAAGCCGCCTATTTTATTCGCATAGGTGGTTGCGATGTAGGCTGTCATTGGTGTGATGTTAAAGAAAGTTGGAATGCAGAAATACATCCCCCAACCCACGTAAACACTATAGTTAATCATGCTAAAAAATACTCAGACACTGTAGTTATTACCGGTGGTGAACCCTTGATGTGGTCTATGAATTATTTAACATCAGAACTTCAACAACACGGAATAAAAACACATATTGAGACCTCTGGAGCGTATTCTTTCTCTGGTGTTTGGGATTGGTTTTGTTTGTCTCCTAAAAAAACTAAACTTCCTTTAGAGGAAGTCTACAAAGAAGCAAATGAGCTTAAAATGATTATCTTTAATAAAAGTGATTTTAAATTTGCTGAAGAACAAGCAGCTAAAGTTGGTGTTAATTGTGAATTATTTTTACAACCTGAATGGAGTAAAAAAGAAAAAATGACAGAACTCATCGTAGAGTATGTGATGAAAAACCCTAAATGGAAAATTTCTTTACAGACTCACAAATATTTAAATATCCCTTAACTTTTCTTCTACTAGTTTTAAAATAATTTCAAATTGTTTTTCTTTTGACAATTGTGAATTATCAATTTCTATCGCTCCATCAGCTTTCACCAATGGAGAGTCTTTTCTTGATGTATCCACTCGATCCCTCTCTACTACATTTGTATAAACATCTTGATAGCTAACTTTTTCTCCTTTCTGTATCAATTCATCATAACGGCGTTGTGCCCTTGTTTCAGCGGAAGAAGTCATGAAAATTTTCAATTCAGCATCTGTAAATACGACACTTCCAATATCTCTACCATCCATGACAACAGCTTTATTTTTACCAATTTCTTTTTGTATTGCAACCAATTTTTTTCGAACTTCTGGTATGGCAGAAACCTTACTAACCAAATTAGAAACCTCTAATGAACGTATTGATTTTTCTACATTTACATCATTTAAATACATTTCAGCAAAGCCAAGTGTTTCATTATAAATAAATTCTAAACTTGCATTATCTAAATTATCAATCAAATCTTGAACACAAAATTGACTACTTGAGATATAACCTTTTTGCATAGAAAAAAGAGTCATAGCTCTGTACATTGCACCACTATCAACATAAACATAACCAAGTTTACTTGCTAATTGCTTGGCTATAGTACTCTTACCTGTGGATGAATACCCATCTATTGCTACAGTAATTCTTTTATCCATTATCTTTTATCTAA
>CALSUE010000001.1:760000-1093812 GCA_943789455.1 uncultured Flavobacteriaceae bacterium
TACATCACAGATGATACGTTCAATGGTAAATTATTCATAAAATTTACAATAAGTTTTACTAATTGTTTTTAAGGTGTGAGAAATGGTTTATTTTTACAGAAACAGAAAATATATTATGAGTAAAGAATCAATATTAAATAAAAAATCAATTTCCTTTTTAGAAAAATATTTAAATAATGCTGCACCAACAGGTTATGAATGGGAAGGGCAAAAAATATGGATGAATTACTTAAAACCATATGTAGATGAATTTATCACAGACACCTATGGTTCAGCCGTAGCTGTAATTAATCCTGAAGCTAAATACAAAGTAGTTATAGAAGGTCATGCAGATGAAATATCTTGGTATGTTAATTATATTTCTGATAATGGTTTAATTTATGTGATAAGAAATGGTGGTAGTGATCATCAAATTGCTCCGAGTAAAATTGTAAATATTCATACTAAGAAAGGAGTTGTGAAGGGAATTTTCGGTTGGCCTGCAATCCACACAAGAAATAAAGCGAATGAAGAAGCTCCTAAACCTGAAAATATTTTTATTGACTGCGGTTGTAAAACAAAAGAAGAAGTTGAAAAATTAGGAGTTCATGTAGGCTGTGTAATTACCTATCCAGATGAATTTCATATACTAAATGAATCAAATTTTGTTTGCAGAGCTTTAGACAACAGAATGGGTGGCTTTATGATAGCTGAAGTTGCAAGACTAATTTATGAAAATAAAAAACAGCTTCCATTTGGGCTTTACATCACCAATTCTGTTCAAGAAGAAATTGGATTACGCGGTGCTGAGATGATATCACATACTATAAAACCAAATCTAGCTATAGTTACTGATGTGACTCATGACACCACTACTCCAATGATAGATAAAAAGAAGGAAGGTCATATTGAGAACGGAAAAGGCCCTGTTATTGCCTATGCTCCTGCTGTTCAGCAAAAACTTAGAGATTTAATTACAGAAACAGCTGAAGAAAAGAACATTCCTTTTCAAAGAGCGGCGCTATCTAGAGCAACAGGAACTGATACTGACGCTTTTGCTTACAGCAATGGAGGTGTTGCTTCTGCTCTAATTTCTTTACCACTACGTTATATGCATACAACCGTGGAAATGGTTCACAGAGATGATGTAGAAAATGTTATTAAATTAATCTATGAATCTTTACTTAAAATAAAAGGTGAAGAAACCTTTTCTTATTTTAATTAAATAAAATGCTACAAAATCAGCAACAACTTTTTGATATTCCTGAGGATATCAATTATTTAAACATAGCAAGTCAATCACCATCTTTTAAGGCAGTTGAACAAGCTGGAGTTTCTGCTGTTTTAGAAAAAAGTCATCCCTATAAAATTGTAACAGATACTTATTTTGAACCCATAAAAGAGCTCAAAAAACTATTTGCAGAATTGGTTGATGTAGAAGATTATAATAGAATTGCCAACATCCCATCTGCTTCTTATGGAATGGCAACAGTAGCTAATAATATTATATTACATAAAGATGATGAAATACTTCTTATTGAAGAACAATTTCCAAGCAACTACTATGTTTGGGAAAAATTAGCTGCAAAATTTGAAGCAAAAATTAAACTAGTTAAACGTCCAAAGACTGAAGTTGACCAGGGCATACTATGGAATAAAGCAATTTTAAATGCCATTAGCAATAAAACAGCTCTAGTTAGTCTGGGAAATATTCATTGGGCTAGCGGAACCTTATTTAATTTAAAGGCCATACGAAAAAAAACAAGCAAACACAATTCATTACTAATTATAGACGGAAGTCAATCTGTAGGTGCTTTTACATTTTCTGTAAAAGAAATTAAACCAGATGCTTTAATTTGTGCAGGATATAAATGGTTATTTGGTCCTTATGGGTGTGGCTATGGGTATTTTGGATCGTATTTTGATCATGGAGTTCCTATTGAAGAAAATTGGTCTAATCGGCTAAATAGTGAAAACTTAATTAATTTAACCAATTATGAATCTAATTACAAGCCTTTAGCCAATAGATATTCTTCTGGCGAACATGCTAGTTTTATTTATGTAAAAATGCAAATAGCAGCTCTGAAACAAATCTTAAAATGGACTCCTAGTGCTATTCAGGCCTATTGTGAAGATATTACACGAGATGCTGTTATTGAACTTCAAAAAATGGGATGTTATATTGAAAACCCAAAAGATAGAACACATCATTTGTTTGGTGTAAGGCTTCCGGATGAATTGTCTATAGATACTTTAAAAAAAGAATTAAATGTAGCAAAAATCTTCATTTCTTTTAGAGGGAAATATATAAGACTTTCCTGTCATATTTATAATACAAAAGAAGATTTTAACTCCCTGGTAGCCTGTGTAAAGAATGCAATGAATTAGTTTTTTATGGATGAATGGATTGATGTTTTAGATATCGAAGGCAATAGAACAGGAAAAACTTGTCAAAAATCTGTAGTTCATAAAAAAGGTCTATATCATGCCACAGTCCATATCTGGTTTTATACCCGTAAAGGAAAAATTTTATTGCAACAACGTGCAGCCTCTAAAGCAATCTATCCGTTACTTTGGGATGTAAGTGTTGCTGGTCATGTAAATGCTGGTGAAAGCTTATTAACTGGAGCTATAAGGGAAGTTAAAGAAGAAATTGGATTAATAATTCTAGAAAATGATTTAAAAAAAATTGGAGTGGTAAAATCTTTCAAATCATACAATTCAGGTATTATAGATAATGAGTTTCACAATATTTTTATCTCTGAATTAAAAGAAGATATTGAAAATCTCACCCTTCAAAAAGAAGAAGTTGAGGCTTTAAAAATAGTTTCTACATTTGCTTTTGAAGAGCTTTTAGAGGGTTCTAAACATAATTCTCACTTTGTATCTTCTAACAAAGAATATTATGTTTTTGTCTTAAACAAAATCAAAGATTATATCAAAAAAAACAACGCTTAAATTAATACATAATAATTAAATCTTTGCTTGATAGGTATACAAATCAAAATACCTTCCTTTTGCTTTTATTAATTCATTATGGGTACCTCGCTCTACTATTTCACCATTTTCTATAACTAATATCTGATTTGCTTTTTTTATAGTGCTTAACCTATGTGCTATAACTATTGTTGTTCGGTCCTTTACTAATTGTGCTAAACTTTTCTGAATTAAGGACTCACTCTCTGTGTCTAGACTTGAAGTAGCTTCATCTAAAATAATAATTTTTGGATCTGCCAAAATTGCTCTTGCAATGGCCAAGCGTTGTCTTTGACCCCCTGAAAGTTTAACACCACGTTCTCCTATAAGCGTATCTAAACCATGCTCAAATCTACTTGTAAATTCATCTACATAAGCTGCTTTAACTGCTTTATCTAATTCAATTTCTGTAGCATTTGGTCTCGGAAAAAGTATGTTTTCCCTTATGGTTCCCTCAAATAAGAACTCATCTTGCAGCACAACTCCTAGATGTTTTCTATAACTAGATAGTTTGATTTTAGACATATCTTGTTGGTCTATGGTTATGGTACCAGAGGTTGGATTTAAAAAAGTAGCAGACAAACCTGCAATAGTTGATTTACCAGAACCTGAGCTGCCTACCAATGCTGTTACTGAGCCTGGAGGTACATGAAAGTTTATATTGTGTAGTACCTCTTTTCCTTCTTCATAGGAAAAGGAAACGTTATTAAATACGATATCTCCATCTACTTTTTTTAATGCTAGAATTCTCTCTTTATCATCTTCTTCTGCCTCCATATTCATAAGCTCCTCTGTTCTATCTAACCCGGCTAAAGCCTCAGTTAATTGACTTCCAATATTACTCATCTGAACTATTGGGGCTATCATAAAACCTAAAAGTAATGTAAACTTCAAAAAATCTCCAGTAGTCAACTGCCCTTCAATCATAAAATACCCTCCTATTCCCATGATGCCAACTGAAGCTAAGCCCAATAAAAAAGTTGATGAACTAGTCATAACGGCAGTTGCTGTCAAACTTTTTTTCACATTCTGAAACAACAGGTCTACTCCTTTTTCAAATGTTTCATTCTCCTGGTTTTCTGCATTAAAAGCTTTTATAACTCTAACCCCTGCTAAAGTTTCTGTGAGTCTTCCTTTTACTTCTGCATTAATTTTTCCACGATTTCTGAAAATTGGACGAATGTATTTAAATGCTTTTAAAGCTATGACCCCAAAAACACTCACCGGTAAAAAAACAAATAATGTCATCCAAGGATTTATTTGAATTAATAAAACTAAAGATATAATGGCGGTAATTACGCCTCCAACTAATTGAACAAGACCTGTACCAATGAGATTTCTGACACCTTCCACATCACTCATAATTCTTGAAACCAGGGCTCCTGATTTTGTATTATCAAAAAAACTAATTGGCAGTGATAAAACTTTCTTTTGAACTTGAGCTCTTAATTCTGAGATAAGATATTGTGCTTGAACACTTAGTATTCTGGTTAATAAAAAAGAGGTAATAGCTTGTATTAACAAGGCAAATCCAACAATCCACAATAAGTCATATAAGGAATTCATATCTTGATTTGGGTAGATATCATCCAATAAATCTTTTGACTTTAGCGGGAGAACAAACCCAGATAATCTATTAATTAATATTAAAAACAATCCTATAAACACCAAATTACGTCTTGGCCAAATAATTGTTTTGAAAGCTTTAGCCATAGTGACTTTTTGCTTTTTTTTATTTTTTTTCATCTTCTAAATATATTTTATAAAAATAATTGACAAAGGGTATGCAAAACAAGTATTAAGTAGCATATTAACAAAAAAATAGCAACCTTAATTTTATTTGTCATTATTAGGAGGTCTAAATCTAAAAAATGAAATAATTATGATGTTTCATAGTAGATAAAACTATATTAGCCTTATGGATATAGAAATCATCACCAATCTTCTTTCAATGTATTGGCCTATATTTTTATTGTTTTTTGTTGTTGCTGTTCTGTATTCTTCTGTTGGATTTGGTGGTGGATCGAGTTATTTAGCAATTTTAGCGCTTACCGGGATTGTTTTTACACAAATTAGGTTCATTTCATTACTGTGTAATATAGCTGTAGTTAGTTTAAATGTCTTTCATTTTCAAAAACAACAACTCTATGACTGGAAAAAGGTTATTCCTATACTGTCTTTTAGTATTCCCCTAGCTTTTATTGGTGGATTTATTGAGGTAAACAAAAATATATTTTTCATCTTATTAGGCTTTACGCTATTAATGGCATCTCTTGTGATGTGGTTTAATAAAAAAATTGTCTCAAAACGTATTAATACAAGCTATATTAATCTATCAAAAAATAGTAGTTATGCTGGTGTAATTGGTTTTATCTCGGGTATGATAGGAATAGGTGGAGGAATTTTTTTAGCTCCATTACTACACCTAAGACAATGGGATACTCCAAAAAGAATAGCAGCAACTGCCAGTTTATTTATATTGTTAAATTCTATTAGTGGAATTTTAGGCTATTCATTCAACTCAGATGTATCTGTGGAATGGGATCTTGCTATAATGCTAATTATGGTGGTTTTGGCAGGTAGTTTCTTAGGAAATAGAATTAGCCAACAATTTTTAACACCGATTCAAATAAAAAAGGGAACAGCAATTTTAATTGCTTTTGTGAGCATTCGTATTCTTCTAAAAATCTTTTAATTTAGAACCTCATTCAAACTGTCCAAAAATCTTTTTTGAATAATCTTAATAATCCTTTTGTGAATTTCTGAAGAGTGATTTAAATAATATATATATTCCTTAGAAGAAAAATGACCAATAATAAAGCCTAAACAAATATTCCTGTACGATATGTCTTTATTAATGATAGCATTTATTTTATCTTTTATTTGATTTTCTGATAAGCCTTCAATAATAATTTTCCTTTTTTTTAAGTAGTTACTTAATGAAAGAATTAACAAATCGTGTTGCATTTTTATGATTGGACGAATTGTGATATTTTGAAAATATTCAAGTTCACTAGTCCCCTCTTTTATTAGGTTTTTTAGAATTGGACGCTCTTTTTTATTCATCTAGTAAATGGTCAAATTCTAATTGATAATCATATTGTAAGTCTTCATGAAGGGTAGCTATCGCTTTCTTTATTAAAATTATCTGCCTGTTATAAACATTTAATAAACGAGGGCTTTTAGATATTGAGGGTGATACATTTTTAAGTTCTTTGCAAAAGTGAAGTAACAACTCTACTTCTGTTTCCTTTATTTTTGAGTAGCGTATGTGCTTTTTCGTAAGCTTAAGTATCTTACGCACACTTTTTCTGATGTAAAAAAAACTTTTAGTATTAATTTCATCAAATAATAAAGTAATGTATTCTTTCACCTTACTGATATACGTTTCCTCGTCATCTTTATCAAATAATAAGTACGTGAGTAATTCTTTATTTTCTTTTTTAAATTTAGATAATAAAAGACACAATTCAATCAATTCTTGCGAAGACTTGTAGTTTAATTCGTCTTTAATTTTTTTTATGGTTACTGGTTTCATTAAGTAACTATTTTAAAAAACCATTTAAAAAGGAAGTTGTATTTCTCTCTATTCTTTCTAAAACCTTTGATGTATTCGCCTTTATAAAAACATCTCCTGTAATTTGTTCATATAATTCAATATAACGCTCAGAAATTTCTAAGATTTTCTGATCCGACATTGTAGGAATTAGGTCACCTTCTTTACCTTGAAAACCGTTTTCAATTAACCACTGACGAACAAATTCTTTTGACAACTGTTTTTGATTTTCACCTTTAGCTTGTCTTTCATCATAACCCTCTTGATAAAAGTATCGTGAGGAATCTGGCGTATGAATTTCGTCAATAAGAACTATTTCACCTTTTTCTGTTTTTCCAAATTCATATTTTGTGTCCACTAATATTAAACCACGTTTTGCAGCAATTTCAGTTCCTCTTTGAAATAATTTTCTTGTATAATCTTCCAAGACTAAATACTCTTTTTCGGATACTATACCATTTGCTAAAATATCTTCTCTTGAAATATCTTCATCATGATCGCCATTTTCAGCTTTTGTAGATGGAGTGATAATTGGTTCTGGAAGTTTACCATTTTCTTTAATTCCCTCTTGCATAGGAACACCGCATAAAATTCTTTTTCCAAGTTTATATTCTCTAGCTGCATGTCCTGCTAGGTACCCTCTTATAACCATTTCTACTTTAAAAGGTGAACATAAATGACCAACAGCTACATTTTCATCTGGATTAGCAATTAACCAATTGGGAACTAAATCTTCTGTTTCCTTCATCATTTTAGTGGCAATCTGATTTAGTATTTGCCCCTTAAAAGGAATTTGTCTGGGCATGATTACATCAAAAGCTGATAATCTGTCTGAGGCGATCATAACAAGTAATTGTTCATCAATATTGTAAACCTCTCTTACTTTGCCCTTGTAGACATCTTTTTGTTTGGGGAATTGAAAATTAGTTTCGTTTATGGTGTTCATAAAATTATTAAATAATTGGAAAATGCAAAAGTAATCAAAGAGTATTAAATTTAATCTGTTTCGATACCTTTATAAGCACTAATAATACTTTTTACTAATCGGTGACGTATTACATCTTTATCATCTAAATATATTTGAGCGATTCCTTCTATATCTTTTAGTGCTAGTAATGATTCTTTTAATCCAGAAATTTGTTTTCTGGGAAGGTCTATCTGGCCTGGATCCCCATTTATCACAAACTTCGCATGTTTACCCATTCTAGTTAAAAACATTTTCATTTGGTTATGAGTGGTATTTTGAGCTTCATCTAAAATTACAAAGGCGTTATCTAAGGTTCTTCCTCGCATAAAAGCAAGTGGAGCAATTTGAATTACACCTTTTTCTAAATATGATTCTAGTTTTTCGTGAGGTATCATATCTCTTAATGCATCATAAAGTGGTTGCATATAGGGATCTAATTTTTCTTTTAAATCTCCAGGAAGAAATCCTAAATTTTCACCTGACTCTACCGCTGGTCTGGTTAAAATAATTCTTCTGACTTCTTTTTCCTTTAAGGCTTTAACAGCCAAAGCTACAGCAGTATACGTTTTTCCAGTTCCTGCTGGTCCTACAGCAAACAACATATCGTTTTTCTGCATCATAGAAACCATTTTCCTTTGATTTTCTGTCTGAGCTTTTATATGCTTACCGTTAACACCATGGACTAAAATATCTTTTGCTTTTGCTCCGCCAGACTTTTCTTCTTTTCCTGTAGATGTTAAAATTCTTTCAATACTGTTCTCATCTAGTTTGTTGTATCGATTAAAATATTTAATAAGCATACCAAGGCGCTTTTCAAATTCGTTGAGAAGATCAGACTCTCCGTAAATCTTAAGTTTTGATCCTCGAGCAACTATTTTAATTTTTGGAAAACATCTTTTTAATTGTTCTATAGTGCTATTATGTGCTCCAAAGAAGTCTTTGGGGTTAATTTCAGTAAGCTCAATGATCCGTTCGTTCAAATGTTTTTAGTTTATTGGTTATTATTAAATAATACAACTTAAAAATAGTGAATAAATTTTCAGAAATGTTTAGCTTTGTGTGAAATTTTTAAGCAACTTTTACACATTTAATTAACAGCTAATTTTAATGTCTATAATTACATTAACTACTGATTTTGGAACAAAAGACCACTTTGTAGGTGCTGTCAAAGGAGCCATATACTCAGAATTACCTGACGCAAAAATTGTTGATATCACTCATCATATTTCTCCATTTAATATTACTGAAACTGCTTATATTTTAAAAAACTCATATAAAAGTTTTCCTGAAGGAACGATTCATATAATTGGGGTTGACTCTGAATTAAGTGACACTAACAAACACATAGCTTTAGCTATAGATAATCATTATTTCGTTTGTCCAGATAATGGATTAATTTGTATGATTACCAAAGACATTAAACCAACAAAAGTTGTTGAAATTAATATTCATGACAGAATAGAAAGCAGTTTCCCTGTATTGGATGTTTTTGTTCAAGTGGCTTGTTTTATATCTAGAGGTGGAAATCTAACTGTAATTGGAAAAGAAACCTCAAATTACAAGGAGATAACCGAAATTCAACCAAAAATAAGCCAAGATCAAAAAACAATTTCAGGAGGTGTCATCTATATTGATAATTATGGTAATATCATTAGTAATATCAATAAGAAACTTTTTACTGATGTTGGAAAAGGAAGAAATTTTAAAATCTCAGCAGCCAAGTACACTTTTACAAAAATAGTAAAAAAATACAATGAAATACTTGGTGAAAGCTCATCAGACTCTCTTCAATTTGACGGAAATAAATTGGCTTTATTTAATTCAGCTGGTTATTTAGAAATTGCCATTTACAGAAGTAATTTAAAAACAGTTGGAGGAGCAACTACACTCCTAGGGTTGGAGTATAGAGATACCATAACGATAGAGTTTACATAAAGATATGTTGGTGAGCTATGTGAAATTGAGTTTTTATGAAAAAACCCTTGGTAACTTTCCTATCTAATTTTGATAATAGATGAGAAAAAGGTTTTAGAATAATAGAATATTCAAACTAAAAAAAATAAACAGCAAAACAATGTTAGCCATATTAAAAAAAGAATTCAATTCATTTTTTGCCTCTTCAATTGCCTATTTGGTTATTGGAGTTTTCTTGTTGGTTAATGGATTATTTTTATGGGTTTTTAATGACGAATTGAATGTTTTAAATGCTGGTTTTGCAGACCTAACTAGTTTTTTCTATTTCACGCCATGGTTATTATTATTTTTAGTGCCTGCAATTACCATGAAAACATTTTCAGATGAATTCCAGACAGGAACCATAGAAATTTTAAAAACTAAACCTATTACAAATTTTCAAATTGTCTTGGGTAAATTTTTCGCAGTTGTACTATTAATAATGATTGCTATCATTCCTACCTTTACTTATGTATACTCTATCAATCAATTAGGAAACCCAATCGGAAATATTGATTATGGAAGCACTATTGGATCCTATACTGGATTGTTTCTATTAGCCAGTTCGTTCGCTTCTATAGGAATTTTCAGCTCCTCCATCACAAAAAATCAAATTGCTGCTTTCTTAACTGGAGCTTTAATAATCTTCTTTTTCTACTTTGGTTTTGATGCCGTTGCTAATTTATTTGGAAGCTTATCGTATGCTGTAAAATTGTTTGGAATGAACGAACATTTTAAGAGCATTAGCAGAGGTGTACTAGATACCAGAGATATATTATATTTCTTCAGTATTATTGTTTTCTTTTTATTCATCACCAAACAAAAATTGACGAATGAGTAAAAAGTTAAAACATAGTATATTTCTATTTATTATAATAATAGTGGTGAATCTTGTGAGTCAAGGTTTTTATAACAGAATAGATTTAACCAAAGACAACAGGTATACCATAGCTAAAGTTACAGAAGGCCTTATTAACAAGATTGACAAACAACTCCTTATCAAAGTATATTTAGAGGGTGATTTTCCTTCAGAATTTAAACGCTTACAAATCGAAACTAGACAGTTTTTGGAGGAATTAAGCGCTAAAAACTCACAAATAAAAATTCAGTTTATACGTCCAGACAATCAAAGAGAAAAATTAATAAAAGCAGGAATGATTCCAAGCCAACTGACTGTAAAAGAGGATGGTAAATTATCTAATGCCATTATTTTTCCTTGGGCAGAAATTTTATATAAAAATAAAACAAGTAAGGTTTCTCTTTTACCAAATGGCACATCACAATCTCAAGAAGATCAGTTAGAAAAAGCAATTGAAAATTTAGAATTTTCTTTTAGTAATGCCATCTATAAACTTCAAGAAGAAAAAGAAAAAAAAATAGCTATTCTTTCAGGAAATGGTGAATTATCTGATATACAAGTTTATTCCTTTTTAAGTGAGGTGAGAAAAAAATATCGATTAGCAAAATTCACCTTAGATTCTGTAACCACAAACCCAAAAAAAACGTTAGTTGATCTTCAGAAATTTGACCTTGCCATCATAGCAAAACCAACCCAAGCATTTACAGAAAAGGAAAAGTTAGTCTTAGATCAATATATTATAAATGGGGGGAAAACGCTGTGGATGATAGAAAACGTTCAGGCAGACACAGATAGCTTGTATACTAATGGTAGTATGTTAGCATATCCCAGAGATCTAAATTTAACTGATTTTTTCTTTGCTTATGGATTAAGAGTGAATGCTACTTTACTCCAAGATTTATATGCTGCAAAAATCCCTTTGGCTACAGGAAACGTTGGAAATAAACCACAATTTCAAAATTTAAACTGGTTTTACCACCCTTTGGTGTTAGGAAATCCGAATCATGCCATATCAAAGAATATTCCCCCTGTTAGATTACGATTTGCAAATCAAATAGATACGCTACAAAACAATCTGAAAAAGACTCCTTTACTAATGAGTTCAATGTTAACAAAAAAAGTAGGAACTCCTACTATTATAGAACTCAACAGTATAGCTAACGAACCTGAAGAGGAAGAGTATTCAACTGGTTTTCAGATTACTGGACTTCTGACAGAAGGTTTATTTAACTCAATGTATACCAACAGGGTTAAACCCTTTAATGTAGATAATTTTAGAAAAAAGAGTCTCTATAATAAAATGATAGTTATTTCTGATGGAGATATTGGAAGAAATCAACTACAAAAAGGAAAACCTTTTGACTTAGCTAGAGATAAATGGACAGATGAACAATTTGGAAACAAAGAATTTTTATTAAATGCAGTAGATTACTTGTTAGATGATAACGGTTTAATTGAATTGAGAAATAAAAATATCCAAATTAATTTGTTGGACAAGAAAAGAGCTTACCAAGAAAAAACGTATTGGCAATTTATTAATATAGCATTGCCGCTTTTGATTTTAACTACTTTTGGATTTATATTTCATTATTTAAGAAAAAGAAAGTATTCTTAAATATCCAACAAATTATCATGTATAAATTGATAACTCAAATCTTCCTGCAACTTTTTTGAGCTTATTATTTTATATTTCAACTGTGAATTTTCTTCAAATATCGGATTCTCAAAATTTAGACTTTTTCTCGCATTTGTATAGAAATCTCTTCTGCTAGGATGATCATTAGAACACGCATTAAATGTTGTACCCCAACAATCTTGATCAAGTATTTCGTGAATAATTTCAATACAATCTTCTAGATGTATCATGTTTACAAAACCGTTTGGTTGTGGTATTGTTTTGCCATTTTTAAACCAACTTCCTGGATGTCTACCTGGGCCAAATAAGCCAGCAAAACGAATAATTGTTGTTTCAAAAAAAGTAGTGTCCCTAAAAAGATTTTCAATGGCTGAAAGGGGTGTATTCATTGTTGTGGTCTCTTCGGTAACTAGAGAGTTTGATACAGGATATACTGAGGTAGAGCTAATAAAGATAACTTTTTGAATCGATGACATTTCAATTTGTTCAATGAGTCGCTCATATGCATCTATGTCTTTTGAGGTTATGGCTATCAAAAGAATATCTGATGCTAAGAATAAATCAAATTCTTCAAATTCAGTAATATCTATCAAATAAGATTCAATATTTAAGGCCTCTAATTCATGAATTTTTATTTCAGATGTTGTAGATCCTTTTACTAAAAAACCATCATTCATTAAAGAAACTGCCATAGGTTTCCCTAACCAACCACATCCAAGTATGCTAACATTCTTCATCGCAACAATTTTCATGCTTTATAAATTTGCAACTCACTACAGCTAGTAATGCTCCTATAATTGGAGCTAAAATATACAACCAAAGTCCTTTAATATTTCCAGAAACAATATTTGGAGCTAGTGAACGTGCAGGATTCATTGATGCATTAGTAATGGGGCCGGCAAAAAGGGCTTCCAATAGAACAACAGACCCAATAGCTATACCAGCCATCATTCCTGCCTCTTTACTTCCTGTGGAAACGTTAATAATAACAACCATTAGAAAAAATGTGAGAATTAATTCTAATACAAAAGCTCGCCATACATCTACAGTAGGAATGGTTGCTCCTAAAAGTTCACTTTTGGGAAATAACCACATCAATACTAAACTTGCTGCAAAAGCACCTGCTACTTGAAAAAATATATACTTGGGAACTTCTTTCCAAGAAAATTTCTTAGCATAGGCAAATGCAATGGATACTGCTGGATTAAAATGGGCTCCTGATATTTCTCCAAAAGCATAAATCATGGCCATTACGATTAAACCCCAAGTGATTCCTATTCCTACATGGGTTACATCCCCTCCTGTAATCTCATTGATAGTCATGGCGCCAGTTCCGCAAAAGATCATCGCAAAGGTGCCTATAAATTCGGCTACATAATTTTTCATTTACACTCGTTTTTTTCTAATATTGATATCTATTAGGCAAAGATACATTTGTTTAGGTTACCTTTTCATTAAGTTTTATCTTGCTAGTTCATTTTTTTTAAGCCAATCATCTTATGAAAATAAATTTCTTATTATTTAGTCTCTAGCTTTTTAGTCATGTCAGTTGCTCAACTTCTGAGACAACGTACATAAGCGCTCTGAATGAGCAAGAACGATGGAATCATAGAGCTGAAAATACTGAAATCATTAGAGATGACTTTGGTATTCCTCACATTTACGGTAAAACTGATGCCGATGCGGTTTTTGGAATGTTGTACGCACAATGTGAAGATGATTTCAATCGTGTAGAACGAAATTACATCTGGGCAATTGGTCGTTTGGCTGAAGTTGAGGGAGAAAAAGCCTTGTATAGCGATGTAAGAGCCAATCTCTACATGACCCAAGAAGAAGCAATTTTAAATTATGAGAATAGTCCTAAGTGGCTTCAAGAACTTTGTATTGCATTTGCAGATGGTATTAACTTTTATTTAAAAAATCATCCAGAAGTAGCTCCTAAATTAATTACTCATTTTGAACCGTGGATGCCCATGTATTTTAGCGAAGGGTCAATTGGAGGTGATATTGAAAGGGTCTCTACAGAGAAAATAAGAGATTTTTATGGCCCTCAAACAAATTCAAAAAAATTGGCAATTTCTGATGGCTTAATCCGCTTGAAAGATGACGAACCAAGGGGTTCTAATGGTTTTGCTATTGGTGGAAAAAAAACAGCTTCTGGAAATGCCATGTTATTAATAAATCCTCATACCTCTTTTTTCTTCAGAGGAGAGTCTCATGTTGTTAGTGAGGAAGGTTTAAATGCATACGGAGCTACAACCTGGGGTCAATTTTTCATCTATCAAGGATTTAACGAAAAAACTGGATGGATGCATACCTCTACAGGAACAGACATCATTGATGAGTTTAAAGAAACTATTGTAAAAACCAATGGTAAATCACACTATACATATGGAGAAAAAATGCTTCCTGTTGATTCTATTCAAGTCTCATTAAATTATGCTACAACTACAGGAACCTCTTCAAAAGACTTTACTTTATTCAGAACACATCATGGACCAATTACTCATTCAGAAGACGAGCATTGGATATCAACTGCGCTTAATGTGGAGTCCTATTAAAGGCATTGAAACAATCATTTACTAGAACAAAAAAATCAAATCATAATGAATTTCATGAAATGATGGATATCAGAACAAATTCGTCAAACAATACTGTTTATGCAGATGCAGACGGAACCATCGCCTACTATCATGGAAATTTCATTCCTGTGAGAGATGAAAAATTTGATTATACAAAACCAGTAGATGGAAGTAATCCAGCTACAGATTGGAATGGATTACATAAGTTAGAGGAAAATATTTTTGTGAAAAATCCTCCAACACATTGGATACAAAACTGTAACTCTACACCATTTAGCTCTGCAGCAGAATACAGTCCGAAAAAAGAGGATTACCCTGAATATATGTCTTCATTTCCAGAAAACTTTAGAGGTATACATGCAATTCCTCTATTAAAAAAAGCAGAAGATCTAACTTTAAAATCTTTAATTAAACTAGCATATGATCCCTATTTACCGGGAGCAGAAAAACTTATATCAGGTTTAATTGAAGCGGCAAAGAAAACACCCTCACAATCTAAAAATGTCAAAGATGCTTTAAAGATGTTGAAAAAATGGGACTTTAAAGTAGCTATTAACTCCATTGAAATGACCTTAGCGCAATTTTACATTAATTCATACTATGAATCAGGTAAAATTCCAACCATGACCTATGGAAAAAGAACCTCAAGACTAGCTCGTTTTGAATATATGAGTGTAGAATCGTCTCCAAAGGAACGTATGGCAATTTTTGAAAAAAGCTTACAAAAACTAACAGAAGATTTTGGCTCTTGGAAAACTCCTTGGGGAGAATTTAATAGATATCAGAGAAATGATGGGGAGATTTTTCAAAATTTTGATGATACTAAAAAAAGTTTACCTGTAGGTATGGCATCGGGTAAATGGGGTGCTTTGGCATCATTTGGTACACAATTTGGGAAAAACACCAAGCGCCAATACGGAACCTCTGGGAATAGTTTTGTTGCCGTTGTTGAATTTGGAGATAAAGTAACTGCCAAAACAATTTTAGCAGGAGGTCAAAGTGGAGATCCTAATTCACCTCATTTTGATGACCAAGCTATACCTTATATAAAAGCAAAATTTAAAGACGTAGCTTATTACAGAGAGGATGTTTTAAAGCGCGCAAAAAAAATCTATAACCCTGGAAAAGAAAAATAAGTTATGCATTTAACAACTTAAAATAATTGTATTTTCACACCCTTAAACCTTTAATAATTATGAAAAAAAATATTTTTAAAATTACAAGCTTAATTGCTTTAGTCTTATTTATCTCTTTAACTAGTTGTGACAATGCACCTTCTTCTGTTGAAGTAGAAAAAAAACCGATAACTAAATTAAAAATTACCACGCCTCAACCTAGCCCAAAAGCAACAGTAGAGCAACGAGTTGGTCTAACAGATATATCAGTAGAATATTCTAGACCAGGTGTAAAAGGAAGAGCTATTTTTGGAGATCTAGTTCCTTTTGGTAAAACATGGAGAACGGGTGCTAATTCTAATACCAAAGTTACCTTTAGTTCTGATGTTTCTATTGACGGCCAAACACTAAAAGCAGGTTCTTATGGGCTGTATACTGTTCCAAACGAAAATTCTTGGGAAATCATGTTCTATGCTGAGTCTGATAATAGCGGAGTTCCTAGAGATTGGGACGATACCAAGGTTGTTGCAAAGACTAGTGTAGAAGTATACTCAATGCCAATGAATGTTGAGACATTTACCATTACTTTTGACGATGTTTCTGGTACTTCAGCAACATTAGGGATTCTTTGGGAAAAAACATATGTTGGTATAAAGCTTGAAGTTCCAACAGATAAATTGGTTTCTGAAACTATAGATGCAGTTATGGCTGCAAGCCCTGAAGCTGGAGATTATTATAATGCCGCTATCTATTATAGACAACAAGACTTAGACATCAAAAAAGCAAATGAATGGATGGAAAAAGCAATGTCTTTGACTGAAAAGCCTGCATTTTGGCAATTGAGACAACAGTCTTTAATTTATGCAAAAATGGGTGAAACAGAAAAGGCGATAGCAGTTGCTGAAAAATCTCTAGAACTTTCAAAAGCAGCTGGAAATGAAGCTTATGTAAAAATGAATACGCAATCACTTGCTGAATGGAAAACCGAATAGTGTTATTCTACATATAATAAAATTTAAAAGGCAGCTAATCGCTGTCTTTTAAATTTTTACTTCTTAGATCTATACGCATTGTTTGCATGGAACAAGTCATTCCTGATTTCTCATAGGATTTAATTGCAGCAATATTTGTTGGATATACCTCTAACCTAACTTCATAAATACCTTTTGATAAAGACCAATTGTATAAATAATTCATAATTGAATGATTAACACCTTTACCCCTATAATCTTCTTTTGTGAACATAAAACCTAAATAGGAAAACTGATTAAATTGAAAACAATCTCTGGCTTTCTTTATTCGTGCATATCCACATCCAGCAATGATGCCATTAATTTCAGCAATAACAAGTTCTACCATGGAATCACTAATAAGGTTTGGAATATCATAATAATAGGTTTTGGATGCCTTTAGGGTTTTATCCATTGGCCTTTCGGCATTTAAAACTCCTTGCTCAAATTCTAAGAGAACTGGTAAGTCTTCAATAGTTGCTTTTCTAATGGTGATCATTATAAAGGAAGATTAGTAGTTTAAATTAATTTTTTTTCTAATGAGGTCTAATGTTGCTATTAAATCCTTTGAAAAAGAAAAACTCATAAGATCACTTTCTTTTTTATGATCTCTAAGCAATTGATTAAAATGTTCAATTTCAAAATTGTAGCCAAAAGTTTTAGCAGAAAAATCTACATGTTCTTCACTTCCATTTTGTAGTAAAGTAATTGTTGTTGGTTGGTGAAACATAGTGTTAATTTTAATGACTCCGTGCTCGCAAGTAAAAATAGCTTCAGTAGGTGTTTTCTTCAAAAAGGTACTTTTCAAAATTGCTTTGGAATTATCATAATTAAAAATCATTTCACAAGATGAATCTGCGCCATTAGTGAAAAAAGTTGCATCAGCTTCTATAGATTTAGGAATTCCTAATGTGGATAAGGCAAGAAACACAGGGTAAATCCCAATATCTAATAAACTCCCTCCTCCTAATTCCTTTTTTAACACTCTACTATCTAAACCATGTGTAGATTTAAACCCAAAATCAGCCTCTAAACAAAGTACTTTACCAAAAGTCTTATTTTTTAAAAAGTTTATTAGGTATTGATAATGTGGTAAAAAAGTTGTCCAAAGTGCCTCCATGATTAAAGTATTCTCTCTTTTCGACACACTAATCATTTCCTCAACCTCCTCCAAATTCATTGCAAAGGGTTTTTCACATAAAACAGCCTTTTTATGCTGCAAACAAAGAATAGCATGCTCTTTATGGAAACTATGGGGCGTTGCGATGTAAATAGCATCTACTAAGGGATCTTTAACAAGTAACTCATAAGAACCATAACTAACAGGAACATGAAATTGATTTGCAAAGGAAGAGGCCTTTTGAGGGCTTCTTGAAGCAACTGAATATAACTTAGCTCCATGAACAGAAGCTATATCTTGAGCAAATTTTTGGGCTATATGACCTAATCCTAATATTCCCCAACGAATGATTTTAGTTTCTAGTTTGCTCATCTTTATTAATTAATACTTTAACTCTTCTCAATTTATAGTATGGATGGTTTTTTTTCAATACTCAGTATCCCTGTCAATAAAAATAAAAACATTAAAACTAATACATGATAAAGAGTTAAACCTAAGTAAACAGCATCATAAGTTGTTTTTATAAAAGCAATAGATATTAACATTAAGGTTATTTTAATCTTCAATTGATTTTGTGTAAAACTATGCATTAAAGCAATATAAATAACCAATATACATCCAACAAAATTAAGCCATAGATAACTGATCACAGGAGCTAAACCAAGTTCTTCAGGTTGATAAATTCCAAAATAATAAATCAATAAAATAATAATCTCAGTAATAATTGCAGCAATAAAAACAGCATTCCCCTGAACTCTTTTGAAAAAGAATGCTAGTAAAAAGATACCCAAAACATTTCCATAAAAAAGAGATCCAATAATATTAACCAATTGAATTAAATTATCAAATAAGTCTGCAATACAGGCAATTATAATTGCTAAAATACCCCAAGCTAAAGTTAGCCATTTTGAAGCTTTTACATAATGAGACTCATCTCTTCCGATAGCTAAATTTCTTTTGTACACATCAATAGTTGTAGTAGAGGCTAAAGAATTTAACTCTGAAGCTGTAGATGACATAGCAGCAGCTAAAATAACTGCCAATAACAATCCAATAATACCTTTAGGAAGGTTATTTACGATAAAATGAATAAATACATAATCTTTATCATTTTCTTCAATTTTCTCATCTGAAGCTTTATCTACTTTTTTAATGATAGTTTTTGCTTGATTCTTTAAAATTTTATCCTGTTCGTTAAGTGCTATGATAATGGCTCTCTCAGAATCTTGTATCCCGTCTAAAAGAAGTGTTTTCTTTTGAGTTTCTATATCAGTATGTTGTTTTTCTAATGCTTTAAATTCTTCGTAATATTTAGAACTAATAACTGCCTCATTTGCTTTAGGGTTAAAATTTAGTGGAGATGCATTAAATTGATAAAATACAAATACCATAACTCCTGTAAGCAATATAAAAAACTGCATAGGAACTTTTAACAATCCATTAAACAACAAACCTAACTGGCTTTCCCTGAGAGACTTTCCTGATAGATATCTTTGTACCTGACTTTGGTCTGTTCCAAAATAAGATAGCATCAAAAATGTACCCCCTAAAAATCCTGTCCAAATGGTATATTTCTTATCTAAGTCAAATGAAAAGTCTAATACTTTCATTTTATCACTTGCTCCTGCTATATCTAGTGCTTTTGAAAATGTTATTCCATCTGGCATATAGTACATAATTAAAGTAAAAGCAGTAACCATCCCTAAAAATATAATAATCATTTGCTGTTTTTGTGTGACATTCACAGCCTTTGTTCCTCCAGAAACTGTATAAAAAATGACCAATAAACCTATGATAATATTTAGAGCAATTAAATCCCAACCAAGAACATAAGATAAAATAATTGCAGGTGCATAAATGGTAATTCCTGCAGCTAATCCACGTTGAATTAAAAACAAAAAAGCGGTAAGCGATCTTGTTTTTAAATCAAACCGGGTCTCCAGGTATTCATAGGCTGTATACACATTTAATTTGTAATAAATTGGAATAAAAACAAGGCATATAATAACCATGGCTATCGGAAGACCAAAATAGAACTGAACAAAGCCCATTCCATCATGGAAAGCCTGACCTGGAGTCGATAAAAAAGTAATGGCACTAGCTTGAGTAGCCATCACAGACAACCCTATGGTCCACCATTTAGTATCTTTTCCTCCTTTGATATAATCCTCCACGCCATTATTCATCTTTCGGGTCTTATAGACTCCATAAAGAACTATGAATAGTAAAGTTGAGAGTAAAACTAACCAATCTAATAGATGTAAACTTGAAACTCCCATAACTAACTAGCAAAAGATTTTGTTATTAAGTAAAAAACAATAATGTAAATAACATTAACAATTAGAACAATTGAGTAAATTTTTTTCCAATGTTGTTTCATATTTTTTATAATTATTTTTCTAATTGATTTTGTTGCTGAATATTGGTTTGCCCAATAGATAAAATATTTGCAAATAATTTATAAGCTCCCGAGACTCCTGCGGGTAATTCTCTAAAAAAACTTAATCCAGTATATATGTAGTTCCCTTTTCCATATTTAGCAATCAGTAAGCTTCCTTTTTTAGGTTTTTCTCCCCAATCATTCATTGATAAAATTGGAATATATTCAGAACTCCAAGAGTTTGGAAAATACAAACCTCTTTCTTGAACCCAACCCTTAAAGTCTTGTTCAGATATCTTATTTGGAAAATTCATAACAGCATGATTTTTTTCTAGAATCTCTACTTTAGCATTTTCATCTGTAACTCTGTCTCTAGAAAGGTTTAATTTAAAAGGTGCAGCTACATCCACGCTCCTACTTGTATTGTATTGTACAACCATATTTCCACCATTTTTTACATACTCGAGTAAAAATTTTTGTTTGTATTTTAAAATAGGTATAGTATTGTATGCTCTAATTCCTAATACAATTGCATCAAATTTTCTCAAATGCTCGTTGGTAATATCTTCCGGATTAATCATAACTACACTATAACCAATCTGTTTTAAACTTTCAGGAACTAAATCTCCAGCACCTTTAATATAACCAATAAAATTTCCTGCTTTTTTAATATTTAAACGAACAGCTTTTGCCTCAGATTTTTTTAATACTGTTTGTTTAGGAATATGATCATATTTAATTTCTATTAGTTCTTTATCAAACTTTTTACCATCTACTAAAACACTTGCCTTTATAACTCCTTCAGAGTCATTAATAGTTGGAGTTATTTTAAATGGGTATGTTTGAGTGTCTCCTTTTTGTTTTATTTCTATTTCAATGAAGGTTGGGGTAACTTTCCATTCCTCAGGAACGTCTAGGAATAACTTCCCTTTGATGTTATTAGCTCCTGAACGCACACCTACATTGACTATCTGTTCATTAGCGTCTGAAAAAAGTAATACCTTATCATTCAGTTTTGTAGTTACCAAGGGTACTATTTCAAACGGATCATACAATTCACCTTGATCTCTTTTAGAGTATCTATGTATAATATTTTTTTTAATAGTAAGTTGAGTGGTATCTATTAATAAATTAAAAAACACAACTGCTTTTCTGGGTGTTTCAGGCTTACCTATTAAAGTTCTTTTATTTACATTATACATCCCTAAAGAACCCTCTGTTTGGAGCCAATACGGATCTGAGTAACTTAATTTTTCTAAATTTATGGTTTTTTTAAATTGTTGTTTAATATTATTTTCTAGCAATATATCATAGCTAATATTTTCAGTTTTTTCAGTTTTATAACCAATTGATTCTAAAAAAATTGGTATTTCTGCATTTCTGTTTAAAACTTCAATAGCTACCTCTACCATGTCATTGGGAACTGCACTTGAACTTTCTGACGAAGCTTCTAAATACAATCCTGCACATGCTTCAATAATCTGAATGATTTGTTTTTCTTTGATATCTCTCCAATGTTTATCCTCCAAAGATTGAATTTTTTTGTAAGCAAGTATTAGGTCTTTTAGATGTTTTGCAGGATTCTCAAAGTCAAAATTCTTTTCAATATCATATAAAATTGAACCAATATCTCCTCCATTTTTTACTCTATTCCAAGTGGTATTTATGCCTGAAAAAATATCATTAGTATCTTTTGGTTTATCCCCTCTTAAAAATTCTATGTATTCATTTTGGCTACCTCTAGTTGTTAATCTTCCAAATCCTTGACATAAATGTTGACTACTAGCCAAAGAAGCTACTTCATTATTAGATAAACCTTTTAAAGGATAGAAAACTCCTACATCAACAGAGGTTAACTTTCCCTCTGTAGCTTTTTTAAATTCATCTTCAGACTTATAGAACCAAGACGATGTATTAAAAAACAACCGCTTAGGCTGCCATGTTTCGGTATATTTTAGTTGATTTGAAAACTTTGATGGATCATTTACTAAATCAAAAGCTTCTACACTTAACATTGCAGATGAAGTGTGATGTCCATGAGTTGTCCCCGGAGTTCTGTGATCAAATCTATTAATGATAACATCGGGCTTAAAGGTTCTAATGGCCCAAACTACGTCACTTAAAACCTTTTCTTCATCCCATATCTTTAACGTTTCGTCAGGATGTTTAGAATAGCCAAAATCATTAGCTCTTGAAAATAATTGTTCACCACCGTCTACGCTTCGAGCAGCCAAAAGTTCTTGGGTTCTAATTACCCCTAATAATTCTCTAATTTCTGACCCTATTAAGTTTTGCCCACCGTCACCTCGAGTTAATGACAAATAACCTGTTCTTGCTTTAACGTGATTAGACAAATAGGAAATTAAGCGTGTATTTTCATCATCGGGATGAGCTGCTACATACAAAGCTGTTCCTAAAAAATTTAATTTTTGAATTTTTTCGAAAATTTGATTTGACGATAATTTTTCAGGTTTTTGAGAAAAAACAGAAATAGTGACTAGTAAAAATGAAAGAATTGTTACTATTTTTTTCATTACATAAGGTGGTTTGGATAGTAACAAATGTAATATTTTAAATTTTCTCATAAAATAACCAATCATTTTTTTAATCGGTTTAAAAATGTAGTGATTTGGTCTATATTTTTAAGTAAAAAAACTATCAACAATACAGCTAAAATGTTGATAACAAAATTTTCAAAATCACTAAATTCGAATATCTTTGTAAAAGAACCATTCTTAACAAAAAACCTTAAATGAAATTCATCGTATCAAGTTCTCAACTATTAAGACAATTACAAGTTTTGGGCGGAGTTATTAATAGTAATAACACCCTACCCATATTAGATAATTTCTTATTTGAAATTTCTGAAAATCAACTAAAAGTTTCTGCATCAGATCTAGAAACAACGATGACTGCTGTTGTAGCCATAGAATCTGATTCAACAGGATCCATTGCTATATCCGCAAGATTACTTTTAGATACTTTAAAAACATTTCCGGATCAACCCTTAACATTCAAAACTGAAGGCGATAGTATTATTGAGATTAGTTCTGATCAAGGAAAATATGATATGGCTTATTTTGGA
Organism: uncultured Flavobacteriaceae bacterium; assembly: GCA_943789455.1. Taxonomy (GTDB): domain Bacteria; phylum Bacteroidota; class Bacteroidia; order Flavobacteriales; family Flavobacteriaceae; genus Polaribacter. The sequence continues at coordinate 783,219 of CALSUE010000001.1, forward strand.
GGAGATGAATTCCCAAAATCAGTAAGTTTAGAATCTCCAAGCAAAACTATTGTTCCTTCAAATGTATTAGCAACTGCAATATCTAAGACTATTTTTGCTGCTGGAAATGATGATTTACGTCCCGTAATGAGTGGAGTCTTTTTTCAATTTAGTACTGATAATCTAACGTTTGTTGCTACAGATGCACATAAATTGGTTAAATATACAAGAACAGACGTAACAGCTGATAAAACAGCTGAATTTATTATGCCTAAAAAACCTCTAAACTTATTGAAGGGTGTTTTAGGTGGTCAAGAAGATGTGGTAATTGAATACAACGATGCTAATGCAAAATTTACATTTGAGAATTTTGTGTTGATTTGCCGTTTAATTGATGGTAAATACCCAAATTATGAGGCTGTTATTCCAAAAGAAAACCCTAATAAATTAACTGTAGATAGAGCATCTTTTCAAAACTCTGTTCGTCGTGTTTCTATTTTTTCCAGCAAAACAACCCATCAAATTCGTTTAAAAATGGCAGGTACGGAATTAAATATTTCTGCCGAAGATTTAGATTTTTCAAACAAAGCTGATGAACGACTTAGTTGTGACTATCAAGGAGATGATATGCAAATTGGATTTAATTCTCGTTTTTTAAGTGAAATGTTAAGTAATTTGACGTCTAGCGAAGTTTTAATTGAAATGTCTTTGCCTAACAGAGCAGGAATTCTTACTCCTATTGATGGAACTGATGAAGGTGAAAAAATCACCATGTTGGTAATGCCTGTGATGCTAAATAACTAATAGAATATTTTATTAAATAGGTTTACTATATCATAAAATACATCTTTAAAATTCACATATAAAATCACAACAAAACACTGAAAATAGCAGTTTAATGTTGTGATTTTTTTATATTTAAATCAAAAAATAATAATTTGAATTTCCTTGCGCATTTATACCTGTCAGAAAGCTGCCCTAAGATTATGATTGGTAATTTTATAGCTGACCACATTAAAGGAAATCAATTTACCCATTTAGATCCAAAAATTCAACAAGGGATCATATTACATCGACAAATTGACACATATACAGACGCTCATGAAATTACAAGAATAAGTAAAAGAAGGCTTCACAAACGTTATGGTTTATTTGCTGGAATTGTAATTGATATTTTTTACGATCATTATTTAGCAAAAAATTGGAATGATTACTCCGCCATTCCTCTTAAAATTTACGTAAATTCAGTCTATAATTTAGTAAATAGTTATAAAGAAATTTTACCAGAAAAAACAATTCAAATGATTCCTTACATGGTAAAATACAATTGGCTGTACAACTATAAATATAAAGAAGGAATTAAAAGTGTTCTTGAGGGAATGAATAAAAGAACTAATAATAAGGGACAAATAGATTTGGCTATTAACGATCTTAGAATACTAGATCAAGATATTGAAAAAGATTTTAAATTATTTTTTGATGATTTACAAATTTTTTCACATCAAAAAATTAAAGAATTACAACTACAAAATACACATTCATGAAAAAAATAACACTCATATTTATTATTAGTATGTTAATAACATCCTGTAATCAGGAGTTGAAAAATGTTAGTGAAGTAACAGGTTTAGTTACAGAAAAAGCAATGGTGGTTTCTGCACGTGTTGAAGCTTCTAAAATTGGAACAGAAATTTTAAAAAAAGGGGGAAATGCCTTTGATGCCATGATGGCTACAGAATTGGCATTAGCTGTGAGTTATCCAGTTGCTGGAAATATTGGTGGTGGAGGTTTTATGGTCTACAGAAAAAATGATGGTGAAATTGGTGCTCTAGACTACAGAGAAAAAGCTCCTTTAGCTGCCTCTAAAGATATGTATCTAGATACAGAAGGGAATATCATCAAAGGTAAGAGCACCTCTGGCGCAACTGCTGTTGGAGTTCCTGGGACTATCGCTGGTGTATTCAAAGCTCAAAAAAAGTTTGGTGTACTCTCTGTTCAAGAAATTTTGGCACCCATAATTGCATTGGCAAGAAAAGGAGTTGTAGTTACTAAAAAACAAGAAAAAAGAATTCTTAGACATAAAAAAGCTTTTAAAAAAGTAAATAAAGATTCAATTATTTTTCTAAAGCATTGGAAAGAGGGTGATACCATAAAATATATTGCCTTAGCCAATACTTTAGAACGTATTTTAAAAAATGGAAGAGATGAATTTTACAAAGGGGAAACCTCAAAAAAATTAGCAAAATTTATTCAAAATAATGGAGGAATCATAACAGAAGAAGACTTAGGTAAATATGAAGCAAAATGGAGAACTCCTATTACATTCACATATGATAATTTAAAAATAACATCTATGTCTCCACCATCTAGTGGAGGAGTTTGTTTGGCACAAATCATGAACGGAATTGAACCTTATGATCTTCAAGCATACGGCCATAACTCTGTAAAAGCAATGCAGGTAATAACAGAAGCCGAGAGAAGAGCTTACGCAGATCGAAGTTATTTTTTGGGTGATCCTGATTTTGTAAGTATTCCAAAAGATACATTAATTAGCAAATCCTATTCGAAGAATAGGATGCAATCTTTTTCTTTTGATAAACCAACAGCTTCAAAAGATGTTTCTCATGGCTCTGTTGAAATTGTAGAAAGTATGGAAACCACCCACTATTCTATTGTAGATCAATACGGCAATGCGGTGTCAGTTACCACAACTTTGAATGGTGGTTATGGATCTAAACTTTATTCCTCAGAACTCGGTTTTTTTCTCAATAATGAAATGGATGATTTTAGCAGTAAACCAGGAGAACCAAACATGTTTGGTTTAATAGGGGCTAAAGCAAATGAAATTGCTCCTGAAAAAAGGATGTTAAGCTCAATGACACCTACGATTGTAGAAAAAAATGGTAAACTTTGGATGGTTGTTGGAACTCCTGGAGGGTCTACGATTATCACCTCTGTTCTACAAACTATTTTAAATGTTCATGAATTTAAAATGGGAATGCAAGAAAGTGTAAATCAACCTAGATTTCACCACCAATGGTTACCCGATATGATTATGATAGAACCCAATCAATTTAACAAAAACGTTATTAATGAACTTCGAAGTATTGGCTATACTATAGATGAGCGAAACTCAAGAATCATAGGGAAAGTTGATGCAATTTTAGTTTTAAAGAATGGAAAATTAGAGGCTGGAGCAGATCCAAGAGGAGACGATACAGCAATAGGGTTTTAAAATATCCATAAAAAAATAAAAACATATAATACTACAAAAATGATTCAACCCTTTCACTTAGCTATTCCTGTCAAAAATTTAGAACTATGCAGAACCTTTTACAGAGATATTATTCAATGTATTGAAGGAAGAAGTGATACGCATTGGGTAGATTTCAATTTTTTTGGTCACCAATTGGTAATTCATCAAAAAGATGGTTTCACACCCCAACAAATTTCAAACCCTGTAGATGGTCATGACGTTCCTGTTCCTCATTTTGGTGTAGTTCTTAGCATGGATGATTGGGAAAAATTAAGTGAGCGGTTAAAAAAAAATGGAACGAAATTTATTATAGAACCCACCATTAGATTCAAAGGTAAACCAGGTGAACAAGCTACATTATTTTTCAAAGATCCTGAGGGCAATGCTCTAGAATTTAAAGCTTTTAAAGATCTTAGTCAATTGTTTGCGACCTAAATGCGTCTTTTAGAAACCCATATTGCCAAAGAACAAAAAGATTCCAATTCGAATACAAGAATATGCTGTTGGTATTTTTACTACTACTACAACAAGATCTGCTGTAAAAAAAGCGATCAAAAAAAAATTAATTCTTGTCGATAATATTCCCGTAACAACTGCAAGAATTATTGTTGGAGGAGAAAAAATAACATTATTTGCTCCTGAAGAAAAAACAACCACTAAACCACTAAAACTTAAACTCTCTGTTGTATTTGAAGATGACTATTTAGCAGTAATTGAAAAACCTCCTGGAATTTTAGTTAGTGGAAATACGTTTAAAACAATTGATAATGCATTAGAGCAAAATATAAATAAAAGTAACCAACTTGACGCTGTAAAACCTAGGCCAGTCCATCGGCTAGACTATCCAACTACCGGGCTATTACTTATAGGTAAAACCAGTTCTAGTATTCAGTTATTAAATCAATTATTTGAACATAAAAAAATAAAAAAAATTTACCATGCCATTACCATTGGAAAAATGAACTCTGATGGGTTTATTCTTTCTAATGTAAACCGAAAAGAAGCAAAATCGAGCTACAAAACAATACATACAGTAAAATCAGATCGATTTGAATTCTTAAATTTAGTTGAACTATCCCCAAAAACAGGAAGAAGACATCAATTAAGAGTTCATTTATTGAGTATCGGAAATCCAATTTTAGGTGATCAAGAATATGGAATAGAACCCTTAGTTTTAAAAGGTAAAGGATTGTATTTACATGCTTCTCAATTAGATTTTACACATCCATTTACCAAGGAAAAGTTAGCTTTAACATCTGCTCTTCCCAAGAAATTCAATTTAATTACCAAACAAATTTCAAATTTAAAAAACCCTTAAAAATCTTTTTTCCATTTTGTAATGTCATTACGTCATCTAAATTATTTATTTTTAAGAAAATTTATAAAAAAGAATGAAAAAATTTCTTAAAATAATTGGCCTATTAATAACTGTTATAATTTTAGCAACAGTTCTTTATTGCTTTGCTAAAAATGAGTCATTACCTTCAGGCACCCCAGGAAAAGAAGCTGATGAGTTAGCTAAAAAAATGATGTCAGCCATCAATAAAAGTGCTTTTGATAGTACAGAAATATTAAAATGGAGTTTCAGAGATAAACATCATTATGTATGGAGAAAACAAGAGGGATTGGTAGATGTCTCTTGGGATAGTATCTTAGTTACTGTAAATCTCAATGACTACTCAAAAAGTATTGGTGAAAGTCCTAAACTTATTGAAAATGCCATCAACTTTTTTAATAATGATAGTTTCTGGTTGGTAGCTCCTTATAAAGTATTTGATGACGGTGTGGAAAGAAGTATTGTTAAAGTTGATAATAAAGATGCACTACTTATAAAGTACACTTCTGGTGGAACAACACCAGGAGATTCTTATTTATGGATTTTAGACGAGAATTATGTACCTGTTTCATTTAAAATGTGGACACAGATTATTCCAATTGGTGGAGTATCTGCAACTTGGAATGATTGTATAACTTCAGGTTCTGGAATTAAATTACCTACATCGCACACACTCTCACTTTTTGGAATAAAAATAGACATGGGCGAAGTAAAAGCTTACAACCCAAATGCAGATAAATTAGCTCATAATATGTTGAAAGCCATTAAACATGAAGCTTATAAAAACACCCGTTATATAGACTGGAGTTTCAAAGGAAAGCGTTTTTATAAATGGGACAAAACACAACATATCGTAGAAGTTAAATGGAACGATGCTAAAGTACTATTACATCCAAATGATTTAACTAAAAGTACTGTTTATCTTAATGACAAAGAAGTTTCCTACAATGATAATCTTGTAAAAAGAGCTCTCAGATTTTTCAATAATGATAGCTTTTGGCTGGTAGCTCCTCACAAATTATTTGAACATGGAATTTATCGCAGTATTAGAATTATTGATGGCAAAGAGGCGTTGCATGTAAAATATTCTAGAGGAGGAACAACACCAGGAGATTCTTATGTATGGATATTGGATGAAAATTACCTGCCAACTCACTATCAAATGTATCTTAAAAAAATGAAAAAATTAGGGACTACGGTAACTTGGGAAGATTGGACCCTAACTGAATCAGGTACTTTATTACCTAAAAATCATATATATTTGAGTGGTAAAATAATAAATATGGGAGATGTAAAAGGATATAATTAAATGAATTCAAAAATAATTTCACACGGAATTTTAAGGGCATTAGCGATCATACTAGGCGTTGTTGGGCTTGGGTATTTTTTACTGACCATTCAATCTGTTTTGGTGTATATACTTATCGCCGCCATCATTGCATTGATTGCAAAACCCATCATTTTATTTTTAAGAAAAAAACTCAAATTTCCTAATACTGTTGCCGTTATTAGTACAATGATTCTTTTTGTGACTCTAATTCTCGGAATTACGGGAATGTTCATCCCTTTGGTTATAGAACAAGGAGAAAGTCTTTCTTTACTAAAAACAACAGCATTAGAAGAAAATATAGGAAACCTAATTACACAAGCGAATGATTACTTCTCCTCTAAGAATATTAATATTTTAAGTGAATTACAAAGTGCCGATGTTTTTACCAGTTTAAAAACTATTCCAAATGTACTCAATTCAATAGTAGGAGCTCTCGGGTCCTTCAGTATTGGACTTTTCTCTGTGTTATTTATCACTTTCTTTTTTATGAAAGATAGTAGACTATTTAAAAATGCTTTATTAGCGTTGATCCCTCAAGGTACTGAAAAAAAATTCTCTCACTCCTTGGAAAAAATAAACGATTTATTATCACGATATTTTATTGGCTTGGTCATTCAAATTTCTATTTTGTTTATTGTTTACACCCTAATACTATTAATCTTTGGAGTATCTAATGCCGTTGTAATCGCTTTCTTGTGTGCTCTACTTAACATCATACCCTACATTGGACCTTTAATAAGTGCATTTCTAATGATTGTTTTAACAATGACAAGTGGCTTAGGTCAAAACCTTGACTTTCAATCAGAGATTCTTCCAAAAACAATTTATGTTATGATTGGTTTTATCATGGCTCAGGTTGGAGATAATTTTGCGAGTCAGCCCATCATATTCTCAAAGACTACGAAGTCTCATCCGTTGGAAATTTTCTTAATAATTATTATTGGCGGTTTATTAGCTGGCCCTTTAGGAATGATAATAGCCGTTCCTTCCTACACTGTTTTAAAGGTTATCTTAAAGGAATTTATGTCTGATAATAAAATTGTTTCATCACTTACTAAGGAAATTTAAACTATTGAACGAAAGAATTTTACAACAGGACATTCAAGAGCATATAAAGAACCATTTAAAATCTGATATTCATAAATTAATTTTAAAAGGTGTTCCATTTGAAGGAGTAACAGTTCAAGAAGTTGCCAATCAGGTGATTTGTAAGCAAAAGTCTGAAAAAAAATTACCAAGTTGGTTCGATACTAAAAATGTTTATTATCCACCAAAAGTAAGTATAGAACAAACATCGTCAGAGACTGCAGCTAAATACAAAGCTTCTTTGGTTTCTGGAAAGAGATTAATAGATTTAACAGGTGGTTTTGGTGTAGATTCTTTTTACTTCTCTTCTACTTTTAACACCGTTATTCATTGTGAGATAAATACAAAACTATCTAAAATAGCAGCACACAACTTTAAACAACTAAACAAAACAAATATTACCTGTTTAGCTGAAAACGGAATTGAATACCTTAAAAAATCTAGTGACTCTTTTGATGTTATTTATTTAGATCCTTCTAGAAGAAGTGATTCTAAAGGAAAAGTTTTTTTATTAAAGGATTGTGAACCAAATATTCCAAAATATATTGATTTGTTATTGAATAAAACAAAAACAATACTCATAAAAAATTCACCAATTTTAGACATTACTAGTGCGATCAAAGAACTAAAATTTGTGAAAGAAATTCATATTGTTGCAATTCGTAATGATGTAAAAGAATTACTATATCTATTAGAAAAAGAATACAATGGGGAAATAAAAATAAATACTATAAATTTTTCAAAAAAAAACACCCAAAAATTTAATTTCCTATTAAATAAAAAAACAATATCTAATTATCAAGAACCCCAAGATTACCTGTACGAACCAAATGCAGCTATCTTAAAATCTGGAGGTTTTCATGAAATCACAGCTCAGTTAGATGTTTACAAAATCCATCAACATTCACATTTATATACATCAAAAAAAAATATAAAATTCCCAGGGAGAGGGTTTAAAATAATCGCTGTTCTTCCCTACGATAAAAAGAAAATAGTAAAACTGTTACCCAACAAAAAAGCGAACATAACCACGAGAAATTTTCACAAGAGTGTTGCTCAAATCAGAAAAGAACTAAAAATTAAAGATGGTGGAGATGACTATTTATTTTTTACAACGAACCTCCACAATACGTTTAATTGTATCTATTGTAAAAAACTATAGTTAAGTCGTATTTATTAAAATTTAAAAACACTATAAGTCCCATTAATAAAGGCTTTTAATTATTTATACCATATTTTTTATTAAGTTTGTTATTATAACTTTATAAGTTATCTCATGCAAACAAATACCTACCAAGGACTTCAAATTATTAATAAAAAACAATCAATCACTACAGATGAATTGGTAATAGAAGCTCCTTTACAGATTAATATTAACAATGAATCATATACGGTAGTTATGAGAACTCCAGGTAATGATCAAGATTTGGTTCTTGGGTTATTGTATGCCGAAGATATTTATAAAAACTCACTTCCAATACCTTTTAAAATTATAGAAGAAAAATTCAATATTCCTAGTATTGTAAATGTAACTATAGCTTCAAATCATTTAGGAAAAGGATACTTAAATAAAAGAACCTTGTTGTCTGTTTCTTCCTGTGGTATATGTGGAAAAAAAGAACTTGATGACATTAAAGTAAGTGGTGAAAAAATGGAACAAAAAGTGAATTTTTCATCTGAAAAATTACTAAATATGTTTACTTCATTACAAAAATATCAAGAAACTTTTAAGAAAACTGGCGGAAGCCATGCAGCTGGTATTTTTAATACTCAATTTAAATTACTTACCCTTAGAGAAGATATAGGTAGACATAATGCTGTAGATAAATGCATCGGTAGTTTATTGCAATTAAATATATTGAAAAATGGCATATATTTATTGGTTAGTGGAAGAGTTTCCTACGAAATTGTTTCTAAAGCTTTTTTGGCAAAAATCCCAGTAATTGTTGCGGTATCTGCGTGTTCATCTATGGCTGTAGATTTTGCTAAAGAATTTGGTATTTGTTTAATAGGATTTACTAGAGAGAATAAAATGACTGTCTATGCCAATCCTAGCTCTTTAGAAAAAAAATAAAATTATGAGTACTAAAAAAATACACGCACAACCACCAAAAAAACTGACAGGTATAGAATTTGAAAAAATCCCGTCCTCAGCTGCTGGTTTTCCGGCTATAAAATCAGCCATTACTCAAATAAAAGATAAAGTAGGCTTAAAAAAAGGCATTGGTTTGTTAGCTAATTTAAATCAAAAGAATGGATTTGATTGTCCGGGATGTGCTTGGCCAGACCCTGACGAGAAAAGAGCTTTCCTATCAGAATATTGTGAAAATGGTGCCAAAGCTGTTGCTGAAGAGGCAACAAAAAATAGAGTATCACCACTTTTTTTTGCAACCCATTCAATTTCAAAATTATCAAAATTATCAGATTATGAAATAGGAAAAAAGGGAAGAATTACCCATCCTGTTGTTGTTCATGAGGGAAGAAATCATTATGAAGAAATTTCATGGGAAGATGCTTTTAATATGATAGGTAAAGAATTGAAATCCTTACCCTCAGCAGATGAAGCAATTTTTTATACTTCAGGAAGAACGAGTAATGAGGCTGCTTTCTTATATCAATTATTTGTACGAAAGTTTGGGACCAACAACTTACCCGACTGTTCAAATATGTGTCATGAATCTAGTGGTGTGGCTCTAACCGAAACTCTAGGTATTGGAAAAGGATCTGTAACCTTAGAAGATTTTAATCATGCAGAACTGGTTATTGTAATAGGGCAAAACCCAGGTACAAATCATCCTAGAATGTTAACTGCATTGGGAGAAACAAAAAAAAGAGGAGGCAAAATCATTACAATAAATCCTTTACCTGAAGTTGGCTTAATGAGGTATAAAGATCCTCAGAATCCACTTAAATGGATTGGTAAAGGACAAAAACTAACCGATATTTTTTTACAAGTAAAAATAAATGGAGATGTTGCATTGTTAAAAATAATTTTAAAATTATTGTGGGAAAAAGAACAGAAATCTCCCGGAACTATTTTTGATCATGAATTTATCAATTCAAATACTTTAGGATATAATCATTTTATTAAGGATTTAGAAACCTACTCCATTGAAGAATTAATTCCTCAGACAGGTATAGATCTTAAAATTATAAAAGAAGCTGCAACATTAATAGCTGCGAAGAAAAAAATAATTATCTGCTGGGCCATGGGATTAACCCAACACAAAAACTCTGTAGATAATATACGTGAAGTTGTAAATTTATTATTAGTAAAAGGTAGTATTGGTAAACAAGGTGCCGGCACATGCCCTGTTCGTGGACATTCAAATGTTCAGGGAGACAGGACAATGGGTATTTGGGAAAAACCCAAAAAAGAATTTTTAGATAATTTAGAAAAAGAATTTAATTTCAAAGCTCCTAGAAAACATGGACTTGACGTAGTAGATGCCATTGAAGCAATGCATCAAAAAAAAGCGAAAGTTTTTATTGGTATGGGTGGTAACTTTCTCTCTGCTACTCCAGATACAGAATATACTGCTAAAGCCCTTCAAAATTGTGAACTCACCGTTCATGTATCTACCAAATTAAACAGAAGTCATTTAATTCACGGAAAAAAAGCATTGATACTCCCATGCTTGGGAAGATCTGAAAAAGATATTCAAGAAAAAGGAGTTCAATTTGTAAGTGTAGAAAACTCAATGGGAGTTGTACATTCTTCTTCTGGACATTTAGCACCTTTATCAGAATCTTTACTCAGTGAACCCGCCATTGTAGCTGGTATGGCAAAAGCAAGTCTGTCAAACCCTTCACTCAATTGGACTGAATTGATTAAAGACTATGATAACATTAGAAATAAAATAGAGGCTACTATTCCAGGTTTTAAAGATTACAATACACGAATTAGAAAAAAAGGAGGTTTTTATTTACCAAATAATGCAAGAAATAAAGACTTCTCTCCTACACTTTCAGGCAAAGCTAATTTTACACTCAATAGGATTTCAGATATTTTCCTGAAAAAGGATCAATTTATGATGATGACCATCAGAACTCATGATCAATACAACACAACCATATACGGACTAGATGACAGGTATCGTGGCATTATAAATGAACGTAGAGTTATTTTTATGAACCCCATAGATATGAAAGAGCAAGGGTTAGAAAAGCTAGATGCTGTAGATTTGGTCAGTCATTTTAACAAAGAGAAACGTACAGCAAAAAAATTCCTTGTAATTCCTTACAACATTCCAAAACAATGTACAGCTACCTATTTTCCGGAGGCAAATGTTTTGGTGCCTATTCAAAGTAAAGCTAGAATTAGTAATACACCAACCTCAAAAACAATCATTATTACAATTCATAAAAAATAATTTTTAGAAGTTTTTTATAAAACGAATAGTAATTGGAAGAAATTTGAAAAATGCTTCTGCTATTATCATTATATTTTTTTTAACAACTAAATGAATCTTCTTTTTTCAAAATCTTTATTATTCTTCTAATTTTATGTTTCATTATTATTTATTAAATTAGAAGCTACTTAGGTTTATTAAGTAGTGATGTGTAAAATTCACTCAAATTAATTATGAAAAAAATTGATCGCAGAAAAGCATTAAAAAATTTAACCATTGGGATTGGTGGAGCTACGCTACTTTCTAACCCATTAAGTGGATTTGCAACTACAAAAACAAATTCAAAAACTATTCCTTCAACAAAAATTGGAAATCCTAATATTGAAAACCCTGTAACCGCTATTACTTTAGGGGCTGGAAATAGAGGAAACGTTTATGGGAATTACGGAATTGAATTTTCTAAAGAATTAGATATTATTGGTGTAGCTGAACCCATCTCAATTCGTAAAGAACGATATGCAAAAAAACATAATATTTTAGAGGAAAATAGGTTTGATACCTGGGAAGACGTTTTTAATAGACCTAAATTTGCCGATGCAGTGATTATCACTACACCAGATAATTTACATTATGGTCCTTGTATGAAAGCTCTCGAGTTGGGATATGATGTATTATTAGAAAAACCGATAGCTCCCTCCGAAAAGGAATGCCTAGACATCTTAAATTTAGCCAATAAAACAGGTAGAATTGTTGCCGTATGTCATGTCTTGCGTTATGCTCCTTATTTTATAAAATTACGTGAAATGATTCAATCTGGAGCTATAGGAAAACTGATAAGTATTCAGCATTTAGAACCTATAGAACATATTCATATGTCTCATTCCTATGTAAGAGGCAATTGGCATAATTCTAAAGAAACAACACCAATTATTCTTGCTAAATCTTGTCATGATTTAGATATATTAAGATGGTTGATTGATAAACCTTGTAAAAGTATTGCTGCGTTTGGTAGTTTAAAATGGTTTAAAAAAGAAAATGCTCCAGAAGGAAGTACTAATAGATGTACTGATGGTTGTGCTGTAGAAAAAAACTGTCCATATTCAGCTTTGAAAATTTACAACAAACCCAATGGATGGTCTTCTGTATTTGACTTACCAGATGACATATCTAAGCATGAGGAATATATATTAGAGCAATTAAAAACTACAAATTATGGACGTTGTGTTTATAGAATGGAAAATGACCAACCAGATCATTATATAACATCCATGGAGTTTGAGGATGAAATTACCGCCAACTTTTCTATGGAAGCTTTTACCTCATATCATGGAAGAAGAACACGAGTTATGGGTTCTCATGGGGATATTACTGGAGATATGACTGAATTTACTCACACAGATTTCTTAACAGGTAAAAAAACCATATGGGATATTTCTGTTGACAAAAATAACAATAGTGGCTATCAGGGAAGTGGACATGGTGGTGGGGATTGGAGATTAGTTACAGATTGGATTAACGCTGTAAAAAATCAAAACTCTAGTCTATTAACCTCAACTATAGATGCTTCTGTAGAAAGTCATATTATGGGATTTATGGCTGAAAAAAGTAGAAAATCAAAACAAATAACACCTATTCAATTAACCTAAATATCTTTTCACATTAGAGTCTAAGTTTGGTATGAAAGTAGGTCATGTATTATTTAAAACTAATAACTTAAAGGCATCATTTAAAGCCTTTGAAAAATTAGGTTTCAATGTTGAATATGGCTCTAAAAGTAAACCTCACAATGCTTTAATTTATTTTTCAGAGGGGCCTTACATTGAGCTTTTAGAAAAAGCACCAATATCTCCTTTTATAAAATTAATATTACGTTTAATGGGTAGACGTTTATTAGTAGAGCGGTTTAATTCTTGGGAAAATGCAAAGGAAGGTTTTTTTGAAATATGTTTAGAGAATAACACTGCTAACTTTGAAAAAGAAATAAAAATATTAAATAAATTCAAAGAAGGTTTTTTTGTAACTAGAAGTAAAAGAATAGATCCATCTCATCGAGTTTTAACATGGAAACTCCTCTTTCCAAATCAAATTAAAATTCCTTTTCTCATGACAAAATTTAGTAAAAACCCAAAACCTAACAACTTTGTTCACCCCAATAAAATTAAAAGAATAAAACAAATATCATACGGTACAGATTCAAAATTCATTTCAATCCTCAATGAATTATGTGATGATAGCACACTTCAATTATATGAGGGACACGGAGTAAAAGATGTGTTTTACGAAAAATAATACTTTACATAAACAAAAAAGCCTCACATTTCTGTGAAGTTTTAAGTGAGCCCGATAGGATTAGCCTCGCTGATCCTTAACGCTCCGCGCTGAAAATCAACAAAAGAAACTTCAGTATCACCCAAAATAAAAAAGCAAGCTCTTTATTTTGAGCTTGCTTCGTTTCAACTTTTTGTTGATTTATTTGTGAGCCCGATAGGATTCGAACCTATGACCGCCTCCTTAGAAGGGAGGTGCTCTATCCAGCTGAGCTACGAGCCCGTAGTTTTTATGTTTCTACGAAAACACCACTTTTTACTTTGTCGGGGTGGCAGGATTCGAACCTGCGACCTCCTCGTCCCAAACGAGGCGCGATGACCGGGCTACGCTACACCCCGAGTAGCAATTGTTGCGGAGAGTGTGGGATTCGAACCCACGCGACAGTTACCCGTCGACAGTTTAGCAAACTGCTCCATTAACCACTCTGGCAACTCTCCGTAAAACTAACAATGTTAGTAAAAAATTGCGAGTGCAAATGTAACATACCAAATACAATATTGCAAGGTTTTTTATACTTTTTGCAATAAAATTAATCAGGGTATTCTACACGCACATGATAGATATTCATTAATTTTCTTTTGATTACTTTTTTTATTTTTTCAATCTCACTAAAAGTAATATCAGAATTAATAAATTGGTTGTCTAGCTTTTGTTTTTCTACGATCTTATCTATTAAATTATCTATAGACTGGGCTGTAGGTTGTTGTAAACTTTTTGAAGCAGCTTCAGCGGCATCACATATCATTAATATAGCAGTTTCTTTAGAGAAAGGAACTGGTCCTTTGTACTGAAATTTTTTAATATCTGCTTCTTCTTCTGGACTTTGTTCTTGTTCTTTAACATAGAAGTAATATACCAAACTTGTGCCGTGGTGGGTTCTAATAAAGTCTATAATTCTATCTGGAAGTCTATATTGTTTGGCAAGCTCTATTCCTTTAATTACATGATCAGTAATTATTTTTGCGCTATCTGTTGGAGATAGATCATTATGTGGATTCACACCTGTAGACTGATTTTCAATAAAATACATTGGATTTAATATTTTTCCAATATCATGATATAGAGCACCTGTTCTAACTAGCATTGAATTTGCGCCAATTTCATTAGCCGCTGCTTCCGCTAAATTAGCAACCTGCATCGAATGTTGAAATGTACCTGGCGCCTTTTCATTCAACTCTCTTAAAAGTCTTGTATTGGTGCTTGATAGTTCTAACAAAGTAACATCTGACACCAATCCAAATATTTTCTCGTAAGCATAGATGAAAAATAATGACAAAAATGACAACAAACCATTAGCTCCAAACATCATTAAATATTCCCAATTAATTTGAGACGCATTTCCTTCTTTAATAATTGAAAATGCAAGATATGTAATCATGTAAATTAATGTAATTTGACCCACAGAAATAAAAAGATTTGCTCTTTTGTGAAGTTCTGAGACAGTTAAAATAGTTACTATACCTGCTATAATATGAAGATAGATAAATTCAAAGCTATCGGGTACAATAAAACCCAGAAGCAACACGGTTAATACATGTGTAAACAAACCAAGTCTTGCATCAAAAAAAGCTTTCAAAACTATTGGTAAAATACTCAACGGGACCACATATAAGTAATCTGAGTTGTATTTTACAACTAGGGTTTGAATCAAAAGCATAAAACTAACATTAAAAAATATAAATGTTACTTTGGTATTGTTATCAAAAATTTCTTTTCGATACTTATGCAAGAATAATAAAAGCATTAAAAGAGCTAGAGATACTAATATCGTATAACCCAATACAATCCAATAATAATTAGCATTTGTCCATAGTTTTGACTCTGACTGTCCTTTGAGTGAAAACAGAATAGCCATTTTTTTTCCTTCAACTATATCACCTTTTAAAATAATTAATTCACCTACTGAAACCTTTCCTTTACTGAGAGAAATTTCATTAACTGATTCATCAATTACTTTTTGAGTAAACTCATTATCATAAGAAACATTTGGTTTTATAACTTCAGAAAGTATCGATAAATTAATATTCTGAGAATAACTGTAAGGCTGCTCACCCAAACTATTTTTAATGAGTTCAAAAACATCTTTTGAATACAACAAATTAGTATAGATGATATCTTGTACTTGATTATCTTTCTTTAAGGCAATGAAACTATTTTTATCAGAAATAATTCCTTCACTAGTAGCCTCTATAAAACCATTATTATATACATTGTCAATTATAGTATTACCAGTTAACACCATAGACTCAATATCAATTTTTGATAATGAATCGCTTACATTATATAATGATGTTCTCAATTGGTAAGCTTTTTTTACCTCCGATACAGTTTCTTTATTAAATTGAAAATATAATTTGGCAGCTACTTCTATTGTTTTAATTTCCTCTGTAATTTCCTCTTCAGATTTATTGATTGCAAAATCAAAGGGAGCGTAGAGATTATCATATTGCCAGGGCTTCCCCTTGGTAAACTCATATTTAAACTGTCCTCCTTTTGGGAAAAGATATACAATAGCAACGGTTGTGATTAAAAAAAGAATAACCTTGTAAATGGTAGTATTGTGCTTGTATAATTTGTTTACAGTTTTACTCATAAGTATACATGTTGTGAACACAAACTTAACTTAAAAAAATGGACGTCAAAAATTGAAAGGATAGATTCCTGACAAATTTGATTTAAAATAGTTAGTTTTGTTTGATAATAGCACATTAAAAATATTGAAAATGAAAATCAAAGAAGTTGTAATTGTATCAGTAGGCAGAACACCAATAGGAAGTTTCTTGGGTAGTCTATCAAAAATCACAGCTCCAAAATTAGGTGCAATAGCTATTAAAGGTGCCCTAAATAAAATTAATCTTAACCCAAACCAAGTTGACGAGGTTTTTATGGGTAATGTAGTATCAGCTGGTTTAGGTCAAGCACCCGCAAGACAAGCTGCAATATTAGCTGGCATTTCAGAGACTGTTCCTTGTACAACAATTAATAAGGTTTGCTCTTCCGGAATGAAAGCTATTATGTTAGCAGCTCAATCTATAGCTTTAGGAGATGCAACAATTGTAGTTGCTGGTGGCATGGAAAACATGAGCTCAATTCCTCATTACCTTCACGGAAGACAAGGAACTAAATTTGGCCCCACTACATTAGAAGACGGAATGCAAAAAGATGGTTTGGTAGATGCTTATGACAATGTTGCAATGGGTGTTTGTGCAGATGCATGTGCAACTAAATTCGGTTTTTCAAGGGAGGAGCAAGATGCTTATGCAATACAATCTTACCAAAGATCAACTGAAGCCTGGAAATTAGGAAAGTTTTCTGATGAAATTATTCCAGTAGAAATACCACAACGAAAAGGCCCCTCTATTTTTATGGATGAAGATGAGGAATATAAAAATGTTAGGATGGAAAAAATCCCTTCCTTAAGAGCTGCTTTTTCAAAAGACGGAACTGTAACTGCTGCAAATGCATCTACAATTAACGATGGTGGTGCAGCTTTAATTTTAATGTCTGAAGAAAAAGCACTAGAATTAAATCTTACACCTATTGCCAAAATTAAAAGCTATGCAGATGCCGCCCATGAACCAAAATGGTTTACTACCGCTCCATCAAAAGCAATTCCAAAAGCCTTAGAAAAAATAGATATGTCTATTGATGAAATAGAGTATTTTGAATTAAACGAGGCTTTTTCTGTAGTAGGATTAGCTAATATGAAAATACTAGGATTAAAAGATGACATCGTAAATGTTAATGGTGGTGCAGTGTCTTTAGGTCATCCGCTAGGGGTTTCAGGAGCAAGAATAATTATTTCACTACTATCTGTATTAAAACAAAATAAAGCTAAAATTGGAGCTGCAGGAATTTGCAATGGTGGCGGTGGTGCAAGTGCAATGATTATTGAATCTCTTTTAAAATAAAAAAATATGCTCTACGGCATTTGTAATTTAAGTATTGTACCTCTTCGATTGGAAGCAAGTGATGCATCAGAAATGGTCTCTCAGATCCTTTTTGGAGAGGAATTCAAAGTACTTGAAAAAGAAAAAAAGTGGAGTAAAATTGAATTGAGTTTTGATGGCTATATTGGCTATATAGACAATAAGCAATATGAAGTAATAGACGAGAAAACTTTTAATAATTTATCGAATTCTAAACATTATTATTCGACTGAAATAATAGATTTTGTTACTACAAAAGAAAATCAATTAAGCACTATTTCTATTGGTTCTAGACTTCCTTTTTACAAGGATCAACACTTTACAATAGGTGCAAAAGATTATTTTTACGAAGGTAATGTATATTCAGAAAAATTGGCAAAAAACGAAATCATTCGAAAAGCATTTCAATTTTTAAATACACCTTATTTATGGGGTGGAAAAACTCCTTTTGGAATAGATTGTTCTGGTTTTACACAATTAGTTTACAAGCTCTGCGGCTATTCTCTTCTCAGAGATGCTAAAGATCAAGCTACTCAAGGAGAAGTTTTGAGCTTTATAGAAGAATCTGAGCCCGGTGACCTAGCCTTTTTTGACAATGAAGAGGGTAGTATTGTTCATGTTGGAATTATTATGAATGATTACAACATTATACATGCTCACGGAAAAGTAAGAATAGACACATTAGATCACAGTGGTATTTACAATGTAGACACCAAAACACACACCCATAAATTAAGAGTAATTAAAAAAATTATATAAAAAAAAGTCAACGTTAGCGTTGACTTTTTTTATAACAGGTTAAAACAAATTTTTAATCTCTCATTTCTCTGTAAAGGTCTGTAAATTCAGTAGCTTTTTCTTCCATCTCTAAAGTTTGATATATATTCATCAAAAATTGAACAGTATTTATACTTCTGCTATATTTATCAGCTTTTTCTAAATAAGGTAAAGCTTGTTTATGAACTCCTTTTTGCTTTAACAGTAATTCGTCGTACTTATCGAAATCAGATAAATTGTTATTCATTTCATCAACTATTTCTTTTTCCTGATTCATAATAACTATAGCTAAATTTAAATAAGCATCACCATAATCCTCTTTTAATTCAATTGCTTTCTCATAATTTTTCCTAGCCTCCTCGACCTTACCATCATTAAAACTAATCACACCTAAATTAAAAAACAATTGAGGGTTATTTGGGTCTATACTTATAGCTAGCTCAATAAGCTCTCCATACTTTTCCATATTTTTTAATTGGAAATAGATATCTGCATGGGTTAAAATTAAATTAATATCTTTTGGATACGCTTTTCTCGCTTCACCAACTGCTACTAATGCTTCTTCGATTTTTCCTTGGCTTTTTAGGATGTAAGCCACATTCTTAATAATATCTCCAGTTTTTGATTCAGTTAATTCATTAACTGGATCCTTGTAAAGACCTAATTTAACTTGTAAATCTCTATTCTTTTCATCTCCAAGATCTTCTTTCTCATCTGAAGACTTATTTGTCGCATAGTATATTTTAGATATTCCAGTGTACCCAATGTCTTGTAATTCTTTGTAATATTTTAAAGAATTATCATAGTCTTTCGCTAGGCTTGAACTTACTGCTGCATTATATATAAAAATGGTGTCTGCCTTACTCAATTGATAGGTCAAATAAAAACTATCAGATGCGTTCTTATAGTCTTGGCCTGTGTATTGGTCACTTGCTAATTGGTAAACTTCTTGTACCATTTGATTTTGAAGCGTAGTTCCCATTTCAGTATACCTCATTTTACCAGTTTCATTCTCAAAATTAAATAAGTTTTCAAAAGCATTCGCTGCAGTTTTAAAATCTTTTTTTCCGTAAAAAGCTTGAGCTTTTAAGAAATAGAACTTTCCTTTAATTTTATCATCCATGTTTGCAATTAGAGATTGAGCCGAACTTATGGCTGTTATTGCTGTTGGATAATCTTTAATTTTTAAAGCCTTTTCTGCTGCTTTTAATTCATTTTTTTGGGCAAAAGTGGAGAGGGTTGCTAATCCAAATGCTAATGCTAATACCTTCGTTTTCATCTTAAATTATTTATTTTTTTAATAGTTATTCTTGGTTATCGTTTGTTATATTATCAGTTTCAGAAGTGTTATCAGTTTCAGAAGTGTTATCACCTTCATCTGAAGCAGCTTCTACAATTCCTTCTTCATCAGTATCTTCCTCATGCATTACCTTTGCTACTGCAGCAATACTGTCTGAATCTTTAATATTGATTAATTTCACCCCTTGTGTAGCTCTACCCATTACACGTAAATCTTCAACTGCCATTCGTATTGTAATCCCTGATTTATTAATGATCATTAAATCATTGGAATCATCTACATTTTTGATGGCTACTAAATCACCAGTCTTTTCAGATATATTTAAAGTCTTTACACCTTTACCTCCTCTATTAGTTACTCTGTAATCCTCAAGTTTAGAGCGTTTACCATAACCTCTTTCAGAAACTACTAGGATATTACTTTCCATATCATTTACAGCAACCATACCAATTACTTCATCATTTTCATGAGCCAAAGTAATTCCTCTTACCCCTGAGGCAGTTCTTCCCATTGGTCTTGTTTTTGCTTCTTCAAAACGAATAGATTTACCAGACTTCAACGCTAACATTACCTGACTATCTCCAGATGTTAATTTAGCTTCAAGTAACTCATCTCCTTCTCTAATAGTAATGGCATTAATCCCATTAGTTCTAGGTCTAGAATATTGTTCTAGAGATGTTTTCTTTACTTGACCTTTTTTGGTGGCCATTATTACATAATGGTTATTAATGTACTCTTCATCTTTGAGGTCTTGCGTCACTAAAAATGCTTTAACCTTGTCATCTTGCTCTATGTTTATCAAATTTTGCATTGCTCTTCCTTTAGAGTTTTTACCTCCTTCTGGAATCTCATAAACACGCATCCAAAATACTTTACCTTTTTGAGTGAAGAACAACATGTATTGGTGATTAGTTCCCACAAATAAATGTTCTAGAAAGTCTTCATTTCTAGTTGCTACTCCTTTTTGACCTCGCCCTCCTCTATTTTGAACTTTATATTCATCAAGGTTTGTTCTTTTTAAGTATCCAGCATTTGAAATAGTAACTACAACCTTAGTATTAGGAATCATATCTTCAATACTCATATCTCCTCCAGCATACTCAATTAGTGATCTTCGCGCATCGCCATATTTATCTCGAACAGCTACTAATTCATCAGTTATGATTTGATAACGTCTAGACTCATTGTCTAAAATATCTTTCAAATCAATGATAGTTTTCATAATTTCATCAAACTCAGCCCTTAGCTTATCTTGCTCAAGACCAGTTAACTGACGTAACCTCATCTCAACTATCGCTTTAGCTTGAATTTCGGTTAATTCAAACCTTGCAATTAAACTTTCACGAGCAAGATCTGCATTACTAGATCCTCTAATAATTTTTATAACTTCATCAATATTATCAGAAGCGATTATTAAGCCCTCTAAAATATGAGCTCTTGATTCAGCTTTTTTTAGTTCAAATTTTGTCCTTCTAACAACTACTTCATGTCTATGTTCAACAAAATAATGAATTAACTGTTTTAAGTTTAGTTGTTCTGGACGACCATTAACCAGTGCAATATTATTGACGCTAAAAGAAGTTTGTAAACCTGTGTATTTGTATAATTTATTTAAAACAATATTAGGAATAGCATCACGTTTTAATATGTACACAATTCGCATTCCATTTCTATCAGATTCATCTCTAATATTTGAGATTCCTTCTAATTTTTTATCATTAACTAATTCAGCAGTTTTTTTAATCATTTCTGCTTTATTGACCTGATAAGGAATTTCGGTAACTATAATACATTCTCTTCCTTTAACTTCTTCAATTACAGCTTTAGCACGCATGACTATTCTACCTCTTCCAGTATGAAAAGCATCTTTCACCCCTTCGTATCCATAAATTATCCCTCCTGTTGGAAAATCTGGGGCTTTTACATGCTCCATTAATTCATCGATCTCAATATCTCTGTTTTGAATGTATGCCAATGTTCCATTCACAACTTCAGTTAAATTATGAGGGGCCATATTTGTTGCCATACCTACAGCTATACCTGAAGCACCATTTACCAAAAGATTTGGAATTCTTGTAGGTAGAACGGTTGGTTCGTGAAGCGTATCATCAAAATTAAGTCTATGATCTACAGTATCTTTTTCTATATCTGATAACATATCCTCAGATATTTTCTGCATTCTAACTTCAGTATATCGCATTGCTGCAGGGCTATCTCCATCAACAGAACCAAAATTCCCTTGACCATCAACCATCATATAACGAACACTCCAGTTTTGTGCCATACGAACCATAGAATCGTAGACTGAGGTATCTCCATGTGGATGATACTTACCCAAAACTTCTCCTACAATTCTTGCAGATTTTTTGTATGATCCAGTGGCTTTAATACCTAACTCATGCATTCCGTACAAAACTCTCCTATGAACGGGTTTTAAACCATCTCTTACATCGGGTAATGCTCTTGAGACTATCACGGACATTGAATAATCAATATATGCAGATTTCATCTGCTCTTCTATGTTAATAGGAATCAACTTTTCTCCCTCTGCCATACCTTGCTTTTATTGTTTAATTTTAACTGTTTTACTTATAATTAGCAAGATACTATAAATCCTATTTTCAGCAAAGGTTTTAGTGCCTGAAAAGCCCATAGTTATTAACATTTATTGATAAAATTTACAGTTGATTTATACCCTTGATTTACAAGCCTTTCTGATCCAATTTCGAGGGTCAAATTGTCAGTTTATAATTGATGGCATTCTTTTTGTATTTTATAAAGCAAAAAAGGTTAAATTTACAATAAAGAAAAAGCGATATATGGACGATAATTTTTCACCAAAGGTAAGAGATGTAATCACATTTAGTAAAGAAGAGGCACTAAGATTAGGTCATGATTTCATCGGAACTGAACATTTACTTCTAGGATTAATTCGAAAAGGAGACGGTAAAGCAATAGAAATATTACTTACTTTTCAAATTGATTTAGAATTGGTGAGAAAAAAGCTTGAATTACTTAACCCAGCAGCTCCATCAATCCTTGAAGGTAATAAGAAAAAAAGCCTTCATTTAACGAGACAAGCAGAAAAAGCTTTAAAAACAACTTTTTTAGAAGCCAAATTATATCAAAGTGAAGCTATAGATACAGCTCACTTATTGCTATGTATTTTAAGAAATGAAAATGATCCATCAACAAAATTATTAAACAAATATGATGTTGATTATGACCAGGCCAAAACTTTATACAAAGAACTTCATACTGATAGTGATGATAATGATTTACCATCAAATCCAATTTCAGAAACTCCTTCAGATGATAGTGAGTTTGCTTCAGAAAAATCTAATCCTTATGATCAATCTCAAAAAAGCAAAGTCAGCAAGAAGTCTAAAACCCCAGTATTAGATAATTTTGGAAGAGATTTAACTTTTTTAGCTGAAACTGGAAAATTAGATCCTGTTGTTGGACGGCATAAAGAAATAGAACGTGTGTCTCAAATTTTGAGTAGACGAAAAAAAAATAATCCCATGTTAATTGGTGAGCCAGGAGTTGGTAAATCTGCCATTGCTGAAGGACTTGCGCTAAGGATTATTAATCGGAAAGTATCTCGAATTCTTTTCAATAAAAGAATTGTTTCTTTGGATTTAGCAAGTTTAGTAGCTGGCACAAAATACAGAGGCCAATTTGAAGAACGCATGAAAGCATTAATGAATGAGCTTGAAAAAAATGATGATATTATTTTATTTATAGATGAGATTCATACAATAGTTGGTGCCGGAGGTGCCACAGGTTCTTTAGATGCATCAAATATGTTAAAGCCCGCTTTAGCTAGAGGTGAGATTCAATGTATTGGAGCTACCACACTTGACGAATACAGAACAAATATTGAAAAAGATGGTGCTCTAGAAAGACGTTTTCAAAAAATAATTGTAAATCCTACTAGCGTTGAAGAAACCGTACAAATACTAAACAATATCAAAGAAAAATATGAGGTTCATCATCATGTAAATTACACCGATGAAGCAATTAAAGCTTGTGTAAAGCTGACCAATAGATACATGACTGATAGATATTTGCCTGACAAAGCAATTGATGCATTGGATGAGGCAGGTTCTAGAATTCATATCACAAGTATTGTAGTTCCTGATCAAGTACTGGAGTTAGAAAAGCAATTGATGGTTGTTAGAGAACGAAAAACCAAAGCTGTAAATGGTCAAAAATATGAAGAGGCAGCAAAATTACGTGATGATGAAAAGAACATTGAAGCTGCATTGCATTCTGCTCAACAACAATGGGAAGACGATTCAAAATTAAACAGAGAGCTTGTTACTGAAGATAATGTTGCTGAAGTTGTATCTATGATGACAGGCATTCCTGTAAATAGAGTTGCTGAAGCGGAAAGCCATAGGTTAGGTGAATTACCTCAAATGATTAAAGGAAAAGTAATTGGGCAAGATGAAGCTGTATCTAAGGTTGTAAAAGCAATTCAACGAAATAGAGTTGGGTTAAAAGACCCAAATAAACCCATAGGTTCTTTTATCTTCTTAGGACAAACAGGTGTTGGAAAAACACAATTAGCTAAAGTGTTAGCGCGTGAATTATTTGATTCTGAAGATTCTTTAATAAGAATAGACATGAGCGAATACATGGAAAAATTTGCAATTTCTAGATTAATTGGTGCACCTCCAGGGTATGTTGGTTATGAGGAAGGTGGTCAATTAACAGAAAAAATTCGCAGAAAACCATATGCAGTAGTTTTATTAGATGAAATTGAAAAAGCACATCCAGATGTGTTTAACATGTTGTTACAAATTTTAGATGATGGGCACATAACTGATAGTTTAGGAAGAAAAATTGATTTCAGAAACACGATCATTATTATGACTTCTAATATTGGAGCTCGTCAATTAAAAGATTTTGGTACTGGTGTTGGTTTTGGTACTTCCGCTAGAAAAAATCAATCAGATGAACACGCTAAAGGAATTATTGAAGGCGCTTTAAAAAAATCATTTGCTCCTGAATTTTTAAACAGGATTGATGATGTAATTGTTTTTAATGCTTTAGAAAGAGAGGATATTCATTCAATTATAGATATTGAACTTGATAAATTACTTCATAGAATCCTTGATTTGGGCTATACATTAAAGCTAAGCGATAAAGCAAAAGATTATATAGCTGACAAAGGTTTTGATAAAAAGTATGGAGCACGTCCTCTAAAGAGAGCTATTCAAAAATATATTGAAGATGCTCTAGCAGAAGAAATTGTGAATTCTAAATTGACAGAGGGAGATACAATTACTATGGATTTAGATGAGCAAAAAAATGATCTTACCATAAAAATAAAAAAGGGAAAGAAAGTTAAAGAGAAAAAAACAGAGGCTAAAGACTAATAAAAAACCCAAGCAATTGCTTGGGTTTTTTAATTTTATACTAATAGCATTATGTTTATTTAGCACTTAGAATAATTCATTAGCATCAATCTCCATCGCATTGATGAAATTAGACGCATTTTTGATATCATCAAACATGACTCTATCCTCTAAAACTATAGCAACATCTTTCCTAAATGAGTTTACAAATGACTCTAAAAATGGTGAGCTCTTCAATTTTCCAAAAGACAATCCTTGGGAAGCTGTAAATAATTCAATAGCTAATACAGTTTGAATATTATCAATTACTTTTTTACATTTAGTTGCTCCGTTGGCTCCCATACTCACGTGATCTTCTTGCCCATTACTTGATTCTATAGAATCCACACTAGATGGCGTTGCATATTGTTTGTTTTGACTTACAATGCTTGCAGCGGTATATTGCGGAATCATAAAACCACTATTTAAGCCAGGATTAGAAACCAAAAATGGAGGCAAATGTCTATGCCCAGAGACTAACTGATAGGTTCTACGTTCAGAAATATTTCCTAACTCTGCCATGGCTATGGCTAAAAAATCTAATGCCAATGCAAGAGGCTGACCATGAAAATTTCCTCCAGAAATGATCTGATCTTCTTCTACAAAAATATTAGGATTATCAGTAACTGAATTTATTTCAGTTAGAAAGGTTTTTGTTACAAATTTAATTGTGTCTTTGGTAGCTCCATGAACTTGTGGAATACAACGAAATGAATAAGGGTCTTGAACATGTGATTTTTCTTGATTAATAAGATGGCTATCCTCTAAAAACTGCCTTACTCTTTTTGCGGTCTTTACTTGACCATTATGAGGTCGAACTAAATGAACTAATTCATTAAACGGTTCTATTCTTCCATCAAAAGCTTCTAAAGAAAGTGTTCCTATTAAATCCGACAAGTAAGAAAGTTTGTGTGCATTTAATAAATTGTAAATTCCGAAAGCCGACATAAATTGAGTCCCATTTAATAAAGCCAAACCTTCTTTAGATTGAAGCTTAATTTTGTCCCAATTAAAGTGATCTAAAATTTCTTTCCCAGAAACTCTATGATCATTAAATTTTACTTCACCCAACCCAATTAGTGGCAGAGCTAAATGAGCTAAAGGAGATAAATCTCCGGAAGCACCTAGAGAACCTTGCTCATAAATTACTGGAAAAATATTATTATTGTAAAAATCGATTAAACGATTCACAGTTGCTAATTGTACTCCGGAATGACCATAACTTAAAGATTGTATTTTTAACAGCAACATCAATTTAATAATTTCATTTGGAACCTCATCTCCTGTTCCGCAAGCATGACTCATTACTAAATTTTCTTGTAGTTTCTGTAAATTTTCTCCTTTAATTTCTACATTGTATAGCGCACCAAATCCAGTATTAATTCCATAAATAGGCTTTACTACTGAAGACATTTTATCGTCTAAATAGGCCCTACATTTTTGTATACGTTCTTTTGCACTTTCAGAAAGCGAAAGCTTTTTATCATGTGCTAATATGTCCTGTATAATACTAAGATCTAATGGATTAGAGTCTATTACGTGTGTTGCAGCCATAAAGATTAGTTAACGTTGTAAAAATCAACAAACGATGTTGATTATGCAACAAATTTTAACAATTTTTCTATTCAAATAGTATTTATCTTTGAGAAAGTTTAAATTTTTTTATTAATGAGAAGATTAAGTCTAATAATTATAATCCTAACCTTATTAAGTTCTTGCCATGCAGAACATGCAAAAGGGTATTTAACATTCAGCGGAACCCTAGAAAACTCTAAAGACTCTACCCTAACAATTTTAGGTGATGGATTAACTAAAATCATCAAAATCTCAGATAACGGAACTTTTAAAGACACCCTAAAAGTTTCTGAAGCAGGTTTATTCAATATATATACCTCCAGCAACAAAAGAGGAATTGTTTTTTTAAAAAATGGATACCACATAAAATTAACTAGTAATTCAAATGATTTTTTTAATAGTTTTAAATGTGAGGGAAATGATGAAGGAGCAGATAGTAATAATTTTTTTGTAAGTCGATATAACTTTGGCCAAAGTTCTGGAAATATTAGAGGGTTTATGATTCTAGAAAAAGAAGCATTTAAAAGTAAAATAAATTATTTCAGAAAAGGAATGGATAGTATTTCTAAAATTTACCCTAATGCCAATAAGTTAATAGTTAATGATTCTGATGAACAATATGAAAACTTTTTTAAAAAATTAGAGGATAATTATGACGTAATGCATGCTCAAATTTTAGAGCAAGTAATTAGTGAAGAGAAATTAAAAAAAGGAAATAAAGCACCAAATTTTTCAAATTATGAGAACTATAATGGGGGAACTTCTTCACTATCAGATTTTATAGGAAGTTATGTATATATTGACATTTGGGCCACTTGGTGTAGACCTTGTATCGCTCAATTCCCTTACCTAAAAATGCTTGAAAAAGAATACAAAAATAAAAATATTTCATTTCTAAGTATTTCTACAGATGATGACCGAAGATCAAATGGAAGCTGGGAAAAAGCACGCGATAAATGGACAACAATGGTAAAAGGCAGAAACCTAACAGGAATACAATTATGGGCAGGAAAAGATGATGCACGCTTTTCTAAAGAATATATGATAAGAAGTATTCCACGTTTTATCTTAATTGATCCTAAAGGTAATATTATTGACAGTAATACCTTGAGTCCAGCGAATCCATCGCTAAGAAAATTATTAGATGAACTACCGGGAATTTAAAATAAAAAAGTCGAGATAAACATCTCGACTTTTTTATTTTAAATTGATATGAATCTATTCTTTATAAACTCCCATTTCAGCATACTTTTCCATTCTGGTAGATACTATTTTCTCATCTGACATATCTTTTAATTCTTCAAAAGAACTTAAGATGGTATTTTTCACAGCTTCAAAAGCTCCTTCTCTATTAGAATGAGCACCACCAACAGGTTCTTTTATAATGCCATCAATTAACTTAAGACGTTTCATATCTTCACCAGTTAACTTTAGCGCAGCTGCTGCTTGCTCTTTATATTCCCAACTTCTCCACAAAATAGATGAACAAGATTCAGGAGAAATAACAGTATACCAAGTATTCTCCATCATGTATACTCTATTACCAACACCAATACCTACTGCTCCTCCAGATGCACCTTCACCAATAACTATGGTTATGATGGGTGTTTTTAATCGAGTCATTTCTAAAATATTTCTAGCTATAGCCTCACCCTGACCTCTTTCTTCTGCTTCAAGTCCTGGATAAGCTCCTGGGGTATCTAATAAAGTAACTACTGGGATCCCAAACTTTTCAGCCATTTTCATTAAGCGTAATGCCTTTCTGTAACCTTCAGGATTTGCCATTCCAAAGTTTCTATACTGACGAGTTTTTGTATTGTACCCTTTTTGCTGACCAATAAACATAAATGACTGATCCCCTATTTTACCTAAACCACCAATCATGGCCTTATCATCTTTCACATTTCTGTCTCCATGTAATTCCATGAAGGTATTACCACATATAGCTTTAATATAGTCTAGAGTATAAGGTCTGTTTGGATGTCTAGATAATTGAACTCTTTGCCATGGAGTTAAATTTTTATAGATTTCTTTTTTTGTTTTTTCTAGCTTCTTCTCAATTTTTTTACACGTAGCAATAACATCAACATCACTGTCTACTCCTATTTCATAACATTTTTCCAACTGCTCCTTCAATTCTTTAATAGGTAATTCGAAGTCTAAATATTCCATAGTTTGGTAATTTATTTTCTATAAAATTGATTCATAAAAATCTATTCTTAAACATTACAAACTTACTACAAAATTGTGTCAATTTACAATGTATTTTATTTTTTTGATGGTTTATACTTACCCACTTTCTTTACAATACTTTTCATATTTTTAAGAAGCCCATTTAACACAACTACAAACAAAACAATGCAGGCTCCTAGGTAAAACTCAGAATTCATTTCTTCAGTTTCACCAAATATAATTAATGCTAAAATAATTGCATAAACAGGTTCTAAATTTATAGTAAGCATAACTGTGTAGGGTGTCAAATGTTTCATTACATCTACAGAAACTATAAATGCATATGCTGTACATACACTACTTAATAATAAAAGGTAAATCCAATCTGAGGTTGGCAATATGAAAAAATCTGTTGTAAATGCTCCTTGAAATAACAAAAATATAGTAATAAAAAAAGCTCCAAAAAAAAGTTGATAAAAAGAAATTAATGAGGCATTATGTTTTTTTACAAACAACCCATTCAGTACAGAAAATAGAGCTGATAAAAAAGAAGAAATTAACGCATAAATAATTCCTAAAGTATATTGAGACTCAAAACTAAAAATAATATATAGACCTAAAATTACTATAAGGCCTAAAATAATTTCAACACCTTTAATTCTTCTTTTAAAAAAAAACGGTTCTATAAATGAGGTGAAAAAAGCACCTGTACTCATGGTAACCAATGCTACGGAAACATTGGAAACTTTAATGGCTTTAAAAAATGTAATCCAATGAAGAGCAATTAAAATACCAGATATAAAAAACTTAAATAATGACTTTTTATCTAATTTGAGTGATTTTTTTTTATAAAAAAAATAGAAAGCAATAAACAAAGAAGCTAGTGACATTCTAAACCACACGAGTGGAATTGCATCGATGGATATTAATTTTCCTAAAATTGCAGTAAACCCCCAAATGAAAACAATTAGATGAAGATGGATATAGTATTTTAGATTACTTCCTTGCATTTAAATAAAGGTAAAATGCTAATAAACCAAAAATTATATTGGGTATCCATACATATATAAATGGATTAACACCGGCTACAGCCCCAAGAACTTCCGCTACTTTTAGAAAAAAAACATAAATGAACATAATACTTACACCAATACCTAAATTCACACCTATACCCCCTCTTTTTTTCTTGAAAGCTAAAGCAACAGCTATTAAGGTTAAAATATAGCATGCTATGGGTAAGCTTGTTCTTTTATGAAATTCTACCAAATAGGCATTTAAATTTTTAACACCTCTTTTTTTTGAAATCTTAATAAAATGAGATAATTCATGAGATGGTAATTCCTGAGCAAGTGCTGATTTATACAAAAAATCTTTTGGAGTAAATGCAAATGTGGTGTCAATACTTGTTCCAGAAAATATACTATCTCTATCTTTAAAAACTTTTCTTAAACTATAACGTGTTAATTTAAATGTGCTGTCTTTTTTTATCCAACGAATATTATCTGCTGTGAGTTTCTGAACTAATTCAATACCCTTATAATTTTCAATGGAAAAAAAACTTCCCTGAGATGATTTAAAACTATAACTTTTGATGTACATGTAGGAACTATCATTGAGTTGAAGACTGAAATTCTCAACAATATCATCTTTAAATCTTTTTTTATTAAAAAACTCCTTTTCAAATTTCTTTCGTTCTTTACTACTATTAGGAACAACAAAATGATTCATAACTAATGCCATCATGGTTACAAGTGTAGCACCAACCATATATGGATATAAAAATCTTGTAAAAGAAATTTTAGCATTTGTCATCGCTACAATTTCTGTATTGTTTGAAAGTTTTGAGGTAAATAATATTACAGCAATAAATAATGCCAAAGGCATGAACGTATTTGAATAATAAATAATAAAATTTTTATAGTATTCATCTATGATTTGCCCTACACCTAAATCACTATGAGCTAAAAACTTATCTACCCTTTGAGAAATATCAATTGCAACCGCAATGGGAATAAGTATAAGAAGGGTAAACAAGAAAGTTACCAAATATCTTTTTAATATGTACCAATCTAATTTTTTCACTATAGTCTTTTATTCATCTGTTTGACCATCTTATCTTTCCAAACTGCAAAATCTCCTGATATGATATGTTTTCTGGCTTCTCTAGTTAACCAAAGGTAAAACCCTAAATTGTGTATGGATGCTATTTGTTTTCCTAATAATTCTTTTGAAGCGAATAAATGTCTTAAATAGGCCTTACTGTATAGTGTATCTACATAAGTAATTCCCATGTCATCAATTGCTGAAAAATCATTTTCCCATTTTTTATTTTTTATATTGATACTACCGTGAGCAGTAAAAAGCATTCCATTTCTAGCATTCCTAGTTGGCATTACACAATCAAACATATCTACTCCAAGAGCAATATTTTCCAAAATATTTATAGGCGTCCCTACCCCCATCAAATACCTTGGTTTATTTTCGGGTAAAATTTCACAAACAACCTCTGTCATAGCGTACAATTCTTCAGCTGGCTCACCCACAGAAAGACCACCAATAGCATTCCCTTCTGCCTCAACAGAAGCTATAAATTCTGCAGATTGTCTTCTCAAATCTTTATAAGTACTCCCTTGTACAATTGGAAAGAAAGTTTGGTTATAATCGTATTTTAAAGGAGTTTTATCTAAGTGAGTTAAACATCTTTTCAACCAGCGATGTGTCATATGCATGGATCGTTTGGCGTAGTTATAGTCACATGGATAAGGTGTGCATTCATCAAAAGCCATAATAATGTCTGCACCAATACTTCGCTGAACTTCCATAACATTTTCCGGTGTAAAAAAATGCATCGATCCGTCTATATGACTCTTAAACTTTACTCCCTCTTCATTAATTTTTCTTCTTCCTGATAATGAGTATACTTGATAACCTCCACTATCTGTTAAAATGTTACGATCCCAATTTATAAACTTATGAAGTCCACCGGCCTGCTCCAAAATTTCAATTTTTGGTCTTAAATATAAATGATAGGTATTCCCTAAAATAATATCTGGATTGATTTCATCTTTTAATTCGGTTTGATGGACACCTTTAACAGTCCCTACTGTTCCAACTGGCATAAAAATTGGCGTTTCTATCACACCATGATCAGTTGTGATTTTACCAGCTCTTGCCTTACTCTTAGGATCTTTACTCTTTAGTTCAAATTTCATCGAAAGCAAAGATACACAAAACGATAAATGACAGCTTGTAAAAGATACTTAAGATTTTCTTTTGTTTATATTGAAGTTCGTTCGATTCCTTCCAAAACCTTTACCTTTATTTTGATCTTTTGAAGCTTCTGCTGTTTTGGAAGATGATGCTAATAGGAGATTAATGGTTTCCACCTCTTTAGAGGTAAGTTCTCGCCAACCTCCATAGGGTATCCCTGCCAGACTAACATTCATTATTCTGGTTCGCTTTAATTTAGTGACTTCGTAATCTAAATACTCGCACATTCTTCTTATCTGTCTATTCAAACCTTGAGTAAGTACGATTTTAAATTCATAATTACTTATTTTTTGAACAGCACATTTTTGAGTAATCGTGCCAAGTATAGGAATTCCATTGGCCATTTTTTTCACAAAACTATCTGTAATTAAACGATTTACAGTAACCATATATTCTTTTTGATGATTATTACCTGCTCGTAAAATCTTATTGACGATATCTCCATCATTAGTTAAAAAAATTAAGCCCTCGGAGGGTTTATCTAATCGACCAATAGGAAATAATCTTTCTGGATAATTTACGTATTTAATGATGTTTTTACGCTCCTTAGAATCTGTAGTACAAACTATACCAACAGGCTTGTTTAAAGCAATATAAAGTGTTTTAGGCTTGGATTTTAGTGGACTACCATCAATTTTAACTTCATCACCATCTATTACTCGATTACCAAGCTGAGTTGGTTTTCCATTAATAGTAACTCTTCCTTCTATAATTAATTTCTCAGCCTCTCTCCTAGAACAAATCCCAGTAGAACTTATAAATTTATTAAGGTTAATAGAATCTTTATTATTTGCCAAATCTTTATAAAATTATGGTTCTAAAAGTAAGATTTATTCTTGGTGAAAACACTTTTTTTGTTGGTGGAAGTCTATGTAACCAATTTTTCTGAGTAGTTCCTTTCATTAATAACAAACTTCCATTTTCTAACAAAATATCTATACGCTGTTTAGTTTCTTTATGCTTAAAAGAAAATTTACGCTCAGCACCCAAAGTTATGGAGGCGATAGTCCCGTTTTCTAAAAGCGTTTTTTCAGCATCAGAATGCCAACCCATACCTTCATCTCCGCTATGATATAAATTTAATAAACAAGAATTGTAGGTTGTTGCTGATAACGCTTCAACCTTATGTTTTAGTTGGAGTAATGTTGGAGTCCAAAGATGAGCCTGTTTAGTCACCCCAGAATATTTGTAACTGTAAGTTTGATCACCAAACCAAGCAACTTTTCTTTTTGTAATATGATGTTTTCCAAATATAAAAGCTTCATCATTTTTCCATGGAATTTCCTCAAATAAATTTCTAAAATAGTGTTCAGACTCTTCTTTAGAAAATACTAATCCATGATAATCAGCTTCACCATCAAAGGGAATAATATTCGTAACTCTATGTTGATTAAATAAATTCACACAATAAAGATAATTTAACTCAAACTAATTTTAAACTCTACAAACGTTATTTAAAAAAAGAATCTACAAATTCATTTTTATTAAAAACCTGAAGATCATCAATTCCTTCGCCAACACCAATATACTTAACCGGTATTTGAAATTGATCTGAGATTCCAATTACGACACCTCCCTTAGCTGTTCCATCTAATTTAGTAACAGCTAACGCACTTACCTCAGTAGCAAGAGTAAATTGTTGTGCTTGCTGAAAAGCATTTTGACCAGTTGATCCATCTAAGACTAACAAAACATCGTGTGGAGCATCGTCAACAACTTTTTGCATTACTCGTTTGATTTTAGTTAACTCATTCATTAAATTAACTTTATTATGTAATCGCCCAGCTGTGTCAATAATAACAACATCAGCATCCTGAGATACCGCTGAAGTTAAAGTATCAAAAGCTACAGAAGCAGGGTCTGAACCCATGTCTTGACGAACTAAAGGAACCCCTGTTCTATCTGCCCAGACTTGTAATTGATCTATTGCTGCTGCTCTAAATGTGTCTGAAGCCCCTAAAACAACTTTCAAACCTTTCTTTTTAAACTGAGAAGCTAACTTTCCAATAGTTGTAGTTTTACCCACTCCATTTACACCAACAACCATAAGAACATAAGGCTTCTTATTTTCTGGAATGTTAAAGTCTGTATCATCTCCAGTATTGGTCTCTGATAATAAATTTGCGATTTCTTCTCGTAAAATAATATTTAATTCGTCAGTTCCTAGATATTTATCTTTTGAAACCCTAGCTTCAATTCTATCAATAATTTTGAGAGTGGTATCAACACCTACATCAGAAGAAATTAAAATTTCTTCTAAATTATCGAGAACAGCATCGTCAACTTTAGATTTTCCAGCGACGGCTTTTGATAGTTTAGTTAAAAAACTAGATTTTGATTTCTCTAAACCTTTATCTAGAATTTCTTTTTTTTCTTTGGAGAATATCTTTTTAAAAAAACTCATGTATTTTGTATGATGTTTGAGAGATTCAAATTTAACCAAATTTATGGCATAAAAAAAACTACTTTCTAGGTAGAAAGTAGCTTTATTATTTGGTGTAAAATAAATTTATTTTTTTGCTAAAAATTCATTTACTTTAGAAGGATCCATTATAGATTCAACAAATGTATAGGCTCCAGTCTTTGGAGATTTAATCATTTTTATAGCTTTACTTAGCCTTTTTGAACCTGTCTGTAACGATGCTACTGATTTCTTTGCCATGTCCTTAAATTATTTAATTTCTTTATGAAGTGTCATTTTCTTCAAGATAGGATTGAATTTCTTGATTTCAACTCTATCAGGAGTATTTTTCTTATTCTTAGTTGTAATATACCTTGAAGTACCTGGTTTACCAGTTGCTTTGTGTTCTGTACATTCTAAGATTACCTGAACTCTGTTTCCTTTTTTTGCCATCTTTCTATACTTTTCTAGAAATTTACTTAGTTAAGAAACCTTTTTCTCTTGCTTCTTTGATAACAGCAGAAATTCCTTTCTTATTAATATTTTTTAACGCAGAAGCAGAAACTTTAAGTGTAACCCATTTGTCTTCTTCTGGAATGTAAAAACGCTTAGTCATTAAATTAGCGTTAAACTTTCTTTTCGTTCTATTCAAGGCATGAGAAACGTTGTTTCCTACCATGGCTTTTTTTCCTGTTAATTCACAAACTCTAGACATCTTCTTACAGTTTTAATTTCTTTTCTTTAAACGAGGTGCAAATCTACAATTTTTTTAAAATCTTACAAAAACAATTTTCGTTATTTTTTTAGAATTTCTTGCTGTAGCATTTGGAGTGATTTATTTACGGTTCTATTGATGACTTTTTCTCTTGGATGACCAAAGTTAAACTCCTCAACCTGAACTCCTTTAGCTGAGGCAATAGCTATAAAAACCACTCCAACAGCTGATGATGTGTTATCTGAGGAAGGTCCTGCATTTCCACTAACAGCAATCGCATAATCTGAATTTGTCTTTTTCCTTGCAGAAATCGCCATTGCTTCAACCACTTCAGAACTCACTGCAGAATGTTTTTTAATGGTGTGGTCAGGAATACCCAACAAGTCATGTTTCATTTTAGAGCTGTAGGCTACGATACTCCCATTAAAATAGGCTGAAGATCCAGGAACTGAAACTATTGTTGAAGCTATTTTACCTCCCGTTACACTTTCTGCAGTGCAAAGTGTTTTTCCTGAATCCTTTAAAAGATTTCCAATGTGTTCCTCAATTGATACTCCGCTTTCATGACCTGTAATGATATCTGACAGCAATACATATAACTCTTGTAATACTCTATCTAAACGATCTTCTAAAACTTGTTTTTCTGGACCTTTGGCAGATAACCTCAAGCGAACTCTCCCAAAAGAAGGTAAATAAGCCAGTTTAATAAAATCTGGAAGTTTGTTTGCCCACCCCTCAATTCTTTCGGCAATTACGCTCTCACCTTGACCATAGGTCATGACTGTTTTATGAATAATAAAAGGAAGATTGAATTGTTCTTGAATTCTTGGGATTACCTCATGTTTCATCAATCCCTTCATTTCGTATGGTATTCCAGGCATAGAAACAAAAACCGTATTATTCTCATAAAACCACATTCCTGGTGCTGTTCCCATTTGATTCATTAACAAAGTAGCTTTTGATGGCAATTGTGCCTGAAATTGTTGAACTTTATTGTAAGGAATGTTATATTTCTTAAACATTCGTTTTATGTGGTCTATAACTTCAGGGTATTCAACAATTTCTTGATCATTAAAAAACGTTGCAATTGTTTTTTTGGTAATATCATCTTTTGTTGGACCAAGACCACCAGTAATAATTACAATATCTGCTCTGGTTTGTGCTTCATGAAATGCATTAAGTATATGCTGTTCTTCATCTTGAATTGATGAAATTTGATATACAGAAACACCAATTTTATTCAATTCTTTTCCAATCCATTGTGAATTGGTATCTACTATTTGTCCTATAAGGATTTCATCTCCTATAGTTATAATTTCTGCGTTCATAAAATTACAAGTTATTTTACTTACAAGTACAATCTATTAAATCCTATTTAACCTTAATTTCAAAAGCTTTACAGTTATTAATTTCACCAATTAAAATATCATTCTCAGAAACTTTACCCACACCAGCAGGAGTCCCTGTAAAAATAATATCACCTTTTTTTAAAGTAAAATATTGCGAAACATAACTAATTAGTTCGTCAACTTTCCAAAGCATTGCTTTTGTATTTCCGTCTTGAACTACCTTATCATTTTTAAATAATTTGAAAGAAAGATTTTCTAAATCAAAATTAGATTTATCATAAAAATCTCCAATAACTGCGCTACCGTCAAATGCTTTTGCTTTTTCCCAGGGTAAACCTTTTTCTTTACATTTTTGTTGTATGTCTCTTGCTGTAAAATCAATTCCTAAACCAATTTCATCATAGTATTTATGAGCAAATCTTGTAGCAATATGCTTTCCTACTTTATTAATTTTGACCAAAACCTCAACTTCATAATGAACATCATTTGAAAAGGGTGGTATAAAAAAAGGGTT
Source organism: uncultured Flavobacteriaceae bacterium (assembly GCA_943789455.1). Classification (GTDB taxonomy): domain Bacteria; phylum Bacteroidota; class Bacteroidia; order Flavobacteriales; family Flavobacteriaceae; genus Polaribacter. Next base: position 820,293 of record CALSUE010000001.1, read on the forward strand.
TTTTCTAGGTAAAATAGAAGAATCTGGCTTCAAAAATACAACTGGATTTTCTGGACGTTCATTCGCAAGTTCTTCTATGTGTTTGGCGTAATTACGACCTATACAAATTATCTTCATAAAGCTTTGAATATTAAAGTTTGTGATTAATTTTTAAGGAATCCATTGTTTTGGAAAATTAGGTTTTCTTTTTTCTAAAAATGCATCTCTTCCTTCTTTTGCCTCATCTGTCATGTATGCTAAACGCGTGGCTTCACCTGCAAAAACTTGTTGCCCTACCATGCCATCATCAGTTAAATTCATTGCAAATTTCAGCATTTTGATAGAAGTAGGTGATTTTTCCAATATTTCTTGAGCCCATTGATAGGCTGTACTTTCTAGGTCATTATGTGGAATTACGGCATTTACCATACCCATATCATAAGCTTCTTGTGCAGAATAATTTCTCCCTAAAAAGAATATCTCTCTAGCTCTTTTCTGTCCTACCATTTTTGCTAGGTATGCAGAGCCATAACCTCCATCAAAAGACGTAACATCTGCATCTGTTTGCTTAAAAATTGCATGTTCTTTAGAGGCTAATGTAAGATCACAAACTACATGTAAACTATGTCCTCCACCAACAGCCCAACCTGGCACAACAGCAATTACAGCTTTTGGCATAAACCTAATTAAGCGTTGTACTTCTAAAATATTTAATCTGTGATACCCATCGTCACCTACATAGCCTTGATGCCCTCTTGCTTTTTGATCTCCACCAGAACAAAATGAATATATACCATCCTTTGAAGAGGGGCCTTCAGCTGACAATAAAACAACTCCAATTGAAGTATCTTCTCCTGCATCATAGAATGCATCATATAATTCACTAGTAGTTTTTGGACGAAAAGCATTTCTAACATCAGGTCTGTTAAAGGCAATCCTAGCAACACCATTTGATTTTTGATACGTGATATCCTCGTATTTTTTTACAGTAATCCATGAAGGCTCTATCATAATTATAGATTTTTTTCGTTACTAAAAGTAAATAGTTCTTAAGATTGTAAAAATAAAACATTCCTAATTGACAAAAGCAACATTGCACCAATTTATATCCTCTTATTTTTTTAAATCATTTATCTTTAACAAAAAAACAGCTCCTTATTTATGAGAACACTTGTATCGCTTTTAATTTTATTTTCTATTTCATTGACTTTTGGTCAAAAAACAATTTATAAAGAATATAATTCTGAGGTATTAAATGACACAAGAGACCTTTCTATTTATCTCCCAAAAAGTTATGACAAAGATTCTATTTCAAACTTTCCTCTAGCAATTGTATTAGATGGTCATAAATTATTTGATGTCTATGTAGGAGCATCTAATTACTATGCTGAACTAGACCAAGCCCCAGAACAAATTGTTGTAGGAATAGACATGAAAGCCTCAAGAAATAAAGATGCTGGATATGATATTATTAGTGGAAACCTAGATAACAATTCTGAGAATTTTTACCGATTTATCAGAGATGAAATGATTCCTTATATAGAGGCCACTTTTAAAACCTCACCTTTTTTAACAATTGTAGGAGAAAGTTTAACCGCTAATTATATTACTCACTTTTTAAAAGAGGAATATTCTATTTTTAATGCCTACATCTGTTTAAACCCAACATTGTCTAACACGATCATTAACCAAGTGGAATCCTATCAGCTTCAAGAACTGAGTTCTGAAGACAATACTTTTTACTTCTACCTCTCGAGTAATCCGTTTAGCAATACCAAAAAGAAAGATAAAATTAAAAACTTTGGGAAAACTATAAAATCCTATGAAATAGACAATTTTAACGTGGTTTTTGATGAACTAACGAGCTCTCCTAGTTCCTCTTCTTCTATTGGTGAAGGAATATTTAGGGCTTTCGCTAAAGTTTTTGAAATTTATTCTGGAATAACAAAAACAGAATACAATGAAAAAGTTAAAAACTTAAGTCCTCCAGAAGCTATATCTTACCTAGAAATTAAATATTTAGATATTGAGTTTTTATTTGGTGCTAATATTGGAATTAGAAAAGCAGATGTCTTTGCTATAGAGGATATTATTTTAGATAAAGAAGGAGGAGATTATTTAGATGATTTTGGAAAAATGATTTTAAAACTTTTCCCCACTTCAGAAATGGGCCATTATTACTTGGGTAAATATTATGAGAGTGGTAAAGACTTTAAGCGAGCTTTACAACAGTACCGACTAGGTTATGGTAAAATGAATCCTAGAGACCCAAACGCTGATTTATTTTATCAAAATGTAGAACGCTTAGTGAATAAGACTGATTAAACTTTTTCTATTCTATCTTGATGAAGAAGGACTTTCTTTTCTTTATAGAGGGCTCCCAAAGCTCTTTTAAAAGCTTTTTTACTCATTTGAAGATGAAATTTTATGGATTCAGGAGAGCTTTTATCTGTAAGTTGTACTACTCCATTTTTTTGAGTTAGTTGATGTAAAATTTTAGCCTTATCATCTTCAATCGTATTTCTATAACCTAATGGTCTTAGAGAGACATCAATTTTTTCATCTTCTCTTATATTTTTAATATACCCAACTGTAGTAATTCCTTCTTCTAAATCCGAAAAAACTTCACTCTTGTATACCAACCCCTCAAAAGACTCTTCGATTAAAACAATAAAACCAAGGGATGTTTCCTTACCTATAATTATTGAAACTTTTTGACCTATTTCTAACTCCATCATTCTTATTTTAAGTTGTTAATATATGCTTTTAAGACCAAATCATTTTGATCACTGGGAGTAAAGATCTCAAGGATTTTTGGTTTATCCGATTTTTCATAAAAACTGACTACTTCTTTTTCTAAAGAGTTTAAGTTGTGTGCAGTACTGTATTCAAATCCAAACATAGTAGACAAATGCTCCGCAGTTAAGCAATGAGGTGTCTCAAAGTACTCTAAAGCAGAGGATTTTTTTGGTCCAGGAATAATTTTAAAAATTCCACCACCAGAATTATTAATTATTATTATTCTTACATCTTTTGGAATATAATTATTCCATAGTGCATTGCTGTCATAAAAAAAACTCAAATCACCAGTAACTAAAGTCGTAGGTTTTTGTGTAGCATAAGCAGCACCTAAAGCAGTACTAGTACTTCCATCTATTCCACTGGTTCCACGATTACAAAAAACAGTAATTGTTGAATTCATTTCAAATAATTGAGAATAACGAATAATAGCACTGTTACTAAATTGTACCTCAGAAAAATCTGGAATAACTTTTAAAACCAAATCAAATACTTTTAAATCTGAATAGGGTGCAGTTTTAATATAATGATTGTGTTTTGCTCTAGTTTGTTTTTTATAATGAGTCCATTTAGATTCATAATTACTCTTATTTTTATAATCTACAAGTTTATGGAAATTTTGAAAAAAAGTATAACTGTCAGTTTTAATGTGTTTACTTAAAGCCTGATAGGTATCAAAAGCCCTTAATTCATTAATATGCCAATGTTCTGTAGGCGAGTACTCTCGTAAAAATTTTTTTATTTTTTTTGAAACTATCAACCCACCAAATGTTAGCAGAATATCTGGTTGAAGTGAAGTAAATTCTTCCTTTGTTAGATTAAAAATAAGATTGTCTATAGAGTTTATAAATCTTTTATTGTTAAGGTTAGAAGTAGTCTCTGTGAGCACTAATACAGATGGATCATCTGCAACTTTATCCAACAAGATTTCTAATGCTGCATTGGGATAATGAACTCCCACTAAAATCATTTTTTTAGCTGCACTATTCCAAAGTTGAGCTAATTTGTTATAATCAATAGTACTTACAGTAGCTGATTTTTCAATTTTAAATGAAAAATCTTTCATTTTATTTACTGTTTCATAAAGTGGCTCATCAAAAGGTGCATTAATATGAATAGGACCTTTTACTTTATGAAGTAATGAAAAAGCTTTTGATAACTTTATGCTATTACTATTTGAATCATTTTCTTTTAAATTGGCACTAAATAAGATGTGATTATGAAATACATTTTCCTGACGGATAGTTTGGCCATCACCTATATCAATTAAATGTGAGGGTCTATCAGCAGAAATAACAACCAAAGGAATCTGACTGTAGTATGCCTCTGCTATTGCTGGATAATAATTTAACAAGGCAGACCCTGAGGTACACAGTAATGCGACAGGCTTTTGTTTTTGTTGAGCAATCCCTAGGGCAAAAAAAGCAGCACAACGCTCATCTACAATACTTAAAGTTTCAAAATCTTCATGGTTAGAAAAACCAATAGTTAAGGGTGCATTTCTAGATCCCGGAGAAATCACAACAGTTTGTATTTCAAATGTGCGACAAGCAGCAATGATAGTTTGAGCTAATTCTTTCTTCGGGTACATGTTTAAATACAAAAAATTGTTCGATTTCTTATTTACAAAGTTACTGCCTTTATCTAGGATTTAATTGTTAAAATAAGAAAATCAGAAAATAAAAAGTGAATTACTTTTTATTTCCTGATTTTAATAATGATGTTGAATTAAAAAACTTAGTTTCCTTTTTGGTAATCAGCTAAAAATTTAGCCAAACCACTATCCGTTAAAGGGTGTTTTAATAAACCCGTAATCGCACTTAATGGGCCTGTCATCACATCTGCACCTATTTTAGCACAATCTATAATATGCATCGTATGCCTTACCGAAGCTGCTAATATTTGAGTATCATACATGTAATTATCATAAATTAAACGAATCTCAGAAATTAAATTTAACCCATCAGTAGAAATATCATCTAAACGTCCAATAAAAGGAGATACATACGTGGCTCCTGCTTTGGCTGCTAATAATGCTTGACCTGCGGAAAAAACTAAAGTAACATTGGTTTTGATCCCTTTATCTGAAAAATATTTACACGCTTTTACACCATCAGCGATCATAGGAAGTTTTACAACAATTTGAGGGTTTAATGCAGCTAAAGCTTCCCCTTCTTTTACCATACCGTCAAAATCAGTGGAAATTACTTCAGCAGAAACATGTCCATCAACTTCTTCGCAAATTGCTTTATAATGATTAATAATATTTGCTTCGCCTGTAATCCCTTCTTTAGCCATCAAAGAAGGGTTTGTGGTTACCCCGTCTAATATGCCTAGTGCTTGAGCTTCTTTAATTTGTTCTAAATTGGCTGTGTCTATAAAAAATTTCATATGATTTGTTTGGTTATAGGTTATAATTTATAATGATTCATTAATAGTTTTTCGTATCGTGTACTAGGTAAAATTTTCTTCAATAAAATCGAGAATTTTTCCATAAATGCACCAACTCTATAGTGTACTTTTGGTTGCTTTAGGTTTATAATATAATATATTTTTTCGGCCATTTTAATTGGATTCATTCCACTATCTACATGTGAATCCATTAAATCTAAATTCAGTTGATACTTTTCTTTATAGGCAGAGTTATCAAAAACAGGTGTATGGTATCTTCCTGCTGCAATATTGGTAGCAACATCACCTGGAGCAATCGTAGCTATTTGAATTCCAAACGCTTTCACTTCCATCCTAATGGATTCAGATACTAGGTCTAGGGCTCCTTTTGTTGCAGAATACACACCTCTATAAGGTAAACCCATATATCCAGCAATTGATGTGACGTTGATGATGGTTCCAGATTGCTGTTTACGCATCTGAGGTAGAACTGCTTTCATCACGTCTATGGCTCCAAAAAAATTAGTTTCAAAAACTTTTCTCATTTCACTGGTGGGTGTATCTTCTATGGGGCCAGTTATTCCCATTCCAGCATTATTTACAAGGACATCTAAACGACCTTCTTTTTCTAAAATTAAATTTATAGCTGTAGAAATCGTATCGGGTTTTGTGACATCCAAAGGGAGTAAAGAATACCCGTTGTTTTCATTATTTTTTGGATTTCTTCCGGTACCATAAACCCTGAAGCCTTTTGCTGATAAAAACTCAGCTGCAGCTTTTCCAATTCCTGATGAGGCTCCTGTGATTAAAACTACTTTAGGCATAGAAATTAAATATTAAACAAATATCTAAAAAGTATGGGTGTAAATCTTAAATTTTATTGGCTAGATATTAACAGAGTTATGAATAAAAAAATAGAGTAATTGAAAAATGAAGGCATAAAAAAAGGCAAGCTACCTACATCACACTGCTACAACCAAGTACTCTTGCTGCGTTCCCGCCCTGGGAGATTCCGAGGGAGCTAGTTGTGTAGGACTTGCCGAACGCAAATTTACAACCAATTTTTATTTAAACAAATGAAACTTTATCCTTTTTTAATGTAACTTTTATAACCATTTGAATACTAATTCATTGTTATGACTTCATCAAGAACAAAGATTACTACGATGAAAGCCATATATTTGTAAAAAATTTAACTAAAATTTAAAAGATTATGGAAAATCAAATTTCGAGTAAAAGCACAATGTTAAATTATGGACTTGTCTTAGGTCTAACAACTATTTTTATCAACTTAATTGCCTATGCCATAGGTATTCATTTAGATCAAGATTGGAGAATTGGTTTATTAGGTTTTATAGCCATGATTATAATAATAGTTTTAGGTATTCGAAATTTCAAAGCTGTTAACAGTAACCTCATAACATGGGGTCAATGTGTGAAGATTGGAGTTGGAATTTCTATCATAAGTGCTGTAATAGGAGTCTTTTATAATTTGATTTTCATAAACTTTATTGAACCTGAGTTCATGAACCTTTTGATGGAAAAACAAGTTATGGCTTGGGAAGAAGCTAATATGACATCAGAACAGATAGAGGGTGCAAAATCAATGATGGAAACATTCTCTAGTCCAGCGATTACCTCTGCAATTGGTATAGTAGCTGCTGCATTCTTTGGTTTTATTATTTCTGCCATTGCAGGAGCCATTATGAAAAGAACAGAAGAAGACCAATACTAGAAATTATTTTTAGTGTAAAGAATAGTTTAACTTTGCATAATAAATAATTAATCATGGACATATCGGTTGTCATACCTTTATTTAACGAAGAAGAGTCTTTAAAAGAACTATACGATTGGATTGCATCTACGATGCAGTCCAATCGGTTTTTATATGAGATCATTTTCATAGATGATGGTAGCACAGATTCATCATGGAACGTTATTGAAGAAATTTCACAAAAATCAAGCAATGTAAAGGGTATTCGTTTCCAAAAAAACTTTGGAAAATCGCAAGCATTACATGCGGGCTTTCAAATTGCAGTTGGAAACGTAGTGATTACCATGGATGCTGACTTGCAAGATAGCCCTGATGAAATTCCTGGATTGTACAAACTTGTTATTGATGAAAATTTTGATTTAGTCTCTGGATGGAAAAAGAAAAGATATGATAATGTAATTGCAAAAAACATTCCTTCTAAGTTATTTAACTGGGCAGCTAGAAAAACATCAGGTTTAGATTTACATGATTTTAATTGTGGATTAAAGGCTTATAAAAACATAGTTGTTAAAACCGTTAAAGTACGCGGTGAAATGCATCGATATATACCTGTTTTAGCAAAAAATAAAGGATTTTCAAATATTGGTGAAAAAATTGTGCAACACCAAGCTAGAAAATACGGGGAAACAAAATTTGGCATGAGTAGATTTATTAATGGATTTTTAGATCTCATTACCATTTCTTTTTTATCAAAATTTGGTAAAAGACCCATGCATTTCTTCGGACTTTGGGGAACACTCATGTTTATATTTGGATTCTTTTCTGCTGGATATCTAGGAGTTTCTAAACTCTATAAAATATCACAAGGAATGAAGGCTATTTTGATTACAGACAACCCCTGGTTTTACATCTCTATGGTGAGTATGATATTGGGTACACAACTTTTCTTAGCTGGCTTCATTGGAGAACTTATTTTAAAAACTAAAGAGGTAGGCAACTACTATACAATTAAAGAAAAATTAAATTACTAATTCCATAAATATTGGATTTATAAGCAATGAAAAATATTATAGAAAAAGCAACATTATGGCTATCAGATACATTTGATAGTGAAACACAGCAAGAAATACAACAACTCATTACAGATAATTCTGACGATTTAACAGATAGATTTTATAAAGATCTTGAGTTTGGTACAGGAGGTATGCGAGGAATGATGGGCGCTGGAACCAACAGAATAAATAAATACACATTAGGAAAGTCTACTCAAGGACTGAGTAATTATTTAAAAGAATCTTATCCAAACCAAAAAATTAAAGTAGCCATCGCATATGATTGTAGACACAACAGTGATACATTCTCAAGATTGGTTGCTGAAGTATTGTCTGCGAATGATATCCACGTAGTTCTTTTTGAAGACCTTCGTCCTACTCCAGAATTGTCATTTGCTGTAAATGAATTAAACTGCCATGCTGGGATTGTATTAACAGCTTCCCATAACCCACCAGAATACAATGGCTATAAAGTGTATTGGACAGATGGTGGTCAAATTGTTCCTCCACAAGATAAGAGTATCATCGATGAAGTAAATTCTTTAGAATTTTCTGATATTAATTTTAATGCAAAACCTGAATTAATTTCTGAAATTGGTGCAGAGGTAGATGAGGCGTTTTGGAAAGCTTCCATTGAAAACGGAACATTTGACATACAAGGAAGAGAAAATTTAAAAATTGTTTTCACAGCATTGCACGGAACCTCTGTAAAGTTAATCCCAGAAGTGTTAAAAAGAGCTGGCTATTCTCAAGTTCATAGTATTAAAGAGCAAGAAATACCTAATGGAGATTTCCCAACCGTAAAATCACCCAATCCAGAAGAACCTGAAGCCCTAGAAATGGCTACAAATCTTGCTGAAAAAATTGGAGCAGATATTGTTTTAGGAACAGATCCAGATAGTGATAGAATTGGAATAGCTGTCAGAGACACTAACGGCAAAATTAAATTATTGAATGGAAATCAGGCCATGGTGGTGATGACAGATTTCTTAATTAAACAATGGCAACAGCAAGGAAAACTAAATGGAAAGCAATTTATTGGTTCTACTATAGTTTCTACCTCCATGGTAAATGATATTGCTAACAGTTATGGTGTAGAAACTAAAATCGGTCTCACCGGGTTTAAATGGATTGCTAAAATGATTCAAGATTTTCCAGAACAAGAGTTTATTGGTGGTGGTGAAGAAAGTTTTGGATATATGGTAGGAGATTTTGTTAGAGATAAAGATGCTGTAACGTCTGCATTACTAGCCTGTGAAATTGCAGCTGCCGCTAAATCAAATGGAAGCTCTTTTTACGATACACTCCTGGAACTATACACAAAGCATAGCTTTTATAAAGAACGTTTGGTTTCTTTTACAAAAAAAGGGATGGATGGAGCAGCACAAATCAAGCAAATTATGATTGATCTTCGTAAAAATCCTCTAACTCATATCGATGGTTCTAAAGTAACTTTTGTAAATGATTATGACGCATCTACTGAAAAAAATATGAGTACAGGAGAAGTAAAAATTATGGATCTTCCTAAATCAAACGTATTAATTTATCACACAGAAGACGGAACTAAAGTAGCTGCAAGACCCAGTGGTACAGAACCTAAAATTAAGTTTTACTTTAGTGTTCAATCTAAGCTAGATTCTGTTGAAAATGCCATTGAAAAAGAACAAGAATTAGATGCTAAAATTGATAGAATCATAAATGAAATGAATATTTAATGATCTACTTTAAAAAAATATTACGATATGCTTTACCTTATAAGAGGTTTGCATTCCTGAATATTTTCTTTAATATTTTATACGCTGTTTTCTCTGCGTTATCTTTTGTTGTTTTAATGCCTTTATTTGAGGTTATATTTAAGACAGACAAAAAAATAGTATATGAAAAACCTGTTTTTGAGGGCTTCACAAGTGGAATGGAATATTTAAATAATTATTTCAACTACTACGTTTCATCGATCATAGGGGAAAATCAGGAAAAAACATTACTCTTTGTAGTACTTTTAATTGTTGTAATTTTTTTATTAAAAAACTTGTTTGGCTATTTATCTTTTTACTACATCACTTTTCTTAAAAATGGAGTTTTAAAAGATATTCGTAACGATTTATATCACAAAACTATTTCTTTACCAATTTCCTATTTTTCTGAAAAGAAGAAAGGAGATATCATGGCCAGAATTGGGCCAGATGTTATTGAAGTTCATTATTCTTTTCTATCAATTTTAGAATTGATTTTTAGAGATCCAATAATGATTTTGATTACCATTATTTCTATGTTATCTGCAAGTGTAAAGCTGACATTTTTCATTTTCATTTTTGTTCCTGTTGCTGGTTTCATCATTAATATTATTGGAAAAAATTTAAAAAAGACCTCAGACAAAGTACAAAGAGAGCAAGGAACCCTGTTATCTTTATTGGAAGAGACTTTATCAGGCTTGCGCGTAATTAAAGGTTTTAATGCTGAAAAAGTTTTTCATCATAAATTTGAAAAATCTACTTCTAAGTTTGAACAATTTTCAAACAAATTGATGATAAAAACACAATTAGCTGGACCGGTTAGTGAAATTTTGGGAATCATGGTTTTTTGTGTTTTAATTTGGTATGGTGGTAATTTAGTATTGGTAGAAAAAACGATACCTCCAGCTGTTTTTATTCCATTTCTTGGTCTTGCATACAATATTATTACTCCTGCAAAATCAATATCCAAAGCTAGTTTTACTATCAAAAAAGGAAATGCTGCAGCAGAGCGAATATTGGCAATTCTAGAAACTGAAGATCCCTTACAGGATCGCCAAAATGCAATTCATAAAGAGGAGTTTACCTCAGAAATTGAATTTAAAAATGTGTCCTTCAAATATGAAGATGATGATATATTAAAAGATTTTTCTCTAAAAGTCCCTAAAGGAACTTCAGTGGCCCTAGTAGGACAATCTGGTAGTGGAAAATCTACTTTAGCCAATTTAGTAACTCGTTTCTATGATGTAAATGATGGAAGTATCACTATAGATGGAGATGATGTTAAAGATATTTCTAAAAAATCATTACTAGGGTTAATGGGTATTGTAACTCAAGATTCTATTTTATTTAACGATACTGTTTCAGAAAATATTAAACTTGGAAAACAAAAGGCTACGACTAAAGAAGTTATGAATGCTTCAGAAATAGCAAATGCTCACGAATTTATAAATGAACTTCCAAAACAATATGAAACCAATATTGGAGATGGAGGTAACAAATTGTCTGGTGGCCAAAAACAACGAATCTCTATTGCAAGAGCAGTCTTAAAAAATCCTCCAATTATGATTTTAGATGAAGCAACCTCTGCTTTAGATACAGAATCTGAAAAAATGGTACAAACTGCATTGGAAAAAATGATGAAAAATAGAACATCGTTGGTCATAGCACACAGATTATCTACCATACAAAAAGCTGATAACATAGTAGTATTACGCAAAGGAACTATTATTGAACAGGGAAAACATGAAGAATTATTAGCTAAAAAGGGAGAATACTTCAAGTTAGTAACTATGCAAACGCTACAGTAATGATTTTAGAAAAAATCATTTTTACTCTGTTATTCAAATGGAAATATTGGTTCGCAATTCTTCATTCTAAATTTCTAAAAAAAAATAAAAAAAGTGTTATCACATCTATTACCTATGTAGCGAGAGAGGCTGACAAGGATTGGATATTTGGAGCAAAAGTTAGAAGACTTGCAAAATTCTCCGGTTTAGACAGCAACACTTATTTTCATAATCGATTGCGTGACTTACCTGACTCTGATGGATATTTTTTTGTATTTCATCAATACTTTTATAGAGCAATACGTCATAATCCGAAAATTTTAAATCGAAAAAATATTGTAATGTTTACGCATCCCAACTGGACCTTTTCTTTTTCAGAAAGTCATGTAATCTGGTGCTTAAATAAAGCTGATAAAGTTATTTGTTTAAATTCTAAGGTTCAAAAAGAGTTAATTGCTGCTGGATTAGATGCTAAAAAAACCGCGCTAATTCACATCGCTTCAGATCCTGATTTCTTTTACACACATCAACGAGAAACAGGAGCTGTTGGTTTTTGTAGTGCATTTGGTGAGCGTAAAAACCCAGAAATGGTATATCAGTTGGTTAAAAATATGCCTGAAAGAAAATTTTATCTAATTGGTAGGTATTGGGAGAATTATGAAAGGTATGATGAAATGAAAAAAATGACAAACTTCACCTATTACAATAATGAATCCTATGACACATATCCTGATTTATATAATACTATAGATATATTTATTTCTCCATCAACATTGGAAGGTGGCCCTGTTCCTGTATTGGAAGCCATGTTGTCTAATTGTTTCCCTATAGCCTCAAAAACAGGATTTTGCCCTGATATAATTTCGAATGGCAAGAATGGATTTTTATTTGATATTGATGCAGATTATACAGAAGTAATACGACTTATTAAATTGGCAGACTCTAAGACTATAGATGTAAGACAAACTGCTTTGGAACATTCCTGGAAAAACTGCTCCCAAAAAATTGACACGTTATTTCAAGAGTAGACTATACAATTTTTAAACCAAGCTCCTCCCCTTTTTGAAGCATATAATCATAAGAAGCCTTGTAATTATTAGGAATTTCACCCTCTAAAATAGCTTCTTTAATGGCTTCTTTTAATTGACCAATTTCGCGACAAGGCTGTAAGTTGAAGGTTTTCATAATCTCCTCACCACTAATAGGTGGTTGAAAATTTCGAATATGATCTCTTTCTTCTACCTCTTTTATTTTTTCACGCACATTTTGAAAATTTTTATGATAGCGCTCAAATTTTTTTGGATTTTTTGTAGTAATATCAGCTTCACATAATGTCATTAGTGCGTCTATATCATCACCTGTATCAAACACCAATCTTCTAACTGCAGAGTCTGTAACATCAGATGCTAAAACAATAGGTCTAGAACTTAATAACACCAATTTCTGCACAAACTTCATTTTTGAATTTAATGGCATTTTTAAACGTTTGAACAACTTATAAACCATTTTAGACCCAACAAACTCATGTGCATGGAAAGTCCATCCTACTTTCTTATCAAATCTTTTGGTTGGTGCTTTTCCAATATCATGAAGTAAAGCAGCCCATCTTAACCAAGTATCTTCTGTAGCTTTTGAAATATTATCAACTACTTCTAAGGTGTGATAGAAATTATCTTTGTGTTTTTGCCCCTCTACTTCTTCAACGCCTTTTAAAGCAATTAATTCTGGAAGAATCATTTCCAATAAATTTGTTTTTTCTAATAGCAAAAACCCTACAGAAGGTTGTGTAGCTTCGATTATTTTATTCAATTCTACAACGATACGTTCCTTAGTAATAATGGCTAAACGAGATGCATTTTTTGTAATTGCTAGCAAAGAGTTCTTGTGAATTTCAAAATTTAATTGAGTAGCAAATCTGATAGCACGCATCATACGAAGCGGATCGTCAGAATAGGTGATGTCTGGATTTAAAGGTGTTTTAATAATCCCTTTTTCTAAATCCTTTAAACCATCAAAAGGATCTAACAAGGTTCCATAATCATCTTTGTGTAAACTTATTGCTAATGCGTTAATTGTAAAATCTCTTCTTTTTTGGTCATCTTCCAAAGTTCCAGAGGAAACCTCTGGGTTTCTACTATCTTTGGTATAAGATTCTTTTCTGGCACCCACAAATTCAAGCTCCATACCTTTATAGACCAACATAGCGGTTCCATAAGTTTTAAATACTTGAACTTTTGGTTTATTTGGTAATAATGAGGCCACTTTTTTTGCCAAGTCGATACCATTTCCAACAGTTACAATATCTATATCTTTAGCAGCTCCTCTTTGTAAAATATAATCACGTACAAATCCTCCAATAACATAACTTTTTACCTCTAAAATCTCAGAAGCTTTTGTTATAATTGAGAAGATATCACTATTAATAGCTTCTTTGTAGTTTTGAATCTGCATAAATTAAGCTCTTATTACTTCGATATCATTTCCAACTAATTTTAAAATTGTTGAAGATTTATCTGAAATTTTATCTTGCTCCAAATTTACTACATAATCTACGCCCTCCAAAATTGGTAGACTTATTTCTGAGAATGATTTTGGAGTAGATTCTCCGCTTATATTGGCTGAAGTTGAAATAATTGGTTTTCCTAGTTTATTGATGATCTCTAAACAATAGTTATGAGATGGAATTCTAATGGCTATGGTATTATCTATAGCTATGGCATTAGCCGCTAACCCTTTTGGATTGCTATATATGATAGTAGTAGGTTTCTTAGTTGTTGAAATTATATCAATAGCTTTTTGTGAGACAGCTCCTACATAAGTACGCAACATCTCTATAGAACTTACGAGAACCACTAAACTTTTACTCTCTACTCTGCTCTTTAATTTAAAAATTTTAGCAACTGCATCAATGTTTGTAGCGTCGCAACCTAAACCCCAAACCGTATCTGTAGGATAAAGAATAACCTGCGAATTAAGCAGTGCTTCAATGGATTGATTTAAGATTTTTTTTGTTGTCAAATTTTTCTAAAAATTTTATTTATTTTATATCTACGGAACCATGAAATTAATCTTTTTTCTGGAACACCATTCTTTTTAATATACTCCTCAACTGTGTCAACCATTCGTTTTGCAGAATTTCCGTCTGTGTATGGATGGTATTCTCTTAAAATATTTAAACGCTCTTGTTTAAAAGGATCTTCTAATAAATTTTCAACAACTCTTTTCACTAAACCATTGTATGACAACTGATTATCCCACTTTACAGCAAGAGAATTATTTTTAAATGTTATTACGGGCTTGTCTAAAAGAAGAAATTCATAGACAACAGATGAAGTATCACTGATCATTAGATCAGCAATTAACAAATACTTAATAATGTTACGCTCCTCAATAAAAAGCACATTTTCAAAACACATTGATAATTTTTTATAGGAGTCTATTAAGTCTTTAGCCATTAAATCATGAAATTTAATCACAATAAGGTATTGTTTACTATTGGCTAACTCCTCGATTTGAGTTAATAAATGTGGAGCACTAGTTAATGATGGTGAAAATGTAGGGGCGTAAAGAATTATTTTTTTTGCTTTAGACTTTTTTAATAAGGTTTGTTTATCTGTATCATATTTGTGTAGTTCTTTACCATAAACATCTAGTTTTGGCCAACCCGTCTCTACCACACTAAAGTCTTTATGTTTCGCTGCTGCTTCAGAGAACCATTTTGTAAAATATGGGCCTTGTGTTAAATACAAATCGAAGTAACTACGAATTCTAAAATGACTTTTTTTTTCTCCAGCTAAGCCATGAAAAACTTGAGTTTTAACCCCTCTGAGATAATGAGGGACCTCATTTCCTGGAACAAAAATAGCGTCACTCTTAAAACGAATTAAATCTTCAATTTTAGTTGTATAACTTTGAGATTGGTATGGGAATTTCTCTAAAATTGCTGCTCTTACAAACCAGATGTATTCATAATTCTTTTCTTTTAAAACTTGCATAACAGGTTCTAAAATTCCAAAAGAATATGGATTCATACAAAATAAAATAGTCTTCATAGTTAGTAATTATACTATTTCATTAGCATTCTTTAAATCTTCTTTAAAATCCACTTCTATACAATTGTATTCTGAAATATCGATCACCTTCAATTTTAAATGATCATTAGCAATTGCCATTTCTAACCCTTTTTCAAAATAATCATTATCATCACATGTTTCAAGTTGATTAATGAAAATATCTAAATCATTTGAAGAAATAAAATTTATTCCTACCGCTTCTCCCAATCCATTTTTTACCTCTTTTGAAAGATGTTCAACATAACCGTCTTTAAGAGTATACTTTACCTCTTCATCAGAAACGCTTTGGGTGTTAACAGAAACAAACGATTGATTCTTATTAATATCTTCCAATAGTAATGATAATAATTGATGGTCAAATACAACATCTCCATTAAACCACAAGATAGAATTACCTCGGTGTTTTTTTAATGCTTGCAACAAACTTTTAGAAGTATTTGTTCTATCAAAAAATGGATTGTAAACATAATTTACCTCTGGAAACTGTTCCATAATTAAATTCTTTTTAAAGCCTACAACTGTAGTAATATCATTTACATCAAAATAAGTTGTAATGTTATTAATTTGACGTTGCATAATGCTTTGCCCATCTTTCAAGGGTGTTAAAGGCTTTGGAAAAGGATTTCCTAATCGAGAACCAATTCCAGCAGCTAGTATTATAATTTTCATGTGATGGTGTTACTATTATTTCTTTTATTATTCAAATACCAAAGATTCATATATCTATCAAGTACTCTGTAGGCTCTAATTTTCGATATTAGATATCCTGCATAACCGTCTAAAAACCCCAATCGAATGATAAAATGAATAATGAAAGTAACTAGAGGTTTTACAAATAAATGAAATAACCTTACTTTCTGACCTTTATCATGTAATTCTTGTGCTTGAATTTGAGCATACAATTTTTGTTTAGTCATGTAATGATCAAAATCTCTATACGAAAAATGGTCAACTTTATTTTTAAAAAAACCAAGAGCGCCATCTGCCTTTATAGTTTCATGAACCTTTTGACCGTTGTATCTACACTTACTTCTTCGAAATAAACGGATGACTTTGTCTCTTTGACAACCTGTATATTTTATTTGTTTATCTCCTAGATAAAAGTTTCTTCTAAGGTAAAATCCAACAAATTTTGTTGTAGTTTCATCTATATTTAAAATTTCTTTTTTTAGTTCCGAAGTAACTCTTTCATCAGCATCTAAAATATAAATCCAATCATTTTTTGCAAGATCTATGGCAAAATTCTTTTGTGAGGAAAAATCATCAAAAACTCGTTGAATAATTTTTACATTGTATTTTTTCGCAATCTCAACAGTTGCGTCTTGACTAAATGAATCTATCACAATGATTTCATCTGCAAAATCAACTGATTTTATAGAATCTTCAATATGAACTGCTTCATTTAATGTTGGTATGATTGCTGTAATTTTCATTTTTCTTATACAGCTACATCATATTCTCGTAGCGCATCATTTAAAGAGGTTTTTTTATTGGTACTTTCTTTTCGTTTTCCAATAATTAATGCACAAGGAACTTGATAATTACCCGCGGGAAATTCTTTAGTATAACTACCAGGGATCACCACACTTCGCTCAGGAACCATCCCTCTCATCTCTATAGGGGTATCACCAGTTACATCAATAATTTTTGTACTCATTGTTAATACTACATTAGCACCTAATACAGCTTCTTTACATACTCTAACTCCTTCTACTACAATAGATCTAGAACCTATAAAAGCTCCATCTTCAATAATTACAGGAGAAGCTTGAAGCGGCTCTAAAACCCCTCCTATTCCAACTCCCCCAGACAAGTGAACATTCTTCCCTATCTGAGCACAACTTCCTACAGTAGCCCATGTGTCTACCATTGTGCCTTTGTCTACGTATGCACCAATATTAACATAACTAGGCATTAAGATTGTTCCGGATGCAATAAAGGCACCATGTCTAGCTACAGCATTAGGAACTACTCTTATACCTCTAGATTCAAAATTTCTTTTTAGTGGAATTTTATCATGATATTCAAATATACCAGCTTCTAAGGTTTCCATTTTTTGAATAGGAAAATACAAGACCACAGCCTTTTTTACCCACTCATTAACTTGCCAATCAGATTCATTGGGTTCTGCTACTCTCAGAGACCCAAGATCTAATAAATTAACAACTTCTCTAATTGCATTGATGGTTCTTTCTTCTTTTAAAAGCGATCTATCCTCCCAGGCTTGCTCAATAATTTCTTGTAACAATTTCATTAAGTTAGTTATATTGAATTAATTCAATTTATAAGTTAAAATATGTTACAAATATAACACACAAAAAGGCTCTTTATTGCGAAGATACATTATTTAAACAAAAAAAAATATCATGTTAAAAATCGCTATTTTTGTAATAAAAATAATAAGAATGGCAAGAATTTTAGCAATAGATTATGGAGTAAAAAGAACAGGGATTGCTGTTACTGACGAGCTACAAATTATTGCCTCTGGACTAATTACTGTTAAAACTGGTGAATTGATTAAATTTTTAATTGATTATACCAATAAAGAACAGGTTGAATTGTTTATTGTTGGTCTACCAAAACAAATGAACAACTCTGATAGTGAAAGCGAAAAACATATTCTTAGTTTTTTAAAACAACTTAAAAAATCATTACCAAAAATACCAATCAAACGAATAGACGAACGATTCACATCAAAAATTGCATTTCAAACCATGATAGAAAGTGGATTGAAAAAAAAACAACGAAGAAATAAAGGGTTAGTCGATGAAATTAGCGCAACTATTATTCTTCAATCCTATTTATACAGCAAATAAGTTTTCTACATATTCCTTTCTTCGTATTTTTGGCAAAAATTTATAAACCTTTATGATTTTACCTGTTGTAGCCTACGGAGATCCTGTATTAAGAAAAGTCGCTAAAGAAATTGGACCAGATTACCCCAATCTCAAAGAGTTGATTGCGAATATGAAACAGACCATGTATAATGCTAGTGGTGTAGGTATTGCTGCTCCTCAAATAGGAAAATCTGTGCGAATTTTCATCATTGATGCTACTCCTTTTGCAGAAGACAAAGACATCTCTGAACTAGAAAGAGATCAATTGAAAGATTTTAAAGAGGTTTTCATCAATCCAATAATTATTAAGGAAGAAGGCGATGAATGGCCTTTCGCAGAAGGTTGCCTAAGTATTCCTGATATTAGAGAGGATGTTTTTAGACAAGAAACTGTGAGCTTTGAGTATGTTGATGAAAATTTTGAAAAACACTCGAAAACATTAAATGGTCTTGCAGCAAGAGTATTTCAACACGAATATGATCATCTTGAAGGAGTTTTATTTACTGATAAACTCTCTTCATTAAAAAAGAGAATCTTAAAAAAGAAACTAGAAAAAATATCATTAGGAAAGATCACTTCTAGCTATAGAATGCGCTTCCCAAATATAAAAATTTAAATATATGGAGTTCAATAAAATTATTTCAGTTGCAGGAAAACCAGGATTATTCCATGCAATTTCTCAAACAAAATCTGGGTTTATCGTGGAGTCTCTAGTCGATAAAAAAAGATTCCCAATACCATCTACTAACAACGTGAGTTTGTTAGAAAATATAGCTATTTACACCTATGATGAGGAAGTGCCTTTATTAACTGTGTTTAAAACCATGTATGAGAAGACTGAAGGTAAAGAAACAATTAGTCATAAAGAAAGTGGTCAAAAACTAACAACTTACTTTTCTGAAATACTTCCTGATTACGACGAAGAAAGAGTATATACCTCAAATATCAAAAAAGTAATACAATGGTATAATTTATTGGTAACTTCTGGTTTAGATTTTTCTGCTGTTGAGGCCGAAGAAGAAAATTCAGAAAAGGTATAGATGAATTCAAGAAAACAGCAATTAGTAGCATTTAACCGTTTGTTAGACATCATGGATGATCTTCGTGAGAAGTGTCCTTGGGATAAAAAACAAACCTTCGAATCTCTCAGACATTTAACTATCGAGGAAACTTATGAGCTCACTGATGCTATTTTAGAAAATGATCTTAATGAAATAAAAAACGAGCTTGGCGATGTATTACTCCATCTTGTTTTTTATGCTAAAATTGGATCAGAAAAAAAATCATTTGATATTGGCGATGTCGCTAATGCAATTTCAGATAAATTAATTTCTAGACATCCTCACATTTATGGAGATGTGACTGTTGAAAATGAAAATGAAGTAAAAGAGAATTGGGAAAAACTTAAACTAAAAGAAGGAAAAAACTCAGTTTTAGAGGGGGTTCCAAAAAGTTTACCTGCTTTGATAAAAGCCAACAGAATTCAAGATAAAGTTTCTGGAGTAGGTTTTGACTGGGAAGAACCCAATCAAGTATGGGAAAAAGTTCAAGAAGAATTGTCTGAGCTTAATGAAGAAATTAAAAAAGGGACAAAAGACACCATAGAATCTGAATTTGGTGATGTATTATTCTCAATGATAAATTATGCGCGTTTTATAAATGTGAACCCAGAGAATGCCCTAGAAAAAACAAATAAAAAATTTATAAACCGGTTTCAGTTTTTAGAGAAAGCTGCAAAAAAAGAAGGGAAAGAACTAGTTGACATGACTTTATCGGAAATGGATGTGTATTGGGAACAATCAAAGAAAATGTTTAAACAATAAACCCCAAGGTAAGGTTTAGCATATCAAATGAGAAAATAGTAATAAATGAATGTATTAGTAACTATTAATTGCAAGGGACCCTTCAGTGTTTACAGAGCTCAGATTGAAATGATTTGTTTATTACAAAACAAGGGGGCTAACATTAAAGTAATTGGTTTTTACGACAGTCAAATAAAAGATTTTTTTGATACTAAAGGAATAAACAATTCGAATATCTTTCCAAAAACAACCATTGACAAGCAATATATAAATGATGTGAAAAATATCATTATAAATGAAAACACTGATATACTTCATGTCTTAGATGGAAAGTCTTTAAGAAATTGTGTGCTTGCTGTAAAAAAAGAAAAAATAAAATTAATCACCTATTTTGGATCTGCTAGTTTGTATTGGCACGATTTAAGCTCATACCTAACCTACTTAAATCCCAGAGTTGACAAAATAATATGCAATAGTATCTACGTATTTAATCATGTAAAAAAACAATTATTCAAAAAAAATAAGAATAAGGCAGTTAAAATATACAAAGGATATGATCCAAATTGGTTTGAAAGTGTAAAACCTTTTGATTATACTTCTCTTGGTATTTCAAAAAATTCTATGATTGTTACTTTAGCGGGAACAAACACAAAAAATAAAAGAATTTCTGACTTCATAAATTCTTCTAAATTTTTAGCTACAAAAAAAGAAGTTCATTATATAATTATTGGAAAGTTTACCAAAGATAAAGGGTTAGAAAAATATAAAGACGAAAGCCCTTTAAAAAATAATATTCATATTCTTGGTTTAAGACCTGATGCTATTTCATTAATTAAAGGAAGTGATATTTATGTTCAAACCTCGTTAAGTGAGGGGTTTGGAAGAGCAATTAGTGAAGCCATGTCTGTAGGAAAGCCAATTATAATGACAAATGCAGGAGGGTGTACAGAATTGATTGACGATACATGTGGAATTATTACTCCAATAAAAAAACCTAATGCTCTAGCTAAGGCAATCTCTAGTTTGGTAAATAATGATGAATTGCGGCTTCAAATGGGAATCAATGCTAAGAAACGTATGGAAAAAGTATATCATATTAATGACACTGTTGAGGATACATTTAAGCTGTACCAACACTTATTTAAACACTAAAACTACTTTACTTCAAATAAAAAAGCCACTCAAAGAGTGGCTTTTATTTATTTTACTAACTTCTTAGCATTCTTAACTTTTTGCTTCATTAAAGCAAAATCAATTACTTCATGCATGTCAGTTACATAATGAAATTTTAATCCTTTAAGATAACTTTTTTTTATTTCTGCGATGTCTTTTTCATTTTCCTTACACAACATAATTTCTTTGATATTGGCTCTCTTTGCGGCAAGAATTTTTTCTTTAATTCCACCAACAGGAAGTACTTTCCCTCTAAGAGTAATTTCACCGGTCATGGCGAGCCTGTTTTTTACTTTTCGTTGTGTAAATACAGATACTAATGAGGTTAACATAGTAACACCGGCACTAGGTCCATCTTTAGGAGTTGCCCCTTCCGGAACATGAATATGAACATTATATTTTTCTATAAGTTCTGAATCTATACCAAAATTATCAGCATTTGCTTTAATATACTCCATAGCAATGGTTGCAGACTCCTTCATTACCTTCCCTAAATTCCCAGTAATGGTTAACGCACCTTTCCCTTTCGATAAAATAGACTCTATAAATAAAATATCTCCTCCTACACTAGTCCAAGCTAATCCTGTAACCACACCTGCTACTTCATTATTTTCATACTTATCTCGTTCTAATCTTGGAGCTCCCAAGATGGTTACAATATCTTCATTGGTAATAGCAATATTATATTCTTCTTCTAAAGCAATAGATTTGGCAGCAAAACGAACCACTTTAGCTATTTGTTTTTCTAAACCACGAACTCCAGATTCTCTGGTGTATCCCTCTACAATTTTTTCGAGCTGAGGTTTTCCTATTTTAATTTCTTTTGAGGATAAGCCGTGTTCTTTGACTTGTTTAGGTAATAAATGTCTTTTAGCAATTTCTATTTTTTCTTCTATGGTGTACCCCGTAACATTTATGATTTCCATTCTGTCTCTTAACGCCCATGGAATTTGACCTAAATTGTTAGCAGTAGCTATAAATAAGACTTTTGATAAATCATAACCAACTTCTAAATAATTGTCATAAAATGCTGTGTTTTGTTCAGGATCTAGTACTTCTAGCATCGCTGAAGACGGGTCTCCTTGATGACTTTGACCTAATTTATCTATTTCATCTAATACAAACACAGGGTTTGAAGTTCCTGCCTTTTTTAAGTTTTGAATTAAACGCCCGGGCATCGCACCAATATATGTTTTTCTGTGTCCTCTAATTTCAGCTTCATCTCGTAAACCACCCAAAGACATTCTAATATATTTTCGTCCCAAAGATTCTGCAACAGATTTACCTAAAGAAGTTTTTCCAACACCAGGAGGTCCGTACAAACAAATAATTGGAGATTTCATATCACCTCTCAATTTTAAAACTGCTAAATGCTCAATGATACGTTCTTTTACTTTTTCTAATCCAAAGTGGTCTCTATCTAGAATCTTTACAGCCTCCTTCAAATTAAATTTGTCATCAGAAAATAGCCCCCATGGTAACTCTAGCATTAATTCTAAATAATTTCTTTGCACACCATATTCAGCCATTTGAGGATTCATTCTTCGAAGTCTAGCCAATTCTTTATCGAAAGTATCTCCAACTTCTTTAGTCCATTTCTTAGATTTAGATTGTAATCGCATTTCATCTAACTCAGCATCATTGTTTACCCCTCCCAATTCTTCTTGAATTGTTTTTAATTGCTGATTTAAATAATATTCTCTTTGTTGTTGATCAAGGTCTGATCGAGTTTTAGATTGAATATCATTACGTAATTTCAGTTTTTGTAATTCTTTATTAAGATTCTTAAGCGTTAATAATGCACGTTCTTTCAAATTATCTTTTTCCAAAATAACTTGCTTTTGCATCACACTTAACTCCATGTTAGAGGAAATAAAATTCACTAAAAATGAATCACTTTGAATGTTTTTAATTGCAAAAGAAGCTTCAGAGGGTAACATTGGATTTTCTTTGATAACTTCTAGAGCTTGATCTTTTACAGATTCTATAATTGCACTGAATTCTTTTGGGTCATCAACGTCTTTGTCTTCAATCGCCTCCTTAACTCTTGCTTTTAAATAAGGCTCCTGTTGAATAAGCTCATCAATTTCAAAACGTTTTTTCCCTTGAATAATAACTGTTGTATTCCCGTCAGGCATTTTCAATACTCGTAAAATTTGAGCTACAACTCCTGTCTTATAGATATCATCGGAAGTAGGGTCTTCCACATCTTCATCTCTTTGAGCTACAACCCCAATAATTTTATCTCTTTTATTTGCATCGTTAATTAACTGAATGGATTTATCTCTTCCTGCAGTAATAGGGATTACAACTCCCGGAAACAGCACTGTATTTCTTAATGGTAAAATAGATAAGACTTCAGGAATATCCTCTCTATTAATAATCTCCTCGTCTTCAGGAGTCATTAATGGAATTAATTCTGAATCTTCATTTAAGATGTTTGATAGAGACAAACTGTCTAATGTCACTATTTTTGATTTACTCATAGGTCTTTTTATCTGTCAATATGACATTGAATTCTTTATAGAGAATTCAATACTATCTTTTATTAATTTTTAAACAACTGAAAAACAACACTATACACTTAATACAAGCTGTTATTTCATAAAATAAAATCAATTGTTATGCCAATATTTTTACTAGAAATAAAAAATGAATAGGGGAATAAAAAAATTATAATAAAGGTGAAGTTATGTCTAGTAAATATCTATAATAATTTTATAAATAATTTACAGGCGTACCTTTACAAATTATTTTGCTCTAAATTTGGATGTTTCATCAAAAACATGTTGTAATATACTAATGTCTGTCTCAGATAACTCTAAATCTCTACGTTTCATAACTACTTTGGCAACTTCAATCACTTTTTTCATTTGATAGATAGTAAAACCTGCTGCCCCACCCCAACTAAAAGAAGGAATAAAGTTTCTCGGAAATCCACTACCAAAAATATTAGCGCTTACTCCAACCACAGTTCCTGTGTTAAACATGGTATTGATACCACACTTGGAATGATCACCCATTATTAAACCACAAAATTGAAGACCTGTATTGGTAAACCTTTCATTTTCATAATTCCATAACTTTACCTCAGCATAATTGTTTTTTAAATTAGATGAATTGGAATCTGCACCAATATTACACCATTCACCTAAGACAGAATTACCCAAAAAACCCTCATGTCCTTTACTTGAATAACCAAATAATACAGAGTTATTAATCTCTCCTCCCACTTTACAGAAAGGACCAACGGTAGTTGCACCATAAACCTTAGTACCCATTTTTAAAATAGAGCTCTCTCCTAAAGCAAAAGGGCCTCTAACTAGACAACCTTCCATAATTTCTGAATCTTTGCCAATATATATGGGTCCTTTAGATGCATTTAAAGATGAGTAAGAAACCGTAGCTCCCTGCTCTATAAAGATATTTTGTTTCTGAATTGTATGAACTCCATCAGGAATAGGCTGTGAAGTTCTACCTTCAGTTAATAAATCAAAATCTGCTTGAATTGCTTTATCATTTAATGAAAAAATGTCTGAAGTATGTTTAATTTGGATGAGATCCTCTTGAAACTTTAGTTGTTCATAGGAATCAAAATCTACATTTTCTTGTGTATCAGATGTAAAAAAGGCAACAATTTGCTCACCTTGAAAAATTGCTTGATTTTTTGATAGTTTCCTTACCTGGTTTACCAGATTTTTAGTTGGTAAAAAAGAAGCATTAATTAATATATTTTCATTCAACTCCACCATAGGATATTTAGCTTCCAAATATTCTTCTGTGATCGTTGTAGTGGTAAAGCCTAAAAAAAATTCCCATTTTTCACGAATGGTTAAAATTCCAATACGAATTTCTGCTACAGGTCTAGTATAGGTAAAAGGCAGTAGTGAGTTTCTAACATCACTATCAAAAAGTATGTAGTTCATATTTTTAGCTTAAGGGACTATTTTCTACAAAACTAACTTTAAAAAAGGGATAAAAAAAACCGATTGCTTTCACAACCGGTTTTATCTAAAATAGAAACTATTATTTTTTTATAAATCTTTGTACTCCAATTTTACTATTGGTAGTTACTCTTATGATATAAATTCCTTTAGAAATATTTTGAACATCTAACGTTGAATCATTTGATGAAATAGTTTTGGTTGACACTAATCTTCCTGTGTAATCATAAACACCAACCTCTGCTTTATCAGTACCCGTTGGTAACTGAATGTTTAATACATCTGATACAGGGTTTGGATACATCTCAAAACTTAATAATTTGTTTTCAGAAATTCCTAAAGTTACACTTAGTGTTGTAAACCCTCTGTTACCTCCGTGGTATGCATAATTTGTTGAGCTTCCTTTCGCATAGATTACCGATAGTGAACCTGCTGAAGCGTTAAAAATGTGATCATTAGAATCTCCGGTATTGTTAGCTCGTGTAGCCACTATGGTTCTGTTACTGCCTGAAACAGTATTAGAAACTAAATCCCAATCTTGACTGGCATCTTGAGCTGGTAATGCATTACCATTTGAATAAGCATCCACAATTGTACTTCCATTGGTACGAAAAACATCAGTACCTCCCATATCTGAATTACCAAAACCGATAGCAAACCAAGCATTTGATGGACCTGTTAATGTTAATGTGGTAGTGTCTGTATCTGCATCAATATTAATATTTGCAGTTAAACCAGAGAGTAATGTTTGAGTACCTGTAGAAAAACTTTGTGCAAACAAAGAAATTGAAGATGTTAAAAAAAGAATGAGTAATATTTTTTTCATATGTAAGTTATTTTAAAAGTTGAATGATGTTATTATTGTTTGTAATTTTCGCATAGTCTAGGGCAGTATTCCCACGATTATCTTTTATGCTCGGGTTTGCTTTATACTCCATTAAGAGCGTAATAATTTCTTGTTGACTAAAAATCACAGCAAAATGTAATGCTGTAGAATTATTTTGGTCTGTTAAATTAGGGTTAGCATTATTTTCTAAAAGTAATTTTACCAAATAACTGTTTTTTTTAACAGTTGCAGCCATTAAAGGTGTACCATAGCCGCTTTTTGAATTGATGTCTTTTACATTTTGTATCAAATAAGCAGCTACATCATTATTACCATAATAACAAGCTAATGTTAAAGCAGAATAGCCTTCTTTGCTAGTTTTATTTATGATATCTGTATCATTATTAACTAATTCCTTTAGTTCAAATAATGATCCATTTCTAGCAACATCATAAAGAGAAGCTTTTTGTGCATTTACATTTGAAAAAGACAAAGAAATTAAAAAAACAATTAAATAAGGTTTTTTAAAAATCAAATTTTTAGTGTTTTTGCTTATAATTATGTAAATATAATTAAAATACTTTAAATACTTTTCACCTAACATTGATAACAAAATTCTAATAATTTTTTATTAAACCATTCACGTACAGAGGTGAAATTTATTAAAACACTTCGAAGCTGCACTAAAAAAGTTAAAGTTTATTTTTTCTTTTTTTCACTACAATTTTAGATTGTTTTTAATGAAGCTTACCTCCTATAAAATTTAAAAATTTGAGTATCAATTTAGGTTTTATTTAACATCTAATTTTATCCTTAAAGTTACTTTTGCTGTAAACTAAAACAATTTTTAGATGAGAAAGATAATTCTTGCATTTTTGGGGGTAATACTGATAATTGCTTCTGTATATGCCTCAAAAATAATTATTAGCAGCAAAAGTAAAATAAGAAAAGCTCCTCCCAAAGTTATAAAGACTGTTTATGTAGATACTGTCTCAAACAGTACAATACCTATAATTATTCCTGCTAATGGAAACTTAATTGCTAAAAGAAGGGTAGAAATATATTCTGAAGTACAAGGTATTTTTAAACCCGCCTTTAAACTTTTTAAACCGGGAGAAAAATATAACAAAAATGAAATTTTTGTCACTATTAACAATACAGAGTACTACGCTAGTGTTCAGTCTGCCAAGAGTAATTTATACAACTCTATTGTTGCCATAATGGCTGACCTCCGTTTAGATTTTCCTGATATTTATCCAAAATGGGAGGCCTATATCAAATCCTTTGATCTAGATAATACTACTCCAAAGTTACCAGAAATGAGTTCTGAAAAAGAAAACTATTTTATTACAGGTAGAGGAATTGTTTCCAACTACTATAGCGTAAAAAACTTAGAGCAACGACTGTCTAAATACTCAATTAGAGCGCCATTTAAAGGAATACTTACAGAAGCATTAGTTACTGAAGGAACTCTAATTCGAAACAATCAAAAACTAGGTGAATACATAGACCCTTCCCTATATGAAATGGAGGTTTCTCTTGGAAAAAATTATGCAAGTTTGCTGAAAATTGGTGAGAGCGTTCAATTAAATAATATTGAAAATACTGAAAAGTATACCGGTAAAATTTCAAGAATTAACGGTAGTGTTAATACTGCTACCCAAACAATTGCTGTATTCATAGAAATAAAAAATAGTTCTTTGAAGGAAGGAATGTATTTAGAAGCTAAACTAAATGCTAAAAATGAGCCAAATGCTATTGAAGTCAATAGAAGTTTGTTATTAGATGAAAACAAAATTTTTATAGTTAGAGATAATGTATTGGATGTTATAGAGGTAACACCCACCTACTTTTCAGAAACTAAAGTAGTCTTGAAAAATATTCCTGAACAAACCATCATATTATCAAATCCTTTTCCTGGAGCCTATGTTGGTATGTTAGTTAAACCATTACAGCGTCAAAAGGTAAATATCACCAAAACAAAATAAGAGATATGAGAAAGCTTGTTACTTATTTTATTAAGCATAGTGTAGCTGTTAATATTGTTGTTATTACCTTTTTAATTTTTGGTTTTGTAGGTGTCTATAATCTTAAATCATCTTTCTTTCCACTTGTAGACTCCAAAAATATTAATATAAATATTATATACCCAGGTGCCTCTCCCCAAGAAATTGAAGAAGGCGTAGTTCTAAAAATAGAAGACAATCTTAAGGGACTTAATGGTGTAGAGCGGGTTACCTCCACTTCAAAAGAAAATAGTGGTAGTATTAATGTTGAGATAGAAAAGGGAAAAGATATAGACTTCATGCTCTTGGAGGTTAAAAATGCTGTAGACAGAGTTCCTTCTTTTCCAGTAGGAATGGAACCATTGGTTGTGGCCAAAAGACAACCTTCAAGACCTACCATTACTTTTTCGGTAAGTGGAGATAAAATTCCGTTAGTAACACTAAAACAAATAGGTAGGCAAATTGAAAATGATTTAAGAGCGATAGACGGTATTTCACAAATAGAAACTACAGGTTACCCTGAAGAAGAAATAGAAATAGCAATAAACGAAACAAGCTTACTGGCCTATAATCTATCTTTTGCTGAAGTTTCACAAGCCATAAATGAATCTAGCTTAATTACTACAGGAGGTACTATAAAAACAGACTCCGAAGAATATTTAATACGTGCTAATTCTAGGTCTTATTTTGCAAAGGAATTATCTAACCTCGTTGTAAAGTCTGATCCTTCAGGAAGGATTATCAAACTTAAAGATATTTCGGTTGTAAAAGATCAATTTTCAGAAACTCCTAACGCAACTTATTTTAATGGAAATCTATCTATAAATATTACCATTACCAGTACCAATACAGAAGATTTAATTTCATCAGCAAATAAGGTAAATGAATACATAGTAGACTTTAATCAAAAATATGATAATGTAGAATTAAATGTAGTAAGTGACTTATCTACAACCTTAGTTCAGAGAACAGAACTTTTAACCGAAAATGCCATTATTGGAATGGTATTGGTTTTGATGTTTTTATCGTTGTTTTTAAATACACGTTTGGCTTTTTGGGTTGCATTTGGGTTACCTATTTCATTTTTAGGGATGTTTATGTTAGCTGGCTACTTTAATGTAACCATTAATGTTTTATCTCTTTTCGGAATGATTATAGTTATTGGAATTCTGGTTGATGATGGAATTGTTATTGCGGAAAATATTTATCAGCATTATGAAAAAGGCAAAACACCAGAACAAGCAGCTGTAGATGGTGTTATGGAAGTACTTCCTGCTATATTATCTGCCATCTTAACCACCATCATAGCATTTGCCATTTTCTTGTTTTTAGATGGATCTATTGGAGATTTTTTTGGAGAAGTATCAGTAGTTGTTATTTTAACTTTGGTTGTTTCCTTGGTTGAAGCACTCATTATACTTCCTGCCCATCTGGCTCATTCAAAAGCGCTTCGCAAACAAAAAAATATTCAAAAAAATGGTTTGGCGGGCTTATTTCAACGTATTTTCTCAAAATTAAGACTTATTAATACCTACGGAGATAAAATAATGAAATGGCTTCGAGATAAACTTTACAGCCCAAGTCTTAGATTTACACTTCAAAACAAATTTCTAATCTTTTCTCTGTTTGTTGTATTTTTAATATTAACAGGTGGTAGTTTTGGTGGTGGAATCATTCGAGGAGCATTTTTCCCTCAAATAGCTAGTGATCGAATAAGTATCTCGCTAAACATGCCAAACGGTACTAATGAAAAAGTAACTGATAGTATCATCTCGTATATTGAAAAAAAGGCCATAGAAGCTACCAATGAAATTAACAATGAATATTTGGGCGAAAACCCAGAAAATCATTTGGTGAAAAATTTTATAAAAAAAATTGGACCTGGATCTTCTGCTGCATCTTTAACAATAAATTTATTACCAGGTGAAGAACGCCCTAATGAAATAACCTCTACACTGGTAACAAATAGAATTGAAGAACGTGTAGGTGCTATTTTTGGAATAGAGAGTTTAGTGTTTGGAAGTGGTGGTAATTTTGGTGGTAGACCTGTTTCTGTCTCATTCTTAGGAAACAATATCACTGAACTTAAAGCAGTAAAATCTGAATTAAAAAAACGTCTACAAAACAATACCTCTTTAAAAGATGTTACCGATAATGATCCTTCAGGAATAAAGGAAATACAATTAAAACTTAACGAAAAAGCCTATGCATTGGGCTTAAATTTAAGAACGGTAATGAGTCAAGTTCGAGCTGGATTTTTTGGAGCTCAAGCTCAACGATTTCAGCGAGGACAAGATGAAATTCGAGTATGGATTAGATACGACAGAAAAAGAAGATCATCCATCAAAAATTTAGATGACATGCGTATCCTAGTTCCAAATGGAAATCGTGTTCCTCTTAAAGAAATAGCTAGCTATGAGATTAAGCGTGGAGATGTTGCTATCAATCATTTAGAAAGCAGAAGAGAAATTCAAGTTTCAGCAGACATTAAAGATCCTAAGAAAACAAGTTCAACAGATATTATGGATGAAATTAAGAATGATATCATGCCAGAAATCTTAGCAAAGTACCCTACTGTAACTCCATCTTATGAAGGGCAAAACAGAGAACAATCTAAACTTACAGATTCATTAACCCCAATTGGGCTATCTGCTCTTTTGTTAATTTATATTGTAATCGCATTTACATTTAGAAGCTACAGCCAACCCCTATTGTTATTGTTTTTAATTCCTTTCAGTTTACCTGCAGTGGCCTGGGGACACTGGATACATGATTATCCAGTAAATATTTTATCGATGCTTGGTATCATTGCTTTAATTGGTATTATGGTAAATGATGGTTTAGTATTAATTGGAAAATTTAATAATAACCTGAGAGAAGGATTGTCTTTTGATGATGCTCTGTACGAGGCAGGTCGTGCTAGGTTTAGAGCTATTTTTCTAACTTCAATAACCACTGTAGCTGGTTTAGCACCTTTAATTTTTGAAGAAAGTAGACAAGCACAATTTCTAATTCCTATGGCTATATCTATTGCATACGGTATTGGTTTTGCTACAGTACTAACCCTTGTTGTTTTACCAATATTCCTTTCTTTTAGTAATAATGTAAAAACAACTTTAAAATGGCTTCAAACGGGTAATAAAATTAGTAAAGAAGAGGTAGAACGTGTCACTAGAGAATAAATTAATCAAATGAAAATTAGAAAAATAATCATAGTTTTTTTATCGTTTTATGTTAGCGCTGTTACTGCTCAAAAAATAGTAACAGTATCTGAGGCTATTGAATTAGCCTTAGAAAATAATTATGGAATCAAAATTATTTCAAACACTAAAAAAATTGCAAAAAATAATGCTAGTCTTTTAAATTCTGGTTACTTACCAACAGTTACAAGCACTTCAGGTGCTACTTTTAACAAAGACAATATTGAAGCAGAATTTGCAAATGGAGAAACTACCCAATTAAATGGTGCTAAAAGTTCTCGATACAACGCTTCCATAAATTTAAATTACACACTATTTGACGGATTGGGAAGATATTATAATTACAAAAGGTTAAAAGAGACTTATAAATTATCTGAATTACAGGCAAGAGAGACTATTGAAAATACAATCGCTCAATTATATGCAGTTTATTACAATGTAGCACAAGTATCAGAAAGTGTAAATGTTCTAGAAAGAACGCTTACCATTTCAAAAGATAGAATTAAAAGAGCCAACTATCAATTTGAATATGGACAAGGAACGATGTTAGATGTATTGAATGCACAGGTAGATGTGAATAATGACAGTATTAACCTTATTAATGCAAAACAACAATTGGTGAATACGAAACGTGATTTAAATGTAGTTTTAGGAAATGTAATTAGCTCAGAATTTAATGTAGAAACCTCTATTGATTTTAAATTAGATGTAGATCAAAATGACTTAATTAATAAAATGAAGTCAAATAATATTACGCTACTTCAGCTAGATAAAAATATGATGATAAATAAATTTATTATTAAGGCTAACAAATCTGGATATTTACCAAGCATTGGATTAACAGGGGCTTATGGATGGAATAAAGGAAATAATAATGCTGCTTCTTTTGTTGCCGTTTCAACTAATACTGGGCTTTCTGGCGGTCTTAATTTAAGCTGGAATTTATTTGACGGTGGTTCTACAGCTACTCGAGTTACTAATGCAAAAATAGATTTAGAAAATAAGGCATTAGAAAAAGAATCTATGATCATAGATATTGAACGTAATTTTAATAATGCTTGGGATGATTATCAAAATAAGTTAGCCATTTTCCAAGTTCAAGAAAACAATATTCTTACCTCCAAGAATAATTTTAGTAGAACGCAGGAAAAATATAAACTTGGTCAAGCCACATCCATAGAATTTAGACAAGCTCAATTAAATTTCATCAATTCAGAATTGAATAGGAATCAAGCAAAATATGCTGCAAAAATAGCAGAGATATCTATGTTGCAAATAAGTGGAGAATTATTAAATATTCAGTTTTAACACCTCTTAACTATTTAATCAGTAACAAAAAAAGCAACCATTAATGGTTGCTTTTTTTGTTACTTCAATAAACGAACCTATTTACTTAAATACATCTTACGTTTAGAATATAAATTATAGAATTCATCATCTTTTAAACTATCTATAAACAAAATACTTTCTCCTGTACTTTTCATTTCTGGCCCTAAAGTTTTATCTACATTAGGAAACTTGTTAAATGAAAATACTGGTTGTTTTATTGCGTACCCATCTAATTGTGGGTTGAAGTTAAAATCTGTTACCTTCTTCTCTCCTAACATTACCTTAGTCGCGTAATTCACATATGGTTCTTTGTATGCCTTAGCAATAAAAGGAACTGTTCTTGATGCTCTAGGGTTGGCTTCAATAATATAAACAATATCATTTTTTATTGCGAATTGGATATTAATTAACCCAACAGTATTTAATTTAGTAGCTATAGTGTTCGTATGATCAATTATTTGCTGCATTACTAAATCACCAAGGTTGAACGCTGGAAGTGTTGCGTTTGAGTCTCCAGAATGAACACCACAGGGTTCGATATGCTCCATAATACCAATGATATATACATTTCCATCGGCATCACAAATGGCATCGGCTTCAGCTTCTATAGCACCATCTAAATAATGATCTAACAATAATTTGTTATTTGGTATTTTACGTAATAAGTCTACTACATGTTCTACTAAATCTTCTTTATTGATTACAATTTTCATTCCCTGACCTCCTAAAACATATGAAGGTCTAACCAATATTGGAAAATCTAATTCATCTGCCAAAACAAGTGCTTGATCTGCAGATTCTGCTACACCAAATTCTGGAAAAGGAATATTATTTTCTTTTAATAATGTAGAAAAACTACCTCTATCTTCAGCTAAATCTAAAGCTTCAAAACTTGTTCCAATTATTTTCACTCCATATTTGGTTAACTTTTCAGCTAATTTAAGAGCTGTTTGACCTCCTAATTGAACTATAACCCCTTCAGGTTTTTCGTGTCTAATAATATCATAAATATGTTCCCAAAAAACAGGTTCAAAATACAATTTGTCAGCTGTATCAAAATCTGTAGAAACAGTTTCTGGGTTACAGTTTATCATGATGGTTTCATAGCCACACTCTGCAGCAGCTAAAACACCATGAACACAACAATAATCAAACTCTATTCCCTGCCCTATCCTATTAGGACCAGATCCTAAAACAACTATTTTCTTTTTATCGGTAACTACACTTTCATTGTGAACATATACCTCACCAGAAGCTGTTTCTACCGCATTTTCAAAAGTTGAATAATAATAAGGTGTTTTGGCTGTAAATTCTGCAGCACAAGTATCTACTAATTTATAGACTCTTTGAACATCAAGTTCCACTCTTTTTTTATACACTTGGCTCTCCAAGCAACCTAACATATGTGCAATCTGACGATCTCCATATCCTTTTTGCTTAGCCTCTAATAATAATTCTTTATTTAATGTATCTATGTTATAGGTCGTTATTTCTTTTTCAAGTTGAAATAACTCTTCATACTGTTTAAGATACCACATATCAATTTTTGTGATATCGTAAATTTGACTTAATGGTATTCCTAGTGCTATCGCATCATAAATAACGAAAACACGATCCCACGAAGCATTGGTTAACTTATCTATAATTTGATTATAATCTTTATATCCTTTTCCATCAGCACCTAATCCATTTCTTTTAATTTCAAGTGATTGTGTTGCTTTATGAAGAGCTTCCTGAAAAGATCTACCAATCCCCATAACCTCACCAACAGCTTTCATCTGAAGCCCTAAAGTTCTATCAGAACCCTCAAATTTATCAAAATTCCAACGAGGGATTTTTACAATAACATAATCTAATGTAGGTTCAAATAATGCTGAAGTAGACTTGGTGATTTGATTGTCTAATTCATCTAAAGTATAGCCAATAGCAAGTTTAGTTGCTATTTTAGCTATAGGATATCCTGTAGCTTTACTCGCTAAAGCAGAAGACCGTGAAACACGTGGATTAATTTCAATTGCGATAATCTCCTCTTTTTCATCAGGAGATACAGCAAACTGAACATTACAACCCCCTTCAAAATCTCCTATACTACGCATCATTTTAATAGACATGTCTCGCATTTTCTGATAAGTTTTATCAGAAAGAGTCATCGCAGGCGCTACTGTAATGGAATCTCCAGTATGAATTCCCATAGGATCCATATTCTCTATTGAACAAATGATAACAACATTATCATTTTTATCTCTCAGTAATTCTAATTCATATTCTTTCCATCCCATCATCGCTTTATCAATCATCACTTCATGAATTGGCGAGATTTCAAGACCTCTTCGTAATAATTTATCAAAATCTTCCTCTTCATAAACAATAGCGGCTCCGGCACCTCCAAGAGTATATGAAGCTCTAATACATAAAGGAAAACCAAATTCTTGAGCAATCTCCTTACCCTTAAGAAAAGATGTCGCTGTAGCTTGTGGAGCCATACCAACTCCAATCTTTAGCATTAATTCTCTAAATTTCTCTCGATCTTCTGTAATATTAATAGCATCTATATCTACACCAATTAATTTAACCTGATGTTCTTCCCATATACCTTTCTCATCTGCCTCTATACAAAGATTTAGAGCTGTTTGCCCACCCATAGTTGGAAGCACAGCATCTATTTGAGGGTGTTCTTTCAGTATTTTTATAATAGACTTGGTGGTCAATGGCAATAGATATACATGATCAGCCATTGAGGGATCTGTCATAATCGTTGCCGGATTAGAATTGATTAATATGGTTTCAATTCCATCTTCTCTTAAAGATCTGAGAGACTGTGATCCTGAATAATCAAACTCGCAGGCTTGACCTATTACTATTGGACCTGAACCGATGATTAAAATAGATTTTAATTCCTCTTTTTTTGGCATGATTCTATATTTGTGTTTTATGTTTGTAAAAATACTTCGCTAGATGATATAAAAAAAGGTGTTACTTAAAAAAGCAACACCTATATTATTAACATATTGTTAATCATTATTTTTTTGGTCTGGATTCAGATGAAACAGATAATTTTTTTCTCCCTTTGGCTCTTCTTCGAGCTAATACTTTTCTACCATTAGCAGAAGCCATTCTTTCCATGAAACCATGTTTGTTTCTTCTCTTTCTCTTTGATGGCTGAAACGTTCTTTTCGGCATTGTCTATATTTTTAAAAAGTATTATTATTTTTTGTTTATTCGTTAACGATTTTCACCTCGCTAAAAGCGTGCGCAAATATACAACTGTTTTTATTTTTGACAAATCCTAAGTCTAAAAAAATTAAAAATATTTTTAATCTTTACAATTATAGCATTTTGTTACTTAATTTTTAGTGTTTTTGTTTGTGAGAAAAACAAGAGTTAGTACTTTTGCTCAAACCTAAGAAAAACATGAGCAATACCAAATACGTTTTCGTAACAGGAGGCGTAACATCTTCACTTGGAAAAGGAATCATAGCTGCATCTTTAGCAAAACTCTTACAAGTACGAGGATTTTCAGTAACCATACAAAAATTAGATCCCTACATAAATATAGATCCAGGGACTTTAAATCCATATGAACATGGTGAATGCTATGTTACTGATGATGGAGCTGAAACTGATTTAGACTTAGGTCATTATGAACGTTTTTTAAATATTCCTACTTCACAAGCTAATAACGTAACCACAGGAAGAATTTACCAATCTGTTATTGAGAAAGAAAGAAAAGGTGAATTTTTAGGTAAAACAGTTCAAGTAATTCCTCACATCACAGATGAAATTAAACATCGCATAAAAATCTTAGGCAATACTGGAGATTTTGATATTGTTATTACAGAGATAGGGGGAACTGTTGGAGATATTGAATCATTACCGTATGTAGAATCTGTTCGCCAATTATTATGGGAACTTGGAAAAGAAAATGCAATTGTTATTCATTTAACGTTGATTCCTTATCTAGCTGCAGCTGGTGAGCTTAAAACAAAACCTACACAGCACTCTGTTAAAACATTAATGCAGAGTGGAATAAACCCTGATGTATTGGTTTGTAGAACAGAACATGAAATTTCTGAAGACATTAAAAGAAAACTTGCATTATTTTGTAATGTAAAGACAGAAGATGTAATTCAATCTATAGATGCATCAACAATATACGATGTCCCTAATTTAATGTTTGAAGAAGGACTAGATACTGTTGTCTTAAATAAACTACAACTTTGTTCTGAAAAACAACCACAATTAACGGCTTGGAATAATTTCTTAGATAAATATAAAAATCCAAAATCTATTGTAGAAATAGGTTTAATCGGTAAATATGTAGAATTACAGGATTCTTACAAATCAATCTCAGAAGCACTAAATCATGCAAGTGCTTCAAACGAAACTAAAGTAAACGTTCGATGGATACATTCTGAAGATCTGACATCGGGTAATATTGCTGAACACCTTAAAGGCTTGAATGGTATTTTAGTAGCTCCTGGTTTTGGTGATCGAGGTATTGAAGGAAAAATTAAAGCAGTACAGTATGCAAGAGAAAATAATATTCCTTTTTTTGGAATTTGTTTGGGAATGCAAATGGCTGTTGTAGAGTTCTCCAGAAATGTTCTTGGCTATAAAGATGCTAGTTCAACTGAAATGAATGAAAACTGTGCCCATCCAGTGATTAACTTAATGGAAGATCAAAAAGATGTCACAAAAAAAGGAGGCACTATGCGTTTAGGAGCTTGGGATTGCGAAATTTCCAAAGAATCTAATGTATTTAAAGCCTACAATAAAACAATGATCAGTGAACGTCACAGACATCGTTATGAGTTTAATAATGAATATTTAGAGCAATTGAGAGCCAATGGTATGAAAACAACTGGAGTAAATCCGAAAACTAAATTGGTTGAAATCGTTGAAATTTCTAATCATCCATGGTTTGTAGGTGTACAATACCACCCAGAATATAAAAGTACAGTATTAAACCCCCATCCATTATTTGTTGATTTTGTAAAAGCTACTTTACAACATTCTAAATAACGGAATACTGTTTGCACTATGTATAATAATTAATTATAATATTGATATTCCTGTAATAAGGAGGCATTTTACTACATTTGTCATCGCTTTTTTAAATATATAGAAAGCAAAAATGACAACTTGACATTTTTAAAATATGGAAGAAAAAAAATTTGATGTTAATTCATTTATCGGAATGATTCTTATCGGTGGAATTCTACTTTGGTGGATGAGTTCTACACAACCAGAGATTACTCCAAATACAGAAACAACTACTGAACAAATAATTAATTCTGACGATACAGCGTCTCAAAATAATGCAACTAGTTTGCCACCTGTTATAAATGACTCTCTTAAACAAGTTGAAATTCAGAATCAATTAGGTGCTTTTGCTTACAGTGTAGTTAACAGTTCCGAAGGAACTACCACATTAGAAAATGAGGTATTACTTCTTAAAATAAATAATAAGGGAGGGCAAATAACTGAAGCACTTATAAAAGGGTTTCAAACCTATGATTCATTGCCTTTACACATGATTAAAGACAATAATTCGAGCTTTAATATAAATTTTGGAACCACAGACAATAGAATATTAAACACTAAAGATTTATTTTTTGAGCCTACATTTTCAAATAATGGTTCATCTCAAGTGCTCTCAATGAAACTGAAAGTATCGGACAATCAGTTTTTAGAATATAGATATGAAATGACCGATGATTATATGGTAAACTTTGCCGTAAGGTCACAAGGGCTTAGCACTGTAATAAATTCATCTAACACTATTAATTTAGATTGGTCTCTCAAAGGATATCGTCATGAGAAAAGCCTACGAACTGAAAATACAATGTATTCTTATTATTACTACAAGTCAGATAATGAGGTTGAATACTTAGGCTTGGAAGATAACGAGGTTGTAAACAATATGGACTGGGTTTCCTATAAGCAACATTTTTTCTCCTCTATTTTGGTATCTGACAAAGCTTTCAACAACGCAGCTATTGCCTCTGTCGATTTAGTAAAAGACGAAGCAATAGATACCGTATTTACAAAAAAATATAGTTTAAACACTCCATTAG
This sequence comes from uncultured Flavobacteriaceae bacterium, assembly GCA_943789455.1. Classification (GTDB taxonomy): domain Bacteria; phylum Bacteroidota; class Bacteroidia; order Flavobacteriales; family Flavobacteriaceae; genus Polaribacter. The sequence continues at coordinate 859,015 of CALSUE010000001.1, forward strand.
AGCTATCTAATGGAGAACTAAATTATAATATGAAGTGGTATTATGGTCCATCGGATTATACTAAATTATCACAATATGAAGGAACTGATTTAAATGAAACAGCCGATTTAGGTTGGGGTATTTTTGGAACAATTAATAGATGGATATTTATACCCATATTTGGAATGCTAGAAGGTTTTATGGGGAATTATGGTTTAATCATAATTTTAATGACAATTGTTGTTAGAATTATTATGTCTCCTCTTGTATACAAATCCTATGTTTCAAGTGCAAAAATGAAAGTAATTCGCCCAGAATTAAATGCATTAAATGAAAAATATCCTGGTAAAGAAAATGCGATGAAGCGCCAACAAGAAACCATGGCAGTTCAAAGAAAAGCAGGAGTGAGTATGTTGTCTGGTTGTATTCCAGCTCTACTTACAAATGCCTGTATTCTTTGCATTATTTAAATTCTTCCCTACAAATTTATCTCTTAGACAGAAAGGGTTTCTTTGGGCTAATGATTTATCTTCATATGATAGTGTATTCACATTACCTTTTGATATTCCTTGGTACGGAAACCATGTAAGTTTATTTACAATTTTAGCTTCTACAGCTATATTCTTTTATATGAAAATGAATCAAAGTCAACAAGCAAATATGCAAGCACCTGCTCAAGAGGGAATGCCTGATATGGGTAAAATGATGAAATATATGATCTACTTCTCACCTATTATGATGCTGTTTTTCTTTAATAGTTATGCTAGTGGGTTGAGTTTATATTACTTTGTTTCTAACTTGTTAACCATTACTATTATGTTAGTGATTAAAAACTTTGTAATTGATGAAGCTAAAATTCATGCTCAAATTGAAGAAAACAAGAAAAAGCCAGAAAAGGAAAAGAGTAAGTTTAGACAACGATTAGACAGTGCAATGAAACAAGCTCAAGAACAACAAGCAAAAAGAAAATAAACAGATTTCATACTACAAACAAAGAACCCGAAATTATATTTCGGGTTCTTTGTTTTTTAATAAGGCGTATAGATTTATAAGTTTCTAACTGTATTATATATCTGGTCTAAAACTATGAAGACTTTAGCTTTCCATAATACAATATATATCCATAGCAAAATAGGGTTAAAATAAAGGCAGTTTTGAATCCAAAACTATCAATCAGACCTCCAAATACAAAAGGAATAATAGCACCACCTACTATAGCCATACACAGTATACCTGATGCTTGGGCTTTTAAATCTCCTAAACCTTCTAAGGTTAACGTAAAAATTGTTGGAAACATAATAGAATTAAATAATCCAACAGCCAAAATAGACCACATAGATAGTAATCCTTGTGAACTAATGGAAACAACTATCATTACAATGGCTAACAACGCAAAAATACTTAACACTCTACCTGCTGGCATTATTTTTGTTAAATAGGCGCCAACAAAACGACCAATCATGGCACCACCCCAATAGAAAATAATAAAAATCCCTAATAAAGATTTAGGGTCTGAATTTGAAAAAGTTTTATTGAACGTACTTGCTATGCTATTTGCAATTCGCATCATCATTTCATTATCGGCTACAATAACTGCTAAATTCATGTCATTAAAATAGTTTACTAAAAAACTCCCAATAGCAACCTCTGCTCCTACATACACAAAAATACCTAAAGCTCCCATCAGCATCAACTTATTCCTTAATAAGGAGAAATACCCTCCTTTAGGGCTTTCTTGCATTACTTTTGGCAATTTTATAAATGCAAATACAATTGCCAATACTCCAATAAATGAGGCTATAAGTAAGAATGGTGTTTGAACTGTAGCAGCCTCTGCTGCATAATAATCTGCTTTCTCTATTGCAGTTAATACATTAATTTCTTCTGAAGTCTTCACAGAATCACTCAATAAAAATAAAGCGCCTACAACAGGAGCAATAGTAGTCCCAAGAGAATTAAAAGCCTGTGATAAGTTTAATCTACTAGAAGCGCCCTCTTCAGATCCTAATAAAGCAACATAAGGGTTCGCAGCTACTTGTAAAACGGTAATACCACCAGCGAGTGTAAAATACCCAACTAAGAAAATAGTAAAGTTTCTGTATTCTGCTGCGGGATAAAAAAACAAACAGCCTATAGCCATAACCACTAATCCTAAAACGATTCCTTTTCTATATCCAATCTTAGATAAAATTGCTCCAGCCGGAACGGAGACCACAAAAAAAGCTGTAAAAAAGGCAAACTGAACCAACACTGTTTTGGCATATGACATTTCAAAAACATCTTTTAACCTTGGCACTAAGCTGTCTACCAATACAGTAATAAAACCCCAAAGAAAAAATAGGGTAGTTAAAAAAATAAGTGCACTTCTATATGATTTATTTGTTGACATAATTAAACTTTATTAAAAAATAATGACTCATGATTTTTATTTTCACCATGACTATAAATATTATAATTAAAAAATTCGTGAATACAATACGCTCCAGTTTCTCCTTGTTTATTGAGAGCAATGAATCCTACTTGAAAATCTTTATACCGATCCCCTGATTTCTTTACCACCCTTCTCACGGCTTCTTCACAAGCTTCTTGTGGTGTTTTACCTTGACGCATGAGTTCAACAATTAAAAAACTACCTACTGTTTTTAGCACCTCTTCTCCCATACCTGTAGCGGTGGCACCTCCTACTTCATTATCTATAAATAAACCTGAACCAATAATAGGTGAATCTCCTACTCTACCTGCCATTTTATAGGAAAGACCACTTGTAGTGCATGCGCCCGAAATATCACCATTATGATCTATGGCTAACATTCCAATAGTATCGTGATTTTCTATGTTGATAATAGGTTTATAATCTGAGGTTTTTTTCCATTTTTCCCAAGCCTTTTTTGAGGATTCAGTTAATAAATTCTCTTTTTTTAAACCCAGATCATACCCAAATTTTTCAGCACCCTCTCCAGCAAGAATTACATGAGGAGTTTCCTCCATAACTTTTCTGGCTAGAGAAATTACATGTGTAATGTTTTGCACACACATCACTGCTCCATAATTTCCATCTTTATCCATAATGCAAGCGTCTAGGGTCACATTACCGTCTCGATCTGGTGCTCCTCCTTTTCCAACTGAGGAGTTTTTAACATCTGCCTCCTCTATCATACACCCCTGCTCTACAGCATCTAAAGAACTACCATTATTTTGAAGAACTTCCCACGCTTTGGCTGTTGCATTTGGCACATTCCACGTAGCGATTACTATGGGTTTTACACTAGTTGAATTGACATTACTACTAACGTTGTTTTTTTCTTTATCTGTATTGCATGCAACTACAGAAGCTGATGCAACTACCCCGAAAGTAGACAACGATGCTTTTTGAATGAAGTTTCTTCTTTTCATTTTTTACTATTTAATTTGAATTTCATCTACAAATATCCAGGCTTTTCCGTTAAAAGGAGCTCCTAAATGCCATTTTGGGACATCTCCATAATTTTTTGCCAAAACTTTTATATACCTAGCTTTTGTTGATTTAGAAAAATCCATGGTTTCAATTTTTATATCGTCTGTATTTGTAGGGGGTTTAAATTTCCAATCTTTATACTTTTTAAAATTCACCCCATCTGAAGAAGTGGCTATTTTCAAATCTTTAGGTAGAAATATCCAAGATCGCTGATCTCTTAAAAATGATAGTTTTACATTATTAATTTGCTTTACTTTCCCTAAATCAACAATAGCATGGACATCTGTATCAGAATACCCTTGCCAAGTTCCTGTTCTAAAATCTTCTGTTCCTAGAATACCATCAATTAGGGCATCATTACCTCCTGCATTGTATTGGTTTTCATATTCTGTATATAACTGAATTTTAAGGTTTGGGTCTTTTTTATAAAAATCAGTTGAAATTACAGCACTTTTTTTATTTCCCCTTTGAGCATAAACAGAGAGGTTAATAAATTCATCTACAGTAAAAGGCTCAGTATATTTTTTAAACCCTCCTTTATGACCTAATCTGAAAAATATATCAGCATCTATTTCAACACATGCTAATTCTACCAATGTACTCCCTTTAAAAACAATATCTCCTTTTTTGATAAAAGGTGCAGGAATTATTTTATGATCTTTAATTTCTGTTGAAGGAATAAAATCATCACTTGTTCCCCAATTTGTAGGACGATCTGTCATTTCAAAAACTAAATCCCCACCATGAACTATATCAGTGTGTTTGATATAAGAATATGGATAGGCCTTGTTGTTAAGCTGCACATTTTTGATGTATTTATTTTTTAAAGAGTTGTTTTTAGCTTTTACTGTAAATGACTTTCCATCTTCTAAATGAATGGTTGCTTTATCAAACAAAGGACTTCCAATAATATATTGATTAGATCCAGGAGTGACAGGATAAAAACCTAAGGAAGAAAAAATATACCAAGCACTCATTTGACCACAATCTTCATTTCCAGAAATTCCATCGGGTGAGTTGGTATATAATTCTGTTAAGATCTGACGTGTTTTTTCTTGGGTTTTATAGGGTTTGTTTACAAAATTATATAAGTAGGCCATATGATGGCTAGGTTCGTTACCATGAGCGTATTGTCCTATTAACCCCGTAATGTCTGCCTGCTCTCTACCAGAAGTTTTATCATTTGCAGTAAATAGATTATCTAATTGTTTTTCTAATTGATCTTTTCCTCCTAATAAATTCATAAAACCAGTGATATCATGCGGGACATAAAAACTATATTGCCAAGAATTGGCCTCTGTATAATTAAAGTTTACCTCATAAGGATCAAAGGGTGCAAACCAAGTATTTCTGAACCTTCCTCTCATAAACTTAGTAGTTGGATCAAATACATTTATATAGTTTTGAGATCGCTCTATAAAGGTTTTATAATCTTCTTTTTTACCCATAGAATTGGCCATCTGAGCAATTGTCCAGTCATCATAAGCATACTCTAGTGTTTTGGAAACCGATTCTGATTCTTTTTCTACTGGAATAAATCCAATATTTTTATAAGAATCTAGCCCTAGCTTGTCTCTAGTTGCAGAATGTTTCATTGCTTTTAAAGCTTTACTTTCGTCATAATTACGAATTCCTTTAAGAAAGGCATCTGCTATCACAGGAACTGCATGATACCCTATCATACAACCCGTATAATTGGCTGCTAAATCCCAAATTGGCATAATACCTCCCTCATCAAATTTTGCTAAAAATGTATTGATGAAGTCATTAGTTCTCTCTTGTTCTATAATGGTATACAAAGGATGGGCGGCTCTGTACGTATCCCATAAAGAAAAAACAGTGTAGTACTTAAAATCATTGGTTTGATGAATGTTTAAATCCATTCCTCGGTATCTACCATCTACATCTTGATATAGGTTTGGAGCAAGCATGCTATGATACATGGCGGTATAAAAATTAACTTTATTGGTTTGGTTATCGTCTTCAACTACTATTTTATCTAATTGACTTTCCCAAGTTTGTTGTGCTTCTTTTTTAATATCCTCAAAAGACTTTTTTCCAATTTCTTGTGCTAAATTTTGTTTCGCACCTTTTTCATCTACTGCAGAAATACCAATTTTAATATAAACAGGTTCATTATTTGGATTGATAAACTCAAAACTTTCTTTCGTTGGGGATACTTCATAGAGTCTTTCTGGATCTTTTATAGGATGTGAGAATTTTATATAGTAAAAAAGGAACTGATTAGTTGCCCACGCTTTAGAATGTCTAAACCCTGATACTTCCTTGTCATTAACAATAGATATGTTAAAACCATTCAATTGATCTCTATGCTCTAAATCTAATATTAGTACTTGGTTTTTTGAAGAGGGATATGCATATTTGTGAATACCACTTCTTTTAGAAACCGTTAATTCTACATCTATATTGGTATCTTCTAAGTGAACTTTATAATATCCCGGCTGTGCAACTTCATTTTTATGAGAAAATTTAGATTTATATCCTTTTTCACCATTAGCACCATTATTTAAAATAGCTTGATTTGTTGGCATTAATAAAATATCACCATAATCAGATACTCCAGTTCCACTAAGATGTGTGTGAGAAAAACCATAAATTTCATCATCAGAATAATGATATCCAGAACAACCATCCCAACCATCTAATCGAGTATCTGGGCTTAACTGCATCATCCCAAATGGCATTGAAGCTCCAGGGTAGGTATGCCCATGACCACCGGTTCCGATAAAAGGATCTACAAAAGAAATTAAAGGAGCTGTTTTTATGGCTATATTGGGAGATTCTTTTTTATTACATGATAAAAAAACCATGCAAAAAAGAAATAATAGAAAGTATTTAAACTTCATTGGGCTGATATTCTTATTTTTATGAATCGAAGATACTAAAAATGAAACATTCAAATTTTTTACTGTATTTAATTATTTCTCTCTTTTTTAGCTGTAGTCAAGACACTATTCAGCAAAAAGAAATTGGAATCATTCCAAAACCTTTATTTCAAGAATTAGATAAAGGTGTTTTTATCATGGATGAAAAGGTTCTTTTAGTTTCAGACCCTAAACTAAGTGAAGTTTCAGATTATTTTAAAATCTATTTGGAAGAGAATTATCAAATAGAATTCAATGCACAAAAAGGAATAAAAAAAATTATTTTTACAATCAATGATACTATTCCTAATGAGGAAGAATATGAATTAAAAATTGAAGAAGAAAATATTTTCATTGAATCAAAAAATGCTAGAGGTGCTTTTTATGCTGTTCAAAGTTTAATACAATTACTTCCCCTGCCATCAGATTTAAATTCATTTAAAATTCCTTGCTTACGAATAAAAGATCAACCGCAATTTACATATAGAGGAATGCATTTAGATGTGGGCCGACATTTTTTTTCTGTAGATTTTATAAAAAAATACATAGACTTAATGGCTAAGCTTAAGATGAATACTTTTCACTGGCATTTAACCGAAGATCAAGGCTGGCGGATAGAAATAAAAAAATACCCAAAACTTCAAGAAATAGCAGCCTACAGAAAAGAAACCTTAATTGGTCATTACAATGACCAGCCGCATCAATTTGATGGCAAACCCTACGGAGGATTTTATACACAAGAACAAATAAAAGAAGTGGTTGCTTATGCAAAAACAAGACAAGTAACTATTATCCCAGAAATTGAAATGCCGGGGCATTCGCAAGCTGCCATTGCAGCCTACCCAGAATTAGGCTGTACTGGAGAACAGGTGGAAGTAGCTACAAAATGGGGAGTTTTTGATGAAGTGTATTGTCCAAAAGAAAGTACGTTTAAATTTTTGGAAGATGTCATAGACGAAGTTGTGTCATTATTCCCAGGTAAATACATTCATATTGGTGGTGATGAAGCTCCAAAAACCAATTGGAAAAATTGTGAGTATTGCCAGAAACTTATCAGAAAAGAAGGCTTAGAAGACGAACATGGCTTGCAAAGTTATTTTATCACTAGAATGGAGAAATACATCAATTCTAAAGGGAAGCAAATCATTGGTTGGGATGAAATTTTAGAGGGTGGTTTAGCTCCTAATGCTACCGTGATGTCTTGGCGAGGAACTAAAGGTGCTGTTCAAGCAGCAAAAGAAGGGCATGATGTTATTTTAACGCCGGGTTCTCACTGTTATTTTGATCATTATCAATCAGAAAATGAAAATGAACCTCTAGCTATAGGTGGTTTTTTACCTTTAGAAAAAGTATATCATTTTAATCCTATACCAGAGGGGTTAACTGATAAAGAAGCTAAGCATGTATTGGGCGCTCAGGGAAATGTTTGGACAGAGTACATGCAAACTGAAAAGCAGGTAGAATACATGGCTTTTCCTAGAGCAATAGCTTTAAGTGAAGTACTTTGGTCTTCTCCTAAACATAAAAATTATTCAGATTTCATACATAGATTAGAGCAGTATCAAAAAAGATTAGACCAATTAGAGGTAAACTATGCCAACCATATCTATTCTGTAAAAGGGGAATTAATAAATTCAAAAGGGAATTTAGCTTATCAATTAAGTACTACCTCCTCTTCTTATCCTATTTACTATAGTACTGATAAATCGTTTCCTTCAAAATTATATTCAACTCCAATTACCGTAGATACATCAATGCATATAAAAGCAGTCGTTTTAGATTCAAAAGAAACTCCATTGGGAGCTGTTTTTCAACAAAAAATTAATTTACACAAAGGAGTTGGGGCTACAATAGCAATTGATAAAGAACCACACCCAGCATACAATGCTGGTGGAAAAAATGCTTTAATTAATGGTATTTCTGGAAATAATAAACGTTATGGCGACAAGGAATGGTTGGGTTTTTCGGGGGAAGATATTATAGTTACTATAGAGTTTGATAACCCAAAAAATATTAAAACAATCTCCACACGATTTTATAATGGAAAAGGACAGTGGATTTATGCACCTAACGAAATTGGTTTTAGCTTTTATCTAGAAGATGGAAAAACTGTAAATGATATTACTATCCTAGAAGAAAAAAATAATTTGTTAGTAAATTACTCCTATGAATTGAAATCTACAGCTGTTAAAAAATTAGATATTATTGTAAAAAATTACGGTACAATTCCAGAAGGAAAACAAGGTGCAGGCCACAAAGCATGGACTTTTATAGATGAAATAATTATTGAATAATATGATTTTAGAAATTTGTGCCAACTCCTATCAATCAGCTGTTAATGCTGAAATTGCAAGTGCACATAGAATAGAGTTGTGTTCAGAAATCTCAGTTGGCGGGATCACACCCTCTCTTGGTTTACTTAAAAAAGTATTGCAAAGTCTTACTATACCTGTTCATGTCTTAATTAGACCTAGGAGTGGGAACTTCACCTACTCTGATAAAGAATTTGAGATCATGAAGGAAAATATTCGACTTTGTAAAGACTTAGGTTGTGCTGGAATAGTTTCTGGGGTGCTGCATGAAGACAACAGTATAGATCTCAAAAGAACTAAAGAATTAATTGAACTCTCTAAACCCATGTCTTTTACTTTTCACAGAGCTTTTGATATAGTATCTAAACCAAAAGAAGCATTACTTCAATTAATAGCTTTAGGTGTACATCGTTTATTAACCTCTGGGCAACAAGAAAAAGCTGAGGATGGCATAGACTTATTACTAGAACTTCAAAAGCTGGCAAAAAATAAACTCACCATACTTCCCGGTAGTGGCATAAATTCAGAGAATTGCATTCACTTTAAAAATAATGGTTTTACCGAAATTCATAGCTCTGCCTCAAAGATCATTTCCAACAGAACTCATTCTTATTTTGGAAATACGCCGCAAATAGTTTCTGATATAAATAGCATTAAAAATATCTTAGATAATATAGCTTAGCCTATTTTTTTGAAAAGAATGTAGCTTCTAAAAAACCCAAACCATACCCCAAAAACTGCGTTAATGAAGTTATGATACTTAATAAGCTCACTATTGGATTAAAATTATTACGATAAGAAGCATCTAAAGCTATCATAGAAAAGTACAAGCCATATACTAGTATGGGGTTATAGATTCCAAAAATTAAAAGTAAAATTGACAAGTCTAAACCCAATATAAAAACACTTGGAAACCAATACGTAAGTTTAGCAGTGGTTGGATACATTTTATTAAGTTTGGGTCTTGCACCACCAAATGCATAGGTTTGTTGAAAGAAACTTGAGATAGAATTTCTTCGCTTATGGTATACAAAAGCTGTATCTATGAACTGAGTTTCTAAACCATGATTCCATAAACGAAAGGTAAGGTCTATGTCTTCACCTGCGCGCATCTCTGAAAATCCATTAGTGGTCTCAAACGCTTTTTTTGAAAGCCCCATATTAAAACTGCGAGGTTGAAATTTCCCAACACTAGTCTTCTTTCCTCTAATACCTCCAGTAGTAAAAAAAGAGGTCATGGAATAATTAATGGCTTTTTGTAGCACAGAAAAATTAGGATGCGCTGCATCTGGGCCACCAAAAGCATCTGTATATTTATGTTCTAATTGCTTAGCAACTGTTGCTAGATAGTGTTTTGGTAGAATTACATCAGAATCTAGAATAATAAAGTAATTTCCTGTTGCTTTTTGCATACCAAAATTTCTACTAGGTCCAGGTCCTGTGTTTTCTTTCTCTAAATAGTGAATAGATAACTCAGATTTATATTTTTCTACAATTAAATCACTTTTTACAGAAGACCCATCTTCAATAATACAAACATCAAAAACCTCATCATATTCTTGAATAAGAACACTGGCCAATAACTCGTCTAATTCTTCTGGACGATTATACACTGGGATGATGATGGAAAAAACTGGTTTCACTGGTTTAGCTATATCACAGAAAAGTTAATTTCTTGTCCGTTAATTTCAAATAAAACTGAATGGTACTTTGTTGTTTTAAACACTTCAGCTTCTTCTTCACTTATATTGTAATCTATTTTAGTACTATATCTATTGGCATCACTAGAAAAATCTGATTCTATTCTGTCTTCATCAGAATCAAATTTTAGAGAAGCGTCTTTAGCAGAAAAAGTAAGCTTACTTCCTTTTTTAGTTTTACATTAGTAGCACTCACCAAAATAGTTTCTAGCATTAAAAAGCCTCCTAATTCATTAATTGTTATGTACAAATCTCCATAGTCTGATGTTGCATATTTAGCAATTCCAACACTTTTAATATTTTCTTCTATATGAAGATCTACTTCATTTCTATCTAGAAGATGAAAACTACTTGAAGATGAAAACACCTTGTCTATTTTCTTAAAAAAACCCATCTATTCAGCTTAATTACAAGCGTAAAAATAGCATAAAAAAACGCAAACCTTTCGGTTTGCGTTTATAATAATATAGTTTATAAAAGGTTATTCTTTTATAATCTTGTAAGATCCTATTTTTCCTTCAGCACTTACTTTTACAACATACACCCCTGGTCTTAAATTAGACAAGTTGATTGATGAGTTGTTTGTATTTGGTACTCCAGAAAACACTTTTTGACCCAATACATTAAAGACTGTTATGGCCTCTACATTATTTTGAGATCTAAAGTTTAATGCTTCTTTTACAATTGTTGGATACAACGTAAACCCTTCTAGAGTATTCGTTGCTGTACCTAAAGTTGTAGTTGTAACTCTGGAAATTAGTTATATGAAAATCATAATCTGCTCCCGAAGCTCCACTATATGCATAAAGAGCAAATTTAGCTGTTGAAGAAGTAGACGAAATAGGTACTTCCGGCATAGCTTGAGAGGCATTCGTTAATCCAGATGTAGAATCCCAACGATATAACTCTGACCATGTAGCTCCATCATCTTCAGAAAGAAACACAGGGCTACATAATCATCGTCTACATCCATACCGTCAGCATCAGCTTCAGTACCATTCCAATCAGTTATACCAGCATCAATGTTTAGATAATGAGTACCAGCACTTAAATCAAAAGTAGGAGATATTAAATACTCATCTCTAGCTGTTCCATAAATATTAACTTTAGCTCCTTTACCTAAGGTTGCGTCATTTAAAAAATCAGAAGTACCCCATGCACTGGAAGTGACTGTTGCAGAAGGAGTACCAAATGGTCCCTCAGATTCTGTAAATCCAGCAGGATAATTAGTAAAATCTGTACTAAAAGGTATTGGGGCATTTTCAATGGTTAGAGAATACTCTGCACAACCGATTGCCAAAGAAGCACCATTTTGTGGTACTACAGAATAGTAATAGGTTTCCCCATAATTTAAACCTGAAATATTAGCTGAAGTAGCAGGTGCATCTATAACGCCTATTGAAGTTAAATCACCAGAAGTTGTCCCCCAGAAAATTTCGTATCCAGTAGGTGCTACACCTGATGAAGGTGCATCCCAAGTAATAGCAGCAGCACCATTATTAAATGACACATCTGAACCTGTTGGAGATACATTTTCTGCACAATTTGGTGCAGAAGGTAAAGTATAATACTCTAAGCAAAACTCAACATTTACCATAGCTGTACCATAATCATAAATTCTTATTACAAGTTCATCACCTATTTCCCAACCACTCAAAACTACATCACCTTGGTTGTATGTAGAATAAGCAATTTCAGTACCTGATGCATCATGAATACCGATATAAGGAGAACCAGCACCGTCACCCCAATAGCGTAACGCATCAGTTGTAGCGGTCCAATTAAAAAAGGCATCTACACCTTGATCTGAAGTTCCTTGACCAGGAAGCTCACTAGCTGTAAAACCTGAGTTTGGAAAGTCAATTGAAAAACTATAGGTTGAACAACCTGTGCCTTCAGGAGAAATTGTAAAAGGTAAAGTGGTTGCTGTTTCGAAAGTATCTCCTGCTAAAGGCATAGTCCAAGAAACAACACTCCAAATACTATCGCCCTCTGATCCACCACAGTTAGATTGTACATAGATATCATAAGTTTCTTGAGAAGTTAAACCACTAAGAGTGATTGAATTTGTTGACACTGTGGCTGTAGTTCCGGTACCTTGAGTAAAACCAGAAACACCATATTCATAGGTCCATTGTGTTTCGGTACCTCCCGCCGTCCAAGAGATTTCAACTTCTGATGTTGAGGTAGCTGTAGCTGATAGACTTAAAGGAGGTGAACAAGATGGTGGATCTGGAACAACAATCACAAATGATGCTTCCAATTCTTCAGGTGTTCCTTCACAAGCCACCGGAACTATCAGTATCAGTACCATCACTAGGGGAAACCCCGCCATTGTCACCTAATAACATTACCATAGGCTGTTACAGAGATTAGTGTACCATCCCAACCGTCATCATATTGGTCATAACAGTTTACATAATAAGTTCCTGGTGCTAGTGATATATCTTCATTAATTAATCCAGAGCCATTACATTGGGTTCCATCACCCTGACCCCAAATCTGTGTACCTCCACCATTTACTTCCGTGGTAATACTTACCCATTTTTCACCAGCATAATTGCCACCAGAAGTGGTTATGTTTATGGTAGATTGTGAATTTACCTCAAAGCAAAAGGTTAATAATAATAATAATAAAGTAATTTTTTTCATATTGTTTGGTTTTAGTTAATTATTTGTTAAAATAGGGGTAACATGCAAACTACACTTTTTCCGCCAAATAAGAAAAAACTAAGTGAAAAAAAAATCAAATTATTGGTATTATTAAACATATCATAAAAAAAATAGGTTTTGATTACTAAATCAAAACCTATTTACACTTTAAAAATAATTACTTTAATTATTCTTCTATGAATTTATCCATTACAGCGTCACTTACTCCCATATTGGAGAAGCCTCCGTCATGAAATAAGTTTTGTAAGGTTACTTTTTTTGTTAAATCTGAAAATAAAGAAATGGTATAGTCTGCACATTCTAATGCTGTAGCATTTCCTAATGGAGACATCTTGTCTGCATAGGCTAAAAAACCTTCAAATCCTTTTACACCACTACCTGCTGTAGTTGGTGTTGGAGATTGAGAAATGGTATTAACTCTTACCTTATGATCTCTACCAAAGAAATATCCAAAACTACGCGCTATACTTTCTAAATAAGCTTTGTTATCTGCCATGTCGTTATAGTCTGGAAAAACACGTTGAGCTGCCATGTAGGTTAGGGCTACGATACTACCCCACTCGCTCATGGCCTCTTTGTTATATAAGACATTCATTACTTTATGAAAAGACACCGCAGATACATCCCACCCTTTGGTAGTAAAATCATACTTAGGGTCTGTATACAATTTCCCTTTTCTTACGTTAACAGACATACCAATAGAATGCAATACAAAATCAATTTTACCGCCCAGAATTTCCATAGATTGTTCAATCAAATGCTCTAGGTCTTCCATAGAAGTAGCATCTGCTGGAATAATTTGAGATCCTGTTTTGGCTGCTAAATCTTTTATAGTTCCCATTCTCATGGCTATAGGCGCGTTTGTTAATACAAACTCTGCTCCTTCTTCATGAGCTCTTTCTGCAGTTTTCCAGGCAATAGAGTTTTCATCTAATGCTCCAAAAATAATTCCTTTTTTTCCTTTTAATAAATTATAAGACATCTCTTAAATTGTTTGTTTTTTATTCGTGGGCAAATATAATCGTTTAATTTTTACCTTTCTATTTTTTATATTCTATTTGAATAACTACTAATTTTCAAAAAAGTAAAAGTCAACTATTAATTTAGGAGCTCTCTTGCGTGGGTTAGGGCACTGTCTGAAATAGATTTACCACTTAACATTTCTGCAATCTCAACAATTCTCTCATCTTCAGACAATTGTTTTAAATTGGTTGTAGTAATATGGTTTACCTCTTCTTTATACACCTTATAATGCTGATTTCCTTTAGCGGCAATTTGTGGTAGATGTGTAATTGTAATTACTTGCATTTTACGGCTCATCTGAGACATGATATGAGCCATCTTATTAGAGATTTCCCCAGAAACACCACTATCTATTTCATCAAAAATAATGGTTGGCAGCTGACTGTTTTCTGATAAAATCTTTTTTATAGCCAACATAACTCGAGATAACTCTCCCCCGGAAGCCACTTTTTTTAACTCTCCATATTGCCCTCCTTTATTGGCAGAAAACAAAAATTCTAAACTGTCTTTTCCGTTCTTGTAATAATTTTCTGATGGTGTGTTTTTTATTTGAAAACGCGCATGAGGCATTCCTAAATCTGCTAATATATCTGCTAATTGTTTCGATAACTTTAGGATAATTTTACTTCTAGCATCTGAAATTTTCAGAGCTACTACATCTAATTTATTTGCTATTCCTTTTACGATAGTTTCTTGATCTAGTATGCTTTGTTCAGCGTTTTCTACTGTATTAACTTTTATAAATAACGCGGATTGAATAGTCAATAACTCTGAAATAGAGTTGACATAGTGTTTCTTTTGCAAATTATAGATTAATTGCAAGCGATTGTTTAACTGTGTTGCTTCAGAGGGGTTAAAATCTACCTGTTCAAATGCAGATTCTAGATCTCCAATAATGTCATCTAATTCTATTTTAACACTAGAAATTCTGTCAGAAAGTTCTTGATATTCTTTTGAATACGAATCAATTTTAGTTAATTTTTGTTCTAGTGAATACAATAAGTTTTGAATTCCAACATTCTCATCAGTTGTTAGTTGAAGTGCTGCTGATAAATTTTGTTTGATTTCTTCTACGTTATTTATTTTCTCTAATTTTTCCTCTAATAACTCTTGCTCGTCTTCAATAAGTTTGGCTTCAAGCAATTCATTATATAAATGAGAATTATAATCATATTGAAGGTGAGCCTCTCGTTGAGCATGTTGAATTTCTTCTAGCTTCTTTTTTTCTTTGGTATAACTCGCTAACCCACTCTGATAATAAGCTAGCTTGCTCTCATTATTGGCAACAGCATCTAACAGCTGAAACTGAAACTCCTGACCTGAAACTTGAAGAGTTTGGTGTTGCGAATGAATGTCTATGAGCCTAGCTCTAAGCGCTGATAAAACCAACAGCGTTACAGGCGTATCATTTATAAAAGCTCTAGATTTTCCTGAAGGAAGAATTTCTCTTCTTAAAATAGTATTGGTCTCATAATCGATATCTTCTGTTTCAAAAAAATCTTGTAAATTATAAGAATGTATAGATACTATGGCCTCAATAACACACTTTTTATTAGTGTTTTTCAACGTAGAAGAATCTGCTCTATTTCCTAAAACTAAACCAAGAGCACCTAGTAAAATTGATTTACCGGCACCTGTTTCTCCTGTAATTATAGATAGACCCGAAGAAAAATCAATGTGTAATTCATTGATTAAAGCATAATTTTTTATCGTGATTGATGCTAACAAATACCTTAGTTTTTAAAGATTAAATGTAATTAATTTTTTGGATAATAAACCTTTTTGTTATGAAGATTCGCATTGACTTTTTGTTTACTATAATGCAATTCAAAAAATGAGTCATTTGCCCAATCTTCATATAAATTTCTATAAAAAATACTATTGGGGTCTCCTGACTGTCCTGGAGAATTTGTAGCTTTTGAGTTATCCCAATCCTTTGTATCTATGACTACTCTAAAACTTGCTCCAGAAGACTGACGTAAATTAGATCCAGAGGAACCGGGAGTGTAAGCATTTCCTCCTCTTGGATAAGTTTTAAAGCTTACCAACTTATATATTGAGTCATTCACTATATGTTCAAGTGGATGTTTTATCTTTATGTGTTTGTACTCTTGTTGCCCGTAAAGCCATTTACTAGTCTCAGTTCCAAACTTAGATTTTAGCTCTTTATTAGAAGTTACAAAAGTATTTTTTAAAAATTCATCACGTTCTTTTGTAGATAACTTGTTGATTCTCTCAATTATTTTAAATAGCTGAATATTTAATAAGCCTTTTACATTCTTTGGTACAAATTTATCATGAAACTCTCTAATAATAGTTCGTTCCCAATTTACATAGATGGTAGCTTCAACAGAAGTTGTTGTGAGTTTATTGTTCCAAGCAAGAAGCATCTCAACATATTTTTTATGAGCTGGATCTAATGAAGTCTGATCTATCATTTTTATCAACTTCTCTGAAGGTAATGAATGATAATCTACTTGTAAATCCATCATGTCTTGCATCGTAAATTTATTTCTAGACGCATTAGAAAGTACACTATTTACTCGATCACCTCTGTATGGATCTGACCATGAGAAACCAATAGCATTCCAATGCTCATAAAAGGCAGGTGTAACATTTTGATTTGCTGATGCAAAGAAATTCTCAGAAGGATTTACCACATGTGGTTTATCAGTTATGGGTAGGTATCCATCCCATTCATAACTTCCATCACCAAGTACAGGAACCAAACCACTATGAGTATTTCTTATGGGTGCTATTCCTACCGCTTGCCAACCTATTGTGCCCTCTTTATCTGCCCAAACCATATTTTCTCCTGGGATATGACTGTAATTACAAGCTTCTCTAAATTCTTCCCAGGATTGAGATTGATTCATTCGTAATGAAGCTAAATACGGAGAACCTCCAATTTCTAGCCAACCACATCGAACACCATATGCTCTATTCCTATTTTCATCTACAAAAGTTACAGGACCGTGAATAGAATACTGCAACACTATTTCGTGATTTTCTTTCCCTTTTACAAGAATAGTTTCTTTTATTTCTTTAAAATCTAACCACTCTCCATTGTGCCAGTATTGTTTTGAGTTTTTAGGATTTATTTCATACACATACAGATCTTCAGCATCTGTTCTAAAAACGGTTAAGCCCCAAGCCCCAAAACCATTATGACCTATCGAAATTCCTGGAATTTCTGGCTCTCCTCCTCCAATAACATTCCAACCCGGTGCCACCAAATGCGTGATATATCTAAGTGAGGGTGCTACAATACTTCTATGTGGATCATTGGCTAAAATAGGTGATCCATTGAATGATTTATTACCTGAAATTGCCCAATTGTTACTCCCAATACTAAATTCATCTTCTGTATCTTCTATCTTATCTGAAAATGAAATGGCTAGCGCTTCTTTTTTTTGAAACTTCTCTTGTAGATACTCTTTTTTAAATTTTATAGGTGTTCTATAGGCGTTATACAAGCCCAATATGTCTTGATCTAAATCTTCTTTTCTGATTTTTTTGTCAAGTTTTAAAGAAGGATCTTTAGGATGAAGCCACAGCAACTCTTTTACTTTTTCTTCACCAATTCTAGAAACTGCTCTCCCAATATTTAATTCTTGACCAATATTTCCTAGAAGTCCTTGATGTCTTGAAATAACATCTGCTGGTGTCCAAAATTCTGGTTGAATATTAAGTAACGTAAATTCTACAGGAAGTTTCTCTGATTGATTTTTTACTTCTTCTATGTATGCATTTATTCCGTCTGTGTAGGAGCTAATAATTTCATAGCCATCTTCATGATAATGATTTAATTCATCTTTTATATTTCCTCTAAATTTAAAGAGTCTGGTACCTATATCCCTTTTTAATTCAGATTCTCCAAAAATTTCCGCAACGGTTCCTGTGGCCTGTCTCCTCCAAATTTCAAATTGAAAAAGCCTGTCTTTAGCGGCTAAATACCCTTGCATAAAAAAAAGATCTTGCTGATTATTAGCATAGATATGATTGATGCCATGCTTGTCTCTTAAGACCTCAACTTTATCTATTAATTCAAGTTGTTTTTTTGGGGTACAAGAACACATGAAAATCAAAATAAGAACTAGTGATTTAAATCTAATTTTAGTTATGCTATAAGGATCTAAAGAAAATGGAAAATGAAAATACTTTTTATAATTCATGAGCTTTCATAATTTGAAACAAAGAAATATAAATATAGTAAATAATACCTTTGAAGATACTTGTAAAATAAGACCTAAAGTAATTTTAGGGTCTAGAATTGAGTAGTGTCTTAAAAAAAGAAGTTAGTACTGGGAGTTGCTAATTAATTTTTCGCCACTTAGCACTGTTATTTGGAGATATTTTCTGAAGTACTACAAGTAAACGTTGTTTACTTCTAGTGTTTGGCCCATCTGAATAGAGGTTTACAATTTCGTCTGCTTTGGCATCAAAAAATAATCTTAACAATGGGTTTCCGATAACTTTATTATACAATCTATCTAAAGAGATAACCGAATTTTCAATAGCTCCTTTTCCTTTAATTTTATTCTCTGCTAATTCATCAAACCCTTTTCTATGGTAGCTATACATTGCAGTTCTAAATTGTTTTAACCCAGGAGACAATAAATTATCTATGATTTGAAACCTATTCTGAACACCAACTTGATTAGACCATGCTGAAAGACCACTTTGTTGCGCTTGTAAAGTTACATTTTCAGCTTGCTTAAGGTAAGCATCTCCTCCATTGATGGCAAATGTATCTGCATCTACTCCTAAAATTAGGTATACATAAAATGTAATCGTAGAAATTAAATTAGAATCAAATCGGGTTGGGTTATAAATAAACTGATCAAATTCATTATACTTAAAGTTAAAGTCATTATCTCTTATATTCAAAATTGGAGATTCATAGGATGTACCATAAACCGGTCTAGTAGACTGAATTTGAATAGAGCCTTCAAAAGTATTATTATCTCTTTTAGTAATAATGATATTGATTGCACAATTAATTCGTTCTTGAGCTTTTACAGTTTTATCTGTCCACTTTTTTTGATTTACAAACTCTGAAATAGAGGTTTCTAGTGTTGTAAATACCTGTCTGTTTGAGCCTTGAACTTGATCAAAATTTATAGTGACTTTGCAATTTAATTCTTGAGAACTAATTGTTATTGAGAATAAAAAAATAAAAAATATGAGAATACTACGCATCTAATTTTTTTAATATTTCGTTCATTATATCTATGGCTACATCTGATTTAGATTTCATCTCGAAAGGAATAGTACGTTCCTCTTTGTCTATAAATGTAACTTTATTAGTATTTAAAGAAAATCCTGCTCCTTTATCATTCAATGAATTTAAAACTATAGCATCTAAATTCTTTTGTTTTAATTTAGTTGTTGCATTGACCAACTCATTGTTAGTTTCTAAAGCAAAGCCTACCAAAAATTGTTCTTTTTTAATAACGCCCAGAGATGCTAAAATATCTTTAGTGGGTTCTAATACAATAGCTAACGAACTCTCTTTCTTTTTTATTTTCTCAGCAGCTGCTTTTTTTGGTCTGTAATCTGCAACAGCTGCAGATAAAATAGCAATGGTTACTTCAGGAAAATAATGATGGCAAGCAGTATACATTTCCTCAGCACTAACAACATCTATTCTTTGAATGGATGCTTGAATAACTTCCTCATTACTTGGCCCAGTTACTAAGAATACTTTAGCACCTAAATTTGCTGCTGCTTTAGCAATTTCAAATCCCATTTTTCCAGAAGAATGATTACCTATAAAACGAACAGGGTCTATAGATTCATAAGTTGGACCAGCTGTAATCAAAACTTTTTTTCCGTGTAAAGGCATGCTTGATAAAATATCATTTTCCATAAAGGATACAATATCTTTGGGTTCCGCTAGTCTTCCTTCTCCTACCAATCCACTCGCCAATTCACCTTTTGTTGCAGGAATTAAGGTATTTCCAAAAGCTTGAAGCTTTTCTAAACTAGTTACAGTTGAAGGGTGAATGTACATGTCTAAATCCATTGCTGGTGCAAAATACACTGGGCATTTTGCAGATAAATAGGTTGCTATTAGTAAGTTATCACAAATCCCATTAGTCATTTTAGACAATGTATTTGCAGTTGCTGGAGCTATGAGCATATAATCTGCCCAAAGTCCTAAATCTACATGATTATTCCATAATTCATTTTCCTCTTCTTTTTCGTAAAAGGTTGAATGAACTGGGTTTTTAGAAAGTGTAGATAGGGTAAGTGGTGTGATAAAATCTTTTGAGGCAGGTGTCATAATAACTTGAACTTCTGCCCCAGATTTTATAAATAAACGAACCAAATTGGCTGTTTTATATGCAGCAATACCGGCAGTTATGCCTAATAGAATTTTTTTGCCGCTTAGGATAGACATTATTCCGTCTCTGGAGTTCTATGATATACTTTATCATCTAACCATTCCTCTACAGCAATAGCTGTAGGCTTTGGTAATTTTTCATAAAACTTAGAAACTTCAATTTGTTCTTTATTTTCGAAAACCTCTTCTAAACTATCATTGAAAGTAGCAAACTCTTCTAGTTTTTCAACTAATTCTGTTTTTAAATCAGTATTGATTTGAACTGCTCTTTTTGAGATAATTGAGATAGCCTCATAGATATTCTCTGTTTTTGATTCTATAACATTTTTGTCATAGGTAACCGTAGTTACAGGAGCTTTTGTTTCTTTATAATTCATAATTAACTCTTTACTAACTGTTTTTGTTCGTTTTTTATCTCTGACAATAACTTATCTGAATCATTTAAAAATTTAGATTCAGGGAAGTTTCTAACTAATTTATCATAGGCTGCAATTGCATCCTTAATTCTGTTTAATTTTTTTCTTTCTGTACTAACAATAACTAAGTCATGATAAGCTTTAAATCTAAAGTATAAAGCTTCCTCTTTTAATTTAGTTCCTAAAAAATCGTTTATTAAATTATCAAAAGCAACGATTGCAGAATTATAATTTCTAAAATCTGTTTGAGCTGTTTTGTAGTATGTTTTTCCTATTTCAAAAGCTTTCTTCTCTAACTTAAATTTAAGCTCTTTATAATGAATGTTTGCTTCAGCTAATCTTTCAGAATCTGGGTATTCATCAATAAACATTTGATAAGCTACTAATGCCTTGTTGGTGTCTGATTGATCTAAGCTATACAAAGGTGAGGCTAGCTTATAGCTATATGCTGACAAAAAAGCTGCTTCTTCTTTTTTGGAACTGTTGGGATGATTTTTAGTAAATCTATCAAAATAGTATGCAGCGGTTTGATAATTTTTTTCATTAAAATTTGACTGTGCAACCATGAATTGAATTCGTTCCATTTGAGGTTTTCCTCTGTAAGAAGGTATCACAAGTTCAAATAGTCTTAGGGCTTTACTGAACTCTTTAGCCTCATATTTTTTTACAGCTAATTTATACCTTTCTAACATGGTACCTTTTCCTGCAATACGCTGGTACTCTCCACAAGAATTAAAAAGTAGAGATAAAGAAAAAATTAGTGCTAAAATTTTGATTTTTCGCATTTGGCAAAAATAAGGTTTTTAAATGGATTACTAAAACGCTTTGTTTTTATTTATATTCTCAATTTATGAGAAATTTTTACTGAATTATAATTTGTACTATTTTTAATATTTGAAAAAAAATAACTAATTAAAATTATAAAAAAACACTGATAAAATTTGTAGTGGATAATGTTTATTACCCAAGTACAAGATTTGCAATTACGTATAAAAAGTTTTAATTGGTTGCTAATAAATTATTAAAGATTTGTTAATTTGAATCTGGCTCAGCTTGAGATCCAATAAGCCTTTTCACATCATTATCAAACAAATACAAACCTCCTTTATCGTCTCCAATTAAATTAATTTTATCCAAGATATTTCTAGCTAATGCTTCTTCTTCAATTTGCTCAGAAACATACCATTGTAAAAAATTATGAGTTGCATAATCTTTTTGCTTGAGGGTAATGTCTACCAAATCATTAATAGATTTAGAAACTTTTACTTCGTGCTCAAATAGATTTTCAAACATTTCTTTGAACGATCCAAATTCAGCTGGTGGAGCTTCCAGTAGAGATACTTTTGCATGCCCACCACGTTCATTGATAAATTTGACAAGTTTTAACATGTGTTCTCTTTCTTCGTCTGAGTGTGCATACATAAAAGTTGCTACACCTTCAAAACCTAAAGTTTCTGCCCAAGATGCCATAGCTAAATATACTTGAGATGATGCAGCTTCAACAGTAACTTGCTTATTTAAAGCATCTTCAATAATTTTTGATAACATAATTTCTATTCTAAATTCTTTACAAAATTAACAATTTCTTTTTGAAGTTCCTCTGAAGCTGTAACTAAAGGTAATCTTACTTCTAAATTTGCAAGTTTTAATGCTTTGAGTACCGCTTTAATTCCAGCAGGATTATTTTCTGAGAATATCAAATTAATGACGTCCATTAATTTATAATGAATATTATAGGCTTCTTTATTTTTTCCTTTTAACCCATGGTTAATTAAAGTTGAAAATTCTTTAGGAAAAGCCTGACCTATCACCGATATTACCCCTGAAGCACCAGCTAATACAACATTTAGTGCTAAATCATCATCTCCAGAAATAATTAAAAAATCTTTAGGTTTATTTTTAATTAACTCTAAATATTGTTGAACATTGTTTCCTGCCTCCTTTACAGCAATAATATTAGAGAAATTATTAGCCAAACGGATTGTGGTTGACGGTTCCATATTTTTTGAAGTACGCCCGGGAACATTATACAAAATTATGGGTTTAGGACTTGCTTTAGCAATGGCTTCAAAATGTCTATAAAACCCTTCCTGTGTGGGTTTATTGTAGTATGGAGTAACAGATAGAATAGCATCAATATGAGATAAATCTTCAGATAAGATCTCTTCAATTACTGCGGCAGTATTATTCCCTCCTATACCTAAGACTAATGGAAGTCTTCCTTGATTTGTTGTGGCTATAACTTCAATAATTTTTCGTCTTTCTTTTTTTGAAATAGTAGCACTTTCTCCTGTAGTTCCGTTTATTACCAGGTAGTTAATACCATTTATAATATTAAATTCTACAAGTTTTGCCAAAGCCAAAAAATCAACTGACAAATCTTTTTTAAAAGGTGTTATAAGTGCAACGCCTGTTCCTATAAATTCTTGCATCTAAAGCAGTTTAATTTTGCGTAAAAATACACTATTAAGTAGATTTTTGAGGTTGATATTATGTAATAAGTCTAATTTTTACTAATTTTTAAACTTTGTTAAATTTTAAACGACTAAAATTTGTGAAGTATTTTTAAATATTTTTTCATTTCTTCAAAAAACAAATCTACTTGATCTTCATCACAAGCAATATCTAAATTAAAAAAACCTGTATTAGCATCTGAAAAACCAACTTTAAAAGTAGCTTCAGAGGAGGCTTCTACATACTCCATAAAAATATTTTTTTTAGGATAATAACAAATTAACAAATCGAATGGTTCCTCTAAAAAACTCTGTAAACTAGAATCTAAAACATGACCTTTCCAATTGAAGTCTTTTTCAGAAAAGTGTTTGTATGACTTATCATGATCTTTAGAAAACTTTCTGTAACTATAAATTTTAGGGTTTCTAAGTTGTAATTTTTCAATTAAAATTTGAGAAAAATCATGTGATTTATAAAAATTATTAGAAGTAATGATACCTACAGTTTTAATTTTTTGATTAGAACTGTTAACAGAAGATGGTTTTGTCCCAGAGAACTGATTGATCTTCTTAGTTAAATAATGATTTTTTAATTTTGCTTTTAGCATAGATTCAATGCGACAAAAAAACTATCTTGTCATCACAAATATAATTAAAACGAATTGTGTTCTTATGAAAAAAACTTTGTTTCTTTTTCTATTTATTGTATCAATAATTGGATGTAAAAACGGTTCTTATGAAGTTTCTGAAATTAATGCTAAAAAAATTACACTTAACCCTGAAATACAACAAGACAGCACCATTATAGGGGTATTCCTTCCTTATAAAGATAAAATGACTGAAGAGATTACAAAAATACTATCTTATGCCCCATATACTCTTGAGAGAACTGATGGAAATTTACAAAGTACACTTGGAAATTTAATTGCTGATTTATCTTACAAGAAAGCTAATGAACTTTTTGAAAAAAAAACTGGTAAAAAAGTTGATTTTTCAATGTCTAATTATGGTGGAATAAGAGCTGCAATAACTAAAGGAAATGTTACGGTTTCAAATGCTTTTGAATTGATGCCTTTCGATAATACTCTTGTTGTTGTAGAACTCAATTATGAGAAAATTAAAGAATTATTTGCTTACTTTATGTCAAAAAATATGGCACATCCTCTTTCAAGTCAAATTGAATTAAGAATAAAAAATAAATCTTACGAAATTCTTATTAATGGAAAAGCTATTGATAAAAATAAAACCTACTATGTAGCTACCTCTAATTATTTACAAAAAGGGGGTGACGCCATGAACTTCTTCAAAGATCCTTTGAGTTTATATGATAGTAATTTTTTAATTCGTGATGCAATTGTAGAGTATTTTAAAAGTAAAGACACCTTAATCTCTAATCTTGACAACCGCGTAATTATTAGCAATTAAAAATTCAATAAAAATGAAAAGAAGAAAATTTATCAAACAAACCTCTGCTGGAGTTGCATATGCGGGTTTAAGCGGACTTACTTTTCAATCTTGCGAAACACATCAAAAACACATTACCATTCTCCACACCAATGATACCCATAGTCAAATAGAACCTTTTGAAGCAAGTCACCACAAGTATGCTGGTAAAGGAGGGGTAGCCAGAAGAGCCGTAATGGTTGAAAAGGTTAGAAAAGAAAACCCAAATACCCTATTACTTGATGCTGGAGATATTTTTCAAGGAACCCCTTATTTTAATTATTTTGGTGGTGAAGTTGAGTTCAAACTCATGAGCTTATTAAAATATGATGCAGCTACATTGGGAAATCATGATTTTGATAATTCTATAGAAGGTTTTCATAAACAACTACCTAACGCCTCATTTGATTTTGTATGCGCAAATTATGATTTTAAAAATACAATCTTGGATGCCCTTGTAAAGCCTTATAAAATTTTTACCAAAGATGGAATTAAAATTGGTGTTTTTGGACTAGGTATAGAATTACTAAATCTAGTAAACCCGAATTTATACAAGGAAACAAAATATCTAGATCCAATCGAAATATCTAAAGATATTTCTAGAGATTTAAAAGAAAAAGAAGCTTGTGATCTGGTCATTTGTTTATCTCATTTAGGATATCATTATAAAAATTCTGATAAAATATCAGATTTAAAATTGGCCGCTGCCACAAAAGACATTGATTTAATTATTGGAGGCCATACCCATACTTTTTTAACTAAGCCGACCCTAGTTAAAAATTTAACTAATGAAAATGTATTGGTAAATCAAGTAGGTGCCTATGGATTAAATTTAGGAAGAGTTGACTTTTATTTTAATGAACAAAATGAAAAACAAACGGCAGACAAAAATATAATCCTATAACTAATTTGTTTCAAGAATTATTACCCTATAGAAAGATTAGTCTATCATTAAAATAAATTCATCTTCATTTATAATGGTGAGTCCTAAATCTTCTGCTTTTGTTTTTTTACTCGGCCCCATCTTGTCTCCTGCTACAACAAAGGTTGTTTTCTTTGAAATGGACGAACTTACTTTACCTCCATTATCTTCAATGGCTTTTTTTAGCTCATTTCTTGTCATTTTATAAAATACTCCGGATACTACAAAAACCTTTCCCTGTAGTTTATCAGTTTGCCCAATTAAATCTTTTTCAGAAACTTTCAATTGAACCCCATGGTGTTTTAACCTATTAATCAATTGTATATTTCCCAAATCATTGGAAAACTCTAAAATACTTGCCGCTATTCTGTCACCAATTTCATCAACAGAGATTAAAGCTTCTAAATTGGCAGTCATAAGGTTATCGATAGACTTAAAATGTTTGGCAAGTTTTTTTGCAACCGTTTCTCCAACAAATCTAATCCCTAAAGCAAACAGTACTTTTTCAAACGGAATTTCTTTTGATTTTTTAATTCCATCAATCATATTTTGAGCAGATTTTTCTGCCATTCGCTCTAAAGGTATTACTTGTGCGACCTGCAAATCATAAAGATCTGCATAGTTTTCAATTAAACCTTCTTTTCGTAATAAATCTACTGTTTCTCCACCTAAGCCATCAATATCCATAGCTTTTCTACTTATAAAATGCTGAATTCTCCCTGTAATTTGAGGAGCACAACCATAGGTGTTTGGACAATAGTGCTTGGCATCACCGGTTGTTCTTACAAGAGCTGTATGACATTCTGGACAATGTGTTGCATATCGTGTTGACTGAGAATACTCTTTTCTTTTAGAAAAATCTACAGCAATAATTTTTGGAATAATTTCACCTCCTTTTTCAACAAAGACGGTATCGTTTACTCTAATATCTAATTTTTCTATTTGATCTGCATTGTGTAAAGAAGCTCTTTTTACGGTAGTGCCTGCCAATTGCACAGGCTCTAAATTTGCTACTGGAGTAATGGCACCTGTTCTACCTACTTGATAAGTAATTTCTTCGAGAACAGTAGATACTTGAGCCGCTTTAAATTTGTAGGCAATTGCCCAACGTGGAGATTTTGCTGTATACCCTAATTCTTCTTGCTGTTGTAAATTATTCACTTTGATAACAACTCCATCCGTTTCATAGGGTAAATCATGACGCTTCTGATCCCATTCATTTACAAAATGAAAAACTTCATCAATAGATTTAGCTAGTATAATAGTGTCGGGTATTTTAAATCCTGCTTCTCTAGAAGCTTCTAAACTTTCAAAATGAGTGGTATACGTTCGTTCATTCGTAACTACTTGATACAATAAACAATCTAATGGTCTTTTTGCCACCTCTCCACTGTCTTGAAGCTTTAAACTTCCACTAGCGGTGTTTCTAGGGTTTCTGTAGGCCTCTTCTCCATTTTCTATACGCTCCAGATTCATTTTTTGAAATCCTTCTAAAGGGAGAATGATTTCGCCTCTTATTTCAAAATTAGTTAGAAAATCTGCATTCAATATCAAAGGGATAGATTTAATCGTCCGAATGTTTGAGGTAACTTCATCACCCTGAAATCCATCACCTCGAGTAACAGCTTTTACAAACTCACCATTCTCATAGGTAAGGTTAATTGAAGCACCATCATACTTTAATTCACATGTAAATTCAATAGCTTCTGTGCCTAGGTTCTTTTGGAGTCTTTTTTCCCAATCTAATAAATCTTCTTTGGAGTACGAATTGTCTAAAGAATACATTCTGTTCTTATGCTGAAGAGTTTGGAAATTTTTTGTAACGGTTCCTCCAACTCTTTGAGAAGGAGAATTTGCATTGTAGTATTCTGGATAAGCTGCCTCTAATGCCTCGAGTTCTTTAAGTTTTATGTCAAATTCATAATCTGAGATCGTTGCATTGTCTAATACATAATATTCATGATTGTGACGATTTAGAACTTCACGTAAAGAATTAATTTGCTGTTGAACAGAATTCATGGACACTAAAAATTTAAATGTTAAAAATAATCAAAAGAAAACCCGAAACAAAGATGTTTCGGGTTAAAAAAATCATGAAGTTATCAACGGCTAGTAGTAAGTATACCTTCTTACTTTAGCTATATACTTTGCCAAACGAATAACTTGGTGACTATACCCATATTCATTATCATACCAGACATAAATAACAATTGAATCTCCATGTGTTATAGTAGCCTTACTATCAAAAATAGAAGGCGCAGTAGACCCAACTATATCTGATGATACGAGCTCAGCATCTAAAGAATATTGAATTTGCTCAACTAATTCTCCCTCTAAAGCATTTAATTTCATTATAGAATTAACTGCATCAGTAGTTATTTCACTACCAAGTTTAAGGTGTAAAATAGCCAATGAACCGTTTGGTACAGGAACTCTAATTGCGTTTGAAGTTAATTTACCTTTTAGTGATGGTAACGCCTTAGAAACAGCCTTCCCTGCACCAGTTTCAGTGATCACCATATTTAATGCTGCCGCTCTTCCTCTTCGGTTTTTAGTATGCATATTATCTACAAGATTTTGATCATTGGTGTAGGCATGAATAGTTTCTAGATGCCCTTTTATAATCCCATAGTTGTCATCTAAGACTTTTAAAACAGGTGTAATTGCATTTGTTGTACATGAAGCTGCTGAAAAAATATCTTGTGTATCTGGATGATATTTTTTGTGATTAACCCCGTGAACAATATTTGGAATTCCTTTTCCAGGAGCTGTTAAAAGAACTTTAGATGCTCCTTTAGATTTTAAATGTCTAGTTAATGCTTCCTGGTCTCTAAAAGCTCCTGTATTATCTATAATTAATGCATCTTGAATACCATATTTTGTGTAATCTATCTCTTCTGGAGATGAAGCTGATATCATGGTAACAGTGGTTCCATTGATGATTAATGCATTATTTTCTGTGTCGGTCTGGACAGTTCCTAAAAAATCTCCATGTACAGAATCTATACTAAGTAAAGAAGCTCTTTTGTCTAATACATTTTTGGTGATTTCTCCTCTAGTAACCACTGCTCGTAATCTCAATTGAGAACCCTTGCCCATTTTTGACATCAACTCTCTAGCAAGCAATCTTCCTATTCTACCAAAACCATAAAGCACAACATCTTTGGGTTGAATATCTTTTGCCTCAGTAGCATTCTTTAATTGTCTTTTAACAAATGTGATTTTATCTTCACTTCCATTAACGTCTAAATAGCATTCATAAGCTAATTTACCGATGTCTAGCTTAGATGAAGGCAATTGAATACTTTGGATAGCTTTAGCAATATCTAATGCATCATAAACTGAAATTGGTTTTCCAACAAATTCTTTAGCATAATTAATTAGATTTAAAATCTCACTAGCTCTTTTGTCTACCAATGTATTTCTAAACAAAACCAACTCAATAGACTTGTCATACCATAAGTCATTAATGATGTTTATAAATTCTGTTGTAGCTCTCCTTGTTTTAGCTTGGGTAATAACTTCTTTTTCGTAATTTTTTACTTTTGACATGTGTATAGATCTTACCATTAAATTTGCACAAAAGTATTTCTTTTTTCTTCAATACGAAATCGATTTCGTTAAAATTTAATATTCGGTTTTTTAAATCCATAAAGTAGTACCTAAAAACTATAAAAAAGGCTAAAAAAAATATACTAAAAGAAGTAAGCACTGACCTCACCATTTAAATCAATCATCTCTACTTTTAAACGATACCCGTTTCTTGAAAGGCCGTCCAGCAACTTAACTGCCTCTGAAGCAGTATCTATTTCAGTTCCATTAATTTCAGTAATAATGTACCCTCGTATGCTAGATGAATTGTCCTCTGAAAGACCATCTCTAATTATTTTTGCTCCTTTGGGATCATCAATTAATTCTATTCCATAAGATCTTGATATATAACGTACTATTCTTTTAATTAAGTTGACTGTTTTAGTGAAAATTTGTCCATTTCTATCTATAATTAGTTCTACTGATTCCCCTGGTCTTTTTGCAGATAATTGTCCAGTTAGTTCGGAGAATTTAGAAATTTTAACGTTATTAATTTTTATAATGATATCGCCTTTTGCTAAACCTGCTTTTTCAGCATTACTCCCCTCTGCAAAATCTCCAATTCTCACCCCTTCAATGTCATCCTCTCTTAAGTCAGGCACAAAACCAATTATAGCCTCTTGAACTTTTCCAAACTCAAGAATATCATCAATAATTTTTTTAGTAATATTAGAGGGTACTGCAAAAGAGTAACCAATGTAAGACCCTGTTTTAGACGAGATTGCTGTGTTAATTCCTACCAATTCGCCTCTAGAATTAACAAGTGCACCTCCACTGTTGCCGGGGTTAACAGCTGCATCTGTTTGAATAAACGAGTCTGTTGAATAATTTCCTTGTAAATCTCTTCCTTTAGCACTAACAATACCTGCAGTAACAGTAGAGGTTAAGTTGTATGGGTTACCAACTGCTAAAACCCACTCACCAATTTTAAGATTATCTGAGTCAGAAAAAGGAATATAAGGTAATAATTCTGTTGATTCGATTTTCAATAAAGCAATGTCATTTTTAACATCTGTCCCTATAAGTTCTGCTTTATATTTTTTTCTATTATTTAATGTGATCTCTAAGTCTGATGCACCGTCAATAACATGGTTATTGGTTACAATGTATCCATCAGAAGAAATAATCACACCACTTCCAGTACCAATCTGTTGTTGTCTTTTTGATCCATTAAACAAATCTGCAAAAGAATTTATTCCAGATGAAATAGCAGTGTTCTTAACATGAACAACAGCGTGAATTGTTTTTTCTGCTGCATCTGTAAAATTAGTTGGCGCGTAAGTAGCAGTATTTAACTCAAACTCAGTAGCATTATAATTTGTTTTAAAAGTTTGAATTGGAGCAATATTATCTTTTGATAAACTCTCAGTTTTTTCAATGAAAATACGATGTCCGAGTAATGAAAAAAAACCACCAAGGACAGCAATACCTATATAACTTATAAATTTTTTCATAATCTATTATTTTTTCTCTACCAAAAATAAAAAAATAACTAAATTCAATCAACATACTTAACAGTTTTAACGCATTTTAACCCGATTTTAACACTCCGATATTACTCCACTTTTATGTATATTTGAACCTTATGAACGCGAGCTTTTATAAATATCAAGGAACTGGAAATGATTTTATTATTTTTGATAATAGAGCACTTTTTTTTCCAAAAAATAATAATTTATTGATTTCGAATTTGTGTAATCGTCATTTTGGAATTGGTGCAGATGGATTAATTCTTTTAGAAAACGATGAAAACTCAAATTTTAAAATGATTTATTATAATGCTGATGGAAACGAAAGTACCATGTGTGGAAATGGTGGAAGATGTATCGTTGCATTTGCAAAAAAACTACAACTTTTTGATAAAAAAACTAAATTTTCTGCAATTGATGGTATGCATTATGCAGAAATTAATGACAATAAAGTATCACTTCAAATGATCAATGTTAATGATATTAAAGTTTTTGGAAATTCAGTATTCACAAATACTGGTTCACCACATCATATAGAAGTTGTCGATAATTTAGAAGATTTTCCGGTGGTTATAAAAGGTAGGCAAATCATAAATAAGCATTACCAAACTGAAGGTTGTAATGTGAACTTTGTTGAACAACTGAACAATGAAACTTTTAAAGTAAGAACCTATGAGCGAGGTGTTGAAGACGAAACTCTTGCCTGTGGTACCGGTGTGACCGCTGTTGCAATTGCTATGCATTTTAATAAGAAATCCTTAAGTAATCGTATTAAATTGATTGTTTTGGGAGGTAGTTTAGAGGTTCAATTTAAAGAACACAAAGGAGATTATACTGATATTATTTTAACTGGACCTGCAACATTTGTTTTTGAAGGAAAAATAGCCTTATCATGATGATTTTAAACGGAGAAAAAATTAGATTAAGAGCTCTTGAGCCTGAAGATTTAGATTTTTTATATACAACAGAAAATAACACTAACTTTTGGCAGGTTAGCAACACTTTAGTCCCTTTTTCTAAGTTTATATTAACGCAGTATTTAGAAAATGCTCATCAAGATATTTATGAAGCCAAACAATTACGCTTAATTATCGAAGAAATAAAAACTAGCAAGGCTGTTGGAATGATTGATTTGTTTGATTTTAATCCTCAACACCACAGAGCAGGAATAGGTATTTTAATTCATAAAAAATATCAAAAATCTGGCTTTGCCACTGATGCATTGTCTGTTTTTATACCCTACTGTTTTAAAACACTAAACCTACATCAAATCTTTGCGAATATTATTCCAGACAATAAACAAAGTATCGCTTTATTTTCAGGTTTTAATTTTAAAAAAATTGGAGAAAAAAAAGATTGGCTTTTTTTTAATGGAGCCTTTAAAGATGAATTTATATTTCAATTGATTAATGAATAAACAAAAAATTCTTTTACTCTTTTTAGTTTTTAGCATTCTAACTGGAGTTTTATCTTATAATTTATATCAATCTATTTATGGTGAGTTGATTACTAAAGATTGTATCGTTTTCATTGGTTCTTCTGATACTATGAGTGCTATTGAAAAAACTCTATCCAAAAATCTTGATAACGAACAAAACTCTACTACTAATACAATACCTAAATTTAATTGGCTAGCACATCAGAAAAATTTCTCTAAGCCTAAAGCAGGGAAATACATACTAACTAAAGGCATGTCATTAAATGATGTGGTTAATCTTTTCAGGAGTGGCAATCAAACTCCTATTAAAGTTTCTTTTAACAATCAAGACACACTTGAAAAATTTTCAGGACGGATATCATCCCAGATAGAAGCAGATTCAATTACAATTTTGGAAGTTTTTAAGGATTCTATTTTCCTTAGAAATAATAAACTCACAATAGCCTCTGTTTTAGGTATTATAATTCCTAATACGTATGAGTTTTACTGGAATGTATCTGCTGAAAATTTCAGAAATAAGTTATTAAAAGAGTATAATAAGTTTTGGAATAAAGAAAGATTAACTAAAGCTTCGTTATTAAAACTATCTAGGGAAGAAGTTATAACTTTAGCTTCAATAGTTCAGAAGGAAACAGTAAAAACTATTGAAAGACCAATCGTAGCAGGTCTTTATTTAAATAGAATTAAAAGAGGTATTCCCTTACAAGCAGACCCGACAATTATATACATATTAAAGAAAAGAAACGGGACGGATTTTCAAGTAAAAAGAGTTTTGTACAAAGATTTAAAAATAGCATCCCCTTTTAACACTTACCTAAACAAGGGCTTACCTCCAAATTTAATCGCTATGCCTGATATATCATCAATAGATGCAGTATTAAATTATAAAAAGCACAATTATATTTATATGTGTGCAAGTGTTACAAAATTTGGATTTCATGAATTCGCAAGTACCTTGTTACAACACAATAAAAATGCAACTAGGTACCAAAGATGGTTAAATAAAAAAGGTATTAATAGATAATTTATTCAAAGGAATTTATGATTTCAATCAAAAAAAGAATAAATAATAAATTTAATCAAATATCATTTTTTACATTAATTCTATAAATATACTGTCCTTAAGTTTAACTATTCGCAGAAAAACAAGAATAAATTTTCATTTTCTACATATGAAAAAAATTGAAAAAAACTGATAATCAGCATATTATATTTTAAATTGTATCTTTGCACCCGCTAAATAGAAAGATTTAAGACATTAAGAAGATTATTTTTTTATTAATTTTATTTTTAGGATTTGTTAATGCTACAAAAAAACCTATGCATTATAAGTTCCCAGAAAAGAAATTACCTACTGCGAAATTATTATCGAACCTTGAAGATGGATCAAATATTTTACACCTAAACAGAAACTTCGTTGGATTTAAAGAGGCCCTAGCTTTTAAGGAATCTCAGGGAAAGTACAGAGTTATAAATACGCTGGGGTATTTAGGAAAATATCAATTTGGCTCAACTACTTTAGAGCGTTTTAAAATCTACAACACCACACTTTTTTTACATGATCCTGAATTACAAGAAAAAGTATTTATTGCCTATTGTAGAGTAAATAAATGGATTCTTAGAAAAGACATCAAAAGAAGTGTTGGTAAAACTATAAATGGTATTAAAATTACAGAATCTGGAATATTAGCTGCGGCTCATTTAAGTGGCGCAGGTAATGTAAAAAAATATCTTCGAAGTAATGGGCAAAGAAATTGTTCAGACGCCTATGGATCTTCAATTAATTCCTACATGAAAGCTTTTGCTGGGTATGATGTATCTTTCATAAAAGGAGACCGAAAAGCAAGTGTTTAAACAATTACTTTTGTATAATAAATATTGCTGGTCTTTTGTGTAAGTCTGGTGATTGCTTCTTCCAATGAGCAATGGTAAAAGTCTTTATGTACTCATTAGGAAGTGAAATATCTATTGCGATACATAATAATGTTCCAGGACTTAAAACTGATTTTAAATCTGTAAACATTTTTTGATTTCGATAAGGTGTTTCAATAAATATTTGTGATTGATTTTTATCTATAGATAATTTTTCTAACGCTTTAATTCCTTTTTTTCTTTCAGAATTATCTATTGGTAAATATCCATTAAAGGCAAAATTTTGACCATTTAATCCGGAGGCCATTAATGCCATTAAAATAGAAGATGGTCCAACTAAAGGGACTACTTGAATACCTTTTTCATGAGCTAGTTTAACTATAGAAGCTCCCGGGTCAGCAACAGCCGGAACCCCTGCTTCAGACAATAAACCGACTGAAACTCCTTGGTCACAAAAATCTAAATACGATTGAGTTTCAATTTCATTAGCATACTTATCTAACTTCATCATTACTAGAGAAGACTGTACTTTTTTTGGTGTAATTTTTTTTATAAACCTCCTAGCAGATTTTTCATTTTCTACAACATAATGATCTAATAATTCTACTATGGTCTTTACTGAATATGGCATGACCTCTAAAGGTTCATTTTCTCCTAAAGTTGTTGGTATTAGGTATAGCTTTCCTCTCATGAATTATTATTTTTTATTTTATTGCAGGCTTCATCTAACATTTTATAAACATTTTCAAAACCATTATTCCCTCCGTAGTAGGGATCAGGAACACTTAAATTTTCTGAAGGATTAATTTCGTTTAAAATCAACTTTACCTTTAGTAAATCAGATTTGTTTTTAGATAAAGAACATATGTTTTGATAGTTTTCTGTATCCATTGCATAAATTAAGTCAAAGTCATTAAAGTCACTTGCAATAAATTGACGTGCGCTTTGATTTGAAATGTCAATCCCATTTTTTTTTGCAATTGCTATAGATCTATGATCAGGTAATTCTCCAATATGGTAGGCAGATGTTCCCGCAGAATCAACAATAAAAAAATCTGGATTTAACTTTGATTTAAGAATTCCTTCAGCCAAAGGAGAACGACAAATATTCCCCAAACAAACCATCAATATTCTTTTCATATTGTAAAGTTAAAAAAATAGGTTTTAAAAAAATGGTAGGATAAGTAATTAAAAAGTTAACTTCTTTCTGAGGTCTTCAACGTATTTTCTAAATTGCTTGTCTGTCTCAGTTAAATTGTCAACAGTTTTACAGGCATGAAGAACTGTAGCGTGATCTCTTTGTCCAATTTGAGATCCAATACTAGCCAGTGAAGTTTTAGTCATTCTTTTGGCAAAATACATTGCTAACTGACGAGCCTGAACAATATGTCTTTTTCTAGTTTTTGATTGTAAGGTAACTACATCCATATCGAAATACTTCGATACAACTTTTTGTATGTAATCAATGGATACTTCTTTCTTGGTGTTTTTTACAAACTTATCTACAATTTGTTTGGCAAGTTCAAGAGAAAACTCTCTTCTATTAAAAGAAGCTTGGGCTATCATTGAAATTATAACACCTTCAAGTTCTCTTACGTTAGATTTGATATTTTTTGCAATGTATTCAACAATTTCTTCTGGCATTTCAACCCCATCTCTAAAGAGTTTATTTTGGAGTATAGAAATTCGTGTTTCAAAATCTGGTAATTGTAGTTCTGCAGAAAGACCCCATTTAAATCTAGAAAGTAAACGTTGTTCTATATCTTGCATATCAACAGGTGCTTTGTCTGAAGTTAAGATAACTTGCTTACCATTTTGATGCAGATGATTAAATATGTGGAAAAAAACATCCTGGGTTCCAGCCTTACCTGAGAGGAACTGTACATCATCAATCAATAAAACGTCAACCATTTGATAGAAATGAATAAAATCATTTCTAGTATTAGATTTTACAGAATCAATAAATTGTTGTGTAAATTTCTCGGATGATATATACAATACCGTTTTATCGGGATATTTATCTTTTATATCAACTCCTATAGCATGTGCTAAGTGTGTCTTACCTAAACCAACCCCACCATAAATTAATAAAGGATTGAAAGAAGTTCCTCCTGGTTTATTTGCTACAGCCATTCCCGCAGAACGTGCCAGTCGATTAGAATCTCCTTCTACAAAATTTTTAAAATTGTAATTTGCATTTAATTGCGATTCAATTTTTACTTTTTGTAATCCGGGAATAACAAAAGGATTTCTTAATTCTCTTTTATTAACTTCAAGTGGTACTGCTATTTTTTGAGGCTTCAGAGGATCTCTATTCGAACTCGGTATTTTAACAATTTGAGGTCGATTACTACTGTAGGTATTTTCCATACGTACATCGTAAATTAATTTAACATCCTTTCCTAACTCTCGAACTAGAGCTACTCTTAAAAGTTTTATGTAATGTTCTTCTAACCATTCATAAAAAAACTTACTTGGTACTTGAATGGTTAAAGCTTCTCCAGATAATTTTACAGGTTTGATAGGCTCAAACCATGTTTTATAAGCCTGTGGCTTAATATTATCTTTTATAAAAGAGAGACATTCATCCCAAACCGAAACAGCAGTTTTAGTCATAAATATGGTTAGTAAATTTAATAATTTTAATCTTTTATTGTATAGGGATAAACTTAATTTGATAAGCTTTACAAATGTGTGAATAAATTTTAGTAAAAAAAAATGAAATTGCTATTGATTATTAATTATTTTTTCCGTAGAATGAATTTATTAAAAAGGTTAAAAAAAATTGAAGAAATTTACTACTAATATTCGTGTTCGTTATGGAGAAACCGATCAAATGGGAGTTGTATATCACGGAAATTATGCTACATATTTTGAAGTCGCAAGAACCGAATGGCTTAGAAACCTGGGAGTTACCTATAAAGGCCTAGAAAATAATGGCATTATGCTTCCAGTAATTTCTCTTTCTTTTAATTTTTTAAAATCTGCGAAATATGACGATCTGCTAAGTATTTCTGTTTTTTTAAAAAAAAGCCCTCTAGTGAAAATAGAATTTGATTATGAAATTTATAATCATAATAATGAAAAGATATCAACAGGTAATTCAGTTTTAGCTTTCATAGATATGAAAACAAACAAACCAATAAAATGCCCTGATTATATTTTAGAAAAACTAAATCTCTAAGGATTTTATTTGCACCTTATAAAAAGCTTCAAAAATTTTAAATATTTTGTTTGCATTTGATTTTCTGACTGCTATAATTAATTCACAATTCATCTCTAATTCTTGCTCCTGAATAAGTATTGAATTTTCTTTAATAATTCTCAACACTTTACTCATCAAATCATATTCGAAATTTAATTGAAAAAATATATCAATTGTTTTTTCTTCAATAATTGAAGATTCCAATGCCAGCCTTGCAGATGATCTGTACGCATTAATTAACCCACTAACTCCAAGTTTAGTTCCACCAAAATAACGAACAGATACAACCAGAATATTGGTTAATTCAAAGGATTGAATTTGCCCGTAAATTGGCATCCCAGCAGAATTACTGGGTTCTCCATCATCATTAGCTCTATACCTAAAAGATTCGACTCCTAATTGCCAAGCATAACAAAAATGACGAGCACTATAATGTTTCTTTCTCAAAAACTCTAAGAATATTTTTACAGCTTCCTCTGATTTGACCGGAAATGCATATCCATAAAATTTACTATTTCTATCTTTAAAGAGTGTTTCTACAGAAGGTTTAGTAATAGTTTTATAAAAATCATCCATTAACAGACATGATTAATATGATACTCACTATTGCTATGATAATTCCAAACCAATTCTTGCTAATTAATTTTTCTTTAAAAATAAATAACCCAAAAAGAGTTGACAAAATAACAATTCCAACATTGTTCAAAGTAAAAGCAGTAGAACTTTCCATTCCTTCTGTACTCAAAGCCTTAAGTAAATAAACTATAGAGAAATAGTTTGGCACTCCCAATAAAATACCTCCTAAAATAGATTTGAATTCAAAACTTAGTATTCCTTTAACTTTTTGATACAATAAAACAATAACACCCAAACCAAATGCACAGCCAAAAATTGTAGCAGAGAATAAAGGTACTCCTCCCTCTGCAACAAATGAGGTTTCAACATACTTTAAACTAGTATCTATAGCCCCTGAACCAAAAAATAAAAGTACTGGAAATAAAAAATCCTTATTTTTTTTAACTATTTCATTTTTCTCTTTAATTGAAGTCAAATAAACCGCAACAAGCGCTAGTAAAATACCAATTAGCTTTACCAAACCAATGCTTTCCTCATAATACCAGACCCCAAATATAATGGCAATAACAACAGACATTTTACTAGAAACAGAAGCTACAGACAGCCCATTTTTTTGAGAAGTCAATGCCATGACATTAAACACAAGAATAAACATAATTCCTAATAAAAATGCACCCAAAAACCAGGGTTGACTAGGTATCTGTTGGAAAGAAACAGAATTGTTGGACAGGTAAAACCCTAGAATAGCAGCCGTGAGGTAGTTTACAACAATGGCCTGAAAAGTGTTAATTTTTAAAACATCAAACAATTTAAATATTACAAATAAAAAACTTGAGATGCAGATACTAAACAGTAGGTAAAACATTAATTAAATTCTTTTTTAGAAAACAAATCTACAACATCCTCTGAATTTGGATTTATTTGCCAAGTTTTAATCCCTAGCTTATTAGCTACAACTGTATTCTCTTCAGTATCGTCTACAAAGAAAGTTTCTTCAGGTGTTAATTTATTTGATTCAATAACAAATTCATAAATATTTTTATTCGGTTTTCTCAGATGAATTTCATGTGATAGATAAAATTTCTCAAAACAATTTTTAAATTCTGAAAATAATTTTCTGCCCCAAGTTTTTTGAATCCAAGAAATGTGTAAATCATTGGTGTTACTCAACAAAAAGATTCGATATTTTTTTGAATTGGCTAATGATTTTAAAAAACTCAATCTGTAAAGAGGAAAATCTAACAACATAGAATTCCATGCATTTTTAAAATCTGTTTCTGAAATAGAGGGAAAATAGCTTTTAAATGTATTCACAAACTCTTGTGTAGTTATCATCCCCATTTCATATTGTTTGGCTAACTCCAATAGTTCAATAGTAAATTCGTTTACACCTAACTCTTTTAACCTTTTAAAAGTAGCCTCTTTGTCTAGATTTATAAATACATCTCCAAAATCAAAGACTATATTTTTAATCATTGATATAGGTTTTTAGACTGTCGCCCATGAGATTTTCTTGATTAAAAAAAGGAACTTTGAGTAGTGGAGCCTTTGTTCCCTCATTAAAAGCTACTGCGCCAGAAAAAACCCTAGCTTCATCCCATAAGTTTTCATCAATAAAAGTTTGAATAGTTTTTCTTCCTCCTTCTACTATTAATGATTGAATTTTATGCTTAAACAGTACTTTGCACACTTGATAAGCAATGGGTTCTTGAAAATTTATTTTTTCAAAAAAAAGGTTTTCATTATGAGTTGTAACTTTTTGATTTATAAAGATTGTTTTAACTGAGCCATCATAAACCTTTAACTCTTTGGGTATTTTCAAATCTTTATCTATAACTATTCTCAGAGGGTTTTCACCTTTCCAGCTTCGAACACCTAAACTTGGATTATCATCTAAAACAGTTGTAGTACCCACTAAAATTGAATGCTCTTCACTTCTCCATTTATGAACTAATTGTCTTGATGTTTTTTTGGTAATCCAAACTGGAGCTTGTTTTTCCCTATGCTTTGGGGCAATATAACCATCTATAGTTTGCGCCCATTTTAAGATAATATAAGGCCTCTTTTTAGTGTAAAATGTAAAAAATCGTTTGTGATGAACTTTACATTCATTTTCTAAAACACCAACAACAACTTCACAACCTGCATTTTTTAGTCTTTCAACCCCTCTACCTGCAACCACTTCATTAACATCAACACATCCAATTACTACTTTTTTAATTCCACTTTTAATAATTAAATCTGCACAGGGTGGTGTTTTTCCATAATGAGAACAGGGTTCTAAAGTAACATACATTGTTGCTTTTTTTAAATCTTCATCATTTTTTACGGAGGAAATTGCATTTACTTCAGCATGACTTCCACCATAAGGACTGGTAAACCCCTCACCTATAATTTTATCATCTACAACCAATACCGCACCAACAGAAGGATTTGGCCTAGTTGTACCTATTCCTTGTTTAGAAATTTCGAGACATCTTTTTATGTAGTATTCGTGATTCAAAAAAAAGTAACTTTGTAAGGCAAAAATACAGGATTAAATGACAAGTTCAGATTATATTGTAAGAGAAATAGAACCTCGAGATAATAAACAAATAAAAAAAATAGTACAACAAGTTATAGTAGAGATGGGTGCTCCAAAAATTGGAACTGCCTATGAGGATATCGCTCTAGAAGATATGCATAAAACATATCAAAAAGAGAATGCAATTTATTTTGTTGTTGAACATCAAGGAAAAGTTCTTGGTGGGGGTGGAATTGCGCAACTAGATGGTTATGATAAAAACACCTGTGAATTACAAAAAATGTACTTTTTAAATGATATCAGAGGCAAAGGCCTGGGATCTAGAATTATCGAAAAATGTATGATTAAAGCTAAGGAATTTGGTTTTGAACAATGCTATCTAGAAACTATGCCCTATATGATTGCTGCCCAAAAATTATATAAAAAAGCAGGATTTATACCCATAGATGCTCCATTAGGAAACACATGCCATTATTCTTGTGATGTATGGATGATTAGAAAATTATGAACATAAAAAAATTCAGAGACTATTTTAACAAAACTCTAAAAAAATTATATCCTACATCAGAAATTGATACTTTTTTATTTTTATTATTAGAAGAATATTTAAATTTTAAAAGAATTGATATCGTTTTAAAATCAAATTTTGAAATTAGTCCAGAGGATCTAATTCTACTAAGATCTTCCACAAAACTTCTAGAACAAGAGATCCCTATTCAATACATTTTAGGGAAAACTGAATTTTATGGGTTTCCATTTATATTAAATGAGCATGTTTTAATTCCTAGACCAGAAACAGAGGAATTAATAAGCTCTATTTTAGAGAACGTTTTAAAAACAAGGAGCTTTCATACGAATGCAAATGAAAAACAATTAAAAATATTAGATATTGGAACTGGAAGTGGGTGTATTCCAATTTCTTTAAAAAAAAGTTTACCATTTGCAGAAATAACTGCTATTGATGTATCAAATGAAGCGCTAACTATAGCTAAAAAAAATGCTGTACTCAACAAAGTTGACATTAACTTAACTCAACAAGATATTCTAAACACTACTTCCCTAAATCAACTTTATGATGTTATTGTTTCCAATCCACCCTATGTTAGAGAATCAGAAAAAAAAGAAATAAAAAATAATGTTTTAAATAATGAACCACACATGGCTTTATTTGTCGAAGACAATAACCCACTTGTTTTTTACAACAAAATTTCTGAATTAGCAAAAAATCATTTAACAAAAAATGGCACACTATTTTTTGAGATTAATCAATATTTAGGAAAAGAAACTGTTGAACTTATAAAATTGAAGGGGTTTAATAAAATTCAACTTAAAAAAGATATTTTTGGGCGTGATAGAATTATTATTGCCTCTTTATAATAGTATTTTTAACCAACAACTTTTAATTCAACAAATTGTTTTTATAATACAACCAGAAAAACAAAATATATCTAGTAAGTTTGAAGTATGGTAAAAGAGATTCAAGTTCGAACAAATCTTATTGAAGAAAAAAAATCAGAAATTTTACTCCACAAAGCCTCTCGAAAGTTGGGAATTGATTCTAAAGAGATTATGGGTGTAAAAGTGCTTCGAAAATCTATTGATGCTAGAAAAAAAGAAACTTTTTTTAACTACAAAGTTGCTGTTTACATTAATGAACCCATCCCGGAAAACTCAGCACCTATTTTTGACTATAAAGAGGTTTCTAGTGCCAAAGAAATCCATATTGTAGGATTTGGACCCTCTGGAATGTATGCTGCTTTGCGATGTATTGAACTCGGATACAAACCGATAATTTTAGAAAGAGGTAAAAATGTTCAAGATAGAAGAAGAGATATTAAAGCTATTAACCAAGATCATATTGTCAATAAAAACTCTAATTATTGTTATGGTGAAGGTGGAGCAGGTACTTATTCTGACGGAAAACTCTATACAAGAAGCTTAAAAAGGGGGGATGTAAGACGTATTTTTGAAAACTTAGTTTATCATGGCGCTACGGAACAAATTTTAATTGATGCACATCCTCATATTGGAACCAATAAGCTTCCAAAAATTATTCAAAATATTCGTGAGACCATCCTAAAGTTCGGTGGAGAAATTCACTTCAATACTCAAGTAACAGATTTTATTATTAAAAAAAACCAACTAAAAGCAATCATTTTAAAAAACGGGAATGAAATGACTGTTAACTCTGTTATTTTAGCTACGGGTCATTCGGCAAGAGACATTTACGAATTACTCCATAAAAAAAATATTTTACTCAAAGCAAAATCGTTTGCTATGGGGGTTCGTGTAGAGCATCCACAAGAAATTATAGACAGTATTCAATACAATTGTGAGGGAACTAGAAATGAGTTACTACCTGCAGCTGCTTATAACCTAGTTCATCAAGTTAATAATAGAGGTGTGTATTCTTTTTGCATGTGCCCCGGCGGATTTATAGTTCCTGCAGCTACAGACAGTGGAGAAGTTGTTGTAAACGGCATGTCTCCCTCAAGACGTAATAATAAATTTGCCAATTCTGGTATTGTAGTAGAAATAAATGTAGATAAAGACATTCCTAAATATGATCAATTTGGCCCATTGAAAGGTTTAGAATATCAAAAAAATTTAGAAAGGCTAGCTTTTACTGCAGGAGGAAGAACACAAACTGCGCCTGCACAAAGGTTAATAGATTTTGTAGATGGAAAGCTTTCTACAAATTTAAACGAAACTTCGTATCAGCCAGGATTAAATTCCTCACCTATGCATTCTTTATTACCAAAGAAAATTGGAAGTCGTTTGCGAAAAGGATTTGATGCATTTGGAAAAAAAATGCATGGCTATTATACTAATGAAGCCAATATTGTAGGTGTAGAATCTAGAACCTCTTCACCGGTAAACATCCCTAGAAAAGAAAATTTAGAACACCCTGAGATAAAAGGATTATTTCCTTGTGGTGAAGGCGGAGGCTATGCTGGCGGAATTGTCTCAGCAGCAATGGATGGAGAACGTTGTGCAGAGGCAGCTATTCAATTATTATGATTAGGTTTGTCTAGATAACTAATTAAACACCTTATCATCATCATAAATTTTTTATATGACTTCTAACATAAAAAAACATTGGGAAACTGTTTATGAAACCAAAACCCAAGAACAGGTGAGTTGGACTCAAAAAATACCCAAAGATTCTCTTGATTTTATTCAATCTTTAAAATTAAATAAAGATGCAAATATCATAGACATTGGAGGTGGCGATAGTTTTTTAGTAGATTTTTTACTAGAGGATGGTTACACCAATATTTCTGTTTTAGATATTTCTAATAAAGCGTTAGAAAGAGCTAAAAGTCGTTTAGGCACAAAAGCAACAGAAGTTACTTGGATAGTTTCAAATATTATTGACTTTAAACCAGAAAAAAATTATGATGTATGGCATGATCGTGCAGCTTTTCATTTTCTAACAAAAGAAAATGATATAAAAGCGTATGTTTCAACAACTGAAAAATATGTGTCTAAAAATCTAATTATTGGAGCTTTTTCAAATGATGGCCCATTAAAATGTAGTGGTTTAGAAATTACTCAATATTCAAAAAATAAAATGCATGAAACATTTAACAACAAATTTATACCCATTAAATCTTTAAATAAAAATCATCAAACTCCATTTGATACTATTCAAAATTTTACTTTTTGTAGTTTTATGAAACGTTATGAATAACCTCAGAATACTAACATTAATACTAATAATTACAACATTAATTTCTTGTAATTTTAAAAAAAATGGAATTACAAGTAAGCTCAAAAATTCTTCTAATGAGACTATCATTAATGTAACATTTTTATCAGACGAAAATTCTAAACTAGAATTCAGTAAAATTGAACCTAATCAGTTTGTTGAAGAATTTCTCGACATGACAAATAATCATAAAGGAGATGGTGCTTATAAATTAAAATTTGAAAGAGAAAATGGGAAAAAAGAACAAATTATTTTTGGGTATTACACCAATGGTGTGGCTTTGAACAGAGAAGTGTTTTGTGAAATTAAGAATGATACCGTTTTAATTAAATTTAATTCAATAAAATATTAGCACTAAACCCCAGTGCAGTAATTAAATAAAATTCAGTTTTATTTAATTCACAAAAAATTATAAAACCTTTTAAAACCAACATTTCTTGTACATTTGCACCTATGCGTATAGATATTATTTCAGCAGCACCCGATTTATTAGAAAGCCCTTTTAATCATTCTATTGTAAAGAGAGCAAAAGAAAAAGGTCTGGCAAAAATTGTGATTCACGATTTAAGAACCTTTGGTCTGGGAAACTACAAACAAAT
This sequence comes from uncultured Flavobacteriaceae bacterium, assembly GCA_943789455.1. Taxonomy (GTDB): domain Bacteria; phylum Bacteroidota; class Bacteroidia; order Flavobacteriales; family Flavobacteriaceae; genus Polaribacter. Next base: position 903,610 of record CALSUE010000001.1, read on the forward strand.
TGATGATACTCAATTTGGTGGTGGCGCAGGAATGGTATTAATGATTGAACCTATTTCTAAATGTATTGAAGTATTAAAAGCTGAACGTGTATATGATGAAATAATATATATGACACCTGATGCTAAAACATTAAAACAATCTACGGCAAACACACTATCTCTTCAAAAAAATATTATAATTCTAACTGGTCATTACAAAGGAGTAGATCAAAGAGTTCGAGATAAATACATAACAAAAGAAATTTCTATTGGTGACTATGTGTTAACTGGTGGAGAATTAGCTGCAGCTGTTTTAGTAGATAGTATTGTACGTTTAATTCCAGGGGTTATTGGAGATGAAACCTCTGCGCTAACTGATTCTTTTCAAGATAATTTATTATCACCTCCTGTATATACAAGACCCTCAACTTATGAGGGAATGAAAGTTCCTGAAGTTTTATTATCTGGAAATTTTCCTAAAATAGACGAATGGAGATCTGAAAAAGCATATGAAAGAACACAACAAATTCGTCCAGACCTATTAGACGAAAACATGTAATCCTTTATGAAAGACCTAATAATTTGAAAAAAATAACTTTATTTTTAAAAAATAATACTGCAATTTCTTGGGTTGTAGGATTTCAATTATTTCGCTTTTTATTATTACCATTTATGGGGCTAATGCCTCAAGATGCCTATTATTACTTATACGGTCAAAATCTTTCACTTTCTTATTTTGATCATCCAGGAATGATTGGATACATTTTAAGAATTTTCACAGATGTATTGGGTCAATCTGTTTATGTTATTAAACTTGCCGATTTTACAATAACTTCAATAACCATTCTTAGTTTTTACAAATTAGCTACTCTTTTTCTTTCAAAGCACCGATTGTTTAGGAGTTTAGTTTTATTTTCATCTACAATTTTCATATCTATTCTATCCTTTAATTCTACACCTGATGTTCCTTTACTACTGTTTTGGACCTTAACTATTATATTCCTTTATAAAGCAATTTTTGAAGAAAAAAAATGGTATTGGATACTAGCCGGAATATCCATGGGGTTAGCATTTAATAGTAAATACACTGCCCTACTATTACATATTGGGGTCCTTGGTTTTCTTATTTTTTCTTCTAAATATAGAAAATTATTGATTTCCCCGTGGTTATGGTTAGGGATTATTATATCTATAGCAGTAACCTTTCCGGTTTGGTGGTGGAACTATCAAAATGAATTTGCTTCTTTTGCTTTTCAGTCTTCAGAAAGAACAAACTCAATAAGTAAATTTGAAATAAAACCCTTATTGTTTTTTGGAACAATTGGACATCAGTTAATATTATTACTTCCAATTTTATTTAGTGTATTTGTAGTTTTTTCCTTCAAACACATCAAAAAAGCACTTATAAAATTTAAATTACCTAGTGAAAAAACTCTTTTTTTATTAGCATTCTTTATACCAACATTTATCGGTTTTTTTGTTATCAGTCCTATCTATTGGGTAAAATTAAACTGGATGATGCCATCATACATAACAGGAACAATTATTGCTGGAATGTATATTTCAAAAAAACTATTAAAAACTCAACTTATTATTGCTGTAATATTTCATATAGCAATTGCAAGCCAAGTTGTTTTTTATTTTGTACCCATCAATAGCGACGACACCTGGGTGAGTTGGAGAGAACTTGGCGAGGAAGTTGAAGAAATCTCGAAAAATGATACCCAAGCATTTATCTTTTCGATGGATGGATATAAAACCGCTGCACAACTTCGATTTTTTACATCAAAAACTATTTTTGCTCAAAATGTAATAGACCAACCCGCACTTCAATTCGATTATTTAGGAGATAAAATGGAGGATTATAGGGGCCGTAATGCTTTTTATATAGATTCTGATAAAAGAAATAGAAACAAAGAAAAGCTCGGGAAGCTCCCAGTGGGAATTAAGCCCTATTTTAAATCCTATGTTGAATTAGACCCAATCATTGTTAATAAAGGTACCCTTAAAGAACGAAAGTTCTGGGTGTTCTATTGTAAAGATTACCAACCGAAAAAATAACTTGAATAGGTTTTATATCCTAAATTAAATTCTTAGATTTGCACTCGCTAAAATTAACCTCTGACGAAAATCGTGAAAGTTAGTTATAGAAAATATTTTAAATCAACTAGAAATGGAATCTTTAGTAAAATTTGTACAAGACGAATTTGTAACAAGAAATGAAAACCCAGAATTCTCAGCAGGAGATACTATCACAGTATTTTACGAAATTAGAGAAGGAGAAAAAGTTAGAACTCAGTTTTTCAAAGGTGTTGTTATCCAAAAGAGAGGTACAGGGTCATCAGAAACTTTTACAATTAGAAAAATGTCTGGTACAGTGGGTGTAGAAAGAATATTTCCAACAAACCTACCTTCTATCCAAAAAATTGAAGTTAATAAAAGAGGTAAAGTTAGAAGAGCACGTATTTACTACTTTAGAAATCTTACCGGTAAAAGAGCAAGAATTCAAGAAAAAAGACGTTAATACTTCTTTTTTAAAATTATACAAAAAAAGGGCTTCATTTCATGAAGCCCTTTTTTTAATTAACAAATGTTGATAACAGGTGTTAGTAGTTTGTTGATTTCTAATTAGTTAAAAAATTTGTAAATGTGAATTCTTAGTATATATTTGAATCATAGTTACAAAGCATAGCTTAAAATTTTCGAAAGGAAATAGAACGCAAGCTAAGTAATTAAATAAAGTAACGTTCTTTATTTTCTGGAATACCCTTTCAAATGTTAGATTAGAGTTCAGGCTCTATTCAAAACAATTAGAAACAGTTGAGTTATGAAAATAACAAAACTCTACTAAAAGAAGTTTTACTTAATGTAATACGAACTTGAAGAGTAAACCAGATGGAATTTCACCAAGTTGAACTGAGGCTAAGGCCAAGGAGAAACGAAGTTCCAATCTGAGTCTAACAAAGAAACAGTTCCTTTGTTTAAAAGAAACATAGAGTCATATCTCTATTTGATTGTGTAGAAATACAAGTCATTGTTTACAATTAGTCTCTAAAGAAGCCATATCACTCAAGAAATTGAATGATATGGCTTTTATTTTTTTAAATATTTTCATAATTAAAGGTTAAAAAAATCTATAAATTTAATCAAGCTAACTTCGTTAAATGCCACTATAATTCTTAAATTTGCCCTGCTTTTAAGCAAAAAGTAATTTTAAAATGAATCTCTTTGGGATTCGGTAACAGAAAAAAAATCATTATGACTCAGAAAGCTACAATAGTTTATACAATTACTGATGAAGCTCCGGCTTTAGCTACTCGTTCTTTTTTACCAATTGTAAGAGCATTTACAAGCAGTTCTCATATAAACTTTGAAACTAAAGATATCTCTTTAGCTGCTAGAATATTAGCTAACTTTTCTGACGTTTTACCTGAAAATCAACGAATTGAAGATGCTCTAACACAACTAGGTGAATTAGCAAAAAAACCTGAAGCTAATATTATTAAATTACCTAATATCAGTGCTTCAGTTCCTCAATTAATTGCTGCGATCAAAGAATTGCAATCTTTAGGATATAAACTTCCTGATTATCCGGAGACAGTTGAAACCACAGATCAAAAAGTTATTTTGGAACGTTATAATAAAGTAAAAGGTTCAGCTGTTAATCCAGTATTAAGAGAAGGAAACTCAGACAGAAGAGCACCAAAGGCAGTTAAAAATTATGCTAAAAAGAACCCACATTCTATGGGAGCTTGGTCTTCAGAATCTCAATCTCATGTCGCAACAATGTCTGATGGAGATTTTGCACACAATGAAAAATCAACAACAATAGAAAGTGAAACACATGTTCGAATTGTTCATACTGATACTGATGGACAAGTTTCTATACTTAAAGACAACATCGCATTAGAAGACAAAGAAATCATAGATGCTACATTTATGAGTAAAAATACTCTTTTAAGCTTTTTAGAAGAACAAATCATAGATGCAAAACAAAATGGCCTTCTATTTTCATTACACATGAAAGCCACAATGATGAAGGTTTCGGACCCAATCATCTTTGGTCACGCCGTTCGTGCTTTCTTTAAACAACTATTCGACAAACATGGTAAAGCCCTAAATTCTGTAGGTGTAGATGTAAACAATGGACTTGGAAACTTATTGAGTAATATCAACCAGTTACCACCCTACAAGAAAGAAGAAATACTTTCTGATATAGAAACAGCTTTTAAAAATAACCCAGACCTAGCAATGGTAGATTCAGATAGAGGAATCACCAATCTTCATGTTCCTTCAGATGTAATTATAGATGCTTCAATGCCAGCAATGATTCGAACGTCAGGACAAATGTGGAATAAAAAAGGAAAATTACAAGACACAAAAGCGGTAATTCCAGACAGTTCTTACGCTGGAGTTTATCAAACAACCATAGATTTTTGTAAAAAACATGGTGCTTTTGATCCAAGAACAATGGGAACTGTTCCTAATGTTGGCTTAATGGCCAAAAAGGCAGAAGAGTATGGGTCTCACAACAAAACTTTCGAAGTTCATGCAGATGGAATCATTCAAGTAATCGATTCTAAAAACACTGTGTTATTAGAGCATAATGTGGAAGCTGGAGATATTTGGAGAATGTGTCAGGTAAAAGATGCTCCAATTCAAGATTGGGTAAAACTTGCAGTTAATCGTGCAAGAGCGTCAGAAACACCAACTATTTTTTGGTTAGGAGAAAAAAGATCTCACGATTCTGAATTGATTAAAAAAGTAAATACCTATTTACAAGATCACAATACAGAAGGATTGGATATTAGAATCTTATCACCAGAAGATGCAACCTTATTCAGTTTAGAGAGAATCAAAGAAGGAAAAGATACAATCTCTGTTACTGGGAATGTTCTTCGTGATTATTTAACAGACCTCTTCCCTATTTTAGAATTGGGAACATCTGCTAAAATGCTATCTATTGTTCCTTTAATGAACGGGGGAGGATTGTTCGAAACTGGCGCTGGAGGTTCAGCTCCAAAACACGTGCAACAATTTTCTAAAGAAAATCACTTACGTTGGGATTCTTTGGGAGAGTTTTTAGCACTAGCTGTGTCACTTGATCACTTTGGGAATACAAATGATAATGCTAAAGCTAAAGTTCTAGCAAAAACTCTTGACGATGCAACTGAAGCATTCTTAGATCATAAAAGATCTCCATCGAGAAAAGTAGGCGAATTAGACAATAGAGGAAGTCATTATTATTTGGCTTTATATTGGGCAAAGGCATTAGCAACTCAAAGCAAAGATTTAGAACTTAAAAACCAGTTTTCTAGCATTGCACTTGAATTAAGTGATAATGAGCAAATAATTTTAAAAGAACTCAATGGTATACAAGGGGAAGCAACAAACATAGGTGGTTATTATCTTCCTAATGAAAAAGCAGCTGATGGTGCAATGCAACCTAGTATAACATTAAATACCATAATAAAAAGTATTTAAAGGAAATACAACTAGTAATCAAAAGAGTGCAATATTGCACTCTTTTTTTTTAGATTTAATTAATTTCCACCTATTTTTACCAAAGAGTTATAGTAAAATCTTTTTTTTAAAATTATCATGAGTGATAAAAAAACTACTGAACAGGATTCTAATTACAATCATTTAGAAAAAATGTCTTTATCTGAATTATTGACTAATATCAATAATGAAGATAAAACTGTAGCTTTTGCAGTGGAAAAAGCAATCCCTCAAATTAAATCTCTAATAAAACAAATAATTGAAAAATTAAATAAAGGAGGACGATTATTTTATATTGGAGCTGGTACAAGCGGACGATTAGGAATTTTAGATGCCTCTGAGTGCCCTCCCACTTTTGGAGTGTCACATGAGTTGGTAAAAGGATTGATAGCAGGAGGTGATGTAGCCATAAGAAAAGCAGTAGAATTTGCAGAAGATTCTACAACACAGGGCTGGAAAGATTTACTAGAGTATAATATTTCGTCAAACGATGTGGTAGTAGGAATAGCGGCGTCTGGAACTACTCCTTATGTAATTTCTGCGATAGAAATGTGTAATAAATATAATATTATTACAGGGTGTATTACGTGTAATGAAAACGCTCCTTTGTGTGTAGCTGCTAAATTCCCAATAGAAGTAGTAGTAGGTCCAGAGTTTGTTACAGGGAGTTCTAGAATGAAAGCAGGAACAGCTCAAAAAATGGTTTTAAATATCATTTCAACAGCTACGATGATTACCTTAGGAAAGGTAAAAGGAAATAAAATGGTAGACATGCAATTATCCAATCATAAATTAGTTACTAGAGGTATCAATATGATCTGTGAAGAATTATCTATCAGTTCATCTGAAGCTAATATATTATTGGAAAAATATGGTAGTGTTAGAAAAGCAATTGAAAACTATAAATAATGCCTATAAATCAAGATTTAGCAGCTAAAGGATTTAGAAAATTATTAATTTTATTAGGATTACTAATTGCATCTCCTTTACTATTGACAATTTCCTTTAAAGCCATAAAAATATATAAAGAAGGTTATCTTTTTTACATTAGTATTCTAGGAATTGTTCTAGCAGCAATTCTAACTTTTTTTACACTTTTTTTTGCATTCAAAACCTTTAAAACATTAATAGACGCTCTTTTTTCTGAAAAATAATTATGTTTTAATAAGTTTACAAATTATTAAAAAAAGTAAGAATTGAAAATAGATATTTCATTTCTTGTTATCGAATCAATTTTTTGTATTTAATCCTCTTAGGCATTAAATCTCCTCCCAAACGTTTCTTTTTATTTTCCTCATATTCTGAGAAGGAACCTTCAAAGAAATAGACCTGACTATCACCTTCAAAAGCTAAGATATGAGTACAAACTCTATCTAAAAACCATCTATCATGACTAATTACAACTGCACAACCAGCAAAATTTTCTAATCCTTCTTCTAAAGCTCGTAGAGTATTTACGTCTAAATCGTTAGTAGGTTCATCTAATAATAAAACATTACCCTCTTCTTTTAGCGTCATCGCAAGATGCAACCTATTTCTTTCTCCTCCAGAAAGTGTACTAACTTTTTTATTTTGTTCACTTCCAGAGAAATTAAAACGACTTAGATAAGCTCTAGAATTGACTTGTTTTCCACCCATCATCACTAAATCTTGTCCATCAGAGAAATTCTCCCAAATAGATTTTCCTGCATCAATATTTGAATGAGCTTGGTCAACGTAGGCAATCTTTGCAGTTTCACCAACGTTAAAACTTCCTTTATCTGCATTTTCTTCACCCATAATCATTTTAAAAATAGTGGTTTTACCAGCACCGTTAGGTCCAATAATTCCTACTATTCCAGCTTGAGGTAAATTAAATTCTAAATTTTCATATAATAATTTGTCTCCATAAGCTTTCGACACGTTAGAGGCTTCAATTACATTATTTCCAAGACGAGGGCCATTTGGAATAAATATCTCTAGTTTTTCTTCCTGTTGTTTTTGATCCTGACTCATCAAACGCTCATAACTTTTAAGACGAGCTTTCTGCTTGGTTTGCCTTCCTTTTGCTCCCTGCCTTACCCACTCTAACTCTCGTTCTAAGGTTTTTTGACGTTTAGACGCTGTATTGCTTTCTTGTGCAAGTCTTTTAGATTTTTGATCTAACCATGATGAATAGTTCCCTTTCCATGGAATTCCTTCTCCTCTATCTAATTCTAAAATCCAACCCGCTACATTATCTAAAAAATACCTATCATGAGTAACTGCGATAACGGTTCCTTTATATTGGGCTAAATGATGTTCTAACCAATGAACAGATTCTGCATCTAGATGATTTGTTGGTTCATCTAATAATAAGATTTCAGGTTCTTGAAGAAGTAATCTACACAGGGCAACTCTTCTTTTTTCACCACCAGATAACACGGCTATCTTTTTATCAGAATCAGGTGTTCTTAGGGCATCCATCGCAATATTTAACTTGGTGTCTAATTCCCAAGCATTACAGGCGTCAATTTTATCTTGTAAGTCTGCTTGTTGCGCCATTAGTTTATCCATTCTATCTGCATCAGAATAAACTTCTTCTAATCCAAATAAATCGTTTATTTTATTATATTCTTCCAATATAGCTACAGTCTCTGCAACCCCCTCTTTAACTACCTCCATTACCGTTTTTTCTGGATCTAATTTTGGTTCTTGCTCTAAGTATCCTACTTTATAACCAGGGGAAAAAGTTACATCTCCTTGAAAGTTTTTTTCAACTCCAGCTATAATTTTTAAAAGTGTAGACTTCCCAGATCCGTTTAATCCAAGTATTCCAATTTTAGCCCCGTAGAAGAAGCTTAAATAAATATTCTTTAAAACTTGTTTGTTTGTACTTTGGTAGGTTTTATTAACTCCTGACATGGAGAAAATAACTTTTTTATCATCAGACATTTAATGGTAATTTAAAAATTTAATAAAACTAAACTCTTCCTTTTAGTGCATTGAAGACCCATGCAATGGCAAAAAAACCAACTCCTACTGATGCAAAACCCCAACCTGCAACATCATCATATCTGAAAGCCCCAAGGCCTATTAGTGCCAGACCTACAATAATCATAATAATAGTGGCCCATGCTAAAACTCCATTTTTATCCATTGGTAGTAATTTAAGTAACTAAAATTATAAAAATTTTAGTATTTGGTTATAAGACAAATGTCGACATTTTTTTGAAGTTATACTATTCAAGAAATGGTATTTTGTTCCATAGGAAATTTGTTGGATGGGTCATCAATAAATATTTTACCAAACTATAATGAAGCAGCTAATCTACACCCTTGATCTATGGCTCTTTTAGCGTCTAACTCATCTGCTATATCAGCACCTCCTATGATATGAATATTTTTTCCTGATGATTCTAAAGCAGTAAATAATTCTTTAAGAGGAGTTTGTCCAGCACAAATAATAATATTGTCTACTTCCAGAATTTTTGATTGTTCTGCTTTGGTATAATGAAGCCCTTGGTCATCTATTTTAGTGTACTGAACTTCATTAATAAATTTTACGTTTTGCTTTTTTAAATTAGCACGATGAATCCAACCCGTTGTTTTACCTAAATTGCCTCCAAATTTACCCTTACTTCTCTTAAACATAAATATCTCTCTTTTTGCAGAGGGAAATGAAGGTTGTACTCCAGCAATACCTCCTCTAGCTTCGATACCTTTATCTATTCCCCATTCAGCCAACCATGTATCTATGTCTAATGTACTTGATTCCCCTTGGTGAAGAAGAAATTCAGAAACATCAAACCCTATACCTCCTGCTCCAATTACAGCAACTCTTTTACCAACTTGCTTTTTATGTTTCAAAACATCTAGATAACTTATGACTTTGCTATGATTAATTCCTTCAATATTTGGAGTTCTTGGTGTGATTCCTGTGGCAATAATTATTTCTTCAAAATCTGATTTCTCTAAATCGCTACTTGATACTCTTTTGTTTAGTTTGAGCTTAACATTATGCATCTCTAACTGCTTTTTATAATATCGAATAGTTTCATGAAATTCTTCTTTTCCAGGAATTTGTTTTGCCATATTGAATTGTCCTCCAACTTCTGATTCTGAGTCAAAAAGGGTTACTTGATGACCTCTTTGAGCAGCAATTGTAGCTACTGATAGCCCAGCAGGTCCAGCACCAACAACTGCTATTTTTTTTGCAACTGATGCCATGTCATAATTAAATTCAGTTTCATGACAGGCTCTTGGATTTACCAAACAACTTGCTACTTTTTGTTTAAAAACATGATCTAGACAAGCTTGATTGCATGCAATACAAGTATTAATTTCGTCAACTTTTTCTTGAGCAACTTTATTTACCCATTCTGGATCTGCTAAAAAAGGACGCGCCATAGAAATCATATCTGCATCTCCTCTAGCTAAAACTTCTTCAGCGGTCTCTGGCATATTTATTCTATTAGAGGTAACTAATGGAATGGATACCTCCTGTTTCATTTTTTTTGTGACCCAAGTAAATGCTGCTCTTGGAACAGAAGTAGCAATAGTTGGAATTCTAGCTTCATGCCAACCTATTCCTGTATTTATTATTGTAGCTCCTGCTTTTTCAATTTCTTTTGCTAGCTGAACAACTTCTTCCCAAGTACTTCCATTTTCAATAAGGTCTAACATTGACAACCTATAAATGATGATAAAATCTTCACCAACAGCTTCCCTTACAGATTTAACTAAAGCTATTGGCAAACGCATTCTATTAGGGTAAGAACCACCCCATTTATCTTTTCTTTTGTTGGTATGAGCTGCAATAAACTGATTAATTAAATAGCCCTCTGAACCCATAATCTCAACACCATCATAACCTGCAATTTTTGAAAGTTTTGCACAATTTACAAAATCACGTATAGTTCTATTTATTCCAGATGATGATAATTTAAAGGGTTTAAAAGGTGTTATTGGAGATTTAATTTTGGATGGAGCTACATTAAAAGGATGATAACCATAACGTCCAGCATGTAATATTTGCATGCATATTTTTCCACCTTCATCATGAACTGCTTTGGTGATTTTCTGGTGCTGAATTGCATGCTTCTTTGAAGACATTCTTGCAGAAAAAGGACCTGTCCAACCCTGAATATTTGGAGAGATCCCTCCTGTTATGATTAAACCGACACCTCCTCTAGCTCTCTCTGCATAATAGGCTGTTATCCTTTCTAAACCATTCTTTTCTTCCTCCAAACCAGTATGCATGGAGCCCATTAAAATTCTATTTTTCAATGTTGTAAAACCCAAATCTAAGGGCTTTAATATGTGTGGGTATTTCATATAAATTTAATTAAATACTATGCATGCATAATATATTGCAATATAATCACTTTTTATGGATTAAAGAATTTTTAAAAAAATATGGAATTTAAATACGATATTACTACCTCAACTTATCTAATAACCTACTGAGATCTATTGCTTCCTCTTCCGAGAGATTATCTAAAAAGTTTAAATTTGAAATCAAATCAATACTTTTTAATAGGTTAAGACCTTTTAAATTTATCCCAATAAAAACAACTCTTCTGTCTTGAACACAACGAACTCTATCAATCAGTTTTTTCTCACATAACTTATCCATTAAACGCGTAGTATTTGGAGCTCTATCTATCATTCTATCTTTTATTACATGAACTTTCACAGGCTTGTTCGCTCCCCTTAATATCCTTAAAATATTATACTGTTGAGGAGATATCTCATAGGTTCTAAAAAATTCATTTTCAAGACTATTAATCCAGTTAGCAGTATACTTTATATTAACTAAAGCTTTTATTTTATTATTCTCAAATCTAGAATTTATGTCTTTGGATATATCTCCCATGATTTTAACCCATTTAATGAAAAATTAAAAAGTCATATTAATTTGAAGTTAAAATTAAAAAAAAAGTTTTGGTTTCCAAGGAAAATAAACTCATAGTATTTAAATAAAGTTTACGACACATCATTGTATAAAAAAGACAAACTTTTGTAAATTCGCTACAAATACTACTTTTTATGGACATCAACTTCAACAAAAATGAAGATCATAATAAACTTTTAATAAGTGACCTTAAAAAAAGATTGGTAAAAGTGAAACTAGGTGGTGGTCAAGAAAGAATTAGCAAACATCACGAGAAGGGAAAAATGACTGCTAGAGAGAGAATTGACTATTTGCTAGATTCTAAATCTAAAAGTATTGAAATTGGGGCTTTTGCAGGTGAACAGATGTATCAAGAACATGGTGGTTGTCCTTCTGGAGGAGTTGTTGTGAAAATTGGATACATTCAAAAGAAACAGTGTATTGTAGTGGCCAATGACGCTACTGTTAAAGCAGGTGCGTGGTTTCCCATTACTGGAAAGAAAAACTTACGCGCTCAAGAAATTGCCATTGAAAACAAACTACCAATTATCTATTTAGTAGATAGTGCCGGAGTATACTTACCGCTCCAGGACGAAATATTTCCAGATAAAGAACATTTTGGACGAATTTTTAGAAATAATGCCATCATGAGTAGTCTAGGAATTACTCAAATTTCTGCTGTTATGGGAAGCTGTGTTGCAGGCGGTGCCTATCTACCTATTATGAGTGATGAAGCTTTGATTGTGGATAAAACTGGTAGTATTTTTTTAGCAGGAAGTTATTTAGTGAAAGCAGCTATTGGAGAAAGCATTGATAATGAAACACTTGGAGGTGCTACAACCCATTGTGAAATCTCTGGAGTAACTGATTATAAAGCAAAAGATGATAAAGATGCTCTAGACACCATTAAAAATATTCTTGGTAAAATTGGTGATCATGATACTGCTGGATTTAACAGAATAAAACCGGTTAAACCTTCAGAAAAAGAAGAGGAAATCCTTGGAATCCTTCCAAAACTTAGAACTGAGCAATATAACATGAAGGAAATTATTAAACGTATTGTTGATAATTCTGAATTTGACGAATATAAAGAGGGGTTTGGAAAAACAATTATTACCGCTTATGCTAGAATAGATGGATGGGCAGTTGGTATAGTTGCCAATCAAAGGAAAGTAGTAAAAACAAAAAAGGGAGAAATGCAATTTGGGGGTGTTATTTACTCTGATTCTGCAGACAAAGCAACCCGATTTATTGCCAACTGTAATCAGAAAAAAATTCCTTTATTATTTCTTCAGGATGTTACTGGTTTTATGGTAGGATCTAAATCTGAACATGGTGGAATTATTAAAGATGGTGCTAAGATGGTGAATGCGGTTAGTAATTCTGTGGTTCCAAAATTTACCATCATTATTGGAAATTCTTACGGAGCTGGAAATTATGCAATGTGTGGTAAGGCCTACGACCCTAGATTAATTGCATCCTGGCCAAGTGCAGAATTAGCTGTAATGAGTGGGAATTCCGCTGCCAAGGTATTATTGCAAATTGAGAAAGCTTCTTTAAAAAAGAAAGGTGAAAAAATTTCGTCTGAAAAAGAAACCGAATTATTTGAAAAAATAAAATCTCGCTATGATAATCAAATATCTCCTTATTACGCTGCTGCTAGAATATGGACCGATGCTGTCATAAATCCATTAGATACTAGAACTTGGGTTTCAATGGGTATTGAAGCAGCAAATCACGCACCCATAGAGAGGAAGTTTAATTTAGGTGTTGTTCAAGTTTAATTAAAAAATGTAATCTTTAAAAAAAAAGCTAATCATGGGAAGAGCATTCGAATTTAGAAAAGCAAGAAAAATGAAACGTTGGTCTGCAATGGCCAAAACATTTACAAGAATTGGGAAGGATATCGTGATGGCTGTAAAAGAAGGAGGACCAAACCCAGACACAAATTCTAGATTAAGAGCTGTTATGCAGAATGCTAAGGCAGCAAATATGCCAAAAGACAATGTAGAGCGTGCTATTAAAAAAGCTACCGATAAGGATACCGCCAACTTTAAAGAAGTTTTATTTGAAGGCTATGCCCCCCATGGTATAGCCGTATTAATTGAAACTGCTACAGACAATAATAACAGAACTGTTGCTAATGTTAGAGCAATTTTTAATAAGTGTGAAGGAAATTTTGGAACCTCAGGCTCAGTGGTTTTCATGTTTGATCATACCTGTAATTTTACTGTAAAAAAAGAAGATATTTCCATTGATATGGAAGAGTTAGAATTAGAACTCATAGATTTTGATGTGGAAGAGGTATTTGATGATGAAGAGGGAATCATTATTTATGCTCCATTTGAACAATTTGGTGCCATTCAATCTTTTTTTGAAAAAGAAAATGTAGAAATTATATCTTCAGGATTCGAGAGGATTCCAACCTCCACATTAAAGTTAACAGAAGACCAACAAGCTGATGTAGAAAAATTATTGGAAAAATTAGAAGAAGATGATGATGTGCAAAATGTATACCATTCTCTAGAAGTGTAGAATCGCTATTTTAACAAATCAAGAGTCTTATGGCGGTTTATTTTACCAGATCCAGTCTCTAAGAATTCAGGAATAAAGAAAATTTCTTTGGGAATTTCAAATCTAGACAACTTTGAAAAGTGTGTTTTTGTTATTTGATCATTTTCTCCTTCAATAATTAGTATGCATTTTTCACCTAATATTTCATCCGGAATTCCAGCTACAAAAAATCGTGAATGTAGTGTATGTGATAACTTTTGTTCAATTTCTTCAGGATGTAATTTCACCCCTCCTGAATTGATGACATGATCTAAACGCCCTTTCCATTTAAATTCACTATTTGAAACAACCTCTACTACATCATTAGTCGTGATTTTTTCATTAGATATTTTTGGAGCATATATAACTAGACAATTTCTTTTATCTTTTGAAACAATAACATCAGGTAATGTTTTGTAAACAGGTGCTGACCCTAGTTCTAACTGGGTGAATTTATTTAATTTTTTAACAGCAACATGTGTACTAGTTTCTGTCATTCCGTAGGTAGCAAAACATTTTGTATGAACAGATTGAATGGCTTTCTTTAAATCTTTAGAAACCACTCCTCCACCAACAATCAACGTTTTTATTTGGTTAATTTTTGAAATTGAATTTCTTAGTTGTAAAGGGACCATTGCAGAAAAGTCGTATTCTTTTGTAATTTCTTGTAATGGATTAGATGTAGATTCTATTACATCTAAATCCCAACCAAGTGTGAGCGCTCTAACCAACATCATTTTTCCAGCAATAAATTTGATAGGTAAGCAGCACAATACTTTTGTATTCTCTCCTAATTGAAAATAATTACCAGTAGCTAAAGCCGAATTTATCATAAAATCCTTCCGAAGATGAATACTTTTTGGATTTCCTGTTGATCCAGAGGTTTTAACTAGTATATAAGGATCAGTAGAAAACCACTCTATCAAAAATTTATTGATTTCTCTTGAAATTGATTGAGAAAACATAACAAGTTCCTCAGAATTTGAAAATGACTCTCCGTTGATTTGGAAACTTGTATGGAAACTATTCGATTTCAATACGTGACGGTTTTTCAAGCTTTCCAAAAATTTTATCTTTCCAATTAGACCAACCATACTTTTTAGAAAGAATTAAAAAAACTATAGGGTATAATACAACTACGGGTAGGAACATTTCTGCACCAAGTGAAGGCTCAGAAATATCAATAAATAAGGCCTCTGTTTGAAAAACAGTCCAATCTGTTGTAACAAACAAAGCTGCCAATATATTATTTACTGCATGCATTCCCATGGCCAACTCAATTCCTTCATCCATTAGAGAAACTACACCAAAAAACAAACCAGTTCCAATATAAAATACCAAAGCAATATATCCTAATTTTTCTATTTCAGGATTTAACCCATGTAACAAACCAAAAACAACTGACATAATGATTAATGGGGCCCATTTATTTTTTATCCACAAGGCTAAGCCTTGCATATAATAGCCTCTAAATAATAATTCTTCCAAACTTGTTTGTAAAGGCATGAAAACAATAGCAACAAAGCAGAGCGTAAAAAAGGGTATGGGTTTAAAATTCCAAACATATTTTTCTGGTGAAAGTAAAATATCTGATCCTAAAAGAAGAAAAGTAATCCCCCCCCATACCAAAACACCAAAAAAGAATCGACTCCAATCTATTTTTTTTCTTGATGTTACTATCCATCTAATTTTTTTCTTATGAATGCTTTTTACCAATGGAATAAATAATAATAATGGAAGAATAAATGATAGTAGTATAAGAAAAAGATATAAATTAGAATCAATTCCCAAATCAGCAAATGAATTCTGCCCACTTTCCGCAAATTTTTGCAAGTCTTTTCCAGAAGCAAAAAAAGCTTTAATTGTAATCGGGATTTGACCGATCATGCTACCTATGAAAATAATAAAAAACATGATTACATACATCCATGACTCATTCTTACCCTTATACCCTGTTTGTAAAAAATTCATATTAAATTAAATTAAAATTCCAATTTATATTTTGTTTATAATAAAGTCCTCCATTGTTAACCTCTAATGGACTATCAAAGTTATTGGTAAATAAACCTCCCGTTCCCAGACCCTGTGGCATACTACTTTTTAAAGTAGCAGTCCATTGGGCTATGGCATTTAAACCAATATTACTCTCTAAAGCACTAGTAACCCACCACCCTATACCGGATTTATCTGCAATATCTATCCACTCAGAACTTCCCTTAAAACCACCGATTAAACTAGGTTTTAAAATGATGTATTGAGGGTTTATTATATGTAGTAATTCTTTCTTTTTTGTTACATCAAATACTCCAATTAATTCCTCATCTAGAGCTATTGGCAAAGGAGTCTGCTCACAAAGAGAGGCCATTTCATGATATTGACCTTGTTTTATGGGTTGTTCTATTGAATGTAAATCATAATTTGATAATATCTTTAGTTTCTCTAAAGCTTCTGATGCAATAAAAGCCCCGTTAGCGTCTACTCTTAACTCAATATCTTTAATTGAAAATTCTTTTCTTATCGTTGCTAAAAGTTGAATTTCTGATTCAAAATCAATAGCTCCAATTTTCATTTTTAAACAACGAAAGCCTTGAGCAATTTTTTCTTTTATTTGACGCTTCATAAACTGACGATCCCCCATCCAAATAAGACCATTAATAGCTATAGCTTTATTGGATTCTGTAAAGTCAGAAGCAAATAATTTGAAAGGTGATGAAGATTGAAGTGATAAAAATGCTTGCTCTATGCCAATTTGGATACTAGGGAAATCATTTGTTTTTGAAAGGAGTATATCTAAGCCTAACCCTATATTAGTACATACCCATAGAAGTTTATTCTCATAATCTGGTCTATCATCTATACTTAAACCTCTAAAAAGACCACATTCACCTATTCCAAAATTACCTTCTTTTTCAAGATGCAAGAACCAAGTTTCTTTGGTTTTTAAAATACCTCTAGAAGTTCCACTTGGTACTTTAAAATGTAATATATATTTATGGTAGGTTGCTTTCATCAAAATATTTAATTTTCAAGAAACCTTTTAAAATTATTCAAGAACACCTCATCAATTTTTTTAAACTTAAATTTAAAAAAAGGTAATACACAACTTAAAAGATAATTTTTAGCTTGGTAACTGGAACTCAAATTTATTACGGTATGAGATCCATCACTACTAAAAGTATAATCATCTCTCTCAACAACACCATCTTTATCAATAAATAATGTTATTTTTTCGTTCTTAACATAGGCTAGTACTTTTTCTCTGATAATAGTAGTTTGATTGTTGTGAACTACTTTAATATTGTAAATACTTCCAGTAATTCCTGGTTTTAACTCTACAACTTCAATGGCATTATATTCAGGATTCCACTGGGTTTTAGCAGAAAGGTCTGTAAAGGTTGAAAAGGTTTTTTCTAGTGGCTCGTTTATGATAATCCTAGAAGTATAACTACTTTCTTTAATTATAAGTCCTGTCCCAAAAAACAATACAGTAAGAATAATTAAGAACGTGATGACGATTTTTACTGTTTTCATAAATTAATTTTTCAAATAGTGAAATTATAAAACTTGTCCTAGACCAAAAAGAATTGCAAATAAAAAAGTACTCAAAGCTACTTTTTTTAATTCTCCATCTAAATTAGATGCATCTTCAGACTTATACACATATATACTATGAATACATAAAGGAACATAGGCTAATAAAAATATAAATTGAACTATTTTTGTGTATTTAGACATAACAAAAATGATAGCGAAGACAAGCGATAAAAACAGTAAACTGTAATGATACCTTTTGGCTGCTTTACTACCTATTTTAACCACTATGGTATTTTTATTAGAAATTTTATCATTTTTACGATCTCTCATATTGTTGAGATTTAATACCGCTGTACTTAATAAACCAATAGAAAAAGCTGGTAATAAAATAATTGAATGAACTTGTTTTGTAAATAAAAAATAACTCCCCAATACACTTAATAAACCAAAAAAAACAAATACAAAGAGATCTCCAAAACCACTGTATCCATAAGCAGAGCCACCTACAGTATATTTTACGGCAGCTATAACTGAAATAATCCCTAAACAGAAAAATAATACTGAATATCCAAAATTGCTAGACCCGAAGGCTTTATAGATCAACATAACAGCAATTATAATTGTTAAAATAGTTGTGTAAATAATTGCCGATTTCATTTGTTTAGGAGATATCTTACCAGAACTCACCATTCTTTCTTCACCTATTCTTGCGGAATCTGTTCCTTTAATTCCGTCTCCATAATCATTTGCAAAATTTGAAATAACTTGAAATCCAATTGTTGTAAATATGGAAAGAATGAAAATATACCAGTCAAAAAAACCCGAAGAAAGTGCTAAAAAACTCCCAAGAATAATACCAGAAATAGACAATGGTAATGTTCTTAACCTTGCTGCTTTAATATAGTTTTTTATACTCATGAATACTTGTAGATTCGGGAAATAAAATTACAAATTGTCAGCTTCTGCAATTAATTCAGCTATATCTTTTACTATAATTTGAGATTCCTTCTCATGAAACTTAACACCGTCTGTCATCATTGTATTACAATACGGACAACCTGTAGCAATTATTTCTGCATTGGTCTCCAATGCTTGCTCTGTTCTCAAAATATTAATTTCTTTATCTCCTTTTTCTGCATCTTTAAACATTTGAGCCCCTCCAGCACCACAACACAAAGCTCTATTTTTGTGTTGTTTCATCTCTTGGAGATTCACTCCTAATTTTCTTATAATGTCTCTTGGAGATTCATAGACACCATTTCCTCTTCCTAAATAACAAGGATCATGATAGGTAACTTTTTTACCTTTTAAAGATTTTTTAATGTCTAACCTGCCTTCTTGTACTAATTTTTTTATGAACTGTGTATGATGATATACCTTGTAATTCCCGCCCAATTCGGGGTATTCATTTTTTAATGTATTGAATGAATGTGGATCTGTACAAACAATAGTTTTAACTTCATATGAATTTAATATTTCAATATTTGAAATGGCCTGCATTTGAAATAGAAATTCATTTCCTGCTCTTTTAGCCGCATCCCCAGTTGAACTTTCCTCAGTCCCTAAAACGGCAAAATCTACATTCGCCCTATGAAGTAACTTTACAAAAGCTCTGGTAATTTTTTTTGCTCTGTCATCATAACTTCCGGCGGCACCTACCCAAAATAATACTTCTGGGCTTTTGCCTTGAGACAGCATTTCTGCCATTGTTGGTACATTCATATTTGTTGCTTTTATTCGTCTTTCCAGTTTAACCTGTCTTGTTGATTGTACTGCCAAGGAGCACCGTTGTTTTCTATATTAGTCATCATCATATTCAATTCTTGAGGAGCGGCAGATTGCTCCATAACTAAAAATCTTCTCATATCCATTATGATGGATAACGGATCTATATCTATAGGACATTCTTCTACACAAGCATTACAACTTGTACATGCCCACAGTTCCTCAGGTGTAATATAATCGTTAAGTAACTGTTTACCATCGTCTTTAAAAGCACCTTTATTAGTATCGATATTACGACCAACTTCTTCTAAACGATCTCTAGTTTTCATCATAATAGCTCTTGGTGACAATTCCTTACCTGTCATATTTGCAGGACAAGAAGAGGTACATCTACCACATTCTGTACAGGTGTATGCATTAAGTAATTGTACCCAATTTAAATCAGTTACATCGCTAGCACCAAATTTTTCTGGAATCTCCTCTTCTAATCCTTCCTCTGGCATGGCATAAGGATCTGCATCAGGATCCATCATCATTCTAACTTCCTTAGTTACTGAGGATAAATTATTAAACTGGCCTTTGGGTTGAAGATTCGCAAAAAAAGTATTTGGAAAAGCAAGTAAAATGTGTAAATGTTTAGAATAATATAGGTAATTTAAAAAAATTAAAATACCAATAATATGAGCCCACCAGGCTATATGCTCAATACTTGATAGGGTTTCTAGAGAATATTCTGAAAACCAAGGCGCAACAAATTGACTTATAGGATTTCCAAAACCTGCCTCTTGAAATGAATGATCTGTAGCATTCATTAGAATAAATAAAGACATTAAAACAATTTCGAAATATAGAATAAGATTCCCATCACTTTTGGGCCAACCTTTCATTTCCTTACTCATGAACCTTTTTATTTGGACAATATTTCTTCTCAACCAAAATATAATTACAGCTACTAAAACAAGAAATGCTAAAATTTCAAAAGTTCCAATTAAAAAACCATAAATAGAATTTCCAAGAAGGGGTTGAAAAACTCTATGTGTTCCAAATAGACCATCAATAATAATCTCTAGAACTTCAATATTAATTATTATGAAACCCACATAAACTATAACATGAAGAAAACCTGCAATTGGTCTACTAACCATCTTAGACTGCCCTAGAGCAATTCTTGCCATATTTTTCCACCGTTGGGTTTTTCGATCGGATCTATCTACTGCTTTACCAAGCTTAATATTCCTAACTAGTTTAAGAACATTCATGACAAAAAATCCTATGCCAATAAAAAGGGCTATTGCAAAAGATATATTTGGTATATAATTCATAAAAGAAATAAATTTAATTGTTCAGTATAGCTTTACAGTTTCTATTTAGTTAGATATATTATCTTTAGTACTTTCCTCAATAAAAGGCTTCGCTTTCTTACCAAATAGCGAAAAATGAACAAATCTTTTTGGGTTTAACTTCATCTCTCTTAAAAGAGCTGCTAACTCATCTGAAGCTTTAGATAAATTATTATACATGGTATCATCTGTTGCCAATTTACCTAATGATCCTCTACCTTTTTCTATGTTAGAAAGTAGTCCATTGATATTTCCAAGTGTTGTTTGAAGTGTTTTAACGGTCTCACCAAAATTTACTTTGGCTAAAGTATCCGAAACTTTTACAAAATTTGCTGTGATTTTCTTAGTGTTCTCAAGTGCTACGTCTATATCTAATTTTGTAGAATCTATCATAGTATTAAATGAACTCAAAGTCTCATTTAAAGAAATCACAGTTGTTTCTACTCCGAGAATAGTTTTCTTAAAGCTATCTCTAGATTTTACGTCTAAAACATCATTTAAAGCTATTAATAATGAATCTGCTCCAATGATTACCCGCTCAACTTTTGTTTTTAATGGATTTAATGTTTCACCCACGGAAGTAAAGATATCTGATTCTACCTCACCTACTAAATAATCTCCTGAAACTGCAAGTTCTCCTTCATAATTTGGAATAATTGCTAAAGACTCACCTCCAATAATACTAGTTGAGTAGATCTTAGCAATACTTTTTTTTGAAAATTCAAAATCATTATCTAAAGCTATTTTTACTACTAATTTTCCTCTTTTTGTGGCATCTGTATTAAAATTAATTTCTGACACCTTTCCAACTTGTAATCCATTAATACTAACAGTACTCGTCTTGTTTAGTCCTTGAATATTGTCATATTCTATATAAAAAATTCTGGAAGTAGGTTCTAATAAATTTTTTCCTTTAAGAAAATTAAAACCCCAATAACCCAAACATAAGATTAGAACTACTGTAATACCTGTTTTTAACTCTTTAGACATTTTTTTAATTTTATTTACAATAATACTATTATTTTCTGTTAGTTGACAGTAAAAATAGTTATTTCAAAACCTTTGAAAGCGGTGTTTTTTCACCATTCTCAAAAGCCGCGATATAGGCATCTGAATACCCTTTTTCCTTTGCTTTTAATAAAGCATTTTTTACTTCTTTGTAATTAGAAGTAATTCCATAATAATATTTGTAATAAGAACCAACCTTAACTCTCTGAACATTTTTTAACCCTCTAAAGTTATAGGATTTAACTTTTATTTTATTTTTACTCGAAGCTATTTGAATTTTAAAAATTACTTCATTTTCTATTTTAGTTTCACTAGAGAAAGAGGTGTTTATTATTGACTCATCCCTATTTTTGTCTTGATTAACAACAACAGTATTTGCTTTTAATTGGTGATAATATTTAGTAATTGACTTCGCTATTTCTTTAGCCATTTTCTGTTGACCCGCTTTGGAATTTAAAAATTTTCCTTCATTTTTATTTGTAAGAAATCCTAATTCAATTAGAACGCTAGGCATATAGGTTTGATGCAAAACTACAAAGCCTGCTTGTTTTACACCCCTATTCTTCCTTTTTAAATTCTGTGAAAAATTTTGTTGAATGTCTGCAGCCAAAGAAAAACTTTTATCAAGATTCTCCTCTTGTAAAAGAGTTAACCCCAAAACAGATTCCTGAGAATTAGGATCAAATCCTTCATATCTTTCTTTGAAATTTTCCTCAAGAGAAATCACAGCATTTTCTCGCTTAGCTACTTCAAAATTTCTTTTATTTGCATGAAGCCCCAAAACAAAAGTACCTGCACCATATGCATTGGAGGTATGAGAATCACAATGAACAGAAACAAATAAATTTGCTTTTGCTTTGTTCGCAATTTCACCTCTTTTCCATAAATTAATAAGGATATCTCTATCTCTAGTTAGAATAACTTTTATACCCTCTATTTTTTTTAACTCTAACTGTATTTCTTTAACAACTTTTAACGCTATATTTTTTTCTCGATATCCATTACCAATATTACCAGGATCATTACCTCCGTGTCCAGCATCTAATACAACTATAAATTTATCATTTTGAGAAATAGATTCGAATGGATTGGAAAAAAGAAAGTACAAAACAAAAAAGAACACCAAATATCTCATGGAATCAAATTTGCTGTTGTATATGGGTTCTTTGTTCAAAATTTAACTAATTTTGGCTCTTCAAATTTGGTGCTTCAGTTATTGAAGCATATTTTTACTCACATACAAAAATAGCATATTAAATATTGCAATCAAATCTGTCTTACATACTTTTATTTTTACTCTTATTTTGTTCTATAACAAAAATAAAATCTCAGGATATAAAGCCAAGGGTGAAACCAATTCCAATGGTTACTAAAGACAGTTCTCAAAGAGTAATAGCTCCACAAAAAAAAATCATAAAAAATGATACTTTACTTTTAAAAAAACAAGATAGTATACAACTTGATTCTCTAAAACCTAAAGAAGCTATTACAGACTTAATAACACATGTTGCTAAAGATTATACTACACAAAATGCGAAAGACAAAACAGTTACTTTGTACAATGAGGCACATGTAGTATACACTGATATTGACTTGAAAGCCGGGATTATTATTATAGATTATATAAAAAACACCTTATTTGCTAAAGGAATAAAAGACAGCTTAGGATATACTCAAAAACCCGTATTTAAACAAGGTGGGCAAGAATCAGAACAAGATTCTATGCTTTACAACTTCAAAACAAAAAAAGCCATTATTTATGGTATAAAAACTCTACAGGAACCGGGTATGTATGTTTTAGGAGAAAAAGCAAAACGTGTAAACGATTCTACCATTTATATGCGTAATATTAGATTTACGACCTCAGATAAAGATAACCCTGATTACTATATCGGTGTAAAAAAAGCAAAAGTAGTTCCAAATAAAAAAATTGTAGCTGGCTTAAGTAATCTTGTTATTGCAGATGTACCCACCCCTGTTTTTCTTCCTTTTGCGTATTTCCCAATGGGAAAAAATAGAACTTCAGGATTTATTTTTCCAGCTATTCAAACCAGTACCTCCAACAGAGGAATTGGAATACAGAATGGAGGATATTATTTTGCTGTTAATGATTACGTCGATCTAGAATTATTAGGAGATGTTTATTCCAATGGAAGTTGGGGGTTCAGAGCTCGCTCGCAATATTACTTTCGTTATAAATTCTCTGGAGGTTTCAATTTGAGTTTTGAAAAATTAATTAGAAGTACAAGAGGATTTGACGATTATTCTCAAGCTACAAATTTTAATGTTAGATGGAGCCACAGACAAGACCCAAAATCAAGTCCAAATTCAAATTTTGGTGCTTCTGTTAATTTAGGAAGTAGTCAATATTTTAGACAATCACTAAATGAGTTTAATAATTCAAACTTTTTAACAAATACCTTTAGCTCCTCTATTTCTTATCAAAAAACATTTACTGGCACACCATTTAATATGAGTGCCAATGCCACACATTCTCAAAATACAAATACAGGAACAGTTACGATGGCGCTTCCATCTCTTCAGGTATCTATGAGTAGAATCTATCCCTTTGCTGGAAAGGGAGGTATTAAAAAAAATCCGCTGCAAAAAATAGGATTAACCTATAATATGCTAGGAGAATACAGGATTAATACAACTGAAGACGAATTCTTTACCGCAAAAATGTTTGAAACTGCAAATGCAGGAGTTCAACATAGAGCAGACGCTAGTACTAATGTTACCCTACTAAATTATTTCACCTTATCTCCAAGTATCAACTATCGTGAGGTTTGGAGTTTTAAAAAAGTTAATAAAGACTTCGATCCTTCCATACAAAACACAGATGGGTCTTTTGGAACTGTAGTAACAGATACTTTAAATGGCTTTAACAGCTTTAGAGAGTATAGTTCTAGCTTAAGTCTATCCACAAATATTTACGGAACCTTTAATTTTAAAAAAGGACGTTTAAAAGCTATCAGACATACCATAAGACCTTCTGTTTCATTTTCATATAGACCTGATTTTGCGGAAAAATATAACGAAACTATTGAAAGTAATTTAGAAGGAACAGCGTTTGAAACCTATTCACCGTTTGATAATGGGACAAGTATCTATGGAAAACCAGGTACAGGTTTAAGTAATTCTATAGGAATAACATTAAACAATGTTATAGAAGGGAAATTAGCCCCTGAAGACCCTGATAGTGACGAAGAAGACAGAAAAATAACCATCCTAAATAATTTGAATTTTAGCTCATCCTATAATATTGCTGCAGATAGTTTACGTTGGTCTCCTGTAAATGCTTCTGCCGGTACAAGACTATTAAAAGATAAATTAGCAGTTAATTTAAATGCTACTTTAGACCCTTATCAAGTTAATGAAACTGGTCTGAGAATAAATAAGTATGTAAAAGGGTTGTTCAGATTAACTAGAGCAAGTCTTACGGCTAACTACAGCCTTTCAAGCAGAGACCTCAGTGGAGAATCTAGTGAAAATTCGGGAAATGGTAATCAAATTACCCCTGATGTTCTTGGAAAAAATTTAAATCCTGCCAATAGCTTAGCATCAAACTCCTCAAGTAGTCAAAATAATGAAGAGGAAATCACAGAATTATATAAATCTACGATACCCTGGAATTTAAACTTTGCTTATTCTGCAGCTTACACTAATACTGGAACAGGTAATGCCGGAATTCAATCACACTCATTAATGTTTGGTGGTGATTTTGAATTAACTCCAAAATGGAAAGTTGGTTTTTCCTCTGGATATGATATCGCAAGTGGGGGGTTTTCATTTACTAGAATGAATTTCTCTAGAGATTTAGATAGCTGGAAAATGACATTTAACTGGGTGCCATTTGGGAACAATCAATCCTATGTTTTCTTTATTGGGGTTAAGAGTGGTATATTAAATGATTTAAAATACGAACAAAATAAACCACCAGAAAGGGTATTATTTTAAAACAACATACTTTATGAAAAAAATAATTAAAACCTCAAAAGCACCAGCACCAATTGGCCCATATAATCAGGCCATTTTATCAGGAAACACCTTATATACTTCAGGACAAATTGCAATTGATCCATCAACTGGTAAGCTAAAAATTGCAACCATTGAAGAGGAAACTACTTTAGTTATGGAGAATATGAAAGCGGTCTTAGCTGCAGCTGAGATGACATTTGACAATGTAATTAAAACCTCAATTTTTATTTCGGATATGGAAAATTTTTCTGAAATTAATACTATTTATGGACGGTATTTTAATGAGGATACCGCTCCTGCAAGAGAAACTGTTGAGGTTGCCAATCTTCCCAAATATGTAAACGTAGAAATTAGTATGATTGCTGTTAAATAAAAAAAGACTGTCTAAATCATAGACAGCCTTTTAAGTATTTGATATATAAATTACTTTTTTTATAAAGTAGCTGCATATTCAATTAAATCAACAATTTTTGTTGAATATCCTATTTCATTGTCATACCAAGAAACTACTTTTACAAAATTGTCATTTAAAGCAATTCCTGCTCCTGCATCGAATACAGAGGTTCTAGTTTCACCTACAAAATCTTGAGAAACTACTAAATCTTCTGTATATCCTAAAACACCTTTCATTGGACCACTCTCTGAAGCTGCTTTCATCGCAGAACATATGTCTTTGTAAGAGGCTGGTTTCTCTAATTTTACAGTCAAGTCTACAACAGAAACATCCATAGTAGGTACTCTAAAAGCCATTCCTGTTAATTTCCCGTCCATTGAAGGTATTACTTTACCTACTGCTTTTGCTGCACCTGTAGATGATGGAATGATATTATGAATTGATGAACGACCACCTCTCCAATCTTTCGTAGAAGGACCATCAACGGTTTTTTGAGTAGCAGTAGCTGCATGGACTGTAGTCATTAGACCTTCTACGATACCAAAATTATCATTTAATACTTTTGTTATTGGAGCTAAACAATTGGTAGTACACGATGCATTAGAAAAAATCTTCTGATCAGCCTTTAATTCTGTATTGTTAACACCCATTACAAACATTGGTGTGTGATCTTTTGATGGTGCAGATAATACTACTTTTTTAGCACCAGCTTCTAAGTGTTTACCTGCAGTCTCCTCAGTTAAGAAGAAACCTGTAGACTCGATTACATATTCAGCACCTACTTCGTCCCATTTTAAATTCGCTGGATCTCTTTCAGCAGTAATTCTAATTAAATTACCATTAACTAGCAATTTCCCATCTTTAACTTCTACATCTCCGTCAAACTGCCCATGAACAGAATCGTATTTCAGCATGTATGCTAAATATTCTACATCCAATAAATCATTAATTCCAACAATTTGAATGTTAGCTCTATTAATTGCTGATCTAAATGCTAATCTTCCTATTCTACCAAAACCGTTAATTCCTACTTTAATCATTTTTTTTATTTAATTATTTGTAATTATGTTGACATGATGTCAGATACTCTTAGGAGTTCACTATTTATAGAATGCCCTCCTGTTATTGCTTCTTCTAAATCTGTTGTAATAACTATATTATTTTTAAGACCAACCATAAGATTAGTTTTATTATCTATCAATATTTCTACTGCTTTTACACCAAGTCTACTTGCTAAAACTCGATCAAAACACGAAGGAGACCCCCCTCTTTGCATGTGACCTAAAACAGAAACTCTTACATCATATTCTGGCATATTATCTTCAACGTACTTAGCCAATTCAAAAACATTTTTCCCAGACTTGTCTCCTTCAGCTACAACTACTATACTTGATGATTTTCCAGACTTTCTACTTTTAATTAAAGATTCTAATAATCTATCTAAACCAAGATTCTCTTCTGGAATTAATATTTCCTCAGCACCTGCACCAACTCCTGCATTTAAAGCTATGAAACCAGCATCTCTTCCCATTACTTCTACAAAAAACAATCTATTATGAGAAGATGCGGTATCTCTAATTTTATCGATAGCTTCAACAGCAGTGTTTAAAGCTGTATCATAACCTAGAGTGTGCGAGGTTCCAAAAATATCATTATCAATTGTTCCTGGTATTCCTATTACAGGAAAACCATATTCTTTATTAAAGATAACTGCACCGGTGAAAGACCCATCACCACCTATAACAACAAGTCCATCAATATGTTGTTTAATTAAATTTTCGTGCGCTTTTTTTCTTCCTTCAGAAGTTCTAAACTCATCAGATCTAGCAGATTTTAAAATTGTACCTCCTTTGTTGATGATATTGTTAACACTACGTGCTGTAAGTGAAGTAAAATCTCCTTCTATCATCCCCTGATATCCTCTGTAAATCCCAACACATTCTATTTTATAGTATGCACAAGTCCTAACAACTGACCGAATTGCAGCATTCATTCCAGGAGAATCTCCCCCAGAGGTCATAACAGCTAATTTGTTAATTTTTTTCATAATTTCAGTGTAAAAATACTTATTAATAGTTACTTGGAATAAAAAAAAAACGAAATCGATTTCGATTAATTTATCTTATAGATAGCAACAAATATTATGTTTTATAAGTTGTAAATAGCTTACTAAATTAAGAGAAATTATTTTAATTAATTATTTTTCTTAAAGTTTAGAAGTGTTTGATGAGGGGAACTAATGGAGTCTTTCTTTTGAATCACTGTTTTCTTTTCTTTCGTCTTCTTTTTTAAACCAATCTTTTTTAATAAATCTGACAAAGAATTAAAGTTTACTTGATAAGACAAACCTATACCTTGAGTGTAGCCCTCCTCTTGGGCAGAATACTGAATTTCATTTTGTCTATTAAAAATAACACTCCTAAAGTTTCCAGTATCATTTAATAATACTTCAACTTTCACCTCTCCAACAACACTAGACTGTGTTTGAGCGCCAACAGGTACCCCCACTTTACCATTTACAATAACATTTTTACTTATTTGAGTTGTTAATGAGACATCAAATTGATCATCATTAATTAAATCGTCTTGAGGGTTTTGTATCCCTCCTGAAGAATATCCTAAATCTAATCTAACTTTATTGCTGCTAATAATGTCTGAAAGAATAGAGCCAACAGCATTAGATGTTGTTCCTGTTAACAGTTCAGTTCCATTAATATTTCCACCATTTGGATTCGCAAAAGTTCCAGCTGCAAGTAAAGTTAAAAACTGACGCATTTTTGAATTTACATCATTGTCATTTAGTACAAAATCTAATTCTGAAGCTATTGTTGAGTTTGAGTTTTGAATTTCGATATCAAAATCTTGTTTTGAATTAAATAGGCTTCCTGAAATATTAGTTATTAAATCTACAGGTATTTTTCTATTGGTATTAAAATTTTCAAGTAAAACTGCAGGGTTTGCATTAGTTGTGTAGACTGCAGTAACATTTAAATTGGCTTCATAAGGATTACCACTCCAAGAGATCGTTCCTCCTTTTAAAATTACAAAAGGTTTATTAATTATTCCTCCGTATTTAAAATTGTAGACTCCATTATCTATGGTATAATCTCCAAACATCGCAAATTTACCATTGGTGTTAATTTCTATTTTTAGATCTCCTAAGCCACGACCACTAAGTTCGCTCCCATTAACTTCATCAATAACAATCTGTGCTTTTGCATCTTTTGTAACCTCTAAATCAATGTTTAGGGAAACCCCTTCAATAGCATCAATAGCAAGTTTCTCCTGTAATTCTTCTAGTGTTTTTTCAGATTTAAAATGTATTAATCGGTAAGTATCTATAGAGGCAATATCTTTCAAAGGAATGACAAAGTTAGTATTGGGCATTGTTTTCGCATTTACATCAATAGTTAAATTATTTGTAAGCCCTGTTATACTTGCGTTTCCTTTTATAAATCCTGTGCCGTAATACAGTGCCTCTTCAGTATTTTTGGTGTCTAAAATTAATAAATTGGGAGTATCAACATCTATATTTAATGACCATAAATCAAAATTTTGATGTGTTATTGTGCCTTCTAAAAATCCAGTAGTTTGATACTTGGTATCTATTAAATTTATATTCCTAAATTCAAATGATTGTCCATTTAAACCAACACTTGCATTTCCATCAAAATCATAATCTGTGTTTAAGTATGGAAATTGCAACCCTGCATTTTCTAATACCAAATCACCATCCATATCTGGGTTTCTTAAAAAACCTTTTAAAGTGAAATTACCTGAAGCTATACCTCTTATTTTAGATAAAACATTTTCCCCTAAGGGACTGAAAGCGTCAAGCTGAAATTCTTCTAAATTAACAGCTACATCAATTTTGGGTCTTGTTTCTGTAAAATCTAAAGAACCCAATGCAGAAATACTTTTTACTTCTTCCCTATCTAAAGAAAAATTAACATCATATTTTTCATAAGAACTTTCACCTTCAATATTTAATTTTAAATCTCCTTGATAAAAATTATTAATTTTAAAATCTTGAACTGACAAATTCCCTTTAGGTCCATATATGCCGTCTACTTGTGAAATATTTATGACACCATCTAATTGTCCTCGTAATTTTAAACTATCAATTTCTGGTAAAAAACTTTTTAAATACACATTTGTAAAATCAACATCAATTTCTTTATAGATGGAGTCTCTTAAAATTCCTTTAAAATTAATTTCCTGTTCTTTAGATTTTAATGTGAATGGTGAAAAAACAAACTCATTAGACTTAAGGTCAAAAGTAAGTTTATTGTTAAGATTGTTTTCAGGATTTAAATTCCAAATATTACCCAAATAATTAAAAGTTGATTTTTCAATTCCTAGAACAGATTTTTTGGCTTTATTTATGGTGTAATAAAAGTCTAAATTAAATTTCTCTTTCTCTGAAGCACCACCCTTAAAATTAGATTTAAAAAATAATGTATCGTTTACGGTTTTATTAAATAGCAATAATTTTGACAGCGTATAATATGGAGTTTTTATACTCGCTGCTCTTAAAGAAGAATCATAAAAATCTCTTTTATTGTCTGTATCTAAAAATAAGGAGTCTATTGTAGTTCCATAGGCAGTAATTTTGGGGGAGTTAACTTTTAATTTTAACTGATTTTCATTAGCCTTTATACTTCCTTTAATTTTGGTATTAACTGCTACTGAAATTTCTGGAAAAAGCACATCAACTATTTGATTATAAATAACAAAATCAAAATTTAAAAACTGATCTATTGAAACTTCAAAAGGTGTATAATTTGAATACATACTTCCTAATGCATTTTGTGCAAGAGATAACATTTCTTCAAACTTAAAGTTTCCAATCAGCTCCCCTTTAATAATATCCTCAGAATCTACTCTGATTTGTCTAATATTTTCTTTAATTTTTGAAAAAATTAAAAACTGTTTAAATGGATAAACACCTCTTTCATTTGTATAAATAATATTTTTAAAGTTTGCAATTCCTACAATATTCTCAAACTTATTACCTGTCAAATCTAAATCTATTAACCCTTTAAGTTCTGAAATACTGTCTCTTTTAAATAAATTTAATGCGCTTAAATTTGCATAATTAATCGTGGCTTTAAAATCAAACTTATTAATTTCATCAGATAAATCTGCTAAACCTTCAAAAGTTCCTGTCAAGTTAACATCGTTAGATGCTAACTTTCCATTAAATAAATTATTTTGATACAATCCATTTATACTAATATTTTTATAATTGTACTCATTAAATTTTATTTCATAAATCTCTCCAACTAGTTTGGTATTTCTGTTTCCTGTTTTAAATCCTATACCATCCACTTCACCTTCAAAAGAAACATTTCCAAATGCACTATCTTCGAAAAAACTTCCTAAATCAAATCTATCTAAGATAACTTCACCTTTGTATATAGCCTCATCCATACTTTTGAAATTATTTAACTCCAAATCTGAAACTATACTGCCTATTTCAGAATTCAAATCAAGAGCAGCCTCTATAGAACTAGGTGTAATTTTTGTATATCCTGAGACTGAGAACTCACCTAACTGTATTAATTCTTTAGGAAGATTATTTTCCAAAAGATTAGGTAGTAAATTTTTTAACTTAAAATAGTCTAAAGACGATTCTTCTATATTGGAGGATAAATAAAACTGTGTTTGTTGTACAGCATTTATTAAGTTTATGTCACCTACAACTTTAATTCCATTGTCTGAATTAAGTTTAAAGTTTTCTAAAGAAAAATTATTCAAAGAGCCTCTTAAAGAGGTGTCAAATCTTAAGATGTCATTTCCTTTAATTTCATTATAAAGCTTATTTAAATCTAGAGTTGACAAAAAACTATTCTTAAAATCAGCATTTATAAAAACTAATTCATTGAACTTACTCAAGTTTTTTCTATCATAATTAAAATCTATTTGAGCATTAATTGTTGAAGATTTTGTTTGAATTGTAGTATTGTAAAACTTCATCTGGGTCTTACTGTAGGTAAAATCTGTAGTGAGGTTAGTTATTTTTAACCCCCTATTGTCTGTAAAATAAAGTCCTCTTATTTTAATAGCAACATTAGGCCCAATAATAGAAAAATCTTGAAGACTACCACCCCCGTGATAGGCAGCAAAATCTAAAGAAACTTCTTTATTTTCATTAATTTGTTTGTAATTTATATCTTCAAAATAAATATTTGAAGAGCTTATCTTAAAAGGATTAGACTTCGGATCTTTGGGGTTATCAGTTTCAAATTTATCGACAAAAACAGTCAAATTATCAGTTTCTTCATCTTCATATTTTTTCACATTCACATACACACCTTTTAGAGAGGTGTTTTTTAGTTGAATGTTACTTTCTAAAATTCTTTTAACATCTAAAAGAGAGGACCTCAATCTTTCTACATAGATTAACGTATCTAGATGATGATCTTTTATCGCTATACCTTTCAAAGAAACAGCTCCAAGTAAAGAAAGGTCTACTTTTTTTATCTCTAAATTAGTTCCAAAATCTTTATTTAAATCATCTGTTACAATTCTAGCTAGTTTTGTTTGTACAGCTGGAATTGAAAAAATTATAACAAGAAATACCAAGAATATTGCAAGGTACTTCAACAACTTAAGCAGTATTTTTCCGGTTTTTTTGATTTGTACGTTATTAAATGATTTAAACTTTATTTAGAAACGTAAAAATAAAGCCTTTCTATACAAAGAACGATAAAATTAATAAACTAATAAATTTCTCATTTAAAAGAAATATACTATTTAGATTAGTTAATTTTGTACTTAGTTAAAAATGACCACCAAAAAGATATATATATTAGGAATAGAATCCTCTTGTGATGACACGAGTGCTTCTGTTATTTGCGATGGTATAGTCTTGAGTAATATTATAGCCAACCAAGAAATACATGCAAAATATGGAGGTGTTGTTCCTGAACTAGCCTCTAGAGCTCATCAACAACATATAGTTCCTGTTGTGCATCAAGCCATTAAACAAGCTGGTATCACTAAAGAAGATTTACATGCAATTTCTTTCACCAAGGGACCAGGTCTTATGGGATCTTTACTTGTGGGAACTTCATTTGCAAAATCATTGGCTTTAGGTTTAGACATCCCCTTGATAGACGTAAATCATATGCAGGCACATATTTTAGCTCATTTTATAGAAGAGAAAGATACTGACTTCCCTCCTTTTCCATTTGTTTGTCTAACCATTAGTGGAGGTCATACGCAAATTGTAAAAGTATCTGATCATTTTACATTTGAAGTTTTGGGGGAAACTATAGATGACGCTGTTGGTGAAGCCTTTGATAAATCTGCTAAAATATTAGGCTTACCCTATCCAGGAGGTCCGTTAGTTGATAAATATGCACAGCAAGGAGATCCTAAAAAGTTTTCATTTACAAAACCAAAAGTGGGTGATTTAGATTTTAGCTTTAGTGGTTTAAAAACAGGAATTCTTTATTTTATTCAAAAAAAACTCAAAGAAAACCCAGCGTTTATTGAAGAAAACTTATTCGATATCTGCGCATCCATTCAGCACACCATTGTTGAAATTTTAATGGAAAAATTAAAGAATACAGTAACCCAAACAGGCATTAAACATATAGCTATTGCAGGTGGGGTTTCTGCAAACTCTGAAATTAGAAAAAGATTACAGCTGGCTCAAAAACACTGGGGATGGACTACTTATATTCCGAAATTTGAATACACCACTGACAATGCTGCAATGATTGCTATTACTGGATATTTAAAATATAAGGTTGAAAAATATGCAGACATCTCTGTAAAAGCTGTAGCTCGACTAAAAGTTTCAGAATAAGAACATAAAGTACCTTTATTACTCTTTCTTACTGCCTTTTACCCAAACAACTCGTTTAATACTTTTGCCAAGCGAAGGCCTCCTTTTTTTAATTGAGATTTTACTGTAGAAAAATGATCGTACATATATCTGTAGCTCAAGTTGTCATTAATCTTTGCAGATTCATAAACTTTCATGGTAATAACTCTAGTTTCATTTACCCAATCTAAGACAGATCCTTTTTGAATTGCTTCTTTTTGATTTTTAGAAAAATAATTCAAATTAGAAGACAATTCGGTATAAGTCATATTAAATGATTCAATCATTTTTGTATCCCATACAGAATGTAAGTTAGTCTTTCCTCTAAACCAGTTAACTTTTATAGCATTCCCACCTCTATCTTCTGCCCTACCAATATGCAAAGGCTGATGTAAATCTCCTATTAAGTGCACTAACATCTTTACATAAAACACCTTATCTTCTTCACTAGAAGCAGGATTGGAAATAATTTTTTGACATTCTTTAATTCCTTGAATTAGATCTCCTTTTGGATTTTTCTCTCCTGTTTCATAGGCCTCTCCTTCTTTAAAGTTTACATAATGCCACGCACTAAACTTTCTATAGGCATTGTCAGATTTAATTTCATCTGCGTAGGTAGAAATAATTGCCAAACCTTCTCCTTTGAGAAGTTTTTCAAGGTTTTTTTTAGCTTTTTTTGTTAAATGATGGTAAGCTATTTCACCAACAACTCTATGACCTGTTTGCCCCCAAAATGGGCTGGTATTTGTTGCAAAAGATGCTACACCTAAAAAAAGAAAAAAAACTAAAATCTTAACTCTAAACATAATGTTTTGTATTATCGTGTAGCTAAGGTAAAAAATTGTAGAAGTAAATTTTTAAAAAAAACAAATATATTAATAATTAGAGGCTATGTTGTTGTTCGTTTATAAAAAAAAAGTTCAACTTTTACTTTTCCAAAAATTCCATTAACATTTCTTTAAGATTTTTTAAAAGTGAGAACTCGTACCTTTAATTAATAATACATCAATTAAACTACTACTCATGAAAAATATCTTTACTATACTATTTACAATAATCTCATTTTCTTTATTCTCACAAGAATTTTCGATGGATTTGGTTAAAAACATGACCCCAAGAAATATTGGTCCTGGTGGTATGAGCGGGCGTGTAACATCCATAGATGTAGTAAATTCCAATCCAGATATTATGTATGTTGGTACAGCTTCAGGAGGGCTTTGGAAATCTACTTCAGGTGGTATTAAATGGGATCCCATTTTTGATAAAGAAATCACTGCGTCTGTTGGTGCTGTAGCTATTCAACAATCGAACCCAAGTGTTATTTGGGCAGGAACTGGTGAGGGTAATCCAAGAAATAGTTTAAATGGTGGATATGGTATTTATAAATCTTTAGATGGTGGTAAAAACTGGATGCCTATGGGACTTCAAAAAACCCGTCATATCCATAGAATTATAATAGACCCTACAAACCCAAATACGGTATATGTGGGCGCTATTGGATCTCCTTGGGGAGAACACAAAGAAAGAGGTGTTTATAAAACCATAGATGGTGGAAAAACATGGAAACAGATACTGTATAAGAATATTAAAACTGGTGTTGCAGATTTGGTGATGGATCCTTCAAATCCAAACAAATTAATTGCTGCCATGTGGGAACACAAACGCGATCCTTGGTTTTTTAAATCTGGTGGTAAAGGCAGTGGCTTGTATATTACCCATGATGGAGGTGATACTTGGAAAGAGGTTACAGAAAAAGAAGGGTTTCCAAAAGGGGAATTAGGAAGGATTGGTATTGCTATTTCAAGAAGTAATCCAAATGTTATTTACGCTTTGGTAGAGGCAAAAAAGAACGCATTATATAAAAGTGAAGATGGCGGATTTAAGTGGAAAAAAATAAATGATAAACCTGGTATAGGAAATAGGCCTTTTTATTATTCAGAAATTTATGTAGATCCTCAAAATGAAAATAGAATCTACACCGTATTTACTTATGTGAATGTTTCTGATGATGGAGGAAAAAACTTTAAAGAATTAATGCCAGCCTATGGAGTTTCTAATGGTGTTCACCCAGATCACCATGCTTGGTGGATTCACCCAGAGGATGGTTCTTTTATGATTGATGGAAATGACGGAGGTATGAACATCACCAAAGACAAAGGAGCTTCTTGGCGTTTTATTGGTAATTTACCTGTAGCTCAATTTTATCATATTAATGTTGATAATGAGTATCCTTATAATGTTTATGGAGGAATGCAAGACAACGGCTCTTGGAGAGGTCCTGCATATGTTTGGAAAGCCCAAGGAATTAGAAACTCGTACTGGCAAGAAATTAGTTTTGGAGACGGTTTTGATGTAGTACCAGACAAAGATGATTCTCGTTATGGATGGTCTATGAGTCAGCAAGGCTCTGTGGTGAGATATGACTACATCACAGGAAATAATTATTCTGTAAAACCTACTCACCCAGACCCAGATATAGCCCTTCGTTTTAATTGGAATGCTGCCATTAATATGGATCCTTTTGATTCTAGCACTTTATATTTTGGAAGCCAGTTTGTGCATAAATCTTCAGATAAAGGACTTACATGGACGATTATTTCAGATGATTTAACTACCAATGATAAAGAAAAACAAAAGCAAGGTGAAAGTGGTGGATTAACTATGGATGCAACAGGTGCAGAAAACCATACTACTATACTAGTGATAGAACCCTCAGAAGTTGAACAAAATATGCTGTGGGCTGGTTCAGATGACGGTAGAGTTCATGTAACTAAAAATGGTGGGGAAAGTTGGACAGATGTTAGTGCTAATATTCCTGGCTTACCCGAGGGAAGTTGGATAGCACAAATAAAAGCTTCCAATAAAAACAAAGGAGAAGCCTTATTAATTGCCAATGATTATAGGCGTTTTAACTATACCCCTTATGCTTACAGAACAAAAGATTACGGTACTACCTGGTCTCGTATTGTTGATGAAAATGACGTAAAAAGCTACACCTTAAGTATTGTTGAAGATCCTATTAATGCTAACTTACTTTTCTTAGGAACAGATGATGGCTTGTATATCTCTTTAAATGCCGGAAACCAATGGATGAAATGGACTGCTGGTTTTCCAACAGTTTCTACAAAAGATTTGGTAATACAACCTAGAGAACATGATTTAGTAATTGGTACTTTTGGTAGAGCAGCATGGGTTTTAGATGATATTAGACCGCTTCGTGCTATGGCTAACGGCAATGTACTTACTAAAACCCTACAGTTATTTGCGCCTCCAACAGCTTATCAGGCAGCTTATCAACAACCTACAGGAAGTCGGTTTGGTGGAGATGCTTTATTTAATGGCGAAAACAAACGTTCTGGAGCCATGATTTCATATTACATAAACAGACCAGCAGCCGCTAAAGAAGAGAAGAAAGAAAAGGAGACTGCAAGAAAAAAGAAACGAAAAGGGACTAAAAAAATGGAAGCACCTATTGTTAAAAAAGAGCTAGCTTCTGAGGTAAAATTTGATTCTATAAAATTAGAGATTTTTGAGGGTGCGCGTTTAATTAGAACCTTACACAAAAAAGCGCCAAAAGAGAACGGAATTCATAGAATGTATTGGTCTATGAACGAAAAAGGTGCAGACAGACCCTCTAGAAAAATAAGAAAAAGAACCAATGAGCCTAGAGGTGTTTCTGTAAAACCTGGCACCTATAATTTAAAAATGTCTTTTGGAAATCAAACTTCAGAAAGCAGCATAAAAGTTGAGTTTGATCCAAGATTGGAGATGTCTACAGAAGCCATTACAGAAATTTACATTGCTAGTAAAGACATGGAAAAAGATCAGCAATTAATGGCAGATGTTGTAAAACAATTGGTAGAAAGTAAAAATACGGCTACTGCATTTAAGAAAGATCTTACGAAAGAAGACAAAAAGAACTACAAAGATCAAATAAAAGCGTCTAAAGACATTATCACAAAAATAGACAAGCTTATTGCTATATATATAGGAAGTGTAGACAAACGCCAAGGAATTACTAGAAACCCAGAAGTAACCGTAAGCAGACGTTACTCTTCTGCAAGAAGATATGTAGGGAGTAGGTTTGGTCATTTAACAACTACTGAAAAACAATTAATTAGCCAATACAAAAAGGCATTAGAGATAGCTATAAGCCAAACTAATGCGTTTTTTGAGACCGATTGGAAGACGTATAAAACAACATTAGAAACTATTCGTATTTCTCCTTTTAAGGAAATACAAAAGTTTTAATATCCAAAGCGAAGTTTTTCAACTTCGCTTTTTTTACACCACTATTTTAGTATTTTAGCTAAAATCTAAATCATGGAACAACCACTTTTTACCAATGATGCAATTGTATTCGGAATTTTAATGATATCACTTGGTTTTGTATTTTATACAGAATCTAAAACAAGTGGCTTTTGGCATAAATTTTACAAAATTATACCTGGTCTATTTATGGCCTATTTTATACCAGCTATCTTCACCACCATAGGCGCTATAGCTCCCGAATGGCAAAACACAAATGCTAGTGGTGAAGTTGTAAAAGGAAGTTCTCAATTATACTATGTAGCCAGTAGATTCTTACTACCTGCTGCCCTAGTATTAATGACTTTAAGTATAGATTTAAAGGCTATTTTTAATTTGGGTTCTAAAGCATTAATTATGTTTTTTACGGGTACTGTTGGGATTATTATTGGAGGCCCTATAGCCATATTACTTATTTCTTTGGTATCTCCAGAAACTGTTGGTGGTGCAGATTTTGATGCCGTTTGGCGAGGTCTTTCTACCCTGGCCGGAAGTTGGATTGGTGGAGGTGCCAACCAAACTGCTATGTTAGAAATTTACAAATACAATCCGGCAAAATATGGAGGAATGATCTTTGTAGATATTGTTGTTGCCAACGTTTGGATGGCTATTTTACTTATAAGTATTGGAAAAAAAGACGCCATCAATAAATGGCTTAAAGCAGACACTTCTGCCATTGAAGAATTAAAAGAAAAAGTAATTTCTTTCACTCAAAAAATAAAAAAGAACCCAACACTCACAGATTATATGATTATTCTAGCCATTGCCTTTGGAACCGTTGGTTTTGGCCACTTTGCTGCAGGTTATCTAGCTGCTTTTTTTAATGAAGTAGTTGCTGGTATTAATTCTGAAATAGCAAAAAACATCTTTACTTTCTTAGGATCTCAATTTTTCTGGCTGGTAAGTATTTCTACTATTATTGCCATCTTATTATCGCATACCAAAGCAAAAAATTATGAGGGTGCAGGAGCTAGTAAAATTGGAAGCATCTTTATATATATGCTTGTTGCCACTATTGGAATGAAAATGGATCTAACCATGATTTTTGATAACTGGGGCTTAATTGTTATTGGTCTTGTCTGGATGACAATACATGCAGGGTTATTAATACTGGTGGCAAAACTTATTAAAGCACCCTTTTTCTTTTTAGCAGTTGGTAGCCAAGCCAATGTGGGTGGTGCCGCCTCTGCTCCTATTGTAGCTTCTGCTTTTCATCCATCGTTGGCTACTGTGGGTGTATTGTTGGCTGTTTTCGGGTATGCTATTGGAACCATAGCTGCCATTGGCTGTACTATTTTATTAGAATTAGCTGCATCTGTTTAAATAGAAATCTGCATATTTGCAACCTAAAGTTTTATAATCTTATGAAGAAAATATTGGTAATTGGTTTATTGCTCTTAATAGTTGCTTGCTCTAAAGAAAAAGAGTTGGGAAATATGGTGGTTCAAGGAAAAATTAAAGGAATAAAAAAAGGGACTTTATATCTAAAAAAAATGAGAGATACCCTTATAATTTCAGTAGATTCTATTCGATTATTTGGAAAAGACACCTTTACGCTAACAGATAATATTAGTTCTCCAGAAATGTATTTCCTAAGTTTGGATCAAAATCAAAGTACACTTTCTTTCTTTGGTGAAGAAGGTACAATATCCATAAATGATAAAGTAGAAAAGTTTGGAGTATCACCAGTAATAGAGGGGTCTAGTAACCAAAAAATTTTAGAAAACTATAGGGTAACGGCTAGCAAGTTTCAAGCGAAACAACTAGATCTTTTAGCAGCTAATATGCAAGCACAGAAGGAAAAAGATCTAGAAACCTCTCAATCTTTAAGAAAACAAGCTGAAAAACAAAATTTAAAAAAATACATCTACACGATTAATTTTGCTTTAAACAACTCAGATTCAGAAGCTGCTGCTTTTATAACTTTAACTGAGTTGGTAAATGCTAACGTAAAATACTTAGACAGTATTAATAATTCCTTATCAAGAGAAGTACAGCAATCCTTTTATGGTAAGAAACTAGCAGAATTTGTAGCCACTATTAAAGAAACAGAAAAATAGTAGAATATGCTTATTGTTTTACTTTAAGACTCCATTCAAAGTGAAAATTACATACAGAAACCCCTTCTGTATTAAAGCCTTCTGCCTTCATGGTAATAACTCTACCCTCTCCGGTTTTGTTAGATTCTTCTAAAGCATTGGCTACCAACCCACCATGATGACATTCAAATCTAATCTTACCTGTAGCTTTTTTGGTAAAATTACCACGCTGATTGGTAACCAACATAGATACATTTTTTCCAATATTTTCTATACCTTTCATTACCAATACCCCAGTTGCCATTTCTGCAGCCATACCTTGTGCTGCCCAGAACATAGATTTAAAAGGGTTTTGATTCATCCATTTGTGAGTAATACTAACTATAGCTGTTTCTTCCTGAATTGAAACCACCCGAACTCCTCCCAAATATGCAAGAGGTAA
Source organism: uncultured Flavobacteriaceae bacterium (assembly GCA_943789455.1). GTDB lineage: Bacteria > Bacteroidota > Bacteroidia > Flavobacteriales > Flavobacteriaceae > Polaribacter. The sequence continues at coordinate 944,106 of CALSUE010000001.1, forward strand.
TTTAAAAAACATAAATCTATTGATTCTTTTAGGTGTAATGTTCATGAAGTATAAATTTGTTGCGAAAGATACTTATAAATTATGAGCTTAGAAATTGAATAAAGGGAAAAGTATTGAGAAATAATACCTAAAACTTAGTGGATCATAAAATGAAAAATGGCTTGTTTGTTTGGGTAATATTCAAAAATCTATTAGGCCTTAATTTTCTGAATAGTTATTAAAAAAATAAATCACTATTGTGGTAATTATACTTGCAACAAAAGTCTCTAAAATAAATAAAGAATTGACCTCGTTTTCAAAAACTAAAATTTTAAGGACACTAAATATTAATGCAAAAGCAATAAAGAATAAAGAATATTTTAAAAATTTCATAACGTTTTTTTTGTGATGGCCGTATGAAACATTTATATCAAAAACCTTTCCAATAATACAAAATAAAAAAAATTATTTTTTATATAAGTATACTTATATAAGGTGCCAAATTATTTAAAGGTTGCGTTAATTTTTTAAAAAAATATTTAGATTAAGTTAATACCCAAATTCGCTTATACCATACCTGCTTTTTTAATAAACTGAGTTGACTTCTCTACCTCAGGTTTGGTAAGTAAACTAACACCAACAAAGATAACAGCAGAAGTTACCATACCAATAAGCGCCTGTTCTACTGAAGCAATTTCCCAGGCTGTAGGTAGTTTTACACCCAGGGCTACAAGCATGTTGTAGCTAGAGAATATGAGACCAAATATAATGGAGGCAAATGCTCCTTTAGAGTTTCCTGCTTTCCAAATAAAAGCCAAAACCAAAGGCACAAAGGCTCCGGTGGCTAAAAAGTCTGACCCTATCCAAGCAATGCGAAGTATTGAACGTATCTCTAAACTAATTAGTAAGCCTAATAAAGCAATGACTACTGTAGAAATTTTCCCTACAAATACAATTTCCTTAGCACTAACATTTGGTTTTATTTTACTCTTATAAATATCTACACTAAGCACCAAAGCTCCGGTATTTATCATAGAATCCATGGTAGACATAATTGCAGAACACAGGCCAACAAAAATAAAGGCAGCCAAGCCAACAGGCATAAATTTAACAATCATGGCTGGGACAATACCTCCTTCTGGTATAGCATCAAATATACCTAAACTTAATACCCCTGTTAAAGTAACAATAAGGTACAATGGAATAAATACAAAGAAAGCTAAAGACATCATTTTTTTTGCATCATTGGGTTTCTTAGTTGCGGAAATTCTTTGCCAAATATTGGCTTGTATCATCCAAGAACAGCCAAAGGTTATAATAAAAACTAGGTTGTTTGAAATGTTATGAAAAAAGGAAAAGAATGCTGGTTTGTTTTGTTCTAAAGCAATTTCTTGTACTTTTTCAAAACCGCCAGAATGTTGGTAAGCAACTACAAAAAGAACTACAACAGCTATAAGTAAAAATACAAACTGAATAATATCTGTAATAACCACTCCTTTAAAACCTCCAAAGAAGGAATATAATAACACAATACTAGTGCCTACAAGAGCTGCTATTTTATAATCAATATCAAAAAAAGATTGAAAGAAATTACCAATTACAACCGCTTGGGTAGCTACTCCTAAAATCATAAAAATTAAGATGAGTAACGAAAGTAAAAAAGCTACTTTTTTATTGTAGCGAGCTTCCATAAGTTGTGGCTGGGTAATAGTACCAATTTTTCTAATGGCTTTAGAAAAAAGGTACATTAAAAAGGTAGAAAAAAGTACAGGCATGCCATAAATCCAAAAAGAGCTGATTCCTTGGTTAAAACCATGATCTACCAAATCTATGGCAGAACCACCTCCCCACCATGAAGCAATAAAGGTAATAGACAAGGCCCAAAAAGGCAGTTGCCGGCCTGCTAAAAAATAGTCTTCTGCAGAAGTACTTTTTTTTGCTCTGAGTACAACCACCATAATACCAACAAAATAAAGTGCTAATAAAATTGAAGAAATATACTGAAGTTGTGTCATTATTTTTTAATAAATATTTATCCAAAGCTAAGAATTAAATGATAGTAAAGTAGGTCTAGGTAGTTATTAAACAGTTCATCTAAAAAAATCAACAATTGAGTTATTAATTTTTAATTAAATACAAGTAAAATAATACATTTGTCAAAAATAAAAACTATGAAACTAATTATCATCAAATTTACAGCCTTCCTAATCCTTACTACCCTTTCGTCATGCGGTATAGATATGCTAAATAGGATTGAAGGAAACAATAATGTAATCTCTATTAAAAGAGATATTAATGAAGATTTTACGAAAGTTAAAGTAAGTACGGGTATAGAATTAATAATAGACCAAGGGAATGAAGTTTCACTAACTGTAGAAGCTGACGAAAATTTGCATGACATTATTATCACAGAGCTTGAGGATGGAAAATTAAAAATTTACACAGAGAAAAATATTTGGAAATCTGCTTCAAAAAAAGTGTATTTAACTGTAAATACCCTGGAAGAGTTAAGAGCCTCTAGTGGTAGTAATGTGATCACTACTAATGTATTAAAAGCTACAGATCTTCATATTGGTTCTAGTAGTGGCGCAAGGTTAACTCTAGAGGTTACAGCTGTTAACCTTACTTCAACCACCAGTAGTGGTGCAAGTACCAATTTAGAAGTAAATGCTAAAAGTGTAGTGTCCAGTTCTAGTAGTGGTTCAAATATGAAAATTAAAGGAAAAACCACGAACCATGAAACAAGTGCATCAAGTGGTAGCTCTATAAATGCCTATAAGTTACTGTCTAAAAATGTTACGACAAAGGTAAGTAGTGGTGCAAGTATAAGTGTCCATGCATCAGAATCTATTGATGGAAAAGCTAGTAGTGGAGGAAGTATTTCTTTTGAAGGGAATCCAGAAAAAATAAAAAGAAAAACATCATCCGGCGGAAGTATTTCTGGCAGTTAACAAAGTAACAATTAAATGAAAAAGAAAATATAGGTTTAATTTTGTTAGACTATTAAATAAGAGTTGCTTGAAATACAACAACTCTTATTTTTTTTTCAAATGTTCTTCTATATCGGCAAGATGGTGTTCTAATGCTTGTGATGAAATTTGTATTTCTCTGATTAATAAAGTGAGTGAAACAAGCAATAACAACAGTGCTATACCAAATAACCAAATGGCCACAAGTTTACATTCTATATAAATTAAAAACATGGTTAAGACGCACAATAATAAACTTCCTATCCCAAATATTTGCATCCAACGTGTTAGCGTAAGTCTTAGTTTGAGGTTTTTAATTTGTCTGAGTAACGATTCATCTTTATTATCTAAATAAACAGCATGTAGATTTCTAATTACTGCAGCGTAGGCTAGAAATCGGTTGGTGTAGGCTAACATAATTAAAGATATTGCTGAAAATAATAAGGCGGGTGTGGTTAATGTTAATGCTTCCATAAGAGCAAAATTAAATATTTTCAATACTTTTAAGGCATGAAATCACTTATTATTATTTTTATAGTATTGATCAGTTCTCAAATTAACAGTCAAACACTCCCGCAAGGATTTTCTTATGTTTCAGAAATTGATGCTACAATTAAGAAGGAGTTAAGATATAGTACTTCAAATAATTTTATAGGACAGCCTATTGATGGATACATAAAAGATAGCCTTATTATATCAACACCTGCAGCCAAGGCACTAAAAAAAATTCAAACTAAATTGATGCTTTCTGGCCTCAGTCTTAAAATTTTTGATGCCTACAGACCCCAACAAGCTGTAGATCATTTTGTCAGATGGGCCAAAGTATTGAATGATACCTTAATGAAACAGTTATATTACCCGGATGTTCAAAAATCTGAATTGTTTACACTAGGTTATATTGCCTTAAAATCTGGTCATACAAGAGGCAGTACAGTAGATCTTACTATTGTTGATATAAAAACGAATAAAGAACTAGACATGGGTAGTTCTTATGATTTTTTTGGCGAAAAGTCTCATCCATATTATAAAAAAATCACTGATAAACAAACGAAAAACAGAATGTTACTTAGATCTATTATGATAAAAAACGGTTTCATACCCTATGATAATGAATGGTGGCACTTTACATTAAAAAATGAGCTCTACCCAACTACTTACTTTAATTTTACAATTGAATAATAGAAGTTTTAACAAAATCTAAAGGACTTACAACTACAACGGCATTATATTTGTAAATCATGATATATTAAATTAATTACTTTGAAATTATTCTCAACTATTTTTTATTTTTTATTTTTAATTTCTTTCTCTCTATTTAGTCAGACGGATACACTCTCCGATTCGAATAAAAAAAACATAGGGAAAAATGTTATCATAGGAATTCCAAACAAAAAAATCAAAAAACCAGTGTCTTTAGACATTGGAAATAATGATGGTTTTAAAAAAGCATTTGACAATAAAAATAAACAAGATGCTAAAAAGAAAAAAGAAGACTTAAAGGATAAAGGAATTCTTTCTGCAGCCAAAATATCAGAAGAACGTTTTTTGAAATCTTGGAAAAAAATAAATGCACCTTTTCCTAAAATTGATCAAGATCTTGGTAGCTTTAGAACACAATCTAAAGCTGTGCGCATTATTTGCAGAGATTTTCAATATCCAGATGGAGATAGAGTAACAATCACCATCAATGATATTCCTGTAATTAGAAACATCACTTTGTACAGTTCTTATCAAAGTTTTGATCTACCATTACAGGTAGGAATTAACAAAATTGCTTTTATTGCATTAAACCAAGGAACTTCAGGACCAAACACAGCTGGTTTTACAGTTTTTGATGATGCTGGAAACGTAATTTCATCGAATGAATGGAATCTTGCCACTGGTGCTAAGGCCACTGTTATCATAGCAAAAGACAAATAAAGCTACCAAACGAAATCGTTGTAATTAATTTAATTACGACTACTTTTTTTATTCTATTTAATTCATTTATTTTTGTACAAAGAATCCATTAATTTATTAAGGTTTCTAATTTGAAAAAAAACAATAAAAGAGAATGAAAAAAGTCACAAAGCAAACCTACATTAACTGGTATAAAGACATGTTATTTTGGAGAAAATTTGAAGATAAATTAGCTTCAGTTTATATCCAACAAAAAGTTAGAGGTTTTCTTCACTTATACAATGGCCAAGAAGCTGTTTTAGCCGGTGCTTTACATGCCATGGATTTATCTAAAGATAAAATGATTACTGCCTACAGAAATCATGTTCAACCAATTGGTATGGGGGTTGATCCAAAAAGAGTAATGGCCGAATTGTATGGAAAAGTCACAGGAACTTCTAAAGGTATGGGAGGCTCAATGCATATTTTTTCAAAAAAACACGGGTTTTATGGTGGTCATGGAATAGTTGGTGGTCAAATTCCTCTGGGTGCTGGAATTGCATTTGGCGATAAATATAAAGGAAGCGATGGGGTTACCCTAACTTGCTTTGGAGATGGTGCCGCAAGACAAGGTTCACTTCATGAAACATTTAACATGGCAATGCTTTGGAAATTACCTGTAGTATTTATTGTTGAAAATAATGGATATGCAATGGGTACCTCAGTAGAAAGAACTGCAAACCATACTGATATTTGGAAATTAGGTTTAGGCTATGAAATGCCTTGTGGACCAGTAGATGGAATGAATCCTATAAAAGTAGCTGAAGCTGTAGATGAAGCTATTCAAAGAGCCAGACGAGGTGAAGGCCCTACATTTTTAGAAATGAAAACCTACCGTTACCGTGGGCATTCCATGTCAGATGCTCAACATTATAGAACTAAAGATGAAGTTGCAGAATACAAAAAAATTGATCCAATTACTCAAATACTAGATATCATCAAAGACAAAAATTACGCTACACAAGAAGAAATTGAGAAAATAAATCAGGAAGTTAAAGATATGGTCAAAGAATGTGAAAAATTCGCTGATGAGTCTCCATATCCTGAAGTCAGTCAATTACATGATGTGGTCTACGAACAAGAAGATTACCCTTTTATCAAATAGTATAAGAAGGTTTAAAAAGAATAACGCTTATAATTTAGCATTTGCAAATTAGAAGAGGAAGATTAAAAAATAATTTAGGATAACATATGGCAATAGTAGTAAACATGCCTCGCTTAAGTGACACCATGGAAGAAGGTGTTGTGGCTAAATGGTTAAAACAAGTAGGTGATAAAATTGAAGAAGGAGATATTCTTGCTGAAATTGAAACTGATAAAGCAACCATGGAATTTGAATCTTTCAATGAAGGAACGTTATTGCACATAGGAGTTCAAGAAGGGGAAACGTCTCCAGTAGATGCTCTTTTAGCAATTATTGGTGATGAAGGCGAAGATATTTCAGGGATTTTAAATGGAGCTTCTACAGAGGATACTCCTCAAGAAGTTGTTCAAGAAGAAACAACTGTAAAAAGCAATACTTCGTCAATTCCTGACGGAGTTCAAATAATTTCGATGCCGAGATTAAGTGATACCATGGAGGAAGGAACAGTTGCTTCCTGGTTGAAAAATATTGGGGATAAAGTTGAAGAAGGAGATATTTTAGCTGAAATTGAAACTGATAAAGCCACTATGGAATTTGAATCTTTCTATGAAGGTGTTTTATTACATATTGGTGTTCAAGAAGGAGAAAGTGCAAAAGTAGATAGTTTATTAACCATTATTGGACCAGAAGGCACAGATGTGTCTACTCTCGTAACTGCTCACAAAGAAGGTAGTATCTCTACTGCGACTGTTGAAGCTAAAAAAGAGACTTCTACTCCTGAAACTAAACAAATTGAAGAACAAACTGCTGTAATTCCTCAGTCAAATAATACTGGAGGTAGAATCTTTGCTTCTCCTCTTGCCAAAAAAATTGCAAAAGATAAAGGTATTAACTTAGCAGATGTGAAAGGTTCCGGAGAAAATGGTAGAATTGTAAAGAAAGATGTAGAAAGCTACACTCCTGCTGCTGCAGTAGAGGCAACACCAACTCAAACAACCCAAACTACAACTCCATTTGCAACCTATATTCCTGTTGGTGAAGAGTCTTATGAAGATGTAAAAAACTCTCAAATGCGTAAAGTGATCGCTAAGCGTTTAGGAGAGTCTAAATTTACTGCTCCTCATTACTACCTCACTATCGAGTTAGATATGGACAATGCCATAGCCTCTCGAAAGACAATTAATGCTCTACCAGAAACTAAAGTTTCATTTAATGATATGGTAGTAAAGGCTTGTGCTATGGCATTAAAAAAGCATCCCCAAGTAAACACTTCATGGAATGGAGATACTACTAGATATAACCATCATATTCACATTGGAGTTGCTGTTGCAGTAGACGATGGGCTTTTAGTTCCAGTATTAAAATTTACAGACCAAATGAGTTTAACTCAAATTGGTGGAAATGTTAGAGATTTGGCAGGCAAAGCAAGGAATAAAAAAATTGCTCCTAACGAAATGGAAGGTAGTACGTTTACCATTTCTAATTTAGGAATGTTTGGAATTCAAGAATTTACATCCATAATTAATCAACCCAATTCAGCAATTTTATCTGTAGGTGCGATAGAAGAAAAACCTGTGGTTAAAGAGGGTCAAATTGTGGTTGGAAACACCATGAAAGTAACATTAGCATGTGATCATAGAACCGTAGATGGAGCTACTGGTGCCCAATTCTTACAAACTGTAAGAGCTTACATAGAAAATCCTGTGACCATGTTAGCATAGAATTTTTAAATTATACATAAAAAAACCTCTAGAATTTCTAGAGGTTTTTTTTATAAAATTAGAAGAATAATTACATTTTTGAAACCGTTACCTTGGTTGTTCCAGTAATATTCATTCCTTGAGTAGCTATAGTCATCTCAATTTCTGAGTTATTTGAAATACCAGTACTAATATCAATAGTTGTTTTTCCTTTAATTGTTCCGGTTCCAGCTGCCCCACTCATATCACCTGAGACATCTAAAGTAACAAAACCATCCGCAATACTGCTTACTGTGTATTTAGTAGTCATATTCATTCCTTGATTTTCACTTTCAGAGCTCCAAGAAGAACCAACAGAAACTTTTTCTTTTGGGTAATTGATTGCGTTCATAGACCTGTTTGTTATTTGTTCCATTCCAGGAATCGCAGGGTCTAATTTAGTAGCTATCATATTGCCTTGAAGATCTAAAGTATTGTAGATCACCGCTTCCATCATTGGTGCAAATTGTGATTTTAACATTTGTCCCATCTGGTCTAGTTCTTCATCACTCTTATTAGAATCATAATTCATTGTCATACCTCCTTGCATCATATCCATTACAATAGAAGTTATTTGAGACTCTGTTTTAATATTTTCTTCTACAACATCGGCAACTATCATTCCCATGGTCATTTTCATATTCATACCCCCTTGAGTGCCCATGCTTTGGTTGCTTTCGGTAGTTACTAAGAAACTGTCTCCTTTGGTATAATTAAGACGTAATAAAACGGATTCTTGAGCAGTTGCTGATAATGTTGTAATAACTAATAATGCAATAAGTACTTTTTTCATTTTTTTCATTTTTTTATTTATTTTTATTTATTAGAATTCTTGATTTATGTCCCAAGCTTCAAGAGTTTCTTTTAATGTTTTGATAAACATTCCTCCTAATGCTCCATTAATAACTCTATGGTCGTAAGAATGAGATACAAACATCTTTTGTCGAATCCCAATAAAATCTCCTTCAGAAGTTTCAATAACCGCTGGGACTTTACGTATAGCTCCAAGAGCTAATATCGCAACCTGGGGTTGATTAATTATTGGTGTCCCCATAACAGATCCAAAACTACCAACATTAGTAACTGTGTAGGTTCCATTCTGAATTTCATCAGGTTTTAGTTGGTTATTTCTTGCTCTTGACGCTAAGTCATTAACTTGCCTTGTCATCCCTACAAGGTTTAATTGATCTGCATTTTTTATGACAGGTACTATTAAATTACCATCAGGCAGTGCAGCTGCCATTCCTAGATTGATGTTTTTCTTTTTGATAATAGTATCACCTTGTACAGCAATGTTTATCATAGGAAACTTCTTAATTGTAGCTGCTACTGCATGCATTAAGATAGGAGTGAACGTTAATTTTTCGCCTTCTCTTGTAAAGTACGCGTCTTTCACTTTAGTTCTCCACTTTACAATATTTGTAACATCAATTTCTATAAAAGATTGAACATGTGCAGAGGTTTGCACAGAAGTCACCATGTGTTTAGAGACTAATTTACCCATACGGGTCATTTCTATAATTTCATCTTCACCATTAACCGAAGTTGGAACTGATTTAACAAAATTACTAGTCTCTAATGGGATAGTTTCAGTTTTTGTGACTTGTACTGGCTGTAAATTTTTTCTATCTTCAATGTAGGAGAGTATATCATTTTTAGTTACTCTTCCGTCTTTTCCTGTCCCTGAAAGCATATCTAGCTCTTCCATAGATAATCCTTCAGTTTCTGCAATTTTTCTCACTAAGGGTGAAAAGAATTTGCCTGAATCTGAAGTTTTTGTTATGGGTGATTTTTTTATTTCTGAGGCAGCGTCTATCGTTTGCTGAACCTCAGCAACGTGTTCAGTAACCTCTACTTTTTCTTCAAAAGATTGATTTGAAGTTTCATCACCACCATTAGTTTCAATTACAGCTATAGTTTGACCTACAGCAACAATGGCATCTTTTTCAAATAAAATTTCAACTAGTATTCCTTCCACCTCACTAGGGACTTCAGAGTCTACTTTATCTGTGGCTATCTCTACAATTGCTTCATCTAATTCTACGGTATCTCCAACTTCTTTTAACCAAGATGTAATTGTTGCTTCAGCAACACTTTCTCCCATCTTAGGTAATTTTAACTCGAACTTAGCCATTGTACATTGGTTTTGAGATTGCGAAAATACGAAAAATGAGTGATAAAAGAATAACTATTAGAATTGAAAAAAGATGTTTAAAATAAATTAAATTTAATAAATATTCTATTTTAGTTAAATTTTAAATAAATAATTTACCATTTTGAAGATTTTATTAAAAATATGATAATTATTCATTAAAAAAATTAAATTTTGAGTTTTAAAATGGATTCTTTTTTATTCAAATCATTCAATGCTTTAACAGTTACTTTTTTTGTTTGATTAGGTCTTCCAAAATTATTATAAACTGTTATTTTAAGGTAAGTAGGTATAGAATTATCACCTGTCTTTTTGCCATAATAAGAGATATTAAATAACCATTCTCCTTTGTCTTTTTTAGTGATAAAAAACTCTTCTAATCCATAACCTTGAGCGGTTTCTTTTATAATTCTAGAACGCTCCTCATTCTGTGTATGTGACCAAGTATAATATCTTTGCTGAGGATTTACAATTTGCAAATCAAATTGGGCATCAAAATAACTCCATTCGAAAACTATACGTGTATCATACTCTGCATTTTTTTTATAAAAATCAGGAATATCGGCAGCAACTAAAGTTGAGTTGTGCAAGGCTACTAAATTTTTATATTCTGAATTAATGGTTTGCTTTAATCCAGAAAATGAATTGACCTCAGTATATTTATTATTGTATATTTTATTATGAACCTCCTGGGCTTTTGTATATTGCTTGTTGAGTTGATAACTTAAAGCTAAATTTCTATAGGCCTGAGATTCTGATGGTTTTATGGAGATTATTTGTTCATAAGCTTCAACAGATTCATCAAACATGTCAAACTCCTCATATTTATAGGCCAACATCCTTAAAATTTCAACATCTAAACTTTTATGTACTTCTAAAACATTGGATAATATTCTCTTAATCATATAAGAGTTATTCCAATTTTTAAAATAAGAAGCCATATCAAAAAAGAAATTGACATCCTTACCATATAATTCTCTTTGAGAAAGGTACGTTTTATAAGCCTCCTCAATAGTTGTTGTTTGTGATATTTCTTTTATGTAGGGTTTATCAATAATTTCTTCAATTTCTGTATCATCTATATAAGTAGGTGTATTCCCTAATTGTCTTTTCTTTTTCTTTTTAAAACTTGACGAACCTGTTTTTGTTTTTATGAGTAATACCCCATTACTTCCATCACTTCCGTAAATATTTGTTGCAGCCAAACCTTTTAAATAGGTAACACTCTCAATATTTTCTGGATCAATAAAACCTGTATCAGCTATAAAACCTCCACCTCTTGAAGAGTTACTTTGTTTAATCACCAAGCCATCAACAACTACAAGACCATACTGATTTCCTAAGATAGTAGTACCTAGTCCTCTTCCTACAAACTGACTCAAATCATCATTAGCTCCTATTTTTACACCTGCAAATTTACCAGCTACAGCATCTTTTACATCAGTATTTGAAGGTATTATTTTATTTCCATCTAAAGTCTCTATAGAGTACCCTAGTCTTTTTTTATCTAGTTTACCATATCCATTATCTACAACTTCTTGTTTATTATTCTCAAGTACCAACTCATCAAGTACCATATTACCGTCAGTCATGTAAATATTTTTTGTTGCGCTATCTGAAGCTCTAGATAAAATGGTGTTTTTCCCTACATATCTAAATTCTAAAATTCCCCTATTCTGGGCTTTAATTGAAAAGTTACCTAAACTATCAGTTAAAGTCTGTGTGTTGTTTCCTCTTGAAACAACAGTAACATCCGAAAGGTATCCATTTTCATCACTAACCCGCCCATTAATGGTCTTAAATTCTGATGATGCAGATGTATTAGATTGGATAGTTCTTAAATCAATAAACTTGTCTTTAGAGCCTTTTGTAATAGAGACTAAAAAATCTGTATTGTATTCTTTATTACTAGATACAACTGTGAGAGGTGCTGTAATTTTTAGAAGTTTTGAATCGTAAGTATATCCATCAGAAAATAACAAAACCTCATCTGATGCTGAAACTATTAATTTGTTGTAGTTAGTTGAACCGTCATACGTTGTATTTTTAAGTTCTTTTTTTAAAGCTAACCAATTACTATTTTTAATACCGTAAGTTTCGGTTAAAATGATATCATTACTAAATTTAATAAGGCTAACTTCTGTAGTTGAATTTTTAAAAAAATACTCATTTAAATAATCTAAATCATTATCTAAATTTCTATCAATCATACTGTAAGAGGTGTCCCAAAGTAATGTAACTTTTTTAGTAATTTCCTGAGAACTAACAGAGAGGCAGATTGAAATAGCTGTTAGTAGTGATAAATATTTTCTCATATTTTTTTTATAAAATTAGGAATAAATCTTTAAACCCAATCTATTGGATTTGTTAAAACATCTATTAACTTTTGTTCTTCAGAATCTTCTTTAGGACTATAATTATATTTCCACTGAACCAAAGGTGGTAAACTCATTAAAATACTTTCAATTCTGCCCTTAGTTTTTAGACCAAATAATGTACCTCTATCATGAACTAGATTAAATTCAACATAACGTCCTCTTCGTATTTCTTGCCAGTTTTTATGTGATTTTTCATAAGTCATATTTTTTCTCTTTTCAACTATTGGAACGTAACTTTCTAAAAAACTATTTCCTACTGCTGTTACAAAATCATATCTATCTTGAATCGAAAACTCATCTGTTTGTTTCAAATAATCGAAAAATAATCCTCCTATACCTCGTGCTTCATTTCTGTGAGTATTCCAAAAATAGTCATCACAATTCTTTTTAAAATTTGGATAAAATTCTTCTTGATATGGATCACAAACATTTTTACAAACCGTGTGAAAATGAACTGCATCTTCATTAAATAAATAATAGGGTGTTAAATCTTGCCCTCCACCAAACCATTGAGTTACAATTTCACCTTGCGAGTCATACATTTCAAAATAACGCCAATTGGCATGAACAGTTGGTACAAATGGATTATTAGGATGTAAGACTAGACTTAATCCACAGGCAAAAAAATCACCTTCATCTACGTTAAATTGTTTTCTTAATACTTCTGGTAATTCACCATGAACAGCTGATATATTAACACCCCCTTTTTCAAAAATAGCACCATTTTCTATGACACGAGTTCTTCCGCCTCCACCTTCATTACGCTTCCAAATATCTTCTTTAAATCTTGCTGCCCCATCTATTTCTTCAATTTTTGAAGTGATACGATCTTGTAGGCTTTCTATATATTTATAAAACTGATCTTTCATAAAATATTATTGGTTAATTATTTTTACTGTAGCTATTGTTGCTGAAGTAACAGAAAAAGGAATAATAAAAATTACTCCAACAAAAGGAATTAATAAAAATAACATAAATACAAGACCATTCCCAATGGCTATTCCTTTATTTACTTTTACAAATTGAATACTTTTTTGATAGCTAAAATGTCTTTCTAATGTATAATCCATATTTCCAAAACCTGCAAAATAAGCTTGCATCAAAAACAATAAAATAAAAGAGAAAAATCCAATGAATGGAATTAAGCCCAATAATAAAATTGGAAGTGAAAACAATAGTTCTCTGAATAAATTCCGGCTGCTAATCTTTATACTTCTTAATATAAGAGTTGAGGACGAAGAAACTTGTGTTTTTGATGTAACCCCTGTAAAATCATCTTCAATTTTCTTGGAAATTGGGCCCATAAAAGGAGCTGACAGAATCATAATAAGATGTTTAAATACTATTAATCCTATTGATATTAAAATAATACCGCTCAATATTTTACTAATAGTATTGATAGTTTCTTTACCAAAATCCCAACTCCAAAAACTTGAAATATATAAACCAATAACTTCTGAAAAACTGATAGAAATTAATACTATACTTAAAAAAACAACCACGCTTATAAGCATAGGGATCATAAAAAATCTCCAAAGTTTTAACCTAGAAATGACTTCATAAGCTTCTAAATAAGCTTTCAGGCCACCAATTAAATTAGAAATCATAATTTTAAAGCATTGTTTTGTTAATGTATGAAGATTTTTCTAAATCTCTAATATTCATGGAAATAATTGGAACTTCCGGAAATAATTGATTTAATTTAGATACGATTTTTCTTGAGAGATCCGCTTTTTGTTCCGGTGTTCTTCCTTCCATAATATTTCCAAAAACATGAATAAAATCTAAATCACCCCCTAATACCAAAGAGTGTTTAAAAGGATTTAAACGAACTTTAATAGCATCTCTTGAAAACAGACCTGAAGAAAAAGCAGACTCGAAAACCTCATCTAAAATTTCTTTAGGATCTTTTAGTTCTAATATGTTTTCTGAACAATCTACTATAAAGTGAGGCATTTTTTTATTTTTTATAATTACAAATCTTATCTTTTAATTCTCAAGATACACTAATTGTCTTGGATAATTTTCAACATCCTCAACTGAGACTATTTGAACAGCATATTCTAATTGTTCCTTCAACAGAATCACCCATTGGTTTTGAGTACTTTTGGGTGTTTTAAGAAACAACTCTCTCCCAATACAATTATTATGAAGGTCCATTATTCTTGGGAGCGCTTCATTAGGTGAAAAATCTTCATGCCAATCTGTAAACTCCTTAGTCCATAAAATTACTTCGTAACTTTTTTTTGAGAACAAACTACATTGCTTGGCTATAAAAATATTCCATAAAGCATGGCGAAAGGCATTGGCTTTATTGTTGAACCCATGTGTATTAGGAAACTCTCTCTGAGAAATTCTTAAAACATCAAAAGTCGCTTTTATAGTGGAAATGAAAAAAAATGGATGCTTAAACAAAAACAACATTAACTTTTTAAGTTGTCGAAAACGAATCCCTTTAAAGACATCCCAAACCAGCATTTTATTCTTTATACTCTTTTACAGCATCAATAAATGCTTTCGCATTTTCTAATGGAATATTTGGTAATATTCCATGACCTAAGTTTACAATATATTTATCTTTTCCAAACTCACGAATCATTTGATGAACCATTCGTTTTATCTCTGCTGGCGGTGACATTAATCTAGAGGGATCAAAATTACCTTGAAGTGTAATATTTCCTCCAGATAAATAACGAGCATTTCTTGCCGAACAGGTCCAATCTACTCCTAAAGCAGCTGCTCCAGATTTTGACATTTCATTAAGTGCAAACCAACATCCTTTTCCAAAAGCAATTACAGGAACAAAGTCTTTTAAAGCATCAATAATTTGCTGAATATACTTCCAGGAAAATTCTTGATAATCTGTGGGAGACAACATTCCACCCCATGAATCAAAAATCTGAACAGCATTTACTCCTGCCATTACTTTTGCTTTCAAGTAAGCAATAGTTGTATCTGTGATTTTTTGCAACAATTGGTGAGCTGCTATTGGATTTGTAAAACAGAACTCTTTAGCTTTATCAAAATTCTTAGAGCCTTGTCCTTGAACAACATAACATAATATTGTCCATGGAGACCCTGCAAAACCAATTAATGGAATTTCATCATTCAATTTTTCCTTTGTAGCTTTAATTGCTTCCATCACATAACCCAATTCAGTATTCACATCAGGAATAATAACATTGTCTACTCCTTTTTGATCTCTGACTGGTTTAGGGAGGTAAGGACCAAAATCTGGCTTCATTTCAACCTCTATATTCATTGCTTGAGGAATCACCAAAATATCTGAAAATAATATGGCAGCATCCATACCGTACCTTCGAATGGGTTGTACTGTAATTTCAGAGGCTAATTCTGGGGTTCTACAACGTGTAAAGAAATCATATTTCTTTTTAATCTCCATAAACTCTGGTAAATAACGACCAGCTTGACGCATCATCCATACTGGTGGCCTATCTACTGTTTCACCTTTCAAGGCTCTTAAAAATAAATCGTTTTTTATCATCTTATTGTAGGTTATCTTTGTTTATAAAGGTGATGGATTCTTCTTGTTTGTCTATTATTACAATATGATAAGGCTGAGTGACAACCATATTTACCATTGCTGTAGTTGAAGGTTTGCTTGTTGTGTAAATTATTTTTAAACCACTTTTTTCTATAAAAATATTTTCAATTTCTATTTTAAACCCCGAAGTATTTCTAATGCTATCAAAAACACATAATAGTTGTTGTTTGGAAAAATCAATAGCTGCTTTTGAAAAACGATTAGAAGCATTTATTTTATTTAAAAATATGTTCCAATCTTTCGCATTACTAATGCTAAAATTACTTTTTGAAATCCCCTCTGTGCCGTCACCATAAAGAACTCCTATAGAAACTGTTTTAAAAGAAACTTCATTAGTTTTTAAAGTGTTTGTATTGGTTGTTTTGCAAGCAACCATTATTAATAAGAATATGCTTATTGTTATTCTCATTGACTTTCTTGAATTTTTTGAAATGATTTGTCTACTGCATTTTCAATCTTACTTATATCCTCCTCAGAAATGGCAGAGGATAAAAACCAAGCTTCAAATTGAGAGGGTGGAAGAAATACTCCATTTTTTATCATTTCCCAAAAGAAAATAGCAAACTTACTAGTATCTGAAGTTTGGGCTTGAGCAAAGTTTGTAACTGCTACTTTGGTGAAAAATGGATTCATCATGGAGCCAAATCTATTCACCGTTACATCTACATTATACTTTTTTCCTGCATGTAATAAAATTGTCTCTATTCGCTCACCAATATGACTAAATTTCTCATATGGGTTTTGTCTTTTCAACTCTTTTAAGGTCGATATTCCTCCAGCCATTGCAATTGGATTTCCACTTAATGTTCCTGCTTGATACATACCACCCAATGGAGCAACACATTCCATTATTTCATTTCTAGCTCCATAAGCTCCTACAGGAAAACCACCTCCAATTACCTTTCCCAAACAAGTAATATCAGCTTCTGCACCTAGAAGTTCTTGCGCGCCTCCAAACTTAGAACGAAAACCTGTCATTACTTCATCTGCAATTAAGAGTGCACCTTTGGTATGCAAAAAGTCTTTTAACTCTTTTAGAAAACCATTCTGAGGGATAACAACCCCCATATTACCTCCAACTGGTTCAATAATTACACCAGCAATGTCTGAATGTTCTTCAAAATGTTTTTTTACACTATCTAAATCATTGTACGTAGCTATTAATGTATTTTTTACAGCCTCTTTTGGTACGCCTTTACTTCCAGGAATACTTAGCGTGGCTAATCCAGAACCAGCAGCAACTAATAATGAATCTTGATGCCCGTGATAACATCCTGAAAACTTAATTATTTTATCTTTACCCGTATAAGCTCTAGCTAGTCGAACACCACTTAAAACAGCTTCTGTTCCAGAATTTACAAATCTCACCTTATCCATTCCAGGAAATGCATCACATACAATTTTTGCAAGTGTTATTTCATTTTCAGTTGAAGCTCCAAATGAATAGCCATTTTTTAATGCTTTGTGAACAGCTTTTTGAACTTTTTTATGACGATGACCTAAAATCATTGGCCCATACGATAAAACTAAATCTACATACTTGTTTCCATCAACGTCTATAATTTGAGAACCCCTTCCTCTTTTAATAAATAAAGGATTTCCTCCAACAGAAGTGAATGCTCTTACAGGAGAATTAACAGCTCCTACTAGATTTACTAACCCTTTTTCGTAAAGTTTTTGAGATTTTTTAAAACCCATTGTTTCTTGTTTTTTTCTTCTGTAAAACAATCAAGAAATAATTAGAATTTCCCAACTGCGGTTAAGGAAAAATTTTTATTTACTTAATTTTTTTGCAGCTTCTTTTGCAAAATATGTAATGATGATGTCAGCCCCAGCTCTTTTGATACTCAACAAACTTTCCATCATCACTTTTTCACCATCTAACCATCCTTTTTCGGAGGCAGCTTTAATCATTGCATATTCACCACTTACATTATAGGCTGTAACAGGTACATCATAATTATCTTTAAGCGACTTAATAATATCAAGATATGCCAAGGCTGGTTTTACCATTATCATATCGGCACCTTCTTCAATATCTAAATCAGCTTCAATAAGTGCTTCACTAGCATTTGCAGGATTCATTTGATAGGTTTTTTTGTCTCCAAATTTTGGAGCTGAATCTAAAGCCTCTCGAAATGGCCCATAAAAAGCACTTGCGTATTTTGCTGTGTAAGACATGATTGATACCTGAGTATATCCTGCCTCATCCAACACATTTCTAATATAACCCACACGACCGTCCATCATATCAGATGGTCCTAAAATATCTACACCAGCTTCTGCTTGTACTAGTGCCATTTTAGCTAAAATTTCTAGAGTTTCGTCATTTAAAATCTCACCGTTCTCCAATAGACCATCATGTCCATCACTTGAGTAGGGATCCATTGCAATATCAGTCATTAATACTATGTCTGGAAACTGTGATTTAATTTTCATTAATGCCTGTATGTACAGACTATTTTTATTATGTCCTTCTGTGGCATATTTGTCTTTTTTATCCTCTTTAAGTGAGGGAAAAATACAAAACCCTTTAATTCCAATTTCTACACATTCATGAATTTCTTTCAATAACAAGTCAAGTGAATACCGGTAAATTCCTGGCATAGAAGAAATTTCCTCTTTTTGACCTGAACCTTCAATGAGAAATACAGGATAAATAAAGTCATTAATTGATAAAGTGGTTTCCTCCACCATAGCTCGTATAGCAGCAGATTTCCGATTTCTTCTTGGTCTCCTTGATTTATTGTACATAATGTAAATTCACTAATTCAATTACACTTTCTACTGTGGGTATTTGTGCTACTTCAACTTTTTCAAAATATTTTTGTGCCTCCTTAGCTGTAGACGCTCCAATACAAAAAGCTACTTTATCTGTAGTGTTTTTTTGAAGGTAACTGTTTACTGCAGAGGGGCTGTAGAATAGCATTCCGTCTATACTTTCAGAAACTAACTCAGGGCTATACATGGTTTTATAGGCCTCAACCTCATTAACTTCAATTTTATTTTCGGTTAATATTTTTGACAAAGTATCTAAACGAAGATCACTACAAAAATAGGTAACACTATTCCCTTTCATTTCTTTGCTAAGGTATTCTGCTAACCTCTCGGCATTCTTTTCAGTATGGTTTACAGGCCCAATTTTTTGTTGGATCATCTTTTTGGTTCTTCTACCAACACAAAAGATATTTTTGAAATTTAATTCCTCTTTTGTGAAATTATCAAGTAGTGCTTCTACACCATTTTTACTGGTGATAATCACATTTTCAATACCATCTTTTACTACTTTTGGAGCTATTCTATTTGATCTTACTTTAATAAAATCTGAACTTTCTGAAGCAATATTGTTATGAAATAATTTTGTTTGACTCTCAGACAATGATTTTGTTGAAAATACTCGAGCAGCTGATTCTTCTTGAACATCAATATCATCCAGAATCAGTTGCTTACCTCCTCGATTAATTACATAATCTGCACAATCTTGCGCTAAATAACGATGTTTATTTAAGGGTGCAGTTTTAGCAACCTCAATTTTCTTTTTTCCATCTTTACTTAGAAGCACTCCTTTAAAATTAACTTCCTGTGTTTTCTCATCTACATAGGCAATTGCTCCAATTGGTGCAGTACAACCGCCTTCTAATCGATGTAAAAACTCTCGTTCTATGGTAACACATACTTCAGTTTCGTAATGATTAAGTTGTTCACATGCATCTTTTATATAATCATCTTCAGCTAATGAAGCTACCATAATAGCGCCTTGAGCTGGTGCTGAAATCATCCAGGAAAGATTAACTGCTCCACCAGGGCGTTTCCCAATTCTTTCTAAACCAGCGGCTGCGAAAATAGCGCCATCCCAGTTATTATCCTCTAACTTCTTGAGTCGAGTATTAACATTTCCTCTCAAATCAACAACTGTATGAGTTGGGAAACGATTCAACCACATTGCTTTTCTTCGTAAGCTACCAGTTGCTATAGTAGCTTCTTTACGAGCAAAAAACTCTTCAGTATCTTTTAAAACAATAATATCACTATAATTAGCTCTTTTTAAAACCGCTGCTTGGATTATTCCTTCTGGTAAAACAGTGGGAACATCTTTCATAGAATGTACAGCAATATCTATAGTATTGTTTAATAATGCAATGTCTAGATTTTTAGTAAAAACACCAGTAATACCCAATTCGTAAATGGGTTTATTGAGAATGATGTCTCCGGTAGATTTTATAGAAACAATTTCTGTTTCATACCCTAATTCATTCAACATTCGTTGAACTTTATTGGCCTGCCATAACGCTAATTCGCTATCACGTGTGCCTATTCTAATGATTTTCCGCATAGGGTATTATTATGAATTTCCGAAAACTTTAGACATTATCTGAATACTATCATTCACAGATGTCTCATCTTCTTTTAAGTGTTTTACAAACTGTGTTGTAATTTTCTGTATGAATCTATTGGTAAGAATTTCTGCTTGAGTTTCATCAAAGTTTTTAATTTTCTTTTTTTGAAAATTAATTTCATCTTTTTTGATTATTTCTAAAGACTCTTTTAAAGCATTTATGGCTGGAACTAATTTTCTGCTGTGTAACCAATCATTAAATTCTTCTTTATAAACTTCAATAATTTTCTCAGCTTTGGGAACCTCTTTTTGTCTTGTTGACAAAGTTTCTAATGTTATTTTAGACAATTCATCTACGTTAACTAAAGATACGTTTTTAAATTGGTTAACAGAAGAATCAACATTTTCAGGCATAGATAAATCCAAAATTAAAATTTCCTTATCAGGAGAAATATGTTGTTTTGAAATTGTGGGAGTATCTGCCCCTGTTGATACTACTAAAATATCGGCTTTCGCTATTTCTTGGGTAAGATTAATTATTGATGAGTTTCTGATAGTTGAATGCTCTTTGACAAAAGAAATTGCTTTTTCTTCTGTTCTATTAATCAAGCATACAGATTTATTTTTTGTGTACTGTGCTAAATTTTTACACGTGTGCTTTCCCATTTTCCCTAGTCCAAAAACCAAAATATTTTTTTGATCATAACTAGGAACATTATGAATGATATATTGAACAGCTGCATAAGAAACGGAAGTGGTTCCTGAACTCAATTGAGTTGTATTCTTCACTTTCTTACTCGCTTGTAAAACTAAATTTAGAAGTCTTTCTAAGTGTGCATTGATCGTTTGGTATTTCTTAGCTAATTTAAAAGCTAATTTTAATTGACCAACAATTTCATAATCACCTAAAATTTGACTTTCGAGTCCTGTTCCTATTCTAAATAATTGGTTTACAGCTTCATTGGATTTGAAAACATAAGAGATTTGAGCAAACTCTTCTTTATTACCACCAGAATACTTACATAGCAATTCAATAAGTTGCGAGGGATGTTCTGCAAAACCTGTGATTTCGGTTCTATTACAGGTAGATAGAATAAAAATACCATCAAAACCGATACTTTTAGCTTCTTTTAATAATTCAATTTGTTTTGGCTTAGATAAACTGTAACGGCCTCGTGTGTGGGCATCAGCTTTTCTGTAACTTACTCCAATATTGTATAAATTTCTTTGGTGATAATCTAATTTCATTCAAACAATTAAAAGAAAGTTCAAAAGTAAAAAGTAATTATAGATAAAAATGTCGCTAAAAGTACTTTTTATATCGTTCTTTGATTTTTAGATGTATTTTATTTTAAAAACATCAATAATATTGTATTTTTGTAGTGATATCAATGTATTCAAACCTTGCTGTGTAGAATCATTCTAAATAGAGGTGGTTTTAAAAAATTATTTGAAGATGCTAAAAAATGTCGCTGGAAGTTCATTCGATGAAATTAACTTAGAGAATGGATTTCGCATACTTGAGTTCCAAAACAGTAGTGATGAAACACTCCGGTTTGAAAGAAATATTGATAGTACATTCATACAAATGCATTTTTGTGTGAAAGGAAATTCTAAATTTCTATTTAACAATGGAAATTATTCTTTTGATGTTTTAGATAAGCATTCAATACTGCTTTACAATCCACAAAGAGATTTACCCATAAATTTAGAAATATATCCAAAAACAATTCTTGTTTCTCTTCTAATCTCAATAGAAAAATTTCACTCTTTATTTTCTAAAGAAGCTAGCTATATCCCTTTTTTAAGTAAAGAGAACAGTAATAAAAAATACTATGATGATGTAGAAATAAAACCTATGGTTTTACTAGTATTAAATCAAATTATTAATTCCAGTATCCATAGTTCTATTAGAGATTTATACATAAAAGGAAAAATATACGAACTATTAAGTCTTCATTTCCAGATAGATGAGTCTAATTTAGGGGAGTATTGCCCATTTTTAGTAGATGAACAAAATGTCCTAAAAATTAGGAAAGCAAAAGATATTATAATTTCTAATATGGCTGAGCCTCCTAGTTTACAAGAATTGGCAAATGAAATTGGGCTCAACATAAAAAAATTAAAAGAAGGATTCAAACAAATTTATGGAGATACTGTTTTTAGTTTTTTATTTGATTATAAGATGGAACACGCAAGACGTCTTTTAGAAAGTAATCAGCATAATGTTAATGAGGTAGGAGTTAAAGTTGGATATAGCTCATCTAGTCATTTTATAGCAGCTTTCAAGAAAAAATTTGGAACCACGCCAAAGAAATATGTAATGTCTTTAAATAATTAACAACTAATAGATTTTATTTAATAGTAAACATCAAAAGCTTTGAAGCAATTAAGTCATTACGATATTAAAAATCAACATAAACAATTTCCAATTACCATTGTTTGTGATGCCATTAGAACTCCAGAAAATATTGGAATGTGTTTTCGAGTTTCAGAAAGTTTTGGAGTTTCAAAAATTTATTTACACGAAAATTCTCCAGCGGTTACAAATAGTATTGTTAAAAGAACTGCTAGAAACACTATTAAACAATTAGAATACAACACCTATACTAATTTTGAAAACACCATTCAACAATTAAAAGATGAAGGTAATACAATTATAGGCATAGAAATTACTGATAAAAGTATCGATATTCAAAATTTTAATTTTAAAAATCATAAAAAAATCGTGTTACTTTTGGGAAGCGAAAGAAATGGTATTGAAAAGATAAACACACTGGATCACAGTATAGCAATACCCATGTATGGAAAAAATTCTTCTATGAATGTAATTCATAGCTTGAGTATCGCTTTATACGAAGTAACAAATCAATTAAAATAAATTAATAAAAAATCACTGAAATAAATTCAGCATAAAAAATGAAAGGAGTTTTACTTATTAACTTAGGCTCACCAGATACTACAGAAACAAAAGACGTTAAACGTTACTTGGGAGAGTTTTTAATGGATGAACGTGTAATAGATGTTGCTTATTGGAAACGTTTTTTACTTATAAAAGGTATAATTTTACAAATTAGACCAAAGAAATCTGGAGCAGCTTACAAAAAAATTTGGTGGGATGAGGGATCTCCTTTAGTTGTGATATCCGAGCGGTTTTCTAAAAAAGTTACCAAAAAGGTTGAAATTCCAGTTAGTTTAGCCATGAGATACGGCTCTATGAGCATGGAAAAAGGATTTAAAGAACTTACAGATCGAGGAGTTGATGAAATCTTATTGGTTCCGTTATACCCTCACTACGCGATGTCTTCCTATGAAACAGTTACTGTTAAAGCAGAACAAATTGTAGCAAAAGAGTATCCAAACGTAATTATGGATATTTTACCAACTTTTTATGACAAACCTGAGTATATTAAAGCAATGAGTGATAATATAAAAAGTCACCTAAATGATTTTGAGTATGATCACATATTATTTTCCTATCATGGAATTCCTGAAAGACATATCAGAAAGTCAGATCCAACAAATAATCATTGTAAATTAGATGGAAGTTGTTGCGAACGCAACTCTGTGGCTCATCATACATGCTACAGACATCAATGTTTTGAGACTACTAAAGGCATTGTAAAAAATTTAAAACTAACAGAAGGAACTTATAGTAATTCTTTTCAATCTCGTTTATTAAAAGATCCTTGGTTGAAACCATACACTGATTTCGAATTAGAAAAATTCCCAAAACAAGGAAAAAAGAAAGTAGCTGTAATTACTCCAGCTTTTGTTTCTGATTGCCTAGAAACCTTGGAAGAAATTGCCATGGAAGGAAAAGAGGATTTTTTAGAAGCCGGAGGAACAGATTACAAACATATTCCTTGTATGAATGACAATGATGACTGGGTAGATGTTATGGTGAAATGGATAAATAATTGGGAAAACAAATAACGGTTGTGTTTTCATAACACACAAGCTTATTTATTTCTGAATCTTGAACATAAATTATAAAAATGGATATTTCGTACCTTAAAGCACTTCACATTATTTTTGTAATTACTTGGTTTGCTGGCTTATTTTATATAGTTAGACTTTTTATTTATTTTGCTGAAGCAGAAAAAAAAGAGGATCCAATTAAGGATATTTTACAAACTCAATACAAGATCATGAGTAAACGCCTTTGGTATATTATTACATGGCCATCTGCAATTTTGGCTGGTTTATTTGCCTTTTGGATGCTTTATTTAGAACCCTCATATCTCCTAATGCCATGGATGCACGTTAAACTGTCATTTGTTTTAGCCCTATATTTTTACCATGCTGGATGTCATAAAGTATTTGTTCAACAACAAAAGGGTATCGTAAAATTTACTTCTTTTAAATTAAGAATATGGAATGAAGTAGCTACTATTTTATTGTTTGCTATTGTATTCTTGGTGGTTTTAAAAAGTACCATCTCTTGGGTATGGGGAGTTGTAGGCATTATTTTATTCGGACTATTAATAATGCTAGGAATTAAACTTTACAAGAACATTCGAAAAAAAAATAACTGGGAAAATTAACAGGGTTTGAAACTAAGGTTAGTGTTTAAATCTCACCAATATTTTTTATAATTTCATGCTTTGTTCAAAGGGTATTCGATTAACTATACTTCTTCCCAATGTAACTTCATCTGCATATTCTAACTCATCACCAACAGATATACCACGAGCAATGGTTGAGGTAGCCACCCCAAACTTTTCAATTTGTTTAAATATATAAAAATTAGTTGTATCGCCCTCCATTGTTGAACTCAAAGCAAAAATTAATTCTTTAATTTCATTATTTTTTACTTTTTCTATTAAACTTTCTATCTCTAGGTTTTGAGGCCCTATTCCTTCAATTGGTGAAATTTTACCCCCCAAAACATGATACAAACCCCTAAATTGAGATGTGTTCTCAATAGCCATAACATCTCGTATATCTTCAACAACGCAAACAACAGAAGCGTCTCTTTTGGGATTATTACAAATTTCACATAATAAAGTATCAGATATATTATGACATTTCTCACAGGTTTTTACTTCTGTTCTTAATACCTTAAGAGATTCTGTTAAATAGTTAGTGTTTTCAACGGGTTGTTTCAATAAGTGTAATACTAACCGTAACGCAGTTCTTTTACCAATACCAGGTAAACGTGCTACTTCATTAACTGCATTTTCAAGAAGTTTTGATGAAAAATCCATGAAAGTAAAATTACGAATTATGAATGACGAATTCATAAAAAATTGAAAAGATAATCGTATAATTTATCTTTTCAGTCTTTCGTTTATTTTCTACGCTTTAAAATCTAAAAAACATATATTCGTAATCATAAATAGAATTAGTATATCAATGAAACCATTACACATATTACTCTTAATTACTGGATATTTTAGTGTATTGCTATTTATTTCATTTATTACAGGTAGAAAAGCAAATAATAATACATTTTTTAAAGCTAATAATTCATCTCCTTGGTATTTAGTAGCTTTTGGTATGATTGGAGCCTCCCTATCTGGAGTAACCTTTATCTCAGTTCCTGGTTGGGTGGAAGATCAAAGCATGAGTTACATGCAAATGGTACTGGGCTATATTGTCGGATATGCTGTTATTGGATTAATTTTATTACCTCTTTATTATCGATTAAACCTCACCTCTATATACACCTATCTAGAAGATAGGTTTGGAAGGTACTCCTACAAAACAGGCGCATCTTTTTTTTTATTGTCTAGAACTATTGGTGCTGCATTTCGTTTGTTTTTAGTTGCTAATGTGTTACAATTACTATTATTTGATGAGTTTGGAATTCCGTTTTGGCTTACTGTTACCATTACTATTTTATTAATTTGGTTATATACTTTTAAAGGAGGAATTAAAACTATTGTATGGACTGATACACTTCAAACATTATTTATGCTTATCGCTGTTGGTGTTTGTATTTATACCATTTCCGATGAAATGAATATTTCAAATATATTTAGTTATGTTTCTGATAGTGAGCTATCTAAAACTTTCTTTTTTGAAGATTATAAAGCCGGAAATTATTTTTGGAAACGCTTCTTCTCTGGTGCTTTCATTGCTATTGTAATGACAGGTTTAGACCAAGATATGATGCAAAAAAATCTAAGCTGTAAAAACTTAAAAGATGCACAAAAAAACATGTTTTGGTTTACCATAGTTTTAGTTATTGTTAATTTTTTCTTTTTGGCATTAGGAGTCTTATTGACAGATTATGCTCAGCAAAATGGAATTGATGCTCATAAAGATGAACTCTTCCCAATAATTGCCACAAAAGGGTCTCTAGGTTTAACCACAGCATTATTTTTTCTATTGGGTTTAATAGCTGCCGCCTACTCTAGTGCAGATTCTGCATTGACTTCATTAACCACATCATTTAGTATTGATATTTTAGAAATAGACAAGAAAAAAAGCACTCAAAAGCAGGAAAATATTAGAAAAAAAATACACGTTTTATTTTCAGTTATACTCATAGCAGTTATTCTAACTTTTAAATATTTTATTGCAGATGAAAGCGTTATTGCTAAAATCTTCACATTTGCAGGGTATACTTATGGCCCATTATTAGGATTATATACTTTTGGGCTTTTTACCAAATTTAAAGTTAATGATAAAGCTGTTCCATTTATTTGTATTATTTCACCAATACTAACATTATTGACCAATTATATAACCATAAATTATTTTGAATTTGATTTTGAATTTTTTGTTCTAGTACTAAATGGAGCCTTCACATTTATTGGGTTAGTTTTATTTAAAAGATCAAAAAAAACATTAGAAAGCTAAAAGAAATATCATTAACTAAACCATATTATTATGATTAATGCATTAGAATTAGTTTCGATATCAGATTTTGCACTTTCCATAGTTTGTCTATTTCTTGCTGGATTAACATTAGGAAATGGTAAAACCAATAAATCTCCAGATACCTATCTAGGCTTTTTTATAATTTTCATAGGCTTATCTGCTTTTATGGGTGGATTAAATCATGGTTTTTTTGAACCTTTAGATCAAAGTTATTACCCAAAGCTCTTAACCTACATCTTTGCTGCAGGAGGAACTTTCAGTATTTTTAACTATACTATTAAAGTATTTACTAAGGGAAAAGTTGCCAATATACTGACTATTATTAGTTATGTTCAGCTTGTTGGTTTTGTATTAGCTACTTTTTATATTGATAATTTTATATTGGTAATTGGAAATTATGCCCCTATTTTATTTTTCTTTTTTATAATGAATTTCCTCAACTTTAAAACAGGAAAAAGAGAACAATACTTTTCACTTTTCTTTCTAATAATGACACTAGGTACCATAGTACAAGTAGCCAAAATAGATGCATCGGAATTAATAAATAATAGTACTTTATTTCATAGTATTGTTTTAGTAGGGTATCTCATTTTGTATGTCGGTATCCAGCAAAAGAAATCTTCTAACCCTTAAAATCTTTTCTATTATTTTCTTTTGAGTCTTAAAATCCTTCGTATTTTTACCCATATAATAAGTATTGAATGGCAAAAGATCTAAGTAACTATAGGAAATCTTACGATAAACAAGAACTATTAGAAAGTAATTGCCCAGAAAACCCCTTAGAATTATTTCAGAAATGGTTTTTAAATGCTGATGCATCCAATACTGTAGAGGAAACAAATGCAGTATCTCTAAGCACCATTGGTAAAGATAATTATCCAAAAAGCAGAATAGTACTCCTCAAGAAATACACTTGGGAAGGTTTTATTTTTTACACGAATTATAATTCTGAAAAAGGAAAAGCTATTCAAGAAAACAATCAAGTCTGTTTATCTTTTTTTTGGCCAGCTCTAGAACAACAAATTATCATTAAAGGCAAAGCTGAAAAATTACCGGAAAATTTATCGGATGAATATTTTGAATCTAGACCAGCAGGAAGCAAACTTGGTGCTTGGGCCTCTAAACAAAGTATGGTTGTAGAATCCAGAGATATTTTAGAGAAGAATCTTGAAAAGTTTGAAGAAAAATTTAAAGAAAAAGAAATCACAAGACCTCCTCATTGGGGTGGTTTCATGGTAAAACCAATATCTATTGAATTTTGGCAAGGTAGACCCAATAGAATGCATGACAGAATTCTTTATACGTTAAAAGAAGATTTTTCATGGAAAATTGAAAGATTGGAACCTTAATTTTTATATTTACTATTCTAAAATAGAATTGTTTGAAAACATTATACATTGTTAGACATGCGAAATCCTCATGGGACTATACAAATATAGAAGATATTGACAGGCCCTTGAAGAAAAGAGGGATTAAAGATGCCTATTTAATGTCTAAGTTTTTATCTAAAAAAATCAATAAACCTGACGTTTTTATTTCAAGTGTAGCCAACAGAGCGCTTCACACCAGTGTTATATTTTGTCAGAATTTTAATTACCCACTTTCTAACCTTAAAATTAAAAAAGAATTATACAGCTTTAGTGACGGATATCTCGTAAAAACTGTAAGAGCTCTTGATAATAGTTTTGATTCAGCTATAATTTTTAGTCATGATCATGGCATTAACACTTTTGTTAATAAATTTGGAAGTAAACCAATTAATCATGTAAGTACTAGTGGTGTAATTGGTATTCAATTTGATGAAAAACACTGGAAAGACATAAAAAAAGGAGCTACCATACTCGTTGAATTCCCAAAAAACCACAAGTAGTAAAAGCGTCTATTGGGCTTACTTTTCTTAGCTTTACAATTTACTCAAGAACCTTCATAAATGATTTTACAGAGGTATTAAATTGATAATCTCCCTCTACAAACTTGGTAGACATCTTAAGATAACTCAGTGAAGAAATTTTGTTAGACAATCTCATATAATCTTTTTCAGTCGTTAAAAGTATTTTCTTCTCGGAAGGTATTGCATTATACTTAGCAATGATAGTATCAATTTCTTTTGAAGTAAAGTTATGATGATCTGAATATTTTAAGTGATAAACTTTATTGTTTTTTGTTTTTAAAAATGACAGCAATGGTGTTGGATTTGCAATACCAGTAAGAAGTACTATTTCATAATTACTCAAAGAATCTAGAGGAATATTGAGATAACCTGAGGTTTTATTGTGATAACTAATACTAGAAAAAAAGACATGCTGCTTTGAAGTTGCTTTTAATTTTCTTTTTATGTCTTGTTGTTTTTCAGACGAGAGATCAATAGGGCATTTGGTCACTATAATGATATGAGCTCTTTTGGCTCCTCCTTTATTTTCACGAAGATTCCCGGTAGGTAATACAAAATCATCAGTATATAAATCATCAAACTTAGTTAATAGAATATAACAATCTGCCTTTACTTTTCTGTGTTGATATGCATCGTCTAACAAAACAACATCAATAGATTGCTTTTGCTGTAGCTCTCGAATACCATTCACACGATTTTCATCGACTGCAACACATACTTTTGGAAATTTTTTAAAAAACTGTAAAGGCTCATCACCAACATCCTCTGAAGTATGAGTACCATCTATCAAAATAAAACCCTTGGTCTTCCTTTTATACCCCCTACTTAACACGGCTATTTTATAATTATTTTGTAAAACTTTAATCAAATATTCTATCTGAGGTGTCTTTCCTGTTCCTCCAACACTTAAATTTCCAACAGCTATGATTGGAATGCTAAACGTTTTAGATTTAAAAAAACCAAGGTCATAAAAAAGATTACGAATACGCGTAACTAAATCATATAAGAGTGAAAATGGATACAGAAAAAATCGTAGTAGACTCAAAAATTATTTTTTTAATGACAAACCCTGAAAGTGTATTAATAGTACGAAAATACAATAAAATTTTTCTTCAATTTTTAAACTCATTCATAGAAAAAAAAGTAAGATAAATATTTCAAACATTTTTGAATTAAAATAGTAACTTTGAGAATGTTATTTTAACTCGTTTAAGTTTACTTTGAGAGTTTTATAGGTAACATCCATAATTAATAAAATCAATATGACCATAAAGAATGTAAGTGAGTACTTGGAGGAAATAGCTCCATTAAACCAAGCAGAAGATTTTGACAATGTGGGTTTATTAATCGGAAATGAAACTACTGAAGTTAAGGGAGTATTGGTAACACTAGATACTCTAGAGGAAACAGTTGACGAAGCTATTAAGAAAAAATGTAATTTAATTGTAAGCTTTCATCCTATAATTTTCAGTGGTTTGAAAAAAATTAATGGAAACTCATACGTTGAAAAGGTAGTCATGAAAGCCATACAAAACAATATTGCTATTTATGCTACACATACAGCTTTAGATAATAGTAAAGTTGGCGTGAGTGCAAAAATGTGTGAAGTATTAGGGTTATCAAACAACAGCATATTACTTCCAAAAGATGATGGTGCTATTGGAATGGGTATGATAGGAAATTTACCTAAACCCATGCAAGAGGAAGATTTTTTAAAGTTTACA
Organism: uncultured Flavobacteriaceae bacterium; assembly: GCA_943789455.1. GTDB lineage: Bacteria > Bacteroidota > Bacteroidia > Flavobacteriales > Flavobacteriaceae > Polaribacter. Next base: position 974,692 of record CALSUE010000001.1, read on the forward strand.
AAAAAAGCTTTTAAAACAAATGGAATTCGTTATTCAAATAAAACAGGGAAATTAATAAAAAAAGTAGCTGTTCTAGGTGGATCTGGAAGTTTTGCCATTACTGATGCAATACACAAAAAAGCTGATGTTTATATCAGTGCAGATTTTAAGTATCACGATTTTTTTAAAGCTGAAGATAAAATCCTATTAATTGATGTTGGACATTATGAAAGTGAACAGTTTACAAAAAACCTTTTGGTAGACTATCTTACAAAAAAATTCACTAGTTTTGCAATCATTTTATCAGAAAAAAGTACAAATCCAATTTATTATTTATAAACATGGCAAAGAAGAAAGAAGTTAGTGTAGAAGAAAAGTTAAGAGCACTCTATGACTTACAATTAATAGATTCTAGAATAGATGAAATAAGAAATGTAAGAGGTGAATTACCTTTAGAGGTTGACGATTTACAAGATGAGGTAACAGGTTTAAATACTAGAATTTCTAATTTATCTGAGGATGTTTCAAACTTAGAAACTGACATCAATAACAAGAAGCTAGCCATTGAGGAATCAATTACTTTAATGAAAAAATATGAAGAGCAACAAAAAAATGTTAGAAATAACAGAGAATTTGACTCGTTAGCAAAAGAAACTGAATATCAAGAATTAGAGATTCAATTGTCTGAGAAACGCATTAAGGAGTTTCAAGTTAAAATTGAACAAAAAAACGAAGTTATCGCAACAACTAAAGAAAAGCTAGATAAACAACAAGTTCACTTAGATCACAAAAAGGCTGAATTAAATTCAATCCTTAAAGAAACTGAAAAAGAAGAGAAATTGTTATTAGACAAATCAAAAGAATTTTCGGCTTCAATTGACAATCATTTATTGACTGCGTATACAAGAATTAGAAATAAAGTTAAAAATGGACTAGCTGTTGTATCTATTGAACGTGGTGCATCTGGCGGATCTTTCTTTACAATTCCTCCACAAATTCAATTAGAGATTGCCAACAGAAAAAAAATTACAATTGATGAACATAGTGGGCGAATTTTGATTGATGCTGATTTAGCAGCAGAAGAAAAACAAAAGATCGATAGCCTTTTTGCTTAAACTTATTTTAAAATAAAAAAAACTCAGACCAAAGTCTGAGTTTTTTTTTGCTTTAGAATTATATTAATAATCGAGTGATCTTATGTACGCTAATTTATCTTTCCAGGCCTTCAACCCGTTCTTAAAAGTATCTATATTTTTATGAACGTTTTTTACCATAGGATTATCATCTGAGGCATTAGAGAAAAAACTTAAATTATTTTCTAATTGTTGAATTTCACGAACTGATTCATCAATTTTTTTTCTAACAAATACAAGTTCAGAATCTAATTTTCTAATATCATTATTTGCAAGATATCCGTTTATAATATTTTTAAATTTCAATAAAACAATTTCGCTCTTATCTAAAGAAAGTTTTGATAAAAGACCATCTACAAATTTATTAAATTGGAGATCAACAGCTTTTGATCCTCTTGGAGTACTTCCGAGCTGACTCCAACTTTCCATTAAATTAGTTATTGTGTCTTTAGTCGTATAATCTTCAACTTTGAGCGCCTCAACAAAGGCAATTTTATGGCCTATAATTTCTTTTTGCTCGTCACTTAATGCATTTTTCTGATTGTGATAACGGTCAAAATAATAATTACAAGAAGACTTAAACTTGTTCCAAATATCATCTGAAAACTTCCTAGGGACATGTCCTATTTTTTTCCAATCAGATTGTATTTTCTTGAATGTGTTTGTTGTAGTTTCCCAATCTTCACTGTCTTTGATAGATTCAGCTAGTTTAATAAGGTCTAATTTGGCTTGAAGATTGTTTTGTTGAGCGTTTTTCTCTTGTTTATAAAACTTATTCTTTTCTCTATTGAATTGCTTGGTTGCTTCTTTAAACTTTTTCCAAATAGATTCACTTTTTGAATAGGGTAATTTACCTGCATCAAAATATTTTTTTCTAAGCGCATCAATATCTTTTATGCTTTTCTGCCAGTCATTATGTGTTTTGTTCTTAGAAGAGTCATAGGATAGAATTTCATCAATAACTAACATTTTTGCTTCAATAATGACAACATATTGAGATTTCATACTTTTAAAATGATCATGCCTTTTGTCATGTATGATTTTAGTAGCTGCGCTAAATTTATCCCAAACATCATCCCTCATTTCACGGGCTACAGGACCAATATCTTCTTTCCATGTTTTATGTAAATCCTGTAATTCTTTAAATGCAGCATTAACATCTTTCATTTCTGCTAAGAATTCTGCTTTCTCAATAAGTTTTAATTTTTCTTCTAAATTGTTCTTAAAATCTAGGTCTCTAAAATCGTTGCTTAAGTGTAATAAATCATAAAAACGTTCTACATGATGGTGGTATATTTTCCAAGTATCATTGTATTTTGTTTTTGGTACTGGACCAATCGATCTCCAAGTATTTTGCAAATCTCTGAAATACTTATACATTGTTTTGGTATCCGCATTTTCTATTAAAATTTTTAAATCCTCAATTACCTGAACTCTTTTTTCTAAATTATCTTTTAGTTGTTTTTCTAAATTGGAATAGTGAATATCTTTTTGTTTTTTGTAATCTGAAAGTAACTTGTTGTATTTAGACTTTACTGGACTGGAATATTGAAAGTCAATTGTATTTCCTCCCTCAGCTAAAAAAAGTGATTTTTTTTCTGCTAAAAGCGTTCCAAATTTTAGATTAAAAGCACTTTTAATTGCTTCTACAGAAGATTTAATATGTTGAACTTTTTGAGTGTGTATGATATTATCTAAAGCATCTGTAAGTTCTTCTAGGCTTAAGGTATCATATTTTATAATCTCAACTTCCTTTTTGGGCTTTTCTTCTTCAGTATTCCCTTCAACCTCATCGCTATTTTCTTTTGAAACTAGATTATCATCAGAGCTTACTGCTTCTTTTTCATCAATACCTATTTCTTGAGTGTCAGGTTCTTTTGAATCAGCAGTTGCTTTTTCAGTACCACTAGCTTTTGTAACTTCATCCTCAACTACTACTTCTTTACTATCTAGTTCTACATTGACTTGCTCTGAAATAACTTCATTTTCTTTTGTTGGTTCAATTACCTCATCTTTTGACTGGGTAGTTTTTTTAATTTTATCTTCATTCGATTCTAACATATCTACAATGTTTAAGGTTCCTATAATATGAAGTATAAAGATAACAATGTCTCATTAAACAACAAAAAAATCGTAACATGATTCATAATCTATTTATTCCATAACCTCCAAGATTCTTCTGCTTGTAATTCCAGCATTTCGTAACCATTTTTTACAAGAGCTCCTCGTTTTTTACCTTCAAGTAAGAATGCTGTTTCGACCGGATTATAAATTAAGTCGTATAACAAATGTTTAGGTGTTAAAAATTGATAAGGAATCATTGGTTTTTCATTAATATTTGGATAAGTCCCTACAGGTGAACAATTAACGACAATTGTACATTCATTTAGTAATTTATCTGAAAGATCAGCATAGGGTAATTCTGTACTCCCTTTCGGGTTTCTAGAAATTTTATAATAATCAATATTTAATTTTTTAAAAACATAGGCCACAGCTTTTGAAGCACCACCAGTACCTAAAATTAAAGCTTTGGTATGATGCTTTTTCAAAAGAGGAATTAAAGAGTTCTCAAAACCTACAACATCAGTATTGTAGCCAACTAACCTCCCATCGTTTGTAAATTTAATTGTGTTAACAGCTCCTATTTCACTCGCTATTGTATCTACCTCGTCTAGGTAGTTAAAAACTGACTCCTTATAAGGTATTGTAACATTACACCCCTTGAGAATTGTTTTAAACTCACTTAGAATTTCAGGAAAGTCTTGTATCTTTTCTATATCAAAATTTACATATTTATACCCCTCCAACTTAAGATCTATGAACTTTTTAGAAAAATAGTTTTTAGAAAAAGAGTATGAAATATTCTTTCCCAGCAATCCAAAAAGTATGCTATTTAATTTTCCTTCCATAATAATCTATTGCTAATATTAAGCTAATTCCTAAAAAAATATAAAAAATAGCAAACCAGGTTGTTGAGTCGTTAATGTCTGGAATATAACGTTGATAATTTTCAATTACTTGATTTCCTTTTTGATCTATTACTCGTTGTTGATTTTCTATTTTAAAAATTTTTTCTTTCCATGGCCAAACAATACCTAAAGATCCAGTTATAAAACCAATGATAATAGCGGTAACTATTTGATGCCATCGTTTTAAAACATAACCCAAGACATGAGACAGGGAAACTAACCCAAAGGCCGAACCAGCAGTAAAAACACCAATAATTTTTAAATAATATATTTTAACTGGATCTTTTAAAAAATCAAAATTGAATGACAATATCTCTTTGATAACACCGGACAAAACATTCACAGAATCTACCAATAACAGCACATAATTTCCTAATAAAATCAAAATAAATGAACCCGATAATCCAGGAAGAGTCATTCCTGAAACACCAATAATTCCACAAATAAAAACAAACCAAAGATTATCGTTTTCTTTAGCAGGTGTAAGGAAACTAATTCCTAAGCCAATTAGAATACCAATAATTACGAATACTATTTTTTTAAAGCTCCATTCTCCAAAACCTTTAGCGATGTAATATATAGAGCCAATAATCATTCCGAAAAACCAACTCCAGACATACAGTTCATGGTTTTTTAAAAAAAAGTCTAACAGAAGAGAAACACTAAAATAACTGAACACACTTCCAGAAATTATAATACATGTGAATTGTGAGTTTGTATAGTTAAGAAAACTTTTTAATCTACCATTTAAAATCAATTTAAAAGCTTTTAAATTTATTTTTTGAAATGAATAAATTAATTCCTCATAAAAACCTAACACAAAAGACACAGTACCTCCAGAAACTCCAGGAACTTTATTTGCTGCTCCCATAATTATTCCTTTAAAAAAAAGTATTAATTTTTCAGTAAAGTTTCTTTCTTTTTGCATTACGCTTTTTTAACTGCTAATTTTTCTAGTAATAAGATAAGGCCAAATCCTATTATTGCAAGTAATCCAGCCATTAATAATTTAGAATCACCATCAAATGATAAAGGGGAAACACTTGTTGTATTGAATGGAACCTCAATCCCTTTTGAATTAGTTCTCCATGAAATGGTTTCTTTCCATGGCCAAATTTTATTTAAAGATCCAGCTATAAAACCAATTAACAGCGCTAAGGTGTAATTTTTATATTTTGAAAACAACCATTTCAAGACCCTAGAAAAAGTTAACAATCCTAGTATAGCTCCAGCCATAAAAATAACTACACTGAAAAAATCTTTTGTATTAATTGCGTTTAGAATAGGCTTATACGCCCCTAAAAGCACCAAAATAAAAGAACCTGAAATACCAGGTAAGATCATTGCACAAATAGCAATCATACCTGCTAAAAATAAAAACCAAGGAGAAGAGTTTTGTGATATAACTGGGTTTAATGTAGTAATATAATACGCAAATATTAATCCAAAAATGAGATATAAATAACTTTTGATATTCCATATTTTAATTTGCTTAGCGATGTAAATTATACTAGCTAATACCAAACCAAAGAAAAAAGACCAAATTAATATAGGATGATTTTCTAATAGATTTTCTATCAACTTAGCAAGCGATAAAACACTAATACAAATTCCAATAAAAAGAGCTAATAAAAAACGACCATTTACCATCTTCCAAACTTTCTTAAACCCTTCATTTTTCAATACAGAGAATAAACTTAAATTGAAACTACTAATAGAATTAAGAAGTTCCTCATAAATACCTGAGATAAAAGCAATGGTTCCACCAGAAACTCCTGGTACAACATCAGCAGCCCCCATTGCCATTCCTTTCAAGGAAATGATTATGTAGTCTTTTAACGATCTTTTCATAAATATTTTTTTTATGGTAACGAAGATACTTGAAAAAGTAAAAATACACTTACAAATAAAAAAAACTGAAAGATTTTTTCAGTTTTTTTTATTTTGGAAGAAACAGTTGAAATCTTAGATAGCTACTCCATAGCCTTCTTATAATTAGAAAGTAATTCTTTAACTTTTAAATTAACTAATACAGAAGGAAAAAGCTCTTTCATAATGGTGTGCATATTAAAATCTATCTTCAACCCATTTAATAAGTGAGTTAACCCTTCTTTTTCATTATCAAAAACTAGAGATAATCCAGAGAGTCGATATTCAATTTCTGCAGTATTTCTATAGGAATCTTGAGCTGAAATTAACACCTCAAATGCTGCTTTAAAATCACCAACAAATATTAGTAAATCAGATAACGCAGTGTAAATTTCTATTGAGTAGTCATTTAACTCTAAGCATTTTTCAAGCCCTTTAATACCCTCCTTAAATAAATTTAATTTAATATTTATATCAGAATACTTTCTCCAATAAAAAACATTGTAATCGTCAATTTTTATGGCTTTAGTAATATAATATAACGCCTTTTGATAGTCTTTTTGATCATAATAGGCTTCGGTCAACATAATCCATCCCTTGTCTAAAAAAGGATCTTCATGAACTGATTTTTTGTAAAAATCAATAGCAGTATCTAACTTTTTTAGTTTTTGATAACATTCTCCAATTCTTAGATATGCGAATGCAGTTGGGTCATCTAATTCTAGTGTTAGTCTATAGTTTTGAATGGCTTCTTCAAATTCTCCAAGTTTCTCAAGTGTTTTTGCTTTTTCCAAATATCCACCAATAAATGATTCGTCAATTAATACCGCGTAATCAAAACAAGTTAAGGCTTCTTTATATCTTTTAAGCACAAAGTACTGACGACCTAATTGATGCCAAGCTACTTCGCTGTATGGACTCCTGTCTAGAAAAGCATTCAAAAACACAATAGCTTTCTCATGATTCTTTTGCATATCAAAGCAATACACAACATTATACAAAGAGGAATAATCTTCATGATCTACATCAATACATTTAGCAAAACTTAGTCGTGCTTTTTCAAAAGCATCTAAATATAAATACTCCATCCCCATCATAGACCAAATATCTACTTTATCATCTGCGTACGAAACCGCAATTTTAAGGTTTTTAATTGCTTTTTCGTGATTACCATTTTTAGAAAGTATTGTAGCTTTCTGAATATAAACCTCTTCATTAGCTGGTGCTAAGAGTTGAATTCTTCTTAGTTTCTGTGAGGCTTTTTCAAGTTTATTATCAAATATTAGGATTTCAACGTCTAACAATTTTAAATCTACAGATGATGGGTGTTGTTCTAAGCCAAGTTTTACAGCTTTTTTTGCAAGAGAGTGTTTTCCTGTATCTAGGTAATGCACAATAATCTCTTCAAACTCTACCAAATCAAAAAAATAAATGCTATTGGTTTTAAGCATTGATTCAAACTTAGACAATGACATACGCAGTTGTGATTTGAATTATATAATAAATTTACAATTCATATAAGGTTAATGCTTCGAAGTGTTTTTTTGTTTTCAACAATTTAATTAACAATCTAATAAATACATAGAAAACCATTTGAAGTCCTTAATTTTTTGCTCATCTCTTTTTTTGTAGTATTTTTGTGTAACATTAGTATTAAAACTAAGTTGAAACATTTCTCATGAGCAAAAAAGTTTTACTAAACTCAAAAGAAATTGAAATAATTCTTCATCGGTTAGCATGTCAGCTGATTGAAAACCACAATAATTTTTCTGAAACCGTTCTTATTGGATTACAACCAAGAGGTAGTTTTTTAGCAAACAGACTAGGAGATATTCTAAAAAATGATTACAAAATAAAGAATATAAATCTCGGTCTTTTAGATATTACTTTTTACAGAGATGATTTTAGAAGAAGAGAAGAGCCATTAGAAGCTACAAATACACAAATAGATTTTTTAATTGAAAATAAAAATGTTGTTTTAATAGATGATGTTTTATTTTCAGGAAGAAGTGTAAGAGCTGCACTAACTGCCATTCAATCCTATGGCAGACCAAAAAATGTAGAACTTTTAGTTCTAATAGACAGAAGATTTAGTAGACACCTCCCAATACAACCAACATATAAAGGAAGACAGGTTGATGCAATTAATGAAGAAAAAGTAATTGTTCATTGGAAAGAATTACATTCAAAAGATGCAATTTATATAGATAACAAATAATTATGAAGCAGCTAAGTGTAGAACATTTATTGGGAATTAAATACCTAAACAAAAATGACATCGACCTTATTTTTGAAACTGCAAATCATTTTAAAGAAGTTATCAATAGACCCATTAAGAAAGTACCATCTCTTAGGGATATAACTATTGCTAACTTATTTTTTGAGAATAGCACGCGAACAAAATTATCATTTGAATTGGCCGAAAAAAGATTATCAGCTGATGTCATAAATTTTTCTGCAAATCAATCCTCCGTTAAAAAAGGAGAATCATTGATTGATACCGTAAATAATATTTTAGCAATGAAAGTTGATATTGTGGTAATGAGACACCCCAATGTAGGCGCAGGTGTTTTTTTATCAAGGCATGTTAATGCAAAAATAATTAATGCAGGTGATGGCACTCATGAACATCCAACTCAAGCCTTGTTAGATAGTTATTCAATCAAAGAAAAATTAGGAAGTGTTAAAGGGAAAAAAATTGTAATTGTTGGAGATATTTTACACTCTAGAGTTGCCCTTTCAAACATTTTTGCACTTAAATTGCAAGGAGCTGAAGTTAAAGTTTGTGGGCCAACAACTTTAATTCCAAAACATATCAAAAGTTTAGGGGTTGGAGTAGAAACCAATATAAAAAAAGCACTCGAATGGTGTGATGTTGCAAACGTTCTTAGAGTGCAACACGAAAGAATGGATATCAACTATTTTCCATCCACTAGGGAATACACACAATTATTTGGGATAAATAAAGAAATTTTAGATAACCTCGGTAAGAAAATTACTATTATGCATCCTGGACCAATCAACAGAGGTGTCGAAATTACAAGTGATGTTGCTGATTCTGATCAATCAATTATTTTAAATCAAGTTGAAAATGGGGTTGCAGTAAGGATGGCTGTAATCTATTTACTGGCTCAACAGATAAAAAGATAACCATGAAAATTATTGAAAATGATCAATACAATTTGATTTCTATAGACGGACCTTCTTTGAGTGCACTTGAATCACAGTTGCCCATGATAGACAATAATCACTTACTGTTAGAACTTTCTGATAAAATCAAAAATATTGAAAATAAAATTAATTTCTTTTTAAAAATTGCATCAGGTTTAAAAGCAAAAAACAAATCGTTTATAATTATTAAAAAAGGAATACATATTAATGATTTTCCTGAAATATTAAATATCGCTCCAACACTCCAAGAAGCTAAGGATATTTTAGAAATAGAGATTATTGAGAGAGATTTAGGACTCTAGAGACTTAAAAAAGCAATAAAAATTATTGGCTTTTAAAAAATTTTTAAAATCATGAGTATAGAACTAACAATTCTTGGATGTCATTCTGCCACACCAAGAGTTAATGCATATCCAACTGCACAATATTTAGAAATAAATTCTCGATCTTTCTTGATAGATTGTGGAGAAGGCACCCAACGTCAAATGAGAAAATATAAAGTTGGATTTTCTAAGATTAATCATATTTTTATTTCACATCTACATGGAGATCATTTCTATGGACTAATTGGACTAATCTCTACTTTTGGAATTTTAAACAGGGAGAAAGAGCTCCACATCTATGGTCCTGCCGGAATAAAAGAGGTAATTAATTTACAATTGAAATATTCTAAATCTCATCTGAAGTATGATTTGATTTTTCATGAACTCAATTCAAAAAAAAGTGAATTAATTTTTGAAGATGAAAAAGTTGAAGTAAGAACAATACCTCTTCATCACAGGGTTTATACTAATGGTTTCTTATTTAAAGAAAAAGATAAACCAAGAAAACTAAATATTACTGCAATAAAAAAAATTCAGGAAATCGAAACATGTGACTACAATAATTTGAAAGCAGGTAAAGACTTCACATTGAATTCTAATGAAATTATACAGAACTCATTACTCACATTAGACCCAGAGGCATCATTGAGTTATGCTTTTTGTAGCGACACCTCATACAAACCCGACATCATAGATATAATTCAAGATACGAATCTATTATACCATGAAGCTACTTTTTTATCTGACAAAGAAGATTTGGCAAAAAAAACAAGACATTCCACGGCAAAGCAGGCTGCATTGATAGCAAAAAATGCTAGTGTTAAAAAGTTAATTATTGGACACTATTCCAGTCGATATAAAGACATCTCTTTATTTAAAAAAGAAGCTGAAGAAATTTTCAAGGATGTAATTTTAGCTGAGGCTGGAAAAGTTATATCAATATGACAATGTCCAATAAAAAAATTATATTTTTTATTTATTCTTTATTTTAGGTACACTATCCCTCTCTGAAAAAATTGAGTCCTTGTTCTTTTCATAACTATGACTTTCAATTGAACTATTTTTTTTATTCACGGGAACATCAATTATATCATCAATGAAGAAAAAAGTATAAACGGCGTAAACAATCAATGTAACTACAGTAACTCTTATAAATCTATTTTTCATAACTAAAGGTATTAGTATTGTCTGGTCGATAGTAAAACCAAAGTGCACGCAGCTTCGTTTTTAATCCCATTTTGCGCTAAGATTTTTTGAAATTCTTCATTTTCAGTTCCTGGGTTAAAAATTACCCTATCTGGGTTTAAAGCCACCACGTATGTATAAAAGCTAACTTGATTTACCGGACTTAGATACAAGCTAACAGTATCAATATTTTTAAATATTTTTTTTTCGATGCCTACTTTAACGTTGGCAACACACCCCTCTTTGAAGCCAATAGCTCTAACTTGATGGTTATCACCTATTAATTTATGAATAACTTTATTTGAATATCTTGCTTCTTTTAGAGAAACACCTAGAACTAATGTTTTTTTTCCCATTCTAAAATATTACCATCGAACCACTACACTTCCCCAAGTAAAACCACTTCCAAAGGCTGCCAAAACTACCAAATCACCGTCATTAATCTTACCTTTTTCCCAAGCTTCTGTTAATGCAATTATTACTGAAGCTGCTGTAGTATTTCCATAATTCATAATGTTATTATAAACTTGGTCATCATTCAATTGAAATTTACGCTGAATAAATTGTGCTATTCTTAAGTTTGCTTGATGTGGAATTAACATATTTATATCCTCTTTTTTAAGGCCATTTGCTTCTAAACCTTCAATAATCGCCTCTGAAAACCTAACAACTGCATGTTTAAAAACAAACTGTCCATTCATGTAAGGATAATATGACTCATCATCTGGATTGTTTTCTGCAATAATTTCAGGAACCCAACGACTTGTAGATGGGCCTTCCAATGCTAACTCCCTGGCATGTTTACCTTCAGAATGAAGATGAGATGATAAAATTCCTTTTCCATCCTCTTCACTTCTTGATAATACTGCAGCTCCTGCTCCATCTCCAAATATAACAGTTACATTTCTACCTCTAGTTGAACGTTCTAAACCTCCAGAATGGTTTTCAGCACCAATTACTAGAATGTTTTTATACATTCCTGTTTTTATAAATTGGTCTGCAACAGATAATGAATAAATAAAACCAGAGCATTGATTTCTAACATCCAAAGCACCAATTGTTGGCATATCTAGCATGTCTTGAACTCTTACTCCCCCACCTGGAAAATACATATCTGGACTTAATGTAGCAAAAACAATAAAATCAATATCATCTTTAGTTAAACCAGCCCTTTCAATGGCAATTTTAGCAGCTTTCACCGCCATAGTTGATGTTGTTTCTCCAGTAGCTGGATCAATCCACCTGCGCTCCTTGATACCAGTTCTCTCCTGTATCCATTCATCAGTTGTATCCATCCATTCTTTCAAATCATCATTTGTTACCACATTTTCAGGCACATAATACCCTAATCCAGTAATTTTAGAATTGTACATATATTAGGTTTAATTTATTGTTTATAGTGATTCATAAAGATAGCAAAAATACTTATTTAAACTAAGGTATCTTGCGGAAGAGGTTCTGTTTACTATGCCATCTTGTCATAATAATACCTTTGGTATTTTTTTTGACATATAATAAACAAATAAAAAAAACTTAAATCACATAATTATGAGTAAAGGAAATATTAATGTATCGGTAGAAAACATCTTTCCATTAATTAAAAAGTTCTTGTATTCTGATCACGAAATATTTTTACGTGAGCTTATATCCAATGGAACAGATGCAACTTCTAAACTAAAACACTTAATAGCTATAGGTGAAGCAAAAATAGAATTAGGTGATGCTAAGATTGAAATTAGTTTAGACAAGGAAGCAAAAACACTTAGTATAAAAGATCAAGGGCTAGGAATGACTGCTGAAGAAGTTGAAAAATACATCAATCAAATTGCATTTTCTGGTGCTGAAGAATTTTTAGATAAATACAAAGACAATGAAGCTGGAATTATTGGTCATTTTGGTCTTGGTTTTTACTCTGCTTTTATGGTAGCAGACAAAGTTGACATTATCACTAAATCTTTTAAAGATGAGCCAGCAGCTCATTGGTCTTGTGATGGATCTCCAGAATATACGCTTGTAGAACATGAAAAGTCAGATAGAGGTACAGAAATTGTTTTACACATAGCTGAAGACTCTACTGAATTTTTAGAAGAATCTAAAATTTCTGAATTGTTAAACAAATACAATCGTTTTAACCAGGTACCTATTAAATTTGGAACTAAAGAAATTAATGACCCAGAATTTACTCCAAAGACAACTAAGGATAAAGATGGTAAAGAAACTACTGAACCTCACAAACAAATTACAGTTGATAAAATAATTAACAATACAGATCCTGCCTGGACAAAAAAACCAGCAGATCTTGAAGCTGAAGATTACACCAATTTCTACAGAGAATTGTATCCAACACAATTTGAAGAATCGTTATTTCACATTCATTTAAATGTAGATTATCCATTCAATTTAACAGGAATTTTATTTTTTCCAAAGTTAAGTCCGAGTATGGATATGCAAAAAGATAAAATTCAATTATACCAAAATCAAGTTTTTGTTACTGATAATGTTGAAGGAATCGTTCCCGACTTTTTACAAATGTTAAAAGGTGTAATTGATTCTCCAGATATTCCCTTGAACGTTTCTCGTTCCTATTTACAAGCAGATGGAGCAGTAAAAAAGATTTCTGGATATATTACTAAAAAAGTAGGTGATAAATTAGCTTCACTTTTTAAAAATAATCGTGAAGATTTTGAATCAAAATGGAATGATATTAAAGTAATTATAGAATATGGGATGTTATCAGAAGACAAATTCTTTGATAAAGCTCAAAAATTCGCATTGTATCCAACAGTAGATGATTCTTTCTTTACATTTGAGGAATTTCTTGAGAAAACTAAAGATGCACAAACAGACAAAGATGGAAATCAAATCATTTTATATGCTGCAAATAAAGACGCTCAACACAGTTATATTCAATCTGCTAAAGATAAAGGTTATGAAGTTTTACTTTTAGACTCTCCAATTATATCTCATTTAATGCAGAAATTAGAGTCTTCAAATGACAAAGTGAAGTTTACCAGAGTTGATGCAGATCATATTGATAATTTAATTAAAAAAGATGACACTGTTATTTCTAAATTATCTGATGAGGAAAAGGAAACCCTCAAGCCTATGATCGAAAATGCAGTTCCAAAGCAAACCTATACCGTTCAATTAGAAGCTATGGATTCAAATGCATCTCCATTCATAATTACAGTTCCAGAGTTTATGAGAAGAATGAAAGAAATGAGTGCTTCAGGTGGAGGTGGAATGATGGGTATGGGAAATCTTCCAGAAATGTATAACTTAGTAGTGAACACCAATCACGCGCTTGTAGGTGAGATTTTAAACACTAAAACTGCAAAAAAACGTGATCGTTTAATTTCTCAATCTTTTGATTTAGCTAAATTATCTCAAAACTTATTACACGGAGAGGAATTGACTAATTTTATTAAACGAAGCTATGACTTAATAAAGTAAGTTATAGAAAGATTTTCTTTTTTATAAGGCCTCTTTGTATTTGCAAAGAGGCTTTATTTTTTTATAAACTTTAAAAATTCGAAGATTAAATTTATATTTTTGAATCTATTATAGATCTAATTTAGCTAATGATTAGTATTAGAAAAGCTACAACTGAAGATGCACTTCTATTAGCCTCATTGAGTATTGAGGCTTTTATGCCTGCACACGGCCATAGCGCACCCAAAGAGGATATTTCATCATACATTGAAGCAAATTTTAGTGTAGAAAACTTTAAAAAAGAAATTACAAACCCTGACTTTGAATATTATCTTATCTATCACTCATCGAAAGTTGCCGGATTTTCAAAAATTATATTTAACGATCCAAATATTCATATATCTGATAATCATGTTACTAAAATGGAACGATTATATTTATTAAAAGAATTTTATGGCTTAGGTATTGGATTAAAACTTATGAATTTTAATTCAAAGCTAGCACAAAAAAAAGAACAGCGTGGTGTTTGGTTAGAGGTTTGGATTGAGAACTTCAGAGCTATTAAGTTTTATGAAAAAGTAGGATTTAAGATTGTAGGAAAAGCAAATTTCACTGTTTCGAAAACACATTCTAATCCTAACTATATTATGTATTTAGAATTTTAAAACCCATAAAAAATTAAAGAAATTATTTCAATTCGTAGTAGCTCTCAAAATTGTATATTTAATAATCTAAAATAGAGTCCCATGAAAAAAATCACGTTTTTAATTATACTACTAGCTAGTATTACAAATGCCCAAACTGATACAAGAATTTATGATATAGTAAAAAATGTCAAAACAGAGAGAATAAAAAAAGATATTACCAAACTTGCTAATTTTGGAACTAGACATACTTTAAGTGATACCATCTCAAATACTAGAGGAATTGGTGCTGCAAGAAGGTGGATTAAATCTGAATTTGATAAAATTTCTAAAAACTGCGGTGATTGTTTGAATGTCCAATATCAAAAGGATTTCGTCAAAAAAAATAAAAGAAGAATTGTTAAAGATGTTATGATTGTAAATGTTGTGGCCATTCAAAAAGGTAGTAAGTATCCAAATCGATATATTATTATGAGTGGTGATATAGATTCAAGGGTTTCTGACCCAAATGACTTCCGCTCTGATTCTCCCGGTGCTAATGACAATGCTTCGGGCATGGCTGGAACTATTGAGGCTGCTAGAGTATTGTCTAAATACACTTTTGAGAATAGTATTATTTATGTAGGATTGTCTGGTGAGGAACAAGGGCTATTTGGCGGTCGTGGATTGGCGAAACATGCTAAGGAAAAAGGATGGGAAATTATTGGAATTATGAATAATGATATGATTGGTAATATTAAAGGCGTAGATGGAATAATTGACAACAGAACTTTTAGAATATTTTCTGAACCTACACCCATCACAGAAACAGCAAAACAACGAAATGCAAGACGTTTTTATGGTGGAGAAGTTGATGGTATTTCTAGACAATTAGCTCGATTTATTCATAAAACTACAAAAAAATATATGCCAGAAATGAATCCAAAAATGATTTACAGATTAGACCGATTTGGTAGAGGAGGACATCATAGGCCCTTTAATGATGAGGGGTTTGCTGGGATTAGAATTATGGAAATGCATGAAAACTACACTCAACAACATCAAGATATTCGTAATGAAGATAGAATTGAGTATGGAGACAAATTAAAGTTTGTAAATTTTGATTATGCAAAAAAACTAACTGCTGTTAATGCCATAAATTTAGCGAGTATAGCTTGGGCTCCTCCAGCACCAAAAAATGTTAAAATTGGTGGTGCTGTAAAACCTGCTGTTTCTTTTAAATGGGATTCAGTTGAAGGTGCAAAAGGATATAAAATATACTGGAGAGATACTACATCTCCTACCTGGGATCATTTCACATACGTTGAAAATACCACAGAATTTTCACTTGAAGGAATTGTAGTAGACAACTTCTTCTTCGGTATTGCTTCAGTTGGAGAAAATGGTCATGAGAGTATTGTATCTTTTCCTAGTGGATTAATACAAAATTAAACACTAATGAAACTTGCAAAATTTTTGTTTTTCATCTGTTTAACTTTTTTAATATTGAATTGTAAAGAAAACAATCAAAAACAACTAAAAAAACAACATAAAAAAAACAACAATCAACAAGAGATGTTGGTTGAAAAAATTATAGATACTATCCTTATCGATGGAATCGCAAATGAAAAAACTTGGAAAAAATCTTCATGGCACCCCATTAATCAGGTATGGTTAGGAGAACAAGTAGATTCTTCAGATTTTACAGGGAGGTATAAACTATCTTGGTCTAAAGAGGCTTTATATGTTTTAGTAGAAATTAAGGATGATTTTTTAGTTGATAAAATTAAGAACCCCTTGGAGCGATGGTGGGATGATGATTGTGTAGAAATATTTATAGATGAGGATAATAGTGGTGGTAATCATCAATTTAATCATAATGCATTTGCTTATCATGTTGGTTTGAATGGCGATGTAGTAGATTTAGATGCAAAAGATATACCCAAGCTTTTCAATAGTCATATTGATTCTAAGATGACTATTGGACGTTCTAATACAACAGTATGGGAATTTAAAATTTATCTTTTCCCAGATACATATACTTTAAATGGAGATCAAACAGCTTTAAATTTATTTTCCAATAAAAAAATTGGATTTGCAATTGCCTATTGTGATAACGATCAAAGTGAACTTCGAGAAAACTTTTTTGGCTCTGTTATTGTTGAAGGAGATAATAAAAACCGTGGATGGATTGATGCAAATATGTTTGGAACTATAAAATTGAAAAAATAATATTAATTTTATTGAGTTTAAGAATTGTACTCTATTTTTTTCTAAACACAAGAAAAAAAACCATCGTTAAATACAGATATTTACGACTTCGACAATAATATAATTCACTGAAAATAAATTATTTACACGATTTATAACACTTTAAAATGGTGTTAATCTTTTCCTAAAAAAACAAAACCAATAAATCTTTACTCATTTTTTGTTTAGTTTTAATGAAAAGACAATCATGAAATTATCCGTCAATAGAACATTAACTCTCCTCTTTATATTCTTTTTCACAACACAGTTAAGTGCTCAAAGGTTTCAAGGTAAAGCATATTATTTCTCTAAATCAAAAATGGAACTTGGAAATTGGGGAGCTAGAATGAGTGAAGCTCAAAAAAAACAAATACAAAATCGTCTAAAGAATAGATTAGAAAAAAAATATATCCTAAGTTTTAATATGCAAGAATCTACATTTGTAGAAGAAGAAAAAATTGATGCAATTTCTGGTGCTACAGACTCTTGGGGAGGGTATTTCTCTAGGGGTGATATGTATAAAAATATTAAAAAAAATGAATTAACACAGAGTCAAGAATTTTATGGCAAACGATTTTTAGTTAAAGATCAATTATTGAAAATTAAATGGAATTTAGGAACAGAAACAAAAACTATTGGGAATTATACCTGTTATAAAGCTGCAGCGATGATACCAAAGTCTGATTTAAATTGGTTTGATTTTTCTTGGGGTGACCTTAGAAAAAAATCTGATGAAACAACACAAACTGAGGAGTCCTTAATTGTTATTGAAGCTTGGTATACCCCTCAAATTCCTATTGCCCAAGGCCCTGCAGAATACGGAGGTCTTCCCGGGTTAATATTGGAAGTAAGTGCAGGAAATACAACTTTATTGTGTTCGGAAATTGTTTTAAACCCAAAAGAAAACATAACCATCTCAGCTCCAGAAAAAGGGGAGAATATTACAAAAAACGAATACACCTCCAACATTAGAAAAAAAATGGTAGAAATGCGAAATAATCGAATGGGAAGAAGAAGTCGATAATATTTTTTAATTATAATCCACTAATAAAACTACCATATGGATCTTTAAATTGAGTTCCTTCAGCATATCTATATTTACTAAGTTTTTTGTGCTCAACCAATGACCATAAAACAAATTCTTGCCAAAAGCACAATTCATCAGAAAGTACATCTCCTTTGTGTTTTTTCACAAATTCTGATAATGGTTTTACTTTTTTAAGAATTGATCTATAGTCTTTTTCAAGAATATCATCTAATATTTCAAAATCATCACTCGTATTAAAAAACCAAGAAACAATATCATCATATGATGTTTCAACACCTTGTTTTTCAATCTTTTCTATTTTAGGGAAAATTTTTGAATACAAAGTTTTAATCGCACTACCTAGTAATGTAAGTGCTACATTATAGGCCCCTTCTTGTTCACCTTCATAAACGAGTTCTATTTTACCAGTTATGGCGGGAATAATACCAGTAAAATCACTCATCCGTATTACAGTTTTAGGATCACCAGAATTTAATAAACGTCTTTCTGCAGTACTTACTAAATTCTCAAAAGCAGTGATACTTAATCTAGCGCTAACACCACTTTTAACATCTACATATTCACTTTTTCGAGCTTCGAATATAATTTGTTCCAGAATATCTTTAGCCAATTCAGGAATAAAAATAGTCGAAGATTGTCTGCTATCTAAAGCGGCTTCTTGAGAAGTAATTGTTTTAGCAATCTCAATTGTTTCGGGGTAGTGTGTTAATATTTGAGAACCTATTCTGTCTTTTAAAGGAGTTACAATACTTCCTCTATTTGTGTAATCTTCTGGATTGGCCGTAAAAATAAATTGCATGTCTAAAGGTAACCTCAATTTAAAACCTCTAATTTGTATATCTCCTTCTTGTAAAATATTAAATAAAGCTACTTGAATTCTTGCTTGTAAGTCGGGTAATTCATTAATTACAAAAATACATCGATTAGCTCTAGGAATCATTCCATAATGGATTACACGATCATCTGCATAACTCAACTTTAAATTAGCAGCTTTTATAGGATCTACATCGCCAATAATATCTGCAACTGTAACATCTGGTGTTGCTAGCTTTTCTGAAAAACGATCATTTCTATGTAACCAAACAATAGGTGTTTCATCTTTTTTTTGCTTAATTAATTCTACTGCAAATCGAGAAATAGGTTGTAAGGGGTCATCATTAATTTCAGAGCCTTTTATTACAGGTATATATTCGTCTAATAAATTAACCATTAATCTAGCCAAGCGTGTTTTTGCTTGACCTCGTAATCCTAAAAAATTAATATTATGTCTTGATAAAATTGCTCTTTCTAATTCTGGAATTACAGTATTTTCATATCCGTGAACTCCAGTAAATATTGTTTCTTTATTTTTAATTTTATTTATTAAATTATCTCGCAACTCATCTTTGATAGATTTGGGTTGGTATCCTGTTTCTTTTAACGCTCCTAGTGTTTGTATGGTTGTAATATTCATATTAGCCTTTAATTCTTTTTTTTCTGTTGGTTTCGTAATCTTCAAAAATCATTTCTCCTAAGCCTTTAATTCCTGTATAAAATGCCTTTCCTTGATTTGCTTTGGTAAATTCTCTTACAAATTGCATCAAATAACTATCTTGAGCAATCATGAATGTTGTGATAGGAATATGAAGCCGTCTTGCTTGTTGAGCCATCGCATAACATTTCTTAGTTATAAAAGAATCTAAACCATTACTATTTTTATAATATTGACCATCTGGCATTCTTATGCAACTTGGTTTTCCATCAGTTATCATAAAAATCTGCTTATTCGTATTTCTTTTTCTTCTCAACACATCCATTGCTAATTGAAGACCCGCAACTGTGTTTGTATGGTAAGGCCCCACTTTTAAGTAGGGTAGGTCTTTGATATCTATGATCCATGAATCATTTCCAAAAACTAAAATATCTAAGGTGTCTTTAGGATATCTGGTGGTAATAAGTTCTGCCAAAGCCATAGCTACTTTTTTTGCTGGCGTAATTCTATCCTCTCCATATAATATCATAGAATGGCTGATATCTATCATTAAAACAGTACTCATTTGAGCTTTATGCATGGTTTCTTCAACCACAAGGTCATCTTCTGTTAAATTAAAGTTAGCTATACCATGATTAATTTGTGCGTTTCGTAAACTTTCTGTCATTGAAACTTTATCTAGAGAATCTCCAAACTGATAATTTCTAAAGTCACCCGTATGTTCGTCTCCCAATCCATAACCTTTACTTTTATGATTACCTGACCCTCTTCTTTTAATTTTACCAAATATCTGATTTAAAGCCTGTTGTCTTATTGCTCTTTCAGTTTTTGCAGTGATAGAAATTTTCCCATCACCAGAATCTAAATCTATTTCTTCTTTAATGTACCCTTTTGCTTTTAAGTCTTCTATGAAATCATCTATTGTATAATTATGATCAGTCAACTTATACTCAATGTCTAACTGTCTTAACCATTCGATAGCTTCGTCAAAATCTCCAGATGTGTAGGTAATAATTTCTTTGAAAATCTCAAGTAATTTATCGAATGGAGTCTGATAAGGAGCCGTAAAAGAGCTAAATTTAAATCCTTTTTTAAATATTTTATTCATAGAAATACAAAAATAAGACTTTAAACTATTCGTTATTAAAGATTAACAATCCTTTCACAAAATTTAAAAAACAAAAATTAGACTTTCACACAAATCTATTCAATAACTCTTTTCGGAACACATATAAAAAATATTATTGTTTTTAACTAATATTTAAAAATCCTGAATTGAAATTAAATCTAGGTTTTTGTATTTTTACACTATGAATACTATACTTATATCTGGAGGTACAGGTCTTATTGGCAGACATTTATCAGGTTTATTAAAATCTAAAGGATATAAGGTTCGTCTTTTAAGTAGAGAAAGTAATCCTAAAAATTCATTTCCAACCTTCCTTTGGAATATTGATCAAAATACAATAGATGATTCGGCCTTTAATGGGGTAAATCATATCATTCACCTTACTGGTGCAGGAGTTGCTAATAAAAGATGGACTAATAAAAGAAAAAATGAAATCCTAGATAGTAGAGTAGATTCAACAAATTTACTGTATGACACTGTAAAAAGACTAGAAGTTCCTTTAAAAAGTTTCGTTGCCGCTTCAGCCACAGGCTACTATGGCTCAACAACAACAGACAAAATTTTTAAAGAAACAAATAAGGCAGGTAATGATTTTCTTTCTAATGTTTGTGAGCTTTGGGAGAAAGCAATTAATCAATTTGAACATCTAAAAATAAGAACAGTAATACTTAGAACAGGAATTGTTTTATCAAAAGAAGGAGGCGCCCTCGAAAAAATGACAACACCTGTAATAACCTCTATAGGAAATGGCAAACAGTTTATGCCATGGATCCATATAGATGATTTATGTGAGTTGTATATAAAAGGAATTGAAGATAATAAATTTCAAGGAGTTTATAATGCTGTATCTACCGAGCATATAACAAATTTTTCTTTTTCAAAAGTACTCTCAAAAATAGTTAAGAAACCATTCATACCATTTATGGCCCCAAAGGTTTTACTAAAAATAGCTTTAGGTGAAATGTCTTCAATTATTGTAAATGGTAATAGAGTTTCTGCAGAAAAAATCAAACAAGCTGGTTTTAAATTTAAGTTTGAAGATTTAAAAAAAGCACTTAAAAATCTACTATGAAAATACAACTTATCATTCTCTTACTTTATTCTCTAACCACACAAAACACAATTAAAATAGACTTTGGAAAAGAAAAGGAAGGAAAATATTGGAGAGTTGTTAATGATGGAGTTATGGGAGGCTTGTCTAAAGGAACCAAAAAACTGACTGCAAACAGTATGTTATTTAAAGGGAAAGTATCCTTAGATAATAATGGTGGTTTCTCATCATTACGTCATTCTTTTTCAGACAAAAACATTTCCATGTACAATGAAATTGAAATGCGTTATAGGTCTGTTGGTATTTCATTAGCTTTTACAATTGCTGTGAGTCGAAGATGGTATATTCCTAATTATAAAATAAACCTCAGTGAAACTTCATCCAAATGGATCACAAGAACAATAAAACTTTCAGATTTGAGAAAGCATTATTTTGGTAAACCTATGAATGAAACATTAAAAAAAGAAACGATGAAAGAAATTGTCAGAATTGGATTCATCACAGATGAAAAAAAATATGGTGATTTTGAATTTGAAATCGATTATATCAAATTTAAATAAAAAACCCACTAATTATAGTGGGTTTCCTGTTTAGAAAAAATATTATTTAAAAAGTTGAAGTAATATTTATAGCTACCTCAGACCAAGTTTTACTGATTCCATCCAAGCCTTTATGAAGTTCTTTACAAATTAAATTTAAAGAATCTAAAGAAGACTTAGCATTCCAATTTAATACATCCATTTTAGTAGCCATTGAAAATTTCTTGTCATCAATGAGATAAGTAAAAGGTAATTTATCTGTAATTCCATTCATCGTTATGTCTGCATAACCTAGAGAGTCATTTTCTATTACTAATTTACCAGACAAAAGTTTTGTATTCTCCATAACACCAAAAAAGAATTTTCTAATCTTATAATCTCTACTAGAATCAGAGGTAAAAATACTAGTAATAGGTATTGAAAACTCTGCATTATGAATAGCATCCTTTACAGAATTCCCTTCACCACCGGAAGTGATATTAACTTGTGTGAATTTTCCTTTTACAGGAACTTTTTCTGTGGTTTTGTAAGCAGTCCATTGAACTGAATTTGTTGCTTCATTTAACACATATGCTGCAGTGGTTTCTTTTTCTGTTTTCGTTGAATTTTTATCTTCTTTTTTTTCAGTGCTACAAGCTAAAAACTGAGTTAGTAAAAGAGCACATACTAGCTTTGTTAGGTTTTTCATGAGAATTATTTAAGTTGATTATTTAAAATATTTTTTACAAGTTTTATGTATTGTTTTTTTGCGTTTTCTTGAGTCATACCATTTAATTGTGTCCATGCATTAAATTTAAAAGCATCTCTTACATCAACTTCTCCTCCATAGGAAAATGTATTACCTATGACTGCTTGTTTATAGTAGGCATATAATTTAAGCATGATATCGGGAGCTAAATTTTCTTCTAATTCAGATAAATCGTTAAACGCTTTTGTAAACTTTATATCTAAACTTACATTCATTACTTTTCTGCTATTACTTGTTCTCCTCCTTTAACTTTATCTCCGATTTTTACAGCTAAATTAGTATTTAAAGGTAAATAAAGGTCTACCCTACTCCCAAATTTAATAAATCCTGCATCAGTTCCTTGAACAACTTTCTCGCCTTCTTCAGCATAGTTTACAATTCTTTTTGCTAATGCTCCTGCAATTTGACGATAGAGTACCTCTCCAAAGGTATTATTTTCTATTACTATGGTTGTTCTTTCGTTTTCAGTTGATGCTTTTGGGTGCCAAGCAACTAAATATTTTCCAGGATGGTATTTACTATACTTTACCAGCCCACTTAAAGCATATCTAGTCACATGAACATTAATTGGAGACATAAATATTGAAACTTGAAGTTTTTTCCCTTTAAAATACTCGGGTTCTTCAACTTCCTCAATAACCACAACCTTACCATCTACTGGAGCAATTATTTGATTATCATTTATTTTTGTAACTCTCTTAGGGTTTCGGAAAAACTGTAAAACAATGATTAAAAATAATAACAAAAATATTTGAATTCCTTTTTGTAACCAGATTAATTCAACGAACTTCTCTGACAATAAAATTCCTGATAAAACAAATAGAAATGTAAAAGCTATTATTTTATAACCTTCTTTATGAAAACTTAGCATTTTTTTAAATTAAATAATGGATGTACAAATATACGAAGGGAGCCACAAACAACAAACTATCTAAACGATCTAATATTCCTCCGTGACCTGGCATAATATTACCACTATCTTTAGTGTTAGCTTGTCTTTTAAATTTTGACTCAACAAGGTCTCCTGCAGTTCCAAGAATAGCGGCTATTAATGAAATTACGATCAAGTTAGTCAAAGATAAAAAATCACAAAAATATGAAAGAATAAAGGCTGTAATTAATGAAAATAAAACACCACCAAAAAAACCTTCAACTGTCTTTTTTGGAGATACACTTTCAAATAATTTCCTTTTTCCCAAGTTCTTACCAACAAAAAACGCAAAACTATCATTCACCCAGATAAGAATGATTAATGTTAAAATGACAGACTGCTCATACACTCCGTTCACAAAAGGGAGAAGAATTAAGAAAGTAAATGAAAAAAGTAAATAACGAATACATATATCAAATTTCTGAATAGAATTTAAGGGATATTTCTTTCTTTTAAATAGAAGGTTTAATAATAACTGAACAGATCCAGAAAGAGATAAAGCTAATAATAGTTTTATAAAAAATGGGTGAATTGGTATGTAAGGCAATAAAATTAAGCCAACAAAAAGCAAATAAATAACACTATTATTAAACTTTAATAATTTAAGAAACTCTCTTAAAGAAATTAAACCAAAAAAGGAGATAAGAATTATGTAAGATTCTTTTGAATACATTATGGCAGTAATAAAAAGTACTGCATAAATAAATCCTGAGGTAGCTCTTCTAAGAAGGTTGGTCATATTATAAATCTTCTAAAAGCAGCAAATATAGGTTTTTGGAGTTATTATTACCATAATTTAAAAAATTATCGTCATCAGTATTTAAACTGTATTTTTTCACTGCACTAATATTGGTTGGTATACTCCCATCTTTACAATTGGTTTTAATCCCTGTTAAACCTTCACCAGTATCTTTTACAAACTGACTAGTTCTTGCAAATACAATAAAATCGCTTGATAAAGTTGCAAGTTTATGAGTACTCAACTGGTTAGATGAGAACAAAATATCTCCATTGTCAGAGATTAAATGCTCACAAGAGGTGAAAAAGGGTTTTGAAGTATCTACATCTTCTTGTAGGTTAACACTTGATTTTTTAAGGAAGTTTTTTAGGCTTTTATCAAAGCAAGTAATGATATCCCAATTGTTTTCAGAAATGATTTGATCTAAATTATTTATTACCTCTTTTTCAGAGACACAGTAAAGAAACTTACCTCCTTTGGAAATAAAATGATGAACAAATGCATCGTCCAAAGATAATTTAACCTTTGGTTTCTTATCAGTATTTTCAGCAATAGGGTCTTTACTTTTAAATAATTTTTTTAAAAAACTCATTTAAAAATTAATTTTTATTTTTCTTCTTTAGTATCTTTTATTTCTTCCTCTTCAACTGCTATTTTTGAGCTTTTTTCTTTTACTTCAAAAGCATCAGTAACTTCTTCTTCGAAAGGTCTTACTCCAAAAATCTTAATTAAATCATCTTTAAAGATAACTTCCTTTTCTAATAAAAGCTCAGCTAAAACAGTTAGCTTTTCTTTATTCTTGTCAAGAATATCAATGGCTCTTTGATACTGCAATTCTATCATTTTTGAAATTTCTTCATCAATCGTTTTTGCTGTATTTTCACTATATGGTTTCACAAAAGCGTCATTCCCTGAGGAATCATAATAAGTTAAATTTCCAACTTTTTCATTCAAACCATAAACAGTTACCATTGCTCTCGCTTGTTTCGTAACTTTCTCAAGATCACTTAATGCTCCTGTTGAAATTTTATTGAAAATTATTTTCTCTGCAGCTCTCCCTCCCAGAGTAGCACACATTTCATCCAGCATTTGTTCTGTCTGCACGATCATCCTTTCCGCAGGAAGGTACCATGCGGCACCTAAACTTTGACCTCTTGGTACTATTGTTACTTTAACTAAAGGCGCGGCATGCTCTAACATCCAACTTACAGTAGCATGTCCAGCTTCATGAAAAGCTATTGTTTTTTTCTCCTTAGGAGTAATCACTTTATTTTTCTTTTCTAGACCACCAACTATTCTGTCTACTGCATCTAAAAAGTCTTGATGGTGAATTGATTTTTTATCTCCTCGTGCTGCAATCAATGCTGCTTCATTACACATGTTAGCAATGTCAGCACCAGAAAAACCAGGTGTTTGTTGAGCTAAAAATTCAATATTAACATCATCTGATAATTTCAAAGGTTTTATATGTACTTCGAAAATTTCTTTTCGTTCTTTAATGTCTGGTAAGTCTACGTAGATTTGTCTATCAAAACGACCAGCTCTCATAAGAGCAGAATCTAAAACATCAGCTCTATTTGTTGCAGCTAATACAATAACATTAACGTCTGTACCAAAACCGTCCATTTCAGTTAATAACTGGTTTAAAGTGTTTTCACGCTCATCATTACCTCCAGTCATACTATTTTTTCCACGAGCTCTACCAATTGCATCAATTTCATCAATAAAAATTATTGAAGGTGATTTTTGTGCTGCCTGTTTGAATAGGTCTCGAACCCTAGAGGCTCCAACACCTACAAACATCTCAACAAAATCTGATCCGGATAATGAGAAAAAAGGCACCTCAGCTTCACCTGCTACAGCCTTAGCCAATAATGTTTTACCTGTACCTGGAGGTCCTACTAATAGGGCTCCTTTTGGTATTTTTCCACCCAAAGCAGTGTATTTATCTGGGTTTTTTAAGAAATCTACAATTTCTTGTACTTCCTCTTTTGCCCCTTCTAAACCAGCAACATTTTCAAAAGTTGTTTTAACTTTAGTGTCTTTATCAAATAGTTTTGCTTTAGATTTTCCAATATTAAAAATTTGACCGCCACCGCCGCCAGCACCACCACCACCAGACATTCTTCTCATGAAGAAAATCCAAATGGCAATTAGTAATATGAAAGGTAAAAAACCAATAATAGATTCAAAAAAACTACCTCTAGAATCTGAGTCTATGTCAAAATCAAGGTTTTTGGTTGATTTATATTGATTTAATTTGTTTTCAAAATTTTGCAAATCACCAAAATCATATTGAAATAATGGCGACCCTTTTCTGAACAAAGGAGAATTAGCTTGTTGCTTATACTTATCCTTTTTTTCAGCTTCTTTTTTTATGTATACCTCAGCTATATTTTTATTTATAATTAGGATTTTATTTACATCATTAGATTCTAAAATTTTAAAAAATCTATTCGTTGAAATTTTTTTCGTAGAAAAAGAAGACTCATTTATAAAACTAACTCCTATTAGAACAACAAAAATTGCACCGTAAATCCAATACATATTGAATTTAAATTTGGGTACATTAGGTGTTGAATTTTTATTTTTATCACTCATCTATTTTTTTTTAAACAGGATTGATTTCAGTTATTTTAGCATCTCCCCAAAGGCTTTCTATATCGTAAAATTCTCTTATATGCTTTTGAAAAACATGTACTACTACGTTAACGTAATCCATCAAAATCCATTCTGAATTATTTTGTCCCTCTACGTGCCAGGGTTTATCTTTTAGTTCTTTACTGACAAGCTTCTGAATGGAACCAGTAATTGCGTTTACTTGAGTATTTGAAGTCCCTGAACAAATAATAAAATAATCACATACAGTGTTTTCTATTTCTCTTAAATCCAGTAATTGAATATCATCTCCCTTAACATCATCAATACCCTTTATGATAACAGATATTAGCTCATCTGTGTTAACTGGTTTTTTTCCCATTAATTTTTTTTATTTAATACAAAGTTATTATTTTTTTGCGAGTATATTGCGAAGTAATTAATTAGTTTACACTTTCTTTAACACTTGAGAATAATCAAAATTAATGCCACCAACTCTACCAATTCTTTTTTAAAAGAATTGGCTCAAAATTCTTCACTAGATGAAGTTACTGTTGCTGTGACTAACAATCAAACTTCTGGTCGTGGTCAAATGAATAATTCTTGGGTTTCAGAACCTTATAAAAACCTAACATTCAGCCTATTCACCCCTTTAAAAAAAATTAAAATTGAACATCAAGCATATCTAAACTTTGCTGTTTCATTAGCAATTTATGATACACTTTTGGAATATAATGTACCTAATTTATACATTAAGTGGCCAAACGACATTATGTCAGATAAAAAGAAGATTTGTGGAATTCTTATAGAAACTACATTCTCTCATTCACGAATTAAGAATACCATTGTTGGAATTGGATTAAATGTTAATCAAGAAAACTTTCATAAAAGTCTAATTAACGCTAGCTCTTTAAAAATCATTTTAAAAAAAAATATAGAGCTTGAAACGTTAATGAATAAAATTATAGATCATATTAATTTAAAAATTTCTTGTATTGAATTAGGAAATTTTAATCAAATCTACAATAGGTATCATCAAGCTTTATATAAAAAAGGAATTCCAACTACATTTTTGAATCAGAAAACTAACCAGTTATTTATGGGTATAATTAACGGAGTGTCAACTAAAGGAAATTTACAAATACAACTTGAAGATAATAGTATATGTGAATTTGGACTGAAGGAAATTTCTTTTGCTAAAGTTTAGCAATATTTTCAGTAAGCGTATCTATAAAGTTAGTCAATGGTTTTTTTACCATCATTGCCATCATTGGATTAAAGTCTCCATCAAATTGCAATTGAACCTCACTAGAACTATCAGAAACCGAAAGTATATTAGCTTCCAATGTAAAGGATAATTTACTACTAGCTGCTCCTAAACTTACCTTAGAATATTCTACACTATTTCCAAGAACGAGTCTTATTTCTGGCATTCCTTTTAATCCAAATAAAAATGAGTCACCCTCTACTTCAAATTTTTCAGTACTTGTAGGCATGAGCAATTCAAAATTCTCTAGAGTCATAAAGAAATTATAAGCTTCTTTTGAAGATTTTGCTATCAATACTTTTTTACCTTCTATGTTCATTTTTTTTTATGATTTCCAATTTTCGGGATCTTGTCTCCATTCAGACAATGCCTCTAACTCTTTTTCAGTGATATATTTACTATCCATTGCTTGTTCCAACAGATACTTATAATTACTCAGGGTAGTAAGGGAAACATTACTATTTTTAAAATTATCTGAGGCAATATCAAATCCATAAGAGAAGATAGCTACCATACCTTTCACAACAGCTCCTGCTTCTTTTAATGCTGATACAGCATTTAAACTACTTTTACCAGTACTGATTAAATCTTCAATAACAACAACATTTTGACCACTTTCTAAATGACCTTCTATTTGGTTTTTACGACCATGACTTTTAGGCTCAGGTCTCACATAAATGAAGGGAACACCCAATTCTTGAGCCACCAATACACCTATGGCAATAGCGCCAGTAGCAACACCTGCTATAACATCAGGCTTACCATATTGGATCTCTACTATTTTAGAAATTTCTTCTTTGATAAACACACGAACAGAGGGATAAGATAACGTCACTCTATTATCACAATAAATTGGAGAATTCCAACCAGATGCCCATCTAAATGGATCTGACGGTCTCAACTTAATAGCTTTAACTTTAAGTAAAACTTCTGCTGTTTTTTTTGCTGTATCTTTGTTTAAAATCATGTAGGCAAATGTATAAAGTTTTTATTAATGAAAGACCTATTATCTTAATAGATTCCTCTTTTGAAGAAAGTGATTTAAATATTCTACAGTATAAAAATATTACCATTTCAGAAATTATCCATAAACTTAAAGGCGGAAGAGTCAAGGGCTTTATCTTACTCTGTGAAGACCTTGAAGAATGTTGGACAGATTTTAAGAGTAATTTTAATTTAATTACTGCTGCTGGTGGCTTAGTACTTAATTCAAGAAAAGAATTTTTATTCATTTTTAGGGGTGGTAAATGGGATTTACCAAAAGGAAGAATTGAAAAAGGAGAACAAATTAAAGAAACAGCTCTTAGAGAAGTTGAAGAAGAGTGTGGGGTTTCTAAACTAACCTTAGATAAATTTTTAATTACTACTTACCATATTTTCTACCACAAGAATCAAAACAATTTAAAGGAAACGCATTGGTATGAAATGGAAACACAAAGTGATGGAGTGTTAATTCCTCAACTTGAAGAAGGAATAACTATTGCAATATTTAAAAATAAAAAAGAGACATTAAAAGCACTAGAGAATAGTTATCAAAATATTCATTTGGTTTTCAAAAAGCATTATCAAGAGCACTAAAATAGATCTTTTTTGATACCATAATTTCGTAAAATCACGCTATGTGCGTTCCATTTATTCTTCTATCTTTGCCGACTTCTAAAAAACTGAACTAAAAAATATGAATGCTTTCGTTAGAAAAAGAGTAAAAAATATACAAAATGATGTTCTTTCAGGAATTACAGTAGCTTTGGCACTTGTTCCAGAAGCAGTAGCTTTTGCTTTTGTTGCTGGTGTAGACCCTTTAGTTGGTTTATATGCAGCTTTTATGGTGGGCTTAATTACCGCTATTTTTGGAGGAAGACCTGGAATGATCTCTGGAGCCACAGGTGCATTAGCAGTTGTGATGGTAAGTTTGGTGAGTGAAGGGAATGCCATGGGAACACCAAGTGAAAACCTAGGCCTTTACTATCTTTTTCTGACTGTAATTTTAATGGGTCTCATTCAAATACTAGCTGGAGTTTTTAAACTCGGTAAATTTGTTCGTTTAATTCCACATCCAGTGATGATGGGATTTGTAAACGGATTGGCTATTGTTATTTTCTTATCACAACTGGGTATGTTTAAAACAACTGTAGGCGGCGAAAAAGTTTGGTTAGAAGGTGAAAACTTATATATGATGATTGGCCTGGTTGGATTAACCATGTTCATTATGTGGGGCTTACCAAAGTTAAAGGCTACAAAAAAATTACCTGAAGCATTAATTGCAATTTTAGTTGTAGCTGGAATTGTTATATTTTCAAATTTAGACGTTGCAACTGTTGGTTCTTTTATTAGAGATGGTGGTGGAGAAGGTTTAAAAGGAGGGTTTCCGGTTCCAGTATTAGATACTTTCTCTAAAATTCCAATGAATTTAGATACGTTTTGGTTTATTCTTCCTTATGCGGGAATACTTGCAGCTATTGGATTAATAGAGTCTCTAATGACTCTTAATTTAGTAGATGACTTAACAGAAACACGAGGAAATTCTAATCGTGAATGTATCGCTCAAGGTAGTGCTAATGTTGTTACAGGATTTTTTGGTGGTATGGGAGGTTGTGCAATGATTGGACAATCTATTATTAATATCAAAGGAGGTGGTAGAGGCCGTTTGTCTGGAATTACCGCAGCAGTAATGCTGTTGATTTTTATACTTTTTGCATCTTCCTACATAGAACAAGTGCCTATTGCGGCCTTAGTTGGAGTAATGTTTATGGTAGTTATTGGAACTTTTGCTTGGTCTAGTTTTAGAATTATGAATAAGATTCCTGTTGCAGACCTTATTGTATTAATTTTAGTTTCTGGACTAACTGTTATTTTTGACCTAGCCATTGCTGTTATTGCAGGAGTAATTGTTAGTGCTTTAGTTTTCTCTTGGGAAAATGCTAGGCGAATTAGAGCAAGAAAACGAATCAGAGAAGATGGTACTAAAGTATATGAAATATGGGGCCCATTATTCTTTGGAAGTATTTCAGCTTTTAATGAAAAATTTGATGTCAAAAATGATCCAAACTCAGTAGAGATTGATTTTGTTGAATCTAGAGTTTCTGACCACTCAGCTTTGGAAGCTATTTTTGTATTGGTTGAAAAATATCAAAATGCTGGAAAAAAAATCAAATTAAAACACCTTAGTGCAGATTGTAAAATACTATTGTATAAAGCTAGCCCAATTTTTCATCAAATAATTGAGGAAGATATTGACGATCCTAGATATCACCTAGTTGCAAATCCAGAAAAATTTCCAAAATCACTGTCTGAATATAAATTTTAAGAAGTAAACTTATAACATCTATTTTTCAAAATAGCGTACTAAACCATTCCATGATCAGATAATGGTAAAGACCTTACTCGTTTTCCTGATGCATTAAAAATAGCATTTGTAATTGCAGCTGAAACTGGAGGAACTCCAGGCTCTCCTACTCCTGTTGGATCTTCCTCATTGTCTACTAAATGAACATGAATATTTGGTGCATCTATCATTCTTGTCATTTGATAATCATGAAAATTACTTTGCTCTACAACCCCATCTTTTGTTGATATTTTTCCAAACATGGTAATAGACATCCCAAAAATTGCTGCACCTTCCATTTGATTGATTACAGCATCTCTATTCACATACATTCCACAATCTAATACAGAATAGATATTTTCAACTTTCACTTTTTCACTTTTTACAGATACCTCAACTACCGTTGCTACGTAACTATAAAAACTATAATGAATAGCAACACCTAAACCGTGGCCTTCAGGTAATTCTCTACCCCATTTTGATAGTTTTTTTGCTTCTAATAATACATTTTTCAGTCGTGCTACATTGAACGGGTGAGGCGATTTTTCAGTTGGGGCTTTATCTTTACCTAATAAATCTAATCGAAAATCTATGGCATCTTTTCCTGATACCATTGCCAATTCATCAACAAAGGAATTGATTCCAAACCCGCTAATAATATTAGAAACCGAACGCAACCATCCTATTCGAAGATGAGACTCTGCTTTGGCATTTTCTATTTGAATATTTTCAATATCATAAGGATTATTAGTGAAACCCATTCCTAACTCAAAACCAGCGATATAATTTGACATAGGCTTAAAGCTAGAGGTAATTGAAGGAAATGCCACACGGTGAAGCCAACCTGTCACTTTCCCTTTTTTATCTAATGAACCTTTTAAATATTGTGCATTTTGAGCATGATAAAAACTATGCTGTATATCATCTTCTCGAGTCCACACAACTTGAACAGGTGCATTAATTTTTTGAGATAATGCAACAGCCTCTACAACAAAATCTGATTTTGATTTTCGACCAAAGGCTCCACCTAACATCATTACATTAATAGTAATATCTTCAATTGCAAATCCAAAGAAATGAGCAATTTCTGCTCTCACTGTTTGCGGATCCTGAACTGGCGCCCAAACATCACATTTACCGTCACGAACCCATGCTAAAGCATTTGGTACTTCCATTGGTGCATGAACTAAATGAGGCATTGTATACGTGGCTTCAATTACTTTATCTGCATTTTCAAAAGCCTTATCCACATTACCCTTAAACGGCGGAACTACTTTTGATTTGTTCTGAATTCTACCAATTAATTTTTCTTTAAACTTTTCAGAATCATAGGTTTTATTCAAACCTGATTCCCATTCAATATTCAAATTATTTTTTCCTTGAAAAGCAGACCAAGTATTATTTGCAATAACAGCTACTCCCCCTAACATTCCGAAAAACTGACCAGCTGGTGGAATTAATCTATCCAGTTGAACCACCTGCTCTACACCGTCTATTTCAACAGTTTCTGAAGTGTCATAACTTTTTACAGATCCAAAAGTTACTGGGCTTCGAGCTATTGACGCAAATTTCATATTTGGCAATCGAGCATCTAATCCGTAATTGGCTTTTCCATGAAGGAAATCTTCCATATCTATCCCACGAATAACTTTCTTACCAATATATTTGAACTCTTTTTTATCTTTTAATATAATATTTTCATCTGACGGAATTGCAATAGTTTTTGCTTCCTCTACCAAATCACCAAAAAAGATTTCCTCTCCTGTTGTGCTATTTTTTACAAAATGATTTTCTGCTTTGCAATTTGAAACAGGTATGTTCCATTTTTTTGCAGCTGCCTGCTCAAGAATGGTTCGTGCCATAGCCCCCATTTTTCGCATAGGTTTCAAAAGGGTTCTTATACTTCTAGAGCCATCTGTATTTTGATTTCCAAATTTTGAATCACCTGTTGCTTGTTGCACCGTTACATATTTCCAATCTGCCTCTAAATCTTCAGCTATAGCTGATGCCATAGAAGTTCTAATACCTTGACCCATTTCTGAACGGGCTACAACAATTGTTAATTTCCCATCTTTCTGAAGTTGAATAAAAAGATTTGGCACAAAAGAGATTCCATTCTCTAGGGTGTTCACTACTACTTTATCTGCAGAAACATTACATCCAAATAATAAACCTCCGGAGGCCAAACCAAGTACTTTTACAAAATCTCGTCGTTTCATTTCTATCTTTTCCATTTAGACTTGTTTTTTAAGTTCAACTGCTTCTTTTATTGCCTTTTTGATTCTTACATAGGTTCCACATCTACAAATATTTCCACTCATAGCATTGTCTATATCTTCATCTGTTGGGTTGTTATTGGTGTCTAATAATTCAGCTGCAGAAATCAACTGACCAGATTGACAATAACCACATTGAGGTACACTATTATTTCGCCATGCCTGTCGTAAAGCTTCAAGACTGGCTGAAGTACCCTCAATAGTTGTAATGTTTTTACCAATAGCTTGACTTACCATAGTACTACATGAGCGAACAACTGCTCCATCTATCATTATAGAACAAGCACCACATTGGGCTACCCCACAACCAAACTTAGTTCCTGTAAGTCCTATTAAATCTCTTATGGCCCATAATAAAGGCATACTTTCTGGAGCATCAACTTGATAGTCCTGACCGTTAATCGTAAGTGTTTGCATGGTGAATTTTATTAGACCTACAAGTTAGTGAAAATATTGCTTTCTAAAAACTTGTTTGATCTATTCATAGGCTTTATAAATAGGCAATAATAAATGTGCTTTTTCATAATGTAAACTTCTTTTGTAGATAAAGTTTAACTGAGCTCTTGGATTCTTAGCAAAATCTTTGTCGGTTGCTTTCTTCGCTTCAAAAGCATCCTTAATGCGCGTATTTTCTTTTAAAATTTGCTCAGCAACATCCTCGAAAACATAACCAGAATACCCTTCTTTTTGCTGTAAAACTGTATCAAAGAAATTCCAATTAAAAAAAGAATCAGTAGCCTCTGGCTCAAGAGTTTCCATGAGATACCTTGCTCCTTTCTGATTAACAGGTATGTAAAGATCTCCTTTAGAAAAATGAACAGCAATTGAATCAATTTTTATTGAAGTGTTGTAATGAAGATAATGACCTTCATAAGCACTTAATCTAGTTTTATAATCATCTACATGCATTGTTTCTACAACTAAAGTGGTGTCTTTTTCAAACTGAGTATAAGAGATTTGATTGTTTTCTAAGCGCTCTATTACACGATGCCAGCCTTGTCTCAAAATGTAAGCTTTTGGAATGGTAGTTTCTTTAGCTGCCCTATATTCATTGTAATAATTTACAGGGGCTAAATAGGGCTTTGAAGTATCATATGTTAGTCGTTTCCCGATGGTTACTTTACTATCTATAACACTTCCTTCATAACCTCTAAATTGAATTATAGAAGGTTCTTTTTGAGGGTCAATTTCAAATGCTATTGGGTACGTCTTCTTTTTTAAAATTTCATCTAGTGCATTTCTACGAATTGTTTTTATATCTAAGGAGTGGTCTTGTGTATAATCTAACATAGATAATAATAACTCATAGGTTTGCTCTACACGTATTTTATAGGGTTTTAGCATATGAGTCTCTACCATCATTCCGAAAGTATTAAACAAGGTAGTATACCCTGTAGAATACCTTGGAGAATCATAAAACTGAGACCACCCCTCTTTTGGTGTTCCTCCCCAAACATTCACATAGGGTGTAATAGGCATATTTTTAGTAGCCATAGACCTTTCTAAAGCAGGTCTCATCTTAGTTTCTATAAATTCACCTAGGGAAGCTCCTAGTTTATTATGCTGAGTAAATAGATGTGAAATGGCATATTGATAATCTGCTCCATTGCTCACGTGATTGTCTATAAAAACATCTGGATCTAGCATATGAAAAATTTCTGCAAAGGCTGCTGCATTTTTAGTGTCTTGCTTTACAAAATCTCTATTTAAATCAAAGTTCCTAGTATTTCCTCGAAATCCATATTCTATTGGACCGTTTTGATTTGCTCTGGTGTGGGAGTTTCTATTTAAAGACCCTCCAATATTATAAATTGGAATCACTGCAATAAGTGTATTTTGATATCTCTTTTTCAAAGAATCGTTTTGCACAATATCTCTCAGTAAAAGCATTGATGCATCTATTCCGTCAGATTCTCCAGGGTGAATTCCATTATTAATTAATACGCTGTTTTTTGTAGAATTCTTAAGGGTATTTAATTGTGTTTTACCATCAGAATCATAAACCACCAAATGCAGAGGATAACCAGCATCTGTTTCCCCCATCTCAAAAATAGAAAGTTCTGGATATGTACTGGAAAGTTCTTTGAAATAATTAATAACATCTGCATACTCTGATGTTTCTGTACCTCTAGATTTTTCAAATTGAGTGATAAAGGTATTATTATGGTGTTGACATGTCGTAAATAAGACAGTAATTAAAAGAAGAAATATCTTTTTCATTAAACTAATTTATTAAGCATCAATTTTTGTAATGACCGAGGAAGGGACTAAGCTAGACACATCTCCTCCATTTTGTAAAATATCTCTCACAATAGAAGAGGAAATATAAGATGTTTTTGCTGCAGTTAATAAAAAAACTGTTTCAATTGGAGCTAAATCTCTATTCGTAAGTGCTATCGCTTTTTCAAATTCAAAATCTGCAGGATTTCTGAGACCCCTAATAATATAATCTATAGCATGTGTTTTGCAAAAATCTACAGTCAACCCTTGGTATGTAGTAACTTTCACATTATCATATTCTTGAAAACATTCTTCAATAAATTTTTTTCTTTGCGCTAAAGAAAACATGTAGTTCTTATTAGAATTAATTCCAATAGCGATGGTGATTTCATCAAATAATGGGATTGCTCGCGTAATAATATCCTTATGACCCAAAGTAATTGGATCAAATGAACCTGGAAAAACTGCTTTTTTCATAATATTTATTTTAGTGCCACTTGTATGGCATTATCAAATAACTCTGAAAGACTAATAGAGGCTTCTTTAGCTTGTTGAGGAAGTAAACTTTCCTCTGTCATTCCAGGGACTGTATTTATTTCTAAAAAATAAGGCACTCCATCAACAATTATAAATTCTGATCTAGAGAACCCTTTCATATTTAAAATTTGATATACTTTAATGGCTTGCCTTTCTACCAGCTCTTTTTCAACTTGAGATAGTCTGGCAGGAGTAATTTCCTGAGACTTACCCTCGTATTTAGCCTCATAATCAAAAAAATCATTTTCCGAAACAATCTCTGTTATTGGCAAAACAATGAGTTCATCTTGATAGTCAATAACACCAACAGAGACCTCTTTACCATCTAAAAAAGATTCAATTAAAATTTCTTCATCTTCCTTAAAAGCTTTTTCTATGGCAGTTTTTAAATTTTCTTCTTTATAAACTTTGGAAATTCCAAAACTTGAACCCGCTCTATTTGGCTTTACAAAACAGGGTAAGCCAACTTTTTTTATAATATGACCCGTAACTATTTCATCTCTTTGATGCATATAAAAAGAGGGTGCAGTGGGGATACCATATCCTCTTACAACGCTAAGAGTGTCTCGTTTATTAAAAGTTAGTGCCATTTGATAAAAAGGTGCAGAAGTATGTTTGATGCCTAACAAATCAAAATAAGCTACCAATGTTCCGTTTTCTCCAGGATCACCATGGATAGCGTTAAATACACAGTCAAAATGTATATGCTGGGTGTTCAGTAAAAAAGAAAAATCATTCTTATTAATTTGATATTCTTTGTTGTTCTTCGAAACAACCCATTTCTCTTTTAAAATATAAACTTTATACAAAGCATATTTACTAGTGTCTAATGAATTGAAGACAACCTCACCGCTTTTTAAAGAAATTTCTGCTTCGGAAGAATACCCTCCCATAACAATAGCAATATTTTTTTGCATTTATCAATTGGTTTACACACAAACTTAGTTAAAATTTCGTTGATAGATAAAAGAATTGTCAATTCGATTAATTCTATTTTTACACTACATTTGTAACAATAAAAAAAATCAAAAAAATGAGTTTCTTTAGATTTTTAATAAGTAAGTCTTTTTTTATTCAAATTATGATAGCTGTTTTTAGCTTATCATTACTCATTGTAGGCATGAAATGGTGGTTGGGTTATACGACCAATCACGAACAAAAAATTCAGGTTCCTAACTTAAATAAAATGTCTTTATCTAACGTAGAAACAACTTTAAATGAATTAGATTTAGATTTTTTAGTTATAGATTCTGCCAGTTACAATCCTAAATATCCAAAAAAATCTGTAATTGAACAAACTCCTGAGTCTGGAAGTTTTGTTAAAGAAAAACGTAAAATCTACCTTACTTTAAATCCATCGAAATACAGAGACATTACGGTACCTAACCTAAACGGAAAATCAAAACGCCAAGCTATAACTCAATTACAATCTAAAGGTTTTAAAATTGGGGAGTTTTTCTATATCCCTGATATTGGTAAAGATGTTATTCGTGGATTAAAATCCAATGGGAAAAAGCTAAAACCTGGATCAAAACTTGAGAAAAATGGGGTTATTGATTTAATTTTAGGAGATGGAAAGCGACGATAAATTATGACAGAAGATTTCACTCCAGAATTAGAAAATGACGAATTATATGAACATCATAGAGTTATTGCAACTGATGGGCAAGTACCTCTTCGTGTTGATAAATTTTTAATGAATTTTATTGAAAATGCCACTAGAAATAAATTACAACAGGCCGCTAAAGCTGGAAATATTTTAGTCAATGATGTAGCAGTTAAATCTAATCATAAAGTTAAACCCAAAGATGTTGTTAGAATTGTACTTGCTCACCCGCCTCAAGAAAATTTATTAATTGCTGAAGATATTCCTTTAGATATAGTTTATGAAGATGAAACACTAATGGTTGTTAATAAACCAGCTGGTATGGTTGTTCATCCTGGTCATGGAAACCCTTCTGGAACTCTTGTTAATGGACTAATTTATCATATAGAAAATTTACCCACAAATAGTAACGAAAGACCGGGACTAGTTCACAGGATAGATAAAGATACTAGCGGTTTACTAGTTGTAGCTAAAACTGACTTCGCTATGGCACATTTGTCAAAACAATTCTTTGATAGAAAGACAAATCGAAAATACCTTGCTTTGGTCTGGGGAAATATGAAAGATAATGAAGGGACTATCGAAGGAAATATAGGACGAAGTCTTAAAAACCGCCTACAAATGGATGTTTTTCAAGAGGGTGACTTTGGTAAACATGCAGTTACACATTATAAAGTAATAGAGCGTTTTACCTATGTAACTTTGGTTGAATGCAAGCTGGAAACAGGAAGAACACATCAAATACGAGCTCACTTTAAACATATTGGTCATACTTTATTTAATGATGAACGTTATGGAGGAAACGATATTCTTAAGGGGACTACATTTACAAAATACAAACAATTTGTAGAAAATTGCTTTAAGATATTACCAAGACAAGCTTTGCATGCAAAAACATTAGGGTTTAGACATCCAATAACTAAAGAAATGATGCAGTTTGATTCTGAAATTCCTAAAGATATTACTGATTGTATAGAAAAATGGAAAACATACACCTTAAATTCTAAGGAGTAACTCTCATTAACAGATTTTTCTTAATTCCTATTATTTTTTTTTTGACTTCTTAAAACTTGACAAATTCTTTTAGAATCTTTATTTTTACTTTATAATACATTCAATAAATGAAAATAATTATTTCTCCAGCAAAGTCCTTAGATTTTGAAAGTGAAGCAAAAACCAATGTTTTTACGCAAGCTTCATTCTTAAAAGAATCTTCACTACTGAATAAAAAACTAAAAGATTTATCAAAATCAAAACTGAGTGATTTGATGAAAATATCGCCTGCTTTAGCCGATTTAAATTATGAAAGAAATCAAAAATGGCATCAACCTTTCTCTTTAGAGAATTCTAAGCAAGCTATTTATGCTTTTACTGGCGAAGTTTTTAAAGGAATTGATGTGAACTCTCTAGCTGAAGAAAAAATACCATTGTTACAAAGTCGTCTTCGAATATTATCTGGACTTTATGGCTTG
The DNA here is from genome assembly GCA_943789455.1 of uncultured Flavobacteriaceae bacterium. Taxonomy (GTDB): domain Bacteria; phylum Bacteroidota; class Bacteroidia; order Flavobacteriales; family Flavobacteriaceae; genus Polaribacter. Next base: position 1,014,583 of record CALSUE010000001.1, read on the forward strand.
TTAAAACCCTTAGACTTAATTCAACCCTATCGTCTTGAAATGGGAACTAAACTGAATGTTGGTGAAGTCAATAATCTTTATAAATTTTGGGATTCAAGCTTAGCAGATTCATTAAATCAAGAAATGAGTGAGGGTGATTTATTAATCAATTTAGCGAGTACAGAATATTTTAAAGCAGTTCCAAAAAAAGTATTAAAAAACCCAATGATTACTCCAGTCTTTAAAGAGTTTAAAAGTGGAGACTATAAAATTGTGATGACTTATGCTAAAAGAGCTCGCGGCTTGATGGTTAGATATATTATTGAAAATAATATAAATACATTAGAGGAACTTAAAGGATTTAATACTGAAGGTTATCTGTACACGGAATCTTTATCTTCAGATAGTGAATTAGTATTTACAAGATAACTCCCTATTGTTTCATTCTATTCATGACCCATACATGCGGAGCAGTAACAGCAAATAAAACGATAAATATAATCGAGTTAAATAGACTTTCGTCAAGAAAGTAGTATGCAATGAGTAATCCTAATATACTGATTAACCAGTAAACAAAAGCTGTTTTCAAGTATTCCAAAATTGTCTTGAAAGAATAGTCTCCTGATAAAAATTTTGTTTGATCTAATATCGACGGAATACTGTGCCATAGTACAAAGTAAATTGCAAAGCCTAGAATTAAAGAACTTGTTTTGAAAACTAAAAACAATAATAATATGTAAAACAACTCCCTAACAACTTGAATCTTTGGTTTAATTTCTCTCGTAAAGTGATACACAAATAAAACGATTAGTAATGACAGCGATGTAATCAACATAATATTTATCCAATCATTTGGGATAATACTTCCAGTTAAATTTTGCATGATAGCATCAACATCACTTAAATTCTCAATAAAAATAAGAGAAAATATAAGCATTCCGTAGGCTATGTATAGAATTGATTTAAATAGTTTGGACCCGAAAACTTTTTCCTCAAGGTGTTGCTCACCGAAATGATAAGAACTTAATAGTATAAAAAATAAAAAAGAAATAAAGGGATTTGCTATATAACTTAGGACACAAAGAACAATAAGTAGCAAATAAAACCCGGTAGACTTTAAAAATTTTGTGGTATTAGTTTGTTGTTTTCTTAGAATTGTAAAATCATTTGATCCATGAATGATTCCTATGGAAAGTACGATTACATAAGCGATTGAATCCTCTATGATTTGACCAAATTGAATACTTATCCAAAATAGCAAAAATGTAAAAAAAATCATAAAATCTTGATAATGTACTCTCAAAAAGTAGTTTTTTTTTCAAAGTTAATATTTTTTTTGTATTTTCGTTAAGGTTTATTTTAAAAACCACAAACAAAACTAATTACTAACAAATCATTTTTTTATGAATTATTTAAACTTAATTGCAATGGCTGTCCCTACGGATGGCACAGGATTTACTTTCTGGCTAGGAGCAATGGCTATGATGGCAGCATCTGTGTTTTTCTTCCTTTCAATGAACAGTGTTGACGCTAAATGGAGAACTTCTCTTTTAGTATCAGGATTAATTACTTTTATAGCTGCTGTTCACTACATGTACATGAGAGACGCTCATGCAGCTGGAGATTCTACTACAGTATTTAGATATGTAGATTGGATTTTAACAGTACCTTTAATGTGTGTTGAATTTTATTTAATACTTAAAGTAGCAGGTGCAACTAAATCACACATGTGGAAATTAATAGGTTTTTCAACTATTATGCTAGTAACCGGATTTTTCGGTGAGTCTGGATGGGATGGTGGTCTATTAAATGCGTCTATGTGGGGATTACTTTCTGGACTTGCATATTTTTATATAGCATACGAAGTTTGGTTAGGTAGCCTAAAGAAATTAGCTGAAGCAGCTGGTGGAAACGTATTGAAGGCTCACAAAACTTTATGTTGGTTCCTTCTTGTTGGTTGGGCAATTTATCCATTAGGATACATGGCTGGAACTGATGGATGGTACAACGGTATCGAAAATGTACTTCCTTCTATGGAAGTTATTTATAACATTGGAGATGCAATTAACAAAATTGGATTTGGTTTAGTTGTTTACACGTTAGCTGTAAGCAAGGACTAACTAAATTTTAGTTATTTATAGAAACCCAAATAGTATTTACTATTTGGGTTTTTTATTTGTTTAAAACCTTGTACTCCTGTCCTAACTCTTTTACTAGTAAATAATAAAAAATTGCTCTGTACTTCACTCTATTTGTTTTTCCCATCACAACAGCTACCTTATTTATGGCGTCATCTAAATAAACTCCATCTTCTAAACCTAATTTATTGATAAGGAAATTATGCTTAACGGTAAAAATTTCTTTTTCATCGGATGTGGATACTGATGCTGCATCTCTTTTAAAAATTGAAGGACCTAAACCTCTAGTAATTTTATCAAATAATTCGTCTTCATAGACTAATCCCATTGAAGTCATGTTCTTTTTATAAAAAAGAATTTTCTCATCATATTTACTCATTGTTGATTTTTTAGCAATTCTATCAGGTCAAATATAATTAAATATATGTCTTTCAAGTTGGTAAATTCATCTAAAAAAAAATGAAATTATGTCAAAATGTCACCAAAAATGAGAATAAGGATTGAAAATATGACAAACTTTAATTAAAAATCTATTGGCATACATATTGTCTAGGTAAAGTAAATAAGTTGAAAAAATAAATTATAAATATAAAATTATGAGTAAAATTATTGGAATCGATTTAGGAACAACCAATTCATGTGTTTCAGTAATGGAAGGTAATGAACCTGTTGTAATTCCTAATTCAGAAGGAAAAAGAACAACACCTTCTATCGTTGCCTTTGTTGAAGGCGGTGAAAGAAAAGTTGGAGATCCAGCAAAACGTCAAGCGGTTACAAACCCAACTAAAACAGTGTATTCAATTAAAAGGTTTATGGGAAATAAATTCTCTGAATCTACAAAAGAAGCAACTAGAGTACCTTATAAAGTAGTGAAAGGTGATAATGACACACCTCGAGTTGATATTGATGGTCGTTTATATACGCCACAAGAAATATCTGCAATGGTATTACAGAAAATGAAAAAAACCGCAGAAGATTATTTGGGACATGATGTTTCTGAAGCTGTTGTTACTGTTCCAGCATATTTTAATGATGCGCAAAGACAAGCAACTAAAGAAGCTGGGGAAATTGCCGGGTTGAAAGTTAGTAGAATTATCAATGAACCTACTGCTGCTGCACTAGCATATGGACTAGACAAGGCAAATGACGATAAAAAAATAGTAGTATTTGACTTTGGTGGTGGTACGCATGACGTTTCTATCCTTGAATTAGGAGATGGAGTTTTTGAAGTATTAGCAACAGATGGAGATACTCACCTAGGTGGTGATGATGTTGATGAAAAAATCATCAACTGGTTAGCAGAAGAGTTCAAAGCTGAAGAAAATATGGATTTAAGAAAAGATCCAATGGCTTTACAAAGATTAAAAGAAGCTGCTGAAAAAGCGAAAATTGAATTATCAAGTTCAGCTACAACAGAGATTAACCTTCCATATGTTACAGCTACAGCTAGCGGACCAAAACACTTGGTAAGAAGTTTATCTAAAGCAAAGTTTGAACAGTTAATCGATGATTTAGTAAAAAGAACTATTAAACCTTGTCAAACAGCACTTAAAAATGCAGATTTATCGACTTCAGATATTGATGAGATTATTTTAGTAGGTGGTTCTACAAGAATCCCTGCTATTCAAGAGGCTGTTGAAAAATTCTTTGGAAAGGCTCCAAGTAAAGGTGTAAATCCAGATGAAGTAGTTTCTTTAGGAGCTGCAATTCAAGGTGGTGTTTTAACTGGTGACGTAAAAGATGTTTTGTTATTAGATGTAACACCTTTATCATTAGGAATTGAAACGATGGGGAATGTTTTCACGAAACTAATTGATGCAAATACAACCATTCCAACTAAAAAATCTCAAGTATTCTCTACCGCTGTGGATAATCAACCTTCAGTTGAAATTCACGTTTTACAAGGTGAAAGAGCAATGGCTGCAGACAATAATACTATTGGACGTTTTCATTTAGATGGTTTACCTCCAGCACAAAGAGGAGTTCCTCAAATTGAAGTAACATTTGATATCGATGCAAACGGAATTATTAAAGTTTCAGCTTTAGATAAAGGAACTAATAAATCTCATGAAATCAGAATTGAGGCATCATCAGGTTTATCAGAGGAAGAAATTGAGAAAATGAAACAAGAAGCTGAAGCAAATGCTGATGCAGATAAGAATGCGAAAGAAACTGCTGAAAAAATTAATGCGGCAGATGGAATGATTTTCCAAACTGAAAAGCAATTAAAAGAATTTGGAGAAAAATTATCAGATGATAAAAAAGCTCCAATTGAGGCTGCTTTAGTAGAATTAAAGGCTGCACATGAATCTAAAGATTTAACACAAATTGATGCTGCCATGGAAAAAATCAATGAAGCTTGGAAAGTTGCTTCTGAGGAAATGTACAAAGCACAACAAGAAGCTGGAGCAAATCCTGAGGCAGAACAAGGTCAGCCAGAGGCATCAGCTCAAGGAGATGACGTTGAAGATGTAGATTTTGAAGAAGTTAAATAATTAATTATTATTTAATAATATTTAAACGCAATCATTAATTTGGTTGCGTTTTTTAATTCAATTCATTTTACTTTTGAAAACATACAATAAAACAAACTTTTTTAAATATACATATTGTGAATTTACAGAAGTTGACAACTTCGAAATGCCTGAAAAAAACTATTTTAAAAGCAAGTCAAATAGTTTGTATTATTTCACTGAGGACGGTGTTTTTAGGAAATCTAATCATTGGGGTAGAGTTGCAAGTTGTAGATGGAGACTAACCACTAAATCAGTATATAAAAATCAACAAACAATACTAGCCTTTGCTCAATGGAAAGATTTTTACCATTTAAATGAAAAAGAAAAAAAATTTTATATTTCAATAAACTTTAAAACTAAAAAAATTAAAATTAAGATTTCAGCTACTGATAAGGCACCTTTCTTATTCACTTTAAGTGATGCACAAAAAAGAGAAAAAGAAATTAAACACTTATTTAAACAAGTTAAATGGGCTAAACATTTTGATCAAAACCTAGAAGAACTTAGATCTATAATAAGTATGAAACTTATCAATTCAAATTTATCTTTACAACAAATTAAACTAAACATAAAGTTAGGATTATAAATTTTTAAAAACTAAAAATTAGAGTTCAGCCTTAAAATTTTTATATTTAAATAAAAAAGACACCATATTAATGAAAACAGCATTCTTAACATTTTTGATTTTAATAAATTTAGCTTCAAGTTTACATGGTCAAGAGAAAGCTACAGTATCTATTCGGTTAGATATATCCTCTACAAAATTTAATAAAGGCAGTATTCTCATAGCGCTCTATGAATCTGAAGAAAGCTATATGAAAGAAATCTATAAAAGTGCAGATGTAGTTGTGAAAGATCATAAAGCACAAGTTACTTTTCATTCACTGAAAAAAGGAGTCTATGCTTTTTCGTTTTTTCACGATCTAAATAATAATAAAAAATTGGATACGAATTTTTTAGGAATCCCTAAAGAGCCTTATGGTTTTTCAAATGATAAAAAAGGTAGATTTGGTCCTCCAAAATTTGATGAGACATCTTTAGAAATAAACAAAAACAGTAGGTTTAAAATATCTATCGAATAAAAAAATGAATAGATTATTTAAGATTTACATATATTAAGTCTAAATATTTACAAAAATTAGAGTTGAGAAGTTATGTTAATATTTTATCGATCAATTCTTGCTTTGCTTTTTTATCATCACCAAACAACCATCTTAAAGTATTATCCTCCCAAATCTCTTGATACTGTTCTTTATTGATAATAGATCGGTCTACAGCCAGATCCAAGAGTTTTCCGGGATAAGATGATTGTGCATCACTTTCCATTTCTCCTAGAGGGTACGGATCATCTAAACCCATAATAACTTGATTAGAACCTTGTCGTTCTATCATTAATTTTAGAGAGTCTGTATCATGAACTAAAGTGTCAAAATAGATATTTGGATGTCCTACTGCTTTTCTTGGGTGTGTTTTACCCTCAAATAAGTCAGGTCTTCCATCAAAACCTTGTATTCTTCTCCCTAAGTTCATTTGTGCTAACTGACCTCCGTGAGCAAAACAAGTTCGTAGGTTAGAAAAACGTTCTTGCATTCCATTTAAGGTATAAAAATGATAGGCGTCTCCACATTGAGCTAACATCCAAATTAAATGAAAACGCCAAGAAGTATTTTCTAACTTAATCATTTTATCACCGTCATAAGGATGAATTTCAATAGCTAATTTATACTTATCTGCCAATTCAAAAATTGGATCATTCTCTTTATCAAAAACACATTTCCACTGCCCTATAGAATCCATGAAGTGCGTTGGTAAACACAAAACTTTCAAATTTAATTCCTCTACACAACGTTCTATTTCCCATAAAGCACCTTGAATAAAACCAGGGTGAACCACAAAACCACAGGTAAATTTAGAGGGGTAATCTTGTTGAACTCTGGCATTAAAGTCATTTTGAAAACGTAAGGCTTTTTTCATTTCTTCTAACCTTAAACCATTCCCATATAATTGGGAAAGATTTAAAACTACTGCATGATCTAATTTGTTTTTTTCCATCCACAATAGTTTTTCATCTAAAAAAAAACTAGAGTCTGTGACCGGACGCTTCCATCCTTTTTGGAGCATATGCTTCCGTTCATCATCTACCCAGAAAATTTCCTTTTCTTTCATAAATGAAGGAATCTGCTCCGGATAAGGAAGCAAATGTGAATGTCCGTTAATTCTTAGTTTACGTTTCATTAAAACATATTATTGATCATAAAATCTTTTGTCAACCTCCATAATTTCTCCTGTTTTAGGACAAGTTCTTAATTTTTCATCAGAATAAAACCTTTTAAAAACTGGAAGAAAATCTTTTTCGATATTGGTTAACTGAAAATATTCTTCATAAAGTAACTCATTTGCACTGTCTGAAAACCATAATAAACCATCTTTTTGCTCTTTAGTTCTTTTTCTTTCAATTACTAAACCAATTGAACCCTCAGATCTTATTGGTGAGTGTGGTATTTTTGCTGGTAATAGAAACATCTCTCCAGCTTTTATTGGAATTTCAACGAGCTTTCCATTTTGTTGAGTTTTCACAAGTATCTCACCCTCTATCTGATAAAATAGCTCTTCTGTTTCATTATAATGATAATCTTTTCTAGCGTTTGGACCAGCAACAATCATTACAATATAATCTTCTGACTCTACATATAGATTTTTATTACCTACAGGTGGTTTTAATAAATGTCTATTGTCATCAATCCATTTTTGTAAATTAAAAGGTCTTTTTATTTCCATGAGTTTTATGATGATGAATTTGTTTCAATATATGCTATTTTTATAACTCTTAATCGTTTAGAATTTAATTTGGCCACCTAATTTACAATGATTTTGTTCTTCCACCGTCTACAGGAAGATTAACTCCTGTAATATAACTTGCAGAATTACTAGCTAAAAATACTACTGCAGCAGCAGTTTCCTCTGGCTTCGCAAATCGTTTTGCTGGTACATAATTTTTCATAATTTCAGACATTTTCTCTATTGAAGTATTGGCAGCAGTTGCTTTTATTTTAATAATTTGATCTAAACGCGCTGTATCTGTAAAACCTGGTAATACATTATTCATGGTTATTCCAAACTCTGCAAGTTCAGCTGCCATTGTTTTTGACCAATTAGCTACTGCATTTCTTATCGTATTACTTACACCTAGGCCCGGAATTGGCTCTTTAACAGAGGTTGAAATAATATTGATAATTCTTCCAAAACATTCTTTTTTCATAAATGGAACAACAGCTTGTGATAAAATTTGATTGACTAATACATGCATTTGAAATGCCGCTGAGAACTCCTCCACACTAGCGTCTATAATCGCACCACTTTTTGGACCACCTGTATTGTTAATCAAAATATGGAAGCTGTTATTCGTTGAAATTATATTCTTTATTTGATCAAGATCAGAAAAATCGGCTACTAAATATCCATGATGTTGATTTCCGTTCTGGGGAAGATCATTTAAAACCTCTTGTAAGGCTTTTTCATTTCTAGCCATTAAGGTAATATTTACGCCTTCTTTTGCCAAAGAAATTGCTGTTGCTCTTCCAATGCCTTGGGTACTCCCACACACAAGTGCATTTTTATTTTGTAATCCTAATTCCATTTCTATTGTATGAATATAAATTATTTATTAATTGTATTTAATACAGATATTTTTGGGTTCTGTAAAAAAGCGTAAGGCCTCCAAACCACCTTCTCTTCCAACACCAGAACTTTTCATACCTCCAAACGGTGTTCTTAAATCACGTAATAACCACGTATTTACCCAAACAATTCCTGCATCTATTTGTTTAGAAACTCTCATGGTTCTTTTTAAATCGTTAGTCCATAAAGTTGCAGACAATCCATAAGAAACATCATTGGCCATGGCTAAGACTTCATTTTCATCATTAAAAGACATAATAGTCACCACAGGACCAAATATTTCTTCTTGATTTAGAATACAAGAATTATCATTTACCTCTATAATTGTTGGCTCTAAATAATATCCGTTTTCTGAATCGCGAACGGATACTAAATTTCCTCCAAAAACTACTTTACCACCATATTGCTCAGCATTGTCAACATATGATTTCACTTTATTTAAATGTGTTTTTGAAACTAAAGCACCTATATCAGTATGGTTATTAAAAGGAGATCCAACTTTTAATTTAGATACAGCTGCTATAAAATCTGTTTTAAATTTTTGATAAATTGATGCCTCAACAAAAATTCTACTACCACACAAACAAATCTGACCTTGGTTGGCAAATGAGGATCTAACTGTTGTCTGTAACATTTCATTATAATCACAATCTGAGAAAATAATAGCTGGATTTTTTCCTCCAAGCTCTAGTGATAATTTTTTGAACATTGGCGCCGCAACTTTAGCAATATGCGCCCCTGTTTTTGTTCCTCCTGTAAATGAAATTGCTTTAATATTTGGGTGTTCTACAATAGCTTGACCAGTTGTTGTGCCTAAGCCATGAATAATATTTAAAACACCTTTTGGAAGTCCTGCTTCTGTAAGTATTTCCCCGAGTAAATAAGCGGTCATTGGAGTAATTTCACTTGGCTTTGCAACGACACAGTTTCCTGCTGCAATTGCTGGTGCAATTTTCCATGTAAATAAATACAAAGGTAAATTCCATGGTGAAATACATCCCACTACTCCTATAGGTTGTCTGAGTGTGAAATTAATTGCATTTTGACCAACACTTTCATGAGCCTCTGAAGCAAACTGAGTAATCGCATTGGCAAAAAATTGAAAATTAGCAGATGCTCTAGGGATATCAATTGATTTGGCTACATGAACAGGCTTTCCATTATCTTTTGCCTCTGCCAGTGCTAACTCAGGTAATTTTTCAATAATAAGCTTCGCAATTTTAGAAAGTATTTGTGATCTTTCATCTAAAGTGGTCTCAGACCAACTTAGGAAGGCAGTTTCTGCTGCTTTGTAGGCAATTTCTACATCTTCACTGCTAGAGTCTGGTAGTTGCCCATACACTTCTCCTATTGATGGATTATAATTTTCAATCCAATTATTTGAAATAGGATTTACATATTCTCCGTTGATGTAATTTTTAATTTTCATGCTAATTTCTATATCCAACTAAATTAGACCTAACATCATATTAATTATGTAGCTAATAAAAGCTACTCGTTAAAACTGGTATTTAATATCGAAAGGCAAATTTTAATTCCTTGTCTAATATTTCCAATTCGTATATTTTCATTAGGATTGTGTTGATTGTTATCCATATTTACCATCGGTACAATGATCGCGGGTATCGCTAATTCATTAATCGCTGGTATGATGGGTACTGTACCTCCCATTGTTCTAATACTTACTGGCGCTTTCCCAAAAGTATTTGTTAATGATCTTCTGAGCTTTTCTCCAAAAGGATCATTCAATGCTGTTCTAAAGGCATTCACTCCAGAATCCCCTTTAAAAGTTGCTATTTTAGCATAAGACAATCGCTCCTCATTTGTAGGCGCTCTATCCAAAACCAAATAGCCTTCTGCTTTAATATGTTTTTTAATTTTTTCTAACTGAATTTTACCGTCTGTCTCCTCTACCAAACGAACATCTAAATGAGCTGTTGCATACTCAGGTATAATTGTTTTTAATTCTTTCCCTTTCCATGAAGTTTCAATTTGTCGAACATTTAATGATGGATACTGTAAAGACTCTTGGTAATTTTCACCAACACTTTCTTCTCTAAAAATGGTCAAAGCATTGTTAATTTCTTGTTTATTATCGGGTACAGATTTTAAAATATTTGACACCTCTTCTGAAATGCTTATCCCTTTATAATACTCATCTATTAGTACCTTTCCATTTGCTGACTTCATAGAAGTTAACAATCTAGAAAGTCTAAATACTGGATTAGCAACATAATTCCCATAATGACCACTATGTTGCGGTAATTTTGAACCATACGTGGTAATGCTACAACTGGCAATACCTCTACAACCGAAAGTTAATGTGGGTTGATTAGAATTATGAGCAGGACCATCCATAATAATCATGTAATCTGCTTTGTAATTCTTCTTGTATTCTTGCAGTGTCGATAGAAAGCCGTTAGACCCATATTCCTCTTCTAAATCGAAAATAATTTTGATGTTAAACTTTGGTGTTTGTTTTCTAGATTGTAACAATTCTAAGGCCGATAGAAACATTAAAATAGGTGCTTTATCATCTGCTGCTGCTCTACCAAAGATTCGCCAATCATCATTAATTTTTTCATCTATGTTGGCCCATGAAATTTCATTCCATTCTCCTTTTTCGTTTTGCTCTTTTAATACAGGAGTAAACGGATCTTCTTGATTCCAGCTTTTTGGATTTACGCCCTGACCATCTAAATGAAAATAAAATAAAATTGTTTTAAACGCTGGATCTATAATTCGTTCAGCAAATAAAACAGGTAAGGTTGAAGATTCTAGTGTTCTTAATTTAAAGCCAACTTTACCGTAATGTTGTTTCACCCAACTAACATTCTCATACATTTTTTGAATATCTGAAGGTAGGTTAGGAATACTTACAAAAGTTCGATGGCTGGAGATTACCGAATTTAATTTACCATCAATGAGTTGATTCCAATTTTCTTGAGCAAAAATCGTAGTTGTCAGAAAAAAAATAATTATTACATACCGTTTTTTCATATAATCACTATTTACTTTTTTTATAAGCTGTAACTTTTATTTCTACAACTAAGTCTGGATGTGGCAATTGATGAACTGCGACTGTAGTTCTTGTTGGGCCTGTCTCCTTTTCAAAAAACTCGCCATAGGCTTTATTATATCCTGCAAAATCATTCATAGAAACAAGAAAGGAAGAAACATCAACCACATCTTTTAAGCTAGCACCAACAGTCTGAAGGTTTTTATCAATATTTCTTAAAACTTCTCTTGTTTGCTCCTCTATGTTTAATTGTTTGGTTCCCATTTCGTCTATAATGGCAACTCCAGCTATACTATTATCTGCTCTTCGAGAACTGGTTCCTGAAACAAAAATAAAATCTCCTACAACTTTTACATGAGGGTAGGCTCCTCTTGGTGATACTTTAGTATTCATTTTTTAATGCTATCAAATTAATGTACGACTTCATTTCTAGTATATAAAAATTACATCAGCTAAAGCATAAATATACATAAGTTCATTTACAATTCAGTTAAGGATGTATTTGACTTTAATTTAATCTATTCTAAAAGCTTATTTGTTTCTTCTTGTACTTTATGTAAGATTTGATGCATTCGCTCTTCAGAGTGTTGTGAAGAGGAAGTATATAAAGAATTTTCCATCATTTTAAGTAAGACTTTATCCTGTGCTCTTCCTTTAGTCATGGCATCATGATATCCAATATCTTCATTGAAAGTAACCAAAGAATATTTTGAAAAATATTGGGTTGGAAAAAACTTTTCTAAGTTCATTTCAACAATTCTTTTCTCCTTAAATAATGGGTTAGCTACATGATCACGCATTTCAAAATAATTATCAATAGCTAAATCAGCAATAGCATCTGTATCAATTTTTCTTTGTTTTTGAAACTCTGAAAATACGGTTGACCAATTGCCTTCAAATTGATTTAATACAGCATCCAAAACATAAACATCTTCAAAAGAAGCATTCATACCTTGTCCATAAAAAGGGACTATAGCATGCGAAGAATCTCCTAGCAATAATGTATTTCCTTTGTATGCCCATGGATAGCATTTAATGGTCCCTAATTTACCCGTTGGGTTATTTTCAAATTCTTTTAGTATGTCTGGAATTAATGATAAGGTGTCTGGAAAATCTTTTTCAAAAAATTCGGTGATTTTTTTTTCAGAAACAAGATTATCAAAATTATATACCCCATCAGAGTAACTTAGAAACAACGTAACAGTAAAACTTCCATCCATATTTGGAAGTGCAATAAGCATGTAATCTCCTCGAGGCCAAATATGAAGATGTTCTTTGCTTATGATATGATTCCCGTTTTTGTCTGCAGGGATTTCGAGTTCTTTATAACCATGGGTTAAAAAATCTTGAGTTACGGTAAATTCTGGGAATTGTTTTTCATAGCTTTTTCGTAATGATGAACCTGCCCCATCTGTACCAAAAATAACACTAGCTTCCTCTTTAAATTGTTGTTTAGAAGTTTGTGATTCAAAAGTTGCTATTTTAGCTTCGATATCTATATGTAAACATTTAGTATTAAAAACAATGGTTACATTTTGATGCTTCTCGGCTTCAGAAAGTAATAAGCTATTTAAGTTACCTCTAGAGATAGAATTGATACACTCCCCTGGTCTTCCCGAATAATTTGATTCAAAAGTATTAGACTTAGCATCATGCATTAAACGGCCTTTCATTGGAATACATAATTCTCTAGCTTTTTCCTCAACACCAGCCATGCGAAGTGCTTTAAGGCCTCGGTCAGATAATGATAAATTAATTGATCTCCCTGCTGAAATATCAGATTCTCGCAAATCTGCCCTACGCTCATAAACTGAGACTTGATAACCTCTTTGAGCCATTCTCAGTGCCAGTAAAGAACCGCATAAACCAGCTCCAACAATAAGTATTTTCTCTTTTTTATTCATTTACAAAAGACTTTCTAAGGTTTTCACCATACAATACACATCTTCAAAACTTGTATACATTGGTACCGGTGCACATCTAATAACATCGGGTTCACGCCAATCTGTAATGATATTATTTTCTGTTAATTTTCTATGAAGATTTTTATCTGCATTTTTAACTTGCAAAGACAATTGACAACCTCTTTCATTTGGATGAGTAGGTGTAATTATCTTGATTGTATCTGAAGCTATTTGATGAATTAAATACTCGAAGAAACCTGTTAGTTGTTTTGATTTTTTAAGTAAAGCATCCATACCTACTTTTTCAAAAATATCAAGAGATGCCTTGATCGCTGCCATAGATAAAATTGGAGGATTACTTAGTTGCCAACCTTCTGCACCTTCCATTACATCAAAAGGTTGCCGCATATTAAATCGAGTTTCTTTATTATGATTCCACCAACCTGCAAACCTTGGTAAATCTTTTCTTTGTGCATGTTTCTCATGCACAAACAAACCTGATAAACTCCCAGGTCCAGAGTTTAAGTACTTGTAGGTGCACCAGGCTGCAAAATCTACACAACTATCATGGAGGTTGGGTTGAATATTTCCTGCTCCGTGGGCTAAATCTATACCTACCATACAATCTTTTGCATGCCCTAATTCAGCAATCTTTTTGATATCTAAATATTGCCCAGTATAATAATTTACTCCACCAATTAGTAACAAAGCCACCTCATCACCATGAACATCTAATATAGATTTCAAATCCTCAAGTTCAAGTAATTCTTTTCCTTCTTTTGGCTTCCATTCTATAAGCGCTTCGTCTGGATCAAATCCATGAAAAGACAATTGCGATTGAACCGCATATCTGTCTGATGGAAATGCATCACTTTCTATGATTATCTTATACTTGGTTTTTGTAGGCTGATAAAAAGACACCATCAATAAATGAAGGTTTGTTGTTAATGTATTCATAACAACTACTTCAATGGGTTTAGCTCCAACAATTTTTGCCATTTTATCGGTTAAAAGCTCATGATATGACAACCATGGATTTTTAGCTTCAAAATGCCCCTCTACACCAAAATTTGCCCAATCGTCGAGCTCTTGTTTAATATATTTAGAAGTTGTTTTTGGTTGTAATCCTAAAGAGTTACCTGTAAAATAAAGCCATTCTTTTCCATGCTTATCTCCAGGAATATGAAATTCTTCCCTGAGGTAGGATAATGGATCCTCTCGATCTAATTGTTTTGCGTAAACTAGTGAATTTTGGTAAGCCATTAAATAAAAAACGATTGCTCTCAAAGATAGAACAATCATTTTTTAGAAAATAATATTTATAAATTTTTTGATAAAGAACTTTAGTATAACACTCTAAACTTTATGGTTCCCTTTATAGCTTTTAAAGCTTTAATTACTTTTTTATTATACTCTTTATCAATATCAGTAATTACATAACCAACTTTAGCATCTGTAGATAAAAACTGGCCAGTAATATTTAGCTCAAACTCAGCTAAAACCCTATTAATATTTGCCATCACTCCTGGCACATTCTTGTGAATATGTAAAAATCGATGTGCTTTTGTTTGTCTCGGTAATCTAATATTTGGGAAATTTACTGCATCCACAGTATTTCCTGAATTTATGTAAGCCATGATTTTACCTGGAACAAAGTCAGCAATATCGCGCTGTGCTTCTTCTGTGCTCCCCCCAACATGTGGAGTTAATATAACATTATCTAAGCCTTTTAAGTCTGTGTAATAATCTCCATTAGCCCGAGGTTCTTCAGGGTAAACATCTACTGCTGCCCCAGCTAATTTACCTGATTCTAAGGCTGCTTTGAGTGCCTTAATATCAACTACAAAACCTCTTGAAAGATTTACTAAATAAGCACCATCTTTCATTTGAGAAAACTCAGCTTCTCCTATAAAATCTTTATTCGCAGCATTGTCATCTATATGTAATGTAACTACATCTGAAAGCGCTAGTAAGTCTTTTAAATTTTGAATTCTAGTTGCATTACCAAGAGCCAACTTATCTTCTACATCATAATAATACACATCCATCCCTAAAGCTTCAGCTAAGACAGAGAGTTGCTTTCCAATATTTCCATAGCCAACAATCCCTAATTTCTTTCCTCTAACCTCTTTAGAACCTTGAGCTGTTTTATTCCATTGTCCATTGTGTAACTCTGTACTCCGCTGAAATACAGAACGCATTAACATAATTATTTCACCGATAGCTAATTCTACTACTGAACGTGTGTTGCTATATGGTGCATTGAAAACCGTAATTCCATTTTCTTTACATGCCTCTAGATCTATTTGTTTAGTACCAATACAAAAAGCACCTATACTCATTAATTTTGTAGCAGACTCTACTACTTTTTTTGTCACTTGGGTTTTAGAACGAATACCCAAAACATGAACTCCATCTAGCTTTTTTATAAGTTCTTCCTCAGACAAACTTGTTGCAACCGTTTCAACAGTAAAGCCGTCACCTGATAATTTCTCAAAAGCATCTGGATGTACATTTTCTAATAATAAAATTTTGATTCTATTTTTAGGATAAGAAATATTTCTGGGGAGTTTGTTTACATATAAAAATTCATCAAAATTTGGAGTTATATGATCTGCATTTTCAATTGTCTTCTCTCTAGAAACATTTTCTGTATACGCAAAGAAAGTATCAGCCACACCTGCCTCTTTTGTCACATAATCACTATAACCATCTCCAATAACTTGAATCTCTCCCTCTAATTTAAGATCTTTTAAACATTGTATTTTTCCATTATGGGTAGACAAAACATTTTCAGCATCAAAACCAACAATCACCTCATTTTCATCATACTCAAATGTATTGGCATAAACTCTTTCTGTAGGAATATTATAATCCTTCACAATGTCATCTATAAATTCTTTGAAACCACACGAAATAACATAAATATCATCAGAAAATTTTTGAAAAAACTCTTTATTTCTCTCTATGGAAACAGAAACCTTCTTACGCAGATGGCTAATCAATATTGGTAAATCTGATTTTTTTGCATTTAAAAGTTTAATCCTTTGCTCCAATGATTCTGTAAAAGAAATTTTTCCATCAATTCCTAAATTCGTAATGTCAATGATGTCCTCAATAATCTGATCTTTATCAGGATTATTTACTAAGGTAATTTCAGCCAATACATCCAAAGCTTCAACACTAGTGAGTGTGCTATCAAAATCAAATACAAAATTTCTTTTTGTCTGAATCATGTTTAAGTTTTCTATGGTCTAAATTTACGAAATGAAGTGCTATAATCTAATTTTTGAATTAACTTTTTACTACAACGTTTTCACAAACTAAAATTAAAATATTAGGATTAAAATCCACCATAAAATTGGTAGAGATTCTACCCAAAATGAACTATAAAATTTAGATTGACTTTGTGAAGAACGCATCAAGAGAATTAGCAACATGAAACAGATGAACAAATAAATGTTTTTATTGGAAAACGATGTCGTAATCAAAAACTCCATAGTCAACGAAAAAAGCAATACTACAAAACCTACTTTTTTTGTTTTTTCAATTCCAATTTTCTGAGGCAAAGTTTTTAAATCTTTAAAATCCAATTGCATGTCTCTGATTTCAAATGGAAGAATTAAAACCAAAATAAAAAGCATGCGTTGAACAAATAGTAATACTAGGCTATAACCTTGTTGATCTTCACCAACAATCATAGGGATCGTAGTTGTAACTCCTGACCACACAAAAGCAACTAAAAATATTTTTAAATAACTAACTCTCCGTAAATTTTTTTGAAAACCTCCTAAAAAAGGAACAACATAAACAACAGTTAATAGCCCAAATGGAAGAAAGTAAAACAAGGTATTTGTGCCCAACTTTAAACCATAATATACCAACAAACAAAAACACAATAATGAGAAAATCTGAATTAACCGCATGCTTTTTGTTAGACTTCTATGGTAAAATTTAGCCACTCCAGCGTACTTTATAAAATTGTATCCAGTTATGGTTGCATAAAAAATAAAATAATTTAAGTTTTCATTATAAGACAACTGAAAATATGATTCCGTAATTCGAACCAAAGAATATACCGCTACAGCAACATGTATACTCGAATTCACATAAAAATTTAGCAGTAGTTTAACGAAACCCATAGCAACAAAATTAAGGATTCTTTTATCAACAATTTAATGTTAATGAATTGATTGTTTTTTGGCTTTTTATTAAAGAAATAATATCTCATTTTTTGTTATTTTTGTAGAAATTTTTTAACGTTAAATTAATGAATACTACTTCATTCCAAAAAAGGCATATTGGACCTAATAAAACAGATGAAAAGCAAATGCTTAACTCTATTGGGCTCAACAGTTTAGACGAGTTAATTAATGAAACTATTCCAGAGGATATTCGTTTAAAGGGTACATTAAATTTAGATGCTCCTATGAGTGAATACGAATATCTAAATCACATCGAAGAACTTTCAAAAAAAAATAAAGTTTTTAAAAGTTATATCGGTTTAGGATATCATGAAGCTATAGTTCCTAGCGTAATAAAAAGAAATGTTTTAGAAAATCCAGGATGGTATACTGCATACACCCCTTACCAGGCTGAAATAGCGCAAGGAAGATTAGAGGCCTTGTTGAATTTTCAAACAATGATATGTGATTTAACAGGAATGGAATTAGCTAACGCATCTTTATTAGATGAATCTACTGCTGCTGCTGAAGCCATGGCGTTGTTATATGATGTTCGCGAAAGATCACAAAAAAAAGCAAACACAAATAAGTTTTTTGTTTCGGAAGAGATACTTCCTCAGACTTTATCAGTTTTGAAAACTAGGGCTATTCCTATTGGTGTTGAACTTGTAGTTGGAAATCATGAAGATTTTAATTTTTCTGATGAATATTATGGAGCCATTGTTCAGTACCCCGGTAAACATGGTCAAATTTTTGATTACACAAGTTTTATAGGAAAAGCGAATGCTAATAATATTAAAGTTGCCGTAGCTGCTGATATTTTATCACTAGTTAAATTAAAAGCACCTGCAGAGTTCGGAGCTGATGTTGTTGTTGGAACAACTCAACGTTTTGGAATCCCTTTAGGCTATGGAGGACCTCATGCAGGATATTTTGCAACAAAATCTGCTTACAAAAGAAGTATTCCTGGAAGAATTATTGGAGTTACTAAAGATAGAAATGATAATCGTGCATTGCGCATGGCTCTGCAAACCAGAGAACAACATATTAAGAGAGAAAAAGCAACTTCAAACATTTGTACTGCTCAAGTTTTACTTGCAGTAATGGCTGGAATGTATGCTACCTACCATGGTAAAGATGGAATTCAATTCATAGCAAACGCTGTTCACAGAAGTACAACCACTTTAGCAAATGCATTAAACACTATTGGGTTCACACAAATCAATTCTCATTATTTTGATACCATTACAATCAAAGTAGATGCAATTGTTTTAAAAGAGATTGCTGAAGCTCACAAAATCAATTTTAATTATATAGATAATAATACTATATCCATCTCTATAAATGAAACTGTAGGGTTAAAAGAGATTAATGCCATTCTAAATACATTTACTGAGGCTTTTAAACTAGCTAAAACAACTGTGACAGAGTTCTTAAATCTAGATACTATTCCAGATTTAGCGAAGAGGAATACCCCTTTTTTAGAAAATGAAATTTTTAACTCATTTCAATCAGAAACCGAAATGATGCGCTACATCAAAAGACTTGAGCGAAAAGACTTGGCACTAAACCATTCTATGATTTCTCTTGGGTCTTGTACTATGAAATTAAATGCAGCATCAGAAATGCTACCTCTTAGTCATGCTAACTGGGGGAATATTCACCCTTTTGTTCCACTTAACCAAGCAGAGGGGTATCAAATAGTATTAAATAAATTAGAAAAACAGCTCAATGAAATTACCGGTTTTGCAGGAACTTCTTTACAGCCAAATTCTGGTGCTCAAGGAGAATTTGCCGGTTTAATGACCATTAGGGCTTATCATAAAAACAATGGAGATCATCATAGAAATATTTGTTTAATACCAGCCTCTGCTCACGGTACCAATCCTGCTTCTGCAGTAATGGCTGGAATGAAAGTTGTAGTCACCAAGACAGCAGATAACGGGAATATTGATGTTAACGACTTAAGAGAAAAAGCACTCAAACATAAAGATAATTTGGCTGCCTTAATGGTTACATATCCATCTACACATGGAGTTTTTGAGAGTGCTATTAAAGAAATTACACAAATTATTCATGACCATGGCGGTCAAGTATATATGGATGGTGCTAATATGAATGCTCAAGTAGGCTTAACAAACCCTGCAACCATTGGTGCAGACGTTTGTCATCTAAACTTACACAAAACATTTGCTATACCTCATGGTGGTGGTGGACCTGGAGTTGGCCCCATCTGTGTAGCTCCTCAGTTGGTTCCGTTTTTACCAACCAATCCATTAATTCCAACAGGTGGCGAAAAAGCAATTACCTCAATATCTGGAGCTCCTTGGGGAAGTGCATTAGCTTGTCTAATTTCTTATGGTTACATTGCTATGTTAGGTGCAGAAGGAGTCACAGACTCTACTAAAATCGCTATTTTAAATGCAAATTACATCAAAGAAAGATTAGATGGTCATTACCCAACTTTATATACAGGAGAAATGGGAAGAGCAGCTCACGAAATGATTATAGACTGTCGCGATTTTAAAGAAAATGGAATTGAAGTAGTGGATATTGCAAAACGATTAATGGATTATGGCTTTCATGCACCAACAGTATCATTTCCTGTTGCGGGAACCATGATGATTGAACCCACTGAATCTGAAAACATAAATGAATTGGATCGTTTTTGTGAAGCTATGATTTCAATCCGAAAAGAGATCGCATTTGCCGTAAAAGATGAACCAAATAATGTGCTTAAAAACGCACCACACACCATGGCAATGATTACTGCAGATGAATGGGATTTTCCTTATTCTAGAAAAGAGGCAGCATTTCCTTTAGCCTTTGTTCATGATAATAAATTTTGGCCAACTGTAAGAAGAGTAGATGAGGCTTTTGGAGACAGAAACTTAATCTGTTCTTGTAATCCTATTGAAGACTATATGGAAGTTTAATAAAATGAAAGTTCTAAAATAAAAAAGCCTCGACAATGTCGAGGCTTTTTTTTATGATGTTTAAAAAGATTACTTTTTAAATTTTGCATATTTCGTCTTGAACTTATCAATACGACCTGCAGTATCTACTAATTTAGATTTACCAGTATAAAATGGATGAGATGTTCTAGAGATCTCTAATTTTATTAAAGGATACTCAACACCATCAACTTCTAAAGTTTCTTTAGTATTAGCAGTAGAACGTGTTAAAAAAACATCTTCGTTAGACATATCTTTAAATGCTACCATTCTGTAATTTTCTGGATGTATTCCTTTTTTCATGTTTACTATCTTTAAATATTCTTCTCTTTAGTTAAACTAGGAGTAAAGTTGGTAAAGCTTTGCTCTGTAATTTGTCAAAAAAACGTATTTATCCTTTTGAGGTCGCAAATTTAACCATATTTTTCAATTTACAAACAAATAAATTGTTTTATTTGTATAAAATTACTCATATGAAAACTATCAATAAAATTTCTTTTCTAATACTATCAATTATACTGTTTACTTCATGTGAGTCTGAATATAAACTATCCATAAAAGCTCCGAGTAAAGCAATACTTGAAGATAAAATAAAAATTAATTTGTCTGAAGAAAATAACTTCCCTGTAAATGAAGTAACTTTTTTTGTAAACGGTAAAGAAGTTAGCTCCACCAATACATCATTTATTTTAGACACTAAAAACTATGGGACAGGAAAATTAATTATTTCTGCTATGGTAGCTTATGGAGATCAAAAGAGTAAACGAGTAAATAAATCTGTAGAAATACTTTCTAACATTCCATTTACATCCTATGATTTCAAAATTCTGAACACCTACCCTCATGATAGTAATGCATATACTCAAGGCCTAGAATATTATAATGGTTTCTTATATGAAACAACCGGACAATATGGAGAATCATCACTCAGAAAAGTAGAATTAAAAACTGGTAAAGTTTTACAAAAAACAGACCTCGACAAAAGATATTTTGGTGAAGGAATGACCATTTTTAATAATAAAATATTTTTCTTAACATGGAAAGCGAACAAAGGTTTTACCTATAATCTTAAAACATTAGAACTTGAAAATGAATTTTCATATAGTAAAAGTAAAGAGGGATGGGGTTTAACACATTCAAAAAAAGAATTAATAAAATCTGATGGAACAAGTAAAATTTGGTTTCTTGATCCTAATACACAAAAAGAAAAAAGGTATATTGAAGCTTACACTAACAAGCAAAGTCTTAATAAATTAAATGAATTAGAATTTATTAATGGAAAAATCTATGCTAATTATTGGCAAAAACCATTAATTGCAATCATTAACCCAGATAATGGAGTTGTTGAAGGTATCGTAAATTTAACAGGACTTGTAAAAGAGATGGAAAAAAGTCAAAAGTTATTAAAAGAAGATGATGTATTGAATGGAATTGCTTTCGATGAAAAAAACAATCGAATGTTTGTAACAGGGAAAAATTGGAAGAGCCTATTCGAAATAGAGCTTATAAAAAAACAATAATCATTTCATTTTAAAGTTATACTTTTATAAAAAACTAAATAAATTTACGACTTTAAATACTAATTAAACTTAAAATTAAGCCTCCTAAATTTCATAAAAATCATCTAGAGTGACAAAAAAAAATATTTTATTTTATGTGTTTTCTTTAAGTTTTAGTTTAATAATACTATCCGTTTCATCCTGTCGTAAAGATTTTAGCACCATCCCTAGCTTCGGTCAATTAGAATTTTCTAGAGATACCGTATTTTTAGATACAATTTTTACAAATATTGGATCTGCTACATATAACCTTAAGGTTTACAATAGGGGTAATGATGATATAACGATACCCAATATTGCTTTAGAAAGAGGTACTGTTTCAAATTATAGATTAAATGTAGATGGAATTCCTGGAAAAGATTTTCAGAATATTGACATTTTAGCAAAGGATAGTATATTTATTTTTGTTGAAACTACCGTTAATATAGCATCAATTTCAAGTCCATTATATACAGACAGAATTCTGTTTGATACAGGAATAAATCAACAAAATGTAGAATTGGTAACTCTAGTTCAAGACGCTAATTTTATTTATCCAGGAAGAGACCCATTTACTTTAAAAATAGATTCACTTACATTGGATGGCGAGGCAACCACTATAAAAGGTCGTTTTCTAACCAATGATGAGCTTACTTTTACCAACATAAAGCCAACAGTGATATATGGGTATGCAGCTGTTTCATCTAGCAACACTCTAACAATTCAGCCTGGATCTAAAGTTTATTTTCATGACAACTCAGGTTTAATAATTGACAAAGATGCTAGCTTAAAAGTTAACGGTACGCTCAATGAAAAGGTTATTTTTGAAGGTGATAGGTTAGAAAATTCATTCGGTACTTTACCAGGGCAATGGGGAACCATATGGCTCAGAGCTGGCAGTAAAGAAAATGAAATTAATCATGCAGAAATAAAAAATGGGATAATTGGCATATTGGTAGATTCTATTGCTTCAACCGCTACTCCAACTTTAACCCTTAAAAATTCAGAAATATTCAATCATTCAAACTTTGGTGTACTGGCTAGAGAATCTAGCATTGATGGACAAAATATAGTTATTGGTAATGCGGGAGAAGCATCTTTAGCATGCATAATTGGGGGCTCATACAATTTTACTCATAGTACTTTTGCTAATTACTGGAGCAATGGGATCCGTTCTTTACCTGCAGTTTTAATAAATAATTTTTATACCTACACTAACGCTAGTGGTCAAGAGACCCTTGAAACTAGAGACTTAATTGCTGCTAATTTCACCAATTGTATCATTGATGGAAACAACAATATTGAATTTCTTCCAGACTATGCTGAAGGGGGGCTATTTAATTTTAAGGTCACAAACTCGTTAGTTAAGTTTACAGATATCAATAACGCACTTAATGGAGTATCAGAGATAGATTTTGACAACATCAACTTATATGAAAATATTCTTTTAAATGGTGTTACTCATTTCAGAAATCCATTTGATAATGATTTTATAATAGGACAGGACAGTCAAGCTATTAATTTTGGTAATTTATCTGGAGCTAATCTTGTTCCTACAGATATCCTTGAAATTATTAGAACTGACAGCCCAGACGCTGGTGCCTATCAACACATAGATTTTTAATCAAAAACTATTTAAAAAAACTAGAAAGATGAAAAAAGTAATCATTACAGGAACTAGCAGAGGAATTGGTTTTGAATTGGCACAACAATTTGCCAAAAATAATTTTCAGGTTTTAGCACTTTCAAGAAATCAAAAACCATTAGACAATTTAAAGCTAAAAAACATTGAAACACTATCTGTTGATGTTTGTAATCAAGATGATCTTCAAAAAGTATCTAAATACCTAAGTGAACACTGGGGAGATGTTGATATTTTAATTCATAATGCTGGTTTTTTAATCAATAAACCTTTTGAGAGTTTAACTAAGGATGATTTTTTAAGAGTTTATGATGTTAATGTCTTTGGAGTTGCAGCATTAACTCAAATTTGTATACCCTACTTAAAAAAAGGGAGTCATGTAGTTACGATAAGTAGTATGGGAGGAATTCAAGGAAGTCTTAAGTTTCCTGGACTAGCAGCCTATAGTTCTGCAAAAGGAGCGGTAATAACCTTATCAGAATTGCTTGCTGAAGAGTATAAATCAGCCGAAATTGCTTTTAACGTATTAGCCATAGGAGCAGTTCAAACAGAAATGTTAGCAGAAGCTTTTCCAGACTACCAAGCATCTTTGAATGCAAATGAAATGGCAGATTATATTTTTAATTTTGCAACTACTGCCAATAAATTCTATAATGGTAAAGTACTCCAAGTTTCTAACACTACACCTTAGACTTTAAAAAAGTGATAAATAATTTTCATAAATATATTCCAGAAAATGCTATTAATTTAGTTCAATCACTTATCGAGTATCATAGAATAAATCTTAAAATTGTTAATCAAAGACAAACAAAACATGGTGATTTTAGACAACTTGCTAACGGAAAATTTCAAATCACAATTAATAACAACTTAAATCCCTTTCAATTTTTACTCACCCTAATTCACGAGATAGCACACCATACAACCTTTGAAAAATATGGTAGAATTCGACCACATGGAAAAGAATGGAAACAACAATTTCAGTATTTAATGTTACCTTTTTTAAATCCAACAATATTTCCTGACCACATGTTAACTCCTTTAGCTCATTATTTAAAAAACCCAAAAGCAAGTACAGATAGTGATGTAAAACTATCATTAGCATTAAAGGGAAACACCGCAGAAAATGGAAAGAATTTTGTTTTTGAACTTCCAACAAACTGTACATTTATTTTTAAAAATAAAATGTATAGAAAAGGTAAAAAAAGAAAAACTAGAATTGAGTGTATACAACTTACAACTAATCGTTTGTATCTTTTCAATCAGAATGCTGAAGTTATTGTAAAGAAATTATAAAATTATGGAAGAGAATCAATCAAACCAATCAGAGGTAAAACAAGAAAACGTAAAAAAAGAATTTAAAAGTTTTGCCATCAGTCTTAAAGATTTCTTTTTTGACCTTCTTGATATTCGAGAGGGAACGGATAAAAAGGATACAATTCAAAGAATTAAAGATGGGATTCATGTGAAGAGTCATACAGCATGGATTCTTGTTTTCTCAATTATTATTGCCTCTATAGGGCTAAACATAAGTTCGTCAGCAGTTGTAATTGGTGCGATGCTAGTTTCTCCATTAATGGGTCCAATTTTGGGAATTGGTCTCTCAATTGGAATCAACGACATAGACACAATGAAGAGTTCTCTTTCAAATCTTGGAGTTATGGTAGTACTTAGTGTTATTACCTCTTTCTTGTTTTTTAGTATTCCAATTTTTCAAGAACAAACACCAGAATTATTAGCAAGAACAAAACCCGATGTAAGAGATGTAATGATTGCTATAGCAGGGGGGTTAACTCTTATTGTAGCTCTTAGTAGATATAAAGAAATGACCAATACTATTGCGGGAATAGCCATCGCAACAGCTCTTATGCCTCCCCTATGTACAGCTGGTTATGGATTAGCTGTTGGTAATTTATCATTTTTTGGAGGTGCTATGTTTTTGTTCATCATCAATTCAATATTTATCGCTTTAGCCACCTTCGTCATTATTAAATTTTTGAAATTTCCTGTAGTTAAATATATAGATTCGGCAAGTCGAAAAAGAATTGCACAATTAGCATCTACAGTTGCGTTGATAATATTTTCGTATAGCATTTACACATTTGTACAATTGTATAAAGAAAATACATTTGAACAAAACTCCATGAAATATATCAATGATTTAGAGAAAGCTACTGGTGCGGGAATTATCAGTAAAAAAATTAATTACGTTGATAAAAAAATTGACTTGGTAAACATTGGAAAGAAATTAACAGAAGCGGAACAGGTTGAATGGAAATCAAAACTAAAAGAATATGAATTAAATACTACTCTTCTTCAAATCACACAAGATGAAGAAACTTCAAAATTATCTGATAAAGTAAAGTCTATAGAGGACTTGTATGTAAAAAATCAAAAATTAATAGCATCAAAAGAAGAGAGTATTCAAGAAAAAGATCTTAAAATAAATGAACTAATCAAAGTATTAGAAAAACTAACAAAAGAAAAAATTCCTTTTGCTCAAATTAGTCAAGAAGCAAAAATTAATTACGAAGGATTAAAAACGATTAGTTTCTCAAAAGTTATTTCTACTAATTTTGAAACAATAGACACCATACCTGTAGCCTCGATCAGTTGGCATGATAGCATAAAAAACAAAGACGACCTAAAGAATAAAATGACTAAATGGTTGCAAAAAAGGCTAAATTTAGAGAACTTAATTCTGAAAGAAAAATAAGGTCATAAAAAAACTCCAAACAAATGTTTGGAGTTTAATTTTTGTGACCGGGCTGGGGCTCGAACCCAGGACCCTCTCCTTAAAAGGG
The DNA here is from genome assembly GCA_943789455.1 of uncultured Flavobacteriaceae bacterium. Lineage (GTDB taxonomy): Bacteria > Bacteroidota > Bacteroidia > Flavobacteriales > Flavobacteriaceae > Polaribacter. The sequence continues at coordinate 1,040,939 of CALSUE010000001.1, forward strand.
AGATGCTCTACCAACTGAGCTACCAGGTCATTTTATTCCTTAGCGGGTGCAAATATAAAAGCAAATATTCAATTTTCAAACTAAATTTTTACTTAGTTTCATTTAAATAGGTAAGTCGTACTTTTTTAAATAATTCAGAGCTGTAAACAAATTTCACAACAGCTTCATTATCAGTTTTAAAGATCTCTTTATTGGTTCCTTCCCATGCTTTTACTCCATCTTTCAAAAAGACTATTTTATCTCCAATTTGCATCACAGAATTCATATCATGGGTATTTATAACAGTTGTTATTTTATATTCATCAGTAATTTCCTGGATTAAATTATCAATTAGTATGGCTGTATTAGGATCTAATCCAGAATTGGGTTCATCACAAAATAAATATTTTGGATTCATCACAATAGCTCTTGCAATAGCAACTCTTTTTTGCATTCCTCCAGAGAGTTCTGCAGGATATTTAGAATTAGAGTTTTCTAAATTTACACGTTTTAAAACAAAATTTACACGCTCTAGCATTTGTTCCTCAGGTTGTTTTTTGAACATTTTTAGAGGAAACATTACGTTGTCTTGCACGGTTTGCGAATCAAATAGAGCACTTCCTTGAAAAACCATACCAATCTCTTGACGCCATTGTCTTTTTTGCTCGGTAGTAAATTCTGTATTTATGCCTCCATTAAAAGAAATGGTGCCACTTTCAGGTGAATGCAAACCAATTAATGACTTTAAAAACACAGTCTTTCCAGAGCCACTTTGCCCAATAATTAAACTGGTTTTTCCAGGCTTAAAGGTGGTTGAAATTCCTTTCAAAACCTGTATCCCGTTAAACCCTTTATATAATTTATCTACAATAATCATTATGTAAGTAACATTTGAGTTAAGAAATAATTAGAGATGACAATTAAAATAATGGTCCAAACCACAGCCTGTGTACTTGCTTTTCCAACTGCTATAGATCCACCTTTCACATAATATCCATGATAAGAAGGAACGGTTGCTATTAGAAATGCAAATATTAACGTTTTAATTAGTGCATATTGAACTAAAAAAGGATTAAAATCTAATTGCAATCCTTGGGTGTAATCTATTTCAGAAAACATAGATGATGTAAAACCTGCTACCCAACCACCAAATATGCCAAGAAACATAGCTAATATCACTAAAAATGGATAGAAGAAAACAGTTGCTAATACCTTTGGAAGAACTAAATAATTAAGAGAATTTATCCCCATAACTTCTAAAGCATCTATCTGTTCACTCACCCGCATACTTCCAATACTAGAGGTGATGTATGAGCCTACTTTTCCTGCCAAAATAATTGAACAAAATGTTGGGGCAAATTCTAAAATCACAGATCGTTTAGTGGCAAAACCAACTAAATATTTAGGAATAAGTGGATTTTCAATATTTAAAGCGGTTTGAAGAGCGATAACACCACCAATAAAAAAAGAAATAAAAATAACAATACCTATAGACTTGATCCCTAATTCCTCGAATTCTCTAAAAAGAGCTTCTTTGAAAACTTTTCCTTTTTGAGGCTTTTTAAAAACCTGCCCAAGCATCATAAAATATTTACCAATATGTTTTAGGTAAGCCATTCTTTTTTTTCTTTATGCTAAAGTATTAAAATATCATTAACCTCACGAATAATAACAGGGATGAAACTAAAAATAATTACTTTTGGTAATTATACCAAAATATTATACCTAATGAAAAGACATCTCTTTCTATTAATTTTCGTTGTCACTTTTATTTACAGTTGTGAAAAAAGAAAAATAAAAGAGCAGAAACCAACTCTAGTAGTGGGTATTGTTGTTGATCAAATGCGATTTGATTATTTAACAAAATATGTGGACAGGTATAGCGAACATGGCTTCAAAAAATTATTAAATCAAGGGTTTTCATTAACTAACGCTCATTTTAATCACTTAGGAACCTATACAGCTGTTGGACATGCATCAATATACACTGGAACAACACCAAGTGATCACGGTATTATTGGTAATAATTGGTATGATAAATATTTGAAAAAATCTATTTATTGTGTAGATGACTCAAACTACAATTCAATTGGAACACTGAGTAATTCTGGTGAGAAATCACCAAAAAGATTAGTAACAACTACCATTACAGATCAAGTTCGCTTGGGTCAAAATATGAGAGGTAAATCTATTGGAATTGCCATCAAAGACCGATCTTCTGTTCTGCCTGCTGGTCATACTGCCACAGGTGCCTATTGGTATGAGGGAAAAGATGAAAACAATTGGATTACCAGCTCTTACTATATGGATAAACTTCCCAAATGGGTTGTTGATTTTAATTCAACTAATAAAGCAGATGAATATCTCTCAAAACCTTGGAATACGCTATATCCTATTGAATCATATGTTCAAAGCTTGGCAGATGATAATCCGTATGAAGGAACTTTTAACGGTGAAACTTCTCCAACATTTCCTCATGATTTACCTACTCTTAGAAAGATAAATGGAAACTTTGATATAATTAAAGATACTCCATTCGGAAATGATTTAACCCTAGACTTTGCCAAAGCTGCAATTAAAGGGGAACACTTAGGAAAAAATGATGCGGTCGATTTTTTAGCAATAAGCTTTTCAAGTACAGATTATGTTGGACACCAATACGGAACAGATGCCATTGAAATTGAAGATACTTACTTGAGACTTGATCAAAATATTGCAGATTTATTTGAATATTTAGATCAAGAAGTTGGTGTTGGAAATTATACGATTTTCCTAACTGCAGATCATGGAGCTTCTCAGGTACCCTCTTATCTTCAGTCATTAAAAATTCCTGCACCTTATTTTAGACGTCAAAAATTTGCAACATATTTAACTGAAGTTTCTAAGGCTTATTTTGATGGTCAGAATTTAGTTGAAAATATTTCTAACTTTCAAATTTTCTTAAACAAAGAAAAAATTAAAAAACTAAAGTTAAATTTAGACGCTGTTGCCAATGTATTTGCACAAGAAGCCTTATTATTTGACGGGATATATAAATCAGTTACATCTAAAACATTACAAACTACCGAATTCACTACTGGTATTTTAGAGAAAATACAACATGGCTACAATCAAAAATTATCTGGAGATGTTATTGTGATTCCAACACCCGGAACTATTTCTCGAGGAAAAACAGGAACCACTCATGGCTCTGCTTATAGCTATGATACTCATGTACCAATTCTATTTTACGGAGTTGGTATAACAAACGGATTATCTCATAAAAATTATAACGTAAGAGATATTGCTCCAACTTTAGCTACCCTTCTTGGCGTAGAATTTCCAAATGGAAACTCAGGAAAGGTTATTGAAGAAGTTTTAAAATAATTTGATGAAAATTAATTTTCTTTAGGTAAAAAAATCTCAGCCATCATGCATCGAGCACTTCCTCCTCCGCAAGCTTCAATGGTATCTAATGAGCTAGAAATAATTTTACAATGATTTCCTATTTGTGAAAGTTGCGATTGATTTAATGAATTGTGTGCCGCTTGGCTCATTACTAAAAAAAGTTCATTATTTCTTCCTCGAACTTGCAACATGTTTCCAGCAAAATTATTTACTTGACTTTCAGATATTTCAATAATTTTCTTACCATCTTCTTTCAAGTGTTTTAATACATTTTTGCGTTCTTTTTTATCATCTATACTATCTAAACAGATCACTGCAAACGTTTCTGCTAAACACATCATAACATTGGTGTGATAAATTGCTTCTCTTTTGTCATTAACAGTTTGATATGAAGAAAATACAACTGGAGTATATTCAAAATCTTCACAAAACTCAATGAATAAATCTTCGTCTGCTCTGGGTGAAAGAGCACAATAAGCTTTTCTATTAACTCTATCTAATAATAAACTTCCAGTACCCTCTAAAAAAATACCGTCATTCTCAGCATCAGAATAATCAATACTGTCTTTTATAACAAACCCTTTTTCTTCGAGTTGGTCTAGTATGTCTTCTCTTCTTTCAAAACGTCTATTCTCTGCAAACATAGGATATATACCAACTGTACCAGTTTCATGAAAAGAAATCCAATTGTTAGGAAAGATAGAATCTGGAGTATCCGAACCCTCAATATCTGAAATTACAATTACTTGAACTCCATGAGATTTTAATTTCATGACATAATTATCAAATTCTTGTTGGGCATTTTTATTTACAGATTCAGGCAACAAATTATCCAATACTTTTTGATAATAATTATTAACTGCAGTTTGCTCATTCATCCTAAAGTTTATAGGACGAATCATAAGAATCGAATTTGTTGTTTGTTGCATAATTCACTTATTTCAATTACAAAACTATTACTTTTTTACTTCCAAAAAAAAGCGAATAGTATTTTTCAACTTTTAATTAGATCTAAAATTAATTAACAAGTCTTTGAGATTAATTTAACAAAATTTAATATCTATTTTGTTTAACAAAATTCTAGTTTTGTTAAACATTAATATAAAAAAAATACACTATTATGAAAAATTTATTAAAGATTATCCCAATTCTATTAATTTCTCTTACAACCCTTCAATCTTGTAATGACGACACTGACAATGAATTACCCTATGAGCCTGAAGTACCGACAACTAATACTATAGTTGATGTAGCTTTAGGTGCTGAAAACCTTACAACTCTAGTTGCAGCATTACAAAAGGCTGATTTAGTGACTACTTTAGCAAGTCAAGGACCTTTTACAGTTCTAGCACCTTCTAACGACGCTTTTAACACATTTTTAAGCGATAATGGATTCAGTAGTTTAGAGGATGTTCCTGTTGATGTTTTAACCAATATACTTCTTAACCACGTTATAGGAGGAAGACTAGCTTCAACAGACTTATCTACGGGGTATGCATCAACTTTTGCTACAACTTCAGCTTCAGATGCTTCAATGTCAATTTTTATTGATACTTCTAATGGAGTAAGATTTAACGGCGTATCTTCTGTTACTGATGCAAACATTGAAGCAGACAACGGAATCGTTCACTTAGTAGATGCTGTGATCGGATTACCAAGTGTTGTTACATTTGCTGTAGCTGATCCAACATTTTCAACCCTAGTAGCTGCTTTAACAAGAAATGACTTGACAACTGATTTTGTAGGTGTTTTGTCTACAGCTACAGGAACTTCTCCAGCACCATTTACTGTATTTGCACCAACTAATGATGCCTTTGGGTCATTATTAACTGAGTTAGGTGTATCAGGATTAGGTGATATTGATGAGCCAACTTTAGACGCAGTTCTTAAAGTTCATGTTGTAGCAGGAGCAAATGTTTTTGATACCGATTTAACAGATAACCTAACAGTAACTACTTTGGGTGGAGACATTACAGCAAATGTTACTGGTGGTGCAACATTAACAGATGCCAACGGAAGAGTTTCTGACATCATTGCTACAAACGTTCAAGCAAATAATGGTATAATCCATGCTATTAATAAAGTTATTTTACCATAATTAGGTATTTTACACTAAAAAAAAGTTCATCATTCTATGATGGACTTTTTTTATTTACTTGCATAATGAAAAGCTTCAATTCTTATCAAATACTAAATTACCTGAAATTTGATTAATCTCTCACCAAAGGTAAAGTAGAACACCTTAACAAACCTTCTTGTTTAGCAATCTCTTGATAAGGTACTTTTTCAACTGTGAACCCTTTAGCTTCAAGCCATAAATTTAACCTTGTAAAGTTTTGTTCTGAAATAACTACATCTTCAGAAATAGAAAAGACATTACTATTCATCTGATACATTTCATCTTTGGATATTTCAAAAACATTTTCATTCCCAAAATAATTTACCAACCATTTAAATTCTTCTTCAATGAGAAACCCATTCTTGTGAAGAATTGCCATGTTCTTACCTATAGGTTGAAAGCAACAATCTAAATGTAATGCATTCTCTTTTGCATTATCATTTGATTTTCTTAGTTCAAATGATTTAACAATTTTATTTGGAAATAACTCTTGGATTGCCTTAACTGCATTCATATTTGTTCTTGCAGTAATATATTCTGAATACTCTTTTCCAGAGTAAGTTCCTATAAAAATATAATCATTCCATGGCATCACATCCCCGCCTTCAACATGACATTCCTCTGGAAGTGAAATTCTATTTTCTTTTGGTATTTGACTTAAAACGTGATGAATTGCCGTAATCTCTTGATCTCTTTCAGGAAGAATATTCGCTGATATAAATTTGTCTTCTATTACAAAACCAATATCTCTTGAAAAAATTTGATTATAGTTTTCTATCACCTTTGGGCGAAACACTTCTATATCATATTTTTCGAATACCTTCATTACAGATTCCATCTCTGAAATCATATCTTGTTCTTTAGGGTAAGTACCAGCTATGACATGTAATTTACTTTTTGGATCATAACATTCTTCCAAAGTTGGAGTAGGCCCGTTATGATATGCAATCCCCAAAACGACAGATCTCAATCGAGAGGTTTCGTTTTGAATATTTAAGTGTAACATACAATCGTGTTAAAGAGTAAATATAAACAAGTTAATTATCAAAACTGAATTCAAAATATATAGCTTGTTTCACGCAGTAATATTTCAATCTACCTTTGAGCTATATTTTTGAATTCTCTAAGTGTTTCTCCTGTATAAATTTGACGTGGACGACCAATAGGTTCTTTACCTAAACGCATCTCTTTCCATTGTGCTATCCAACCCGGTAAGCGACCTAATGCAAACATAACTGTGAACATTTCAACAGGTATCCCCATGGCTCTATAAATAATCCCTGAATAAAAATCTACGTTTGGATATAATTTTCTATCAACAAAATAGGGGTCATTTAATGCTTCTTGTTCTAAAGATTTAGCAACATCTAAAATTGGATCATCTATCCCAAGATCATTTAACACCTGATTGGCAGCAACCTTAATGATTTTGGCTCTTGGATCAAAATTTTTATATACTCTGTGACCAAACCCCATTAATCTAAAAGGATCATTTTTATCTTTGGCCTTAGCCATATATTTTTTTGTATCTCCACCGTCTTCTTTAATGGCCTCAAGCATTTCAAGTACAGCTTGATTAGCACCTCCGTGAAGTGGACCCCATAATGCAGAAATACCTGCAGATAGTGAAGCAAATAAACCAGCATGAGAAGAACCAACTATTCGAACTGTAGAAGTAGAACAATTTTGCTCGTGATCTGCATGAAGTATTAGTAGTTTATTTAAAGCATCTCTTACTATTGGGTTAACTGTATATTCTTCATTTGGCTTTGAAAACATCATACTCATAACATTTTCAACATATCCTAATGAATTTGATCCGTAATTTAACGGAAGACCGTTAATTTTTCTCATGGCCCATGAAACTAAAACTGGTAGTTTTCCCATAATTTTCACGATGGCTCTGTACATTTCTTCATCAGAATCTACATTTACAGAAGAAGGATTGAAGGCAGTTAAAGCGCTCGTTAAAGAAGAAAGTATGCCCATTGGGTGAGCTGTCTTTGGAAAGGCATCTAATATTTTTCTTACATCATCATCAACAATAGCGTTGTCTTTAATATCTGAATGAAATTTTGACAATTGATCTTGAGATGGTAATTCTCCAAAAATCAACAAATAAGATACTTCTAAAAAATCTGCCTTCTCTGCTAAATCCTCTATTGAATATCCTCTGTACCTTAATACTCCTTTTTCACCATCTAAAAAAGTAATAGCACTTTTACAAGCACCCGTATTTTTATAACCAGGATCTATAGTAATTACTCCTCCAGAAACTCCTCTCAAGGTTTTAATATCAATAGCTAATTCATTTTCAGATCCTTTTGTTACTGGAAATTCATATGCACGGTCTCCAATTTGTAATTTAGCTATTTCTGCCATTTTGTTTTTCGATTTTGTTTTTTATGAAGTGTGGCAAAGATAAGAATTTTAGAGGGTTTTAAAAAAAACTAAGACAGTTTTTGAAGATGAGGAAATAATATTTCTTTACATGTTATTTTAATAAAAAAACCTCTTAATTTAAGATTAAGAGGTTGTATAGTAAAAAAAAGGTATTAAGTTAAATATTGAATGCCTTATTTTGAGGAAAATACGCAACACTACCCAATTCTTCTTCTATTCTTAATAGTTGATTATATTTCGCCATACGATCTGAACGAGATGCAGAACCTGTCTTGATTTGACCACAATTTAATGCAACTGCTAAATCTGCAATTGTAGTATCCTCAGTTTCTCCTGATCGATGACTCATTACAGATGTAAAACCTGCATTTTTTGCCATATTAACAGCGTCAATAGTCTCTGTTAATGTTCCTATTTGATTTACTTTTATTAGAATAGAATTAGCAATACCATTTTCTATTCCACGTGATAATCTTTTAACATTTGTTACAAATAAATCATCACCTACCAATTGAACCTTATCACCTATTTTATCGGTTAAATATTTCCAACCTTCCCAATCATTTTCATCCATACCATCTTCAATGGATATAATTGGATAATTAGAAGCTAGTTCAGCCAAATAATCGGCCTGTTCTTTACTAGATCTTATCTTACCTGTTTCTCCTTCAAACTTAGAATAATCATAATTACCATTTTCATAAAACTCTGCAGCTGCACAATCTAAAGCTATCATGATATCGTCACCTAATGTATAACCCGCATTTTTAACAGCTAAAGCTATTGTGTCTAATGCATCCTCTGTTCCTTCAAGTGTTGGTGCAAAACCTCCCTCATCACCAACCGCTGTAGAAAGATTTCTATCATGAAGAACCTTCTTTAAATTATGAAAAATTTCAGATCCCATTTGCATCGCTTGAGAAAAGGTAGATGCTTTTACTGGCATAACCATGAATTCTTGAAAAGCGATAGGTGCATCAGAATGAGAACCGCCATTTATAATATTCATCATTGGAACTGGAAGTGTATTTGCAGATACACCACCAATATATCTGTATAAAGGAATTCCTAATTCTGCCGCTGCTGCTTTAGCAGTAGCAAGAGAAACACCTAAAATTGCATTAGCTCCTAATTTTGATTTATTTGGTGTTCCATCTAGATCTATCATCATTTGATCTACTTTGTTTTGTTCAAAAACTGAAAAACCAAGGATTTCCTGAGCTATTATTGTATTTACATTATCTACAGCATTTGAGACACCTTTACCCATAAAATCTTTACCTCCATCTCTTAATTCTACAGCTTCATGTTCTCCTGTTGAGGCACCAGACGGAACTGCCGCCCTACCTAAATATCCATTTTCTGTTGTAACATCAACTTCTATTGTTGGATTTCCTCTAGAATCAAAAATTTGCCTTGCATGAATGTTTATAATAATACTCATTTTATTAAAAATTTATAATTAAAAAAATTTCTTTAATTCGTTGGCTGCTAAATTACATAATATGGGGGTTTTAAATTTAAAATATCACTAATTTATTACGAAAACGATTTCATCTGTTAAGAAATATTAGGGTTTAAAAATTTAAATTTAAGTAAAAAAGAAACCCACTCCTAAGAGTGGGAAAAATTGCTATGAAAAAGAAAGTGATGTTAGACATCACTATGGTAAAAGTAATACATATTCATTTAATGAACAAGCATTAATAATAAAAAAAAGTAGTTAATATTACAAAATAACTAAAGAGTCTATGAGATAACTGCAGATATAACAAAAAAAATAAACCTATGTTAATTATTTAATATTTTCCATAAATTGATCAAACAAGTATTCCGCATCATGTGGTCCTGGACTAGCTTCCGGATGGTATTGGACAGAAAAACAATTTTTATTTTTTAATCGAATACCTGCTACAGTGTGATCGTTAAGGTGTACATGGGTTATCTCTACATCTGGATGAGACTCTGTCTCTTCTCTATTGATCGCAAAACCATGATTTTGAGAAGTGATTTCACCTTTACCCGTAAGTAAGTTCTTTACTGGGTGATTTATTCCTCTGTGGCCATTATGCATTTTATAAGTTGATATCCCATTTGCTAAGGCTATAACTTGATGCCCCAAACAAATACCAAATAAAGGTAAATTTCTTTCAATAATTTCTTTAGCCAAATTTTGAGCCTCTATTAAAGGTTCGGGATCTCCTGGGCCATTAGATATAAAATAACCGTCGGGATTCCATGCCTGTAAATCTTCGAAAGATGTGTTGTATGGGAATACTTTAACGTAAGCTCCACGCTTTACAAAATTTCTTAAAATATTTTTCTTTATCCCAATATCTAAAGCTGCTATTTTAAACTTTGAGTTTTCATCTCCTACAAAATAAGGCTCTTTTGTAGAAACTTTAGAGGCCAACTCTAAACCTTGCATAGAAGGTGCTTTAGATAATTGAGCTTTTAATTTGTCTATATCATCAGTCTCTGTAGAAATAACAGCATTCATTGCGCCATGATCTCTTATGTAAGATACAAGTGCTCTAGTATCTACATCTGAAATAGCAACTAAATTATGTTTAACAAACCAATCTTTTAAATTGCCGTCAGAATCTACCCTAGAATGTTCAAAACTAAAATTTCTAACAATCAAACCTGAAATCTTTATCCCATCAGATTCTACTTCCGAGGCATTAACTCCATAATTTCCTATGTGGGCATTGGCGGTAACCATAATTTGGCCAAAATAAGATGGATCTGTAAAAATTTCTTGATAACCTGTCATACCTGTATTGAAACAGATTTCGCCGGTTACAGTTCCCTCAATCCCAACAGATTTACCATAAAAAATAGTTCCATCTGCTAATAAAACTAATGCTTTTTTTCTTTGTTGATACTTCATTCAATTAGACTTCTAAGTTTTAACAAAAATAAGAATATTTATGAATAGATGTATTTAATTTTTTATCAAAAAAAAGGCAACTATTAACAGTTGCCTTTTTTTTATCAATTTTAAATTTTAAAGTATGTTGTCTAAGTTTTTTAGAGCTACTTTAATATCATTAATTTTTTTGAACGATAGCTTATTCCTTGTAAAATATTTTAAAACAGAACTTTTTTCAGCTTCATTATTTGCAATAGCATCTATAATGAACTTTTTCTTAAGCTTCAATTCAGTTATTCCTTGCTCATTAGAGATATAATACTCTTCTTTATGTACTAATTTATCCGTTTTTCTACTTAGCATTGGGTTTACTGAACCCTCCACAAGCTTAACACTATGAAAATTTAATAATGAAACCTTATCAGACTCATAAATCACTTCAAAAACACGACTACCAATTTCTGTATCAATTTTTTTAAATACCTTTCCTTTAATAGTAACATCTTCAATAGCTTTCATATTTAACACAAAAATGGAATCTTCCGATATTTTTGTAACCATTCTATTTGTTTTCAAATTAAAATTTACATTCTTTAATGTAAATGTTTTTTTGTCTTTAGAATTAACTACTACAGGATAATTTTTCCAAGTATCAAATAAATAAATAGATCCATCAATAGTTCTTGGAGGGTTTATAAATCTGACTGCTGTTCCAGCAGGAAATTTGCTAGAACCCCAATATCCAGGTTCACCTCCAGCTAAATTTTTTAGCGCTGTAGCATTATTTTCACTTACACTAGATTGAGTACTTTGAGAATATCCAACGGTAGTAATTGTTAAACATAAAACTGTAATAATTTTCAATTTTCTCATTATTTCTTTATTATTCATTGTTTACGAGTATCGTTAATCTATACTATTAAATTTCATAAACAAATTTTATACAATATAAAGCTAAAAAATAAAAAGAGCGAAGTGAAATTCACCTGCTCTTTTTAACAAAAAATTAATTTTTTATTTACTTTACAAACTTTTAATTAATAAAAGTATTTAATTTTTGGTTTGATCTTAAATATTAGAATATGTTGTCTAAATTTTTCAAAGCTACTTTAATATCATCAATTTTTTTGAAGGATAACTTGTTCTCTAAAAAATAATTTAAAAGAGAGTTCTTTTCGTTATCATTGCTAGCAAAAGAATTTAAAATAGATTTTTTCTTAAGTCTTAATTCATTGATTCCTTGACCGTTTAAAACATAATATACTTCTTTGTGTACTAGTTTATCAGTTTTTCTACTTAACATAGGATTAACTGAACCTTCTACTAACTTTACACTATGAAAATTCAACAATGAAACTTTATCAGACTCATAAATCACCTCAAAAATTCGACTACCAATTTCTGTATCCACTTTTTTAAACACTTTTCCTTGAATATCAACTGTTTCAATAGATTTCATATTTAACACAAAAATTGAATCTTGAGAAATTTTTGTTACCAATCTATTTGTTCTCAGATTAAAATTTATATTATCTAGAGTAAAAGTTTTGTTGTCTTTAGATTTAACAACTACAGGATAATTTTTCCAGTTATTAAATAAATATATAGAACCATCTATAGTTCTTGGAGGGTTTACAAACCTCATTGCAGTTCCATATCCACCGTTACCAGATCCAGTCCCTGTTCCTGTTATACCTTGCAGAGCTCTAGCATTGTTATCACTTACATTTGTACCTGTATTTTGTGAATATCCAACAACACTAATTGTTAAAAATAGTAGTGTAATTATTTTCAATTTCTTCATTTTTTTTCTTTTAAGATTGATATATAATAGTAGGGTGCAATATTTTTCAGATGGTTGCGTGTACTAATGTAAACTAGCGTAAAAATATTAAAAAAAAAGAGCAGTGTAAAATTTACCTGCTCTTTTAACATTTATTTAAATCTTCAATAATTATTCAGATTTTTCTTCTGTAGTGGTTTCTGCTGTTTCAGTTGAAGCAACAACTTCATCAGTTTTCTTACGTCTTCCTCTACGTGTAGATTTTTTAGCTTTTTTACCTTTAGGGTTGTATATTTCGTTATAATCAACAAGTTCAACCATGGCCATAGGAGCATTATCCCCTTGACGGTTTCCTAACTTGATAATACGAATATAACCTCCTGGTCTATCTGCTATTTTAACAGAAATTTCTTTAAATAATTCTGTAACAGCAAACTTATCTCTAAGGTAACTAAAAACAACTCTTCTATTGTGGGTTGTATCTGCTTTAGATTTTGTAATTAATGGCTCAACAAAAACTCTTAATGCTTTTGCTTTAGCAACTGTAGTATTAATACGTTTGTGTTCTATTAAAGAACAAGCCATATTCGCTAACATAGCTTTTCTATGTGCAGTTTGTCTTCCTAAATGATTAAATTTCTTTCCGTGTCTCATGACGTTTATTTTTTACTTTCATCTTGCTCAACTCACTATTGAGGGGCAAATTATGAAAGATTAATCTCTATCTAATTTATATTTTACTAAGTCCATTCCAAAGTTAAGACCTTTAACAATTACAAGCTCTTCTAACTCTGTTAATGATTTTTTACCAAAGTTTCTAAACTTCATTAAATCACTTTTATTAAATGAAACTAAATCTCCTAAAGTATCAACCTCTGCTGCTTTTAAACAATTTAATGCTCTAACAGAAAGATCCATGTCTATTAATCTAGTTTTTAATAACTGACGCATGTGTAATGATTCCTCATCATAAGTTTCAGTTTGAGCAATTTCATCTGCTTCAAGAGTAATACGCTCATCAGAAAATAACATGAAGTGATGAATCAATATTTTGGCAGCTTCAGTTAAAGCATCTTTAGGATTTATAGATCCATCAGTTTCTATGTCAAAAATTAATTTTTCATAATCAGTTTTTTGTTCAACACGGAAATTTTCGATTGCATACTTTACATTTTTAATTGGTGTAAAGATAGAATCTGTAAAAATTGTACCAATAGGTGCCGAAGATTTTTTATTCTCTTCTGCAGGAACAAAACCTCTACCTTTTTCGATAGAAAGCTCCATATTTAATTTAACTGACTTATCCATATGACAAATCACTAAGTCTGGATTTAATACTTGGAACCCAGAAATATATTTCTGTAAATCTCCAGCAGTCAATTGATCTTGACCAGAAATAGAAACAGAAACAGTTTCTCTATCTGATTCTTCAATTTGCTTCTTAAAGCGAACTTGTTTAAGATTTAGTATAATCTCAGTAACATCCTCAACAATACCTTTTATTGTTGAAAACTCATGTTCTACACCATCGATTCGTAATGAAGTAATTGCAAATCCTTCTAAAGAAGATAATAAAACTCTTCTTAATGCATTTCCTACTGTTAAACCAAAACCTTGTTCTAGTGGTCTAAACTCAAATCTACCAGAAAAATCTGTAGATTCAATCATAATTACCTTATCGGGTTTCTGAAAATTTAAAATTGCCATATGTTTTCTTCGTTTTAATTGTTATTTAGTTGCGCGGTTTGTAAGCGTGAAGAATTGCTAACATACCCTTTGGCCAAATACCAATGTGGTTAATTTATTATTTAGAATATAATTCTACGATTAATTGTTCTTTAATGTTTTCAGGGATTTGTAAGCGCTGTGGAGTTTTTACAAAAGTTCCTTCTTTTTTATCAGAATTCCAACTTAACCATTCATAAACTGAACTGTTGGATGCTAAAGCATCATCAATAGCTTGAAGTGATTTAGATTTTTCTCTCACTGCTACAACATCACCCTCTTTTAAAGAATACGATGGGATATTTACGATTTCTCCATTCACAGTAATGTGTCTGTGAGAAACTAACTGACGTGCTCCTCTTCTTGATTTAGAGATTCCGAAACGAAATACAACATTGTCTAAACGAGATTCACACAATTGTAATAATACCTCTCCGGTAATTCCTTTTGAAGAAGATGCTTTTTTAAATAAATTACTGAATTGACGTTCTAATATTCCATAAGAATATTTAGCTTTTTGCTTTTCCATTAACTGGACAGCATATTCAGATTTCTTACCTCTTCTTTTTGCATTTCCATGCTGTCCTGGAGGATAATTTCTTTTTTCGAAGCTTTTGTCTGCTCCAAAAATTGCTTCGCCAAATTTACGAGCAATTTTAGTTTTTGGTCCTGTATATCTTGCCATTTCTGTTTTTGTTACAATAGGGATTATGAATTAAGGCTTACTCCTTCGATAATCTGATTCCTATATATTAAAAAATTAATTATACTCGTCTTCTTTTTGGTGGACGACAACCATTATGAGGAGTTGGAGTAACATCAATAATTTCAGTTACTTCAATTCCTGAATTGTGAACGGCTCTGATTGCAGATTCTCTACCATTTCCAGGTCCTTTCACATATACTTTAACTTTACGTAAACCAGCTTCATGAGCTACTTTAGAACAGTCTTCTGCAGCAAGTTGAGCTGCATAAGGAGTATTCTTTTTAGATCCTCTAAATCCCATTTTACCAGCTGATGACCATGAAATAACATCACCTTTCTTGTTGGTTAAAGAAATAATGATATTATTAAAAGATGCTGTAATGTGAGCTTCTCCGATAGACTCAATAATTACTTTACGTTTTTTTGAACTTGTTTTTGCCATAATAATTTGGTGTTCAGCAATAATGCTCTAGTAAATTGTGTTTGTAACACGGCACACTAGTTAGGTACTGCTATTTGTAACTTATTTTTTCTTGTTAGCTACTGTTTTTCTCTTCCCTTTTCTTGTTCTAGAGTTGTTTTTAGTTCTCTGCCCTCTTAAAGGAAGACCAACTCTATGACGAATACCTCTCTGACATCCAATATCCATTAGACGTTTGATACTTAATTGTACCTCAGAACGCAATTCACCTTCTATAGTAAAAGTTCCAACTTGTTCTCTAATTGCAGCGATTTGGTCATCGTTCCAATCTTGAACTTTAACACTTTCGTCTACTTTTGCATTTGCTAAAACTTCTTTAGCTCTACTGTTACCTATACCAAAGATGTAAGTTAAAGCAATAACTCCTCTTTTATTCTTTGGAATGTCTATACCTGCTATTCTTGCCATTACCCTTGTCTTTGTTTAAATCTAGGATTTTGTTTATTAATCACATATAATCTACCTTTTCTGCGCACTATTTTGCAGTCGGCACTTCTTTTCTTTACTGATGCTCTAACTTTCATTAGTTCTAATTTTTAATATCTATAAGTAATTCTAGCCTTAGATAAATCATAAGGACTCATTTCTAATTTTACTTTATCTCCTGGTAATAATTTAATATAATGCATTCTCATTTTACCTGAGATATGAGCCGTTACAATATGCCCGTTTTCTAATTCTACACGAAACATCGCATTTGATAATGCTTCTGTAATAGTTCCATCTTGTTCTATTGCTGCTTGTTTAGCCATAATTTACTTTAATGATTTTCTATTACTATTTCCTGATTTCATTAAACCATCATAATGACTGTTTAACAAATATGAATTAATTTGTTGAATGGTGTCTATAGCTACACCAACCATAATGATTAGTGATGTACCTCCATAAAATAAAGCCCAACCTTGCTGAACTCCAAATTGTACTACAATAGCTGGAAGTATAGACAAGCCTGCTAAGAATAAAGATCCTGGAAATGTAATTCTAGACAAAACAGAATCTAAACGTTCAGCAGTATCCTTTCCTGGTCTAATCCCTGGAATAAATCCTCCACTTTTCTTCAAATCATCAGCCATTTTATTCGTTGGAATTGTAATCGCTGTATAAAAGAAACTGAAGATGATAATTAATAACGCAAAGATTACATTATACCATAAACCAAATGGATCTTGTAATTCTGATAATAATGGAAACTTTCTTGCTAAAGCCATTGGTAAAAACATAATAGCTTGAGCAAATATGATAGGCATAACACCTGAAGCGTTTAACTTTAAAGGAATATAATCTCTAGATCCTGCTGTATTCTGGATGTTTCCTGCAACAGTTCTTCTAGCATATTGAACTGCTATTTTACGAACTGCTGTTACCAAATAAACACTTAACAGTATAACAACAAACCAAACGATAATTTCAATTAAAATCATCATCACACCACCTGCACCTGCGTTTGTTGTTTTGGCAACATATTCTTGTAAGAAAGACGCTGGGAAGTTCGCGATAATACCAACAGTAATTAATAATGAAATACCATTACCAACTCCTTTATCTGTAATACGCTCTCCTAACCACATGGCAAAAATTGTACCCGCAGTTAATAAGATCATTGATGAGATCCAAAAAGTAGCACCAGTTACTAAAAATGCCTCAGGCGGTAAACCAAAAGTATTTTGAATGGCTGCAATATATGTGGGTCCTTGAAGCATTGTAATTAGAATGGTTAACCATCTAGTTATCTGTGTAATTTTCTTTCTACCACTTTCTCCATCCTTTTGTAGTTTTTGTAAATAAGGAACAGCTATTCCCATTAACTGAACTACAATAGAAGCAGAGATATAGGGCATAATTCCAAGTGCCATAATCGAAGCTCTTGAAAACGCACCACCTGTAAAAGCGTTTAATAATCCTAAAAGACCTGAGGAAGTACTCTCTTTTAATGCTGAAAGTTGTAATGGGTCTATTCCGGGTAAAGGAACACCTGCCATAAAACGATACACAGCAATTAAACCAAGAGTAAGAATAATTTTATTCTTTAGCTCTTCAATTTTCCAAATGTCTTTTAATGTGGTTATAAAATTCTTCATTTAATAGATTCTTATAAAGTAACTGCTTGACCACCGGCAGCTTCAATTGCAGCTTTGGCAGTAGCAGTAAATTTATGAACAGTAATGTTTAACGTAGCTTTTAACTCTCCACGACCTAAGATTTTAACCAAGTCGTTTTTCCCTACAACACCATTTGCTACTAAAATTTCTAAACTAACTGTATCAGTTATCTTTTTATTGTCAACTAATTCTTGAAGTTTATCTAAATTGACTCCTGCATATTCCTTACGGTTTATGTTAGTGAAACCAAATTTAGGTACACGTCTTTGAAGCGGCATCTGACCACCTTCAAAACCAATCTTTCTAGAATAACCTGAACGAGATTTTGCTCCGTTGTGACCTCTGGTAGATGTACCACCTTTTCCAGATCCTTCACCTCTTGCAATTCTTTTTCCGCTTTTAACAGATCCTTCTGCTGGTTTTAAGTTATGTAAACTCATCTTATATATTATATTAAATTTCCTTAACGGAAACTAAGTGTTTAACTCTATTTACCATACCAATTATTGTAGGAGTTGCCTCATGTTCTACAGTTTGGTTCATTTTACGTAAACCTAATGCCTCTAAAGTTCTCTTTTGATTTTGAAGGCGTCCGATTTGACTTTTTACTTGTGTAACTTTAATTTTTGTCATCGTCTAAGGTTTAACCGTTAAATACTTTCTCTAAAGAAATTCCTCTTTGTTTTGCAATTGCTGCAGCACTACGTAATTGTAATAATGCATCGAAAGATGCTTTTACAACATTATGTGGATTGGAAGATCCTTGAGATTTAGATAGTACATCATGTACTCCTACAGACTCTAATACAGCACGAACAGCACCACCGGCTATTACCCCAGTACCATTAGAAGCAGGCTTAATGAACACTTTTGCTCCACCAAACTTTCCTTTTTGTTCGTGAGGTACAGTTCCGTTTAAAATTGGAATTCTCACCAAATTCTTTTTAGCGTCTTCAATTGCTTTTGCAATTGCTGAGGCAACATCTTTAGATTTCCCTAAACCATGTCCTACAACACCATTTCCGTCACCTACAACAACAATAGCAGAAAAACCAAATGCTCTACCCCCTTTTGTTACCTTAGTTACACGTTGTACTCCTACAAGTCTGTCTACAAGCTCTAATCCGCTTGGCTTAACTCTTTCTACGTTTTTATATTTATGATACATACTATAGACTTATTAAAATTTTAAACCAGCTTCTCTAGCAGCCTCTGCTAACACTTTTACTCTACCGTGATATAAATACCCGTTTCTGTCAAAAGCAACAGATTCTACTCCAGCTTTAGTTGCTAATTCTGCGATAGATTTACCAACAGCAGCAGCAGCTTCTTGTTTAGTACTTGCTTTAATATCTTTATTTCTTGATGAAACTGAAGCAATTGTTGCCCCGTCTACATCGTTAACTAATTGAGCATAAATTTCTTTATTACTTCTATATACAGACAATCTTGGTTTTGTTGCCG
Source organism: uncultured Flavobacteriaceae bacterium (assembly GCA_943789455.1). Taxonomy (GTDB): domain Bacteria; phylum Bacteroidota; class Bacteroidia; order Flavobacteriales; family Flavobacteriaceae; genus Polaribacter. Next base: position 1,059,963 of record CALSUE010000001.1, read on the forward strand.
TTCCAGAAATAATTTTTCTGATTCTATACTTAATTCTAGTTCTTCTTTGAAGCTTTGATAATGCCATAACTCTTATAAATTATGCAGATTTACCTGCTTTTCTTCTTAATACTTCACCTACAAACTTAACTCCTTTACCTTTATAAGGTTCTGGTCTACGGAAACCACGAATCTTCGCAGCTACTTGTCCTACCAATTGCTTATCATAAGAAGATAATTTAATAATTGGATTTTTTCCTTTTTCTGAAACCGTTTCGACCTTAACTTCTGGAGCTATTTCCAAAACAATATTATGAGAAAAACCCAATGCTAAATCTAGTTTTTGTCCTTGATTTGAAGCTCTGTAACCTACACCAACTAATTCTAGCTCTTTGGTCCATCCTTTACTAACTCCATCAATCATATTAGAAAGTAAAGCACGCATTAAACCGTGTTGAGCTTTGTGATCTTTACTTTCAGTTGCTCTATCTAAAGTGACAACAGCTTCGTTTATGTTTACAGTAATACCATTGGATATCGTTTGAGTTAACTCACCTAACTTACCTTTTACTGTAATTAAATTTTCGTTTACGTTTACATCTACACCTTGTGGAATGCTAACCGGATTTTTTCCTATTCTACTCATCTCTTAGGTTTAATGAACGTAACATAAAACTTCTCCTCCAACATTCTCTGCAATGGCTTTTTTATTGGTCATTACACCTTTAGAAGTTGAAACAATAGCAATACCTAGCCCGTTTAATACTCTTGGCATTTCATTTGCGCCAACGTATTTACGTAAACCTGGTGTACTAATTCTTTGGATTTTTCTGATTACTGACTCTTTTGTGTCTTTGTCATATTTTAAAGCTATTTTAATGGTTCCTTGAACAGAACTATCATTAAATTGGTAACTTAAAACATATCCTTGATCGAACAAAATTTTTGTCATTTCCTTCTTCAAGTTCGAAGCAGGAATTTCTACTACTCTGTGTCCTGCAGAAATTGCATTTCTAACTCTCGTTAGATAATCTGCGATTGGATCTGTATACATATTTATTTAAATTTCGATTACGGTTTTCAATTACCTCTATTTACCTACAGATTTCTCTGTGATAACTGAACCTATAATCAGTTAATTTCATTTTTTCTCAAAAATTAGAGTTTGCAAAAGTACAAAATCTAATTCTATTTATGAGATTTATCTAAGATTTCTACCAGCTTGCTTTTCTTACCCCTGGTATTAACCCTTGATTTGCCAATTCACGGAAAGTCACACGAGACACTCCAAATTGACGCATGTACCCTTTTGGTCTACCGGTTAGTTTACATCTATTGTGCATTCTAACTGGTGAAGCGTTCTTTGGTAACTTTTGCAAAGCATCATAATCTCCAGCCTCTTTTAAAGCTTTTCTTTTTTCAGCATATTTTGCAACTATTTTTGCTCTTTTACGTTCACGAGCTTTCATTGATTCTTTAGCCATCTCTTAATTTTTTTTGAATGGTAAACCTAATTCTCCTAATAATGACTTCGCTTCTTTATCAGTATTGGCGGTTGTTACGAATGTAATGTCCATACCATTGATTTTTTTAACTTGGTCAATATTGATTTCTGGATAAATAATTTGTTCTTTGATTCCCAAATTATAATTTCCTCTTCCGTCAAATCCGTTCGCTTTTATTCCATTAAAGTCTCTTACACGTGGTAAAGAGGCAGTAACTAAACGATCTAAAAATTCATACATTTTGTCTCCACGTAAAGTAACTTTGACACCAATTGGCATCCCTTTACGCAATTTGAAAGATGCAACATCCTTCTTAGAAATTGTAGATATAGCTTTCTGACCAGTTATCGTAGCCAATTCTTCTAATGCATAATCTATTAATTTCTTATCAGCAATTGCAGCTCCAACTCCCTTACTAACTACTATTTTCTGTAGTTTTGGGACTTGCATGATGTTGCTATAGCTAAACTCTTCTGTTAAAGCTTTTACAACTCTACCTTTATACTCTTCTTTTAATCTTGGTATATAACTCATGATTATACTTATTTTTTAGTTTTTTTAGAGATTCTAGTCTTAGTATCTCCATCAACTTTATAACCAACTCTTACTACAACACCTTCTTCTACTAACAATAAGTTAGAGATATGGAGTGAAGCTTCTTTTTTTACGATACCACCTTGAGGACTTTGAGCACTTGGTTTGGTGTGTTTTGAAACCATATTTACACCCTCTACAATAGCTCTATCTTTATCCTTAACGATTTGTAAAATTTTCCCTTCAGATCCCTTATGGTCACCTGCGATTACTCTTACAGTATCTCCTGATTTTATTTTAAACTTCTTCATCTTGTTTCTGGTTTAAAGCACTTCAGGTGCTAATGATACAATCTTCATAAATTGTTTCTCACGTAATTCACGCCCAACTGGACCGAATACACGAGTTCCTCTCATTTCTTCTGTAGGACTTAAAAGAACACATGCGTTATCATCGAACCTGATGTAAGATCCATCTTTACGACGAATTTCTTTCTTTGTACGAACAACAACGGCTCTTGATACTTGTCCTTTTTTAACGGTACCGTTAGGAGTTGCAGACTTTACAGTTACAACAATTTTATCTCCTACTCTAGCATAACGCTTCTTAGTTCCTCCTAGAACTCTAATCACTAAAACTTCTTTTGCTCCAGTGTTATCTGCGACTTTTAATCTTGATTCTGTCTGTAACATATTATTTAGCTCTTTCTAGGATTTCTACTAATCTCCAACGCTTTGATTTACTCATAGGACGAGTTTCCATTATCTTAACGGTATCTCCTTCGTTGCAATCATTCTGTTCGTCGTGAGCAACATACTTTTTCGTTTTTAATACGAACTTACCGTACATTGGGTGTTTTACTCTTTTTACTTCAGAAACAACAATGGATTTTTCCATTTTGCTGCTAGAAACAACACCTATTCTTTCTTTTCTAAGATTTCTATTTTCCATCTTTAAAACTGACTTAGAATTATTGTAATTCTCTTTTTGTTAATTCTGTTGCAAGTTTTGCTACAGTTCTTCTTAAGCTTCTTAACTGCATTGGGTTTTCCAATGGAGTAATGGCATGTGCCATCTTAAGGTCGTTATAATTTTTCTGCAACGCTCCCAACTTCTCTTGTAAATCAGCAGCTGATAATTCTTTAATTTCTGATTGTTTCATGTTCTTATAGAATTAAGCGTTAATATCATAATCTCTCGCGATAATAAACTTCGTTCTTACAGGAAGTTTTTGAGCTGCTAAACGTAAAGCTTCTTTTGCAACATTCATTGGCACTCCACCAATTTCAAACAAAATTCTACCTGGCTTAATAACTGCAACGAAATGATCTGGTGCTCCTTTACCCTTACCCATACGTACTTCTAAAGGTTTTTTGGTAATTGGCTTGTCTGGAAATACTTTAATCCAAAGCTGACCTTCTCTTTTCATGTGACGAGTTGCCGCGATACGAGCTGCTTCAATTTGACGAGAGGTTAAAAGGTTCTGGTCGACAGACTTGATCCCAAACATTCCATTAGAAAGTTGATGACCTCTTCCAGAAATACCATTCATATTTCCTTTTGCCTTCTGTACCTTACGGTATTTTACTCTTTTTGGCTGTAACATTGTTAATTTCTAAATTTTAAAAATTATTTTCTTCTACGAGGTTGACGTTTCTGATTACCACCTTTGTTTGGTCCACCTTGTTTTTTAGACAAACCAACTAATGGAGATAATTCTCTCTTACCATATACCTCACCTTTCATAATCCATACTTTCACACCAATTCTTCCGTATGTAGTATGTGATTCAACAAGTGCATAATCTATATCTGCTCTAAAAGTAGATAGAGGAATTCTACCTTCTTTATAATGCTCAGAACGTGCCATTTCTGCTCCGTTTAAACGACCAGAAATTTGAATCTTAATTCCTTCTGCATTCATTCTGATAGAGGCAGCGATAGCCATTTTGATTGCTCTCTTGTAAGAAATTCTGTTTTCAATTTGACGCGCTACACTTGCAGCAACTAATTTTGCATCCAATTCTGGACGTTTAATTTCAAATATATTAATCTGAACTTCTTTCCCTGTAATATTCTTAAGCTCTTCTTTTAACTTGTCTACCTCTTGACCGCCTTTACCAATAATGATACCTGGACGTGCCGTTGTGATAGTAACGGTTACAAGTTTTAAAGTACGCTCAATGATTACTCGAGAAACACTTGCTTTAAATAATCTAGCATTTACATACTTTCTTATTTTGTCATCTTCAGCGATCTTATCACCGTAGTTCTTTCCACCATACCAGTTAGATTCCCATCCTCTGATAATTCCTAAACGATTTCCTATTGGATTAGTTTTTTGTCCCATTTCTACTATGATTAATTACTGATATTTTTTGCACCTAACTCTAAAGTAACGTGATTAGAACGCTTACGAATTCTATGAGCACGCCCTTGTGGAGCTGGTCTTAATCTTTTTAACATTCCGGCGCTATCTACACAGATAGATTTTACAAATAATCCAGCGTCTTCAATACTCGCCTCTTCATTCTTAGCTTGCCAGTTTGCAATTGCAGACAATAACAATTTCTCTAAGTTGATTGAGGCTTCTTTTGGACTGAATTTTAAGATTTGTAAAGCTTTTTCAACTTCAACTCCTCTTACTTGATCTGCAACTAAGCGCATTTTTCTTGGTGACGTAGGGCAGTTGGTTAGTTTAGCAAAAGCTCTGCTTTTCCTAGACTCCTTTAACTGCTGTGCCATATTGTGTTTACGAACTCCCATTACCTACTATTTTTTACCTTTATTTTTTGCACCCGCATGCCCTCTAAAAGAACGTGTTGGTGAAAATTCTCCTAATTTATGTCCTACCATATTTTCAGTAACATACACAGGAACAAATTGACGTCCGTTATGTACAGCGATAGTTTGACCAACGAAATCTGGTGAAATCATACTTGCTCTAGACCAAGTTTTGATAACAGTTTTCTTTCCAGCTTCTACATTAGCCATTACTTTTTTCTCTAACTTATAGTGAATATAAGGTCCTTTTTTTAATGATCTTGCCATGTCTTATTTCTTTCTACGTTCTAGAATATATTTATTACTTGCTTTGGTCTTAGATCTTGTCTTAAATCCTTTTGCTGGAATACCATTTCTAGATCTTGGATGACCTCCTGAAGATTTACCTTCACCACCACCCATTGGATGATCTACTGGATTCATTACAACTGCTCTAGTTCTTGGTCTTCTACCTAACCATCTAGATCTACCTGCTTTACCTGAAACAAGTAATTGGTGATCTGAGTTAGAGACAACTCCAATAGTAGCTGTACAGGTTAACAAGATTAATCTTGTTTCACCAGAAGGTAATTTAACTGTAGCATACTTACCATCTCTTGCCATTAACTGAGCAAATGAACCAGCTGAACGAGCCATTACAGCTCCTTGTCCTGGACGTAACTCAATACATGATATTGTAGTTCCTAAAGGAATATCACTTAAAGGCAATGTATTTCCGATTTCTGGTGCAACACCTGAACCTGAAATAATAGTTTGACCTACTTTTAAACCGTTTTGTGCAATCACATAACGTTTTTCACCATCAGTATAACTAACAAGAGCAATAAATGCTGTACGATTTGGATCGTACTCAATAGTTTTAACTGTTGCAGGAATACCGTTTTTATCTCTTTTAAAATCGATAATACGATATCTTTGTTTATGACCACCACCGATGTTACGGGTTGTCATTCTTCCTTGATTGTTTCGACCTCCAGATCTTTTATTCGGAGCTAATAAACTCTTCTCCGGCTTATCAGTTGTAATGGCGTCGTACCCATTTACAACTCTAAAACGCTGACCTGGTGTTATTGGTTTTAATTTTCTAACTGACATTTCTTCTTATCTTAAAGATTGTTATAAAAATCAATACTTTCTCCTTCTGCTAATTGTATAATAGCTTTCTTATACCCACTTTTTTTACCAGTTACTAAACCTTTTTTAGTAAACTTAGTATTCTTTTGTACTGGATAATTTAAAGTTTTTACACTAGAAATAGAAACACCGTAAGCAGTTTCAACTGCCTTCTTAATTTCTATCTTGTTAGCCTTCTTATCTACTACAAATGCATAGCGGTTAAATAACTCACTATCATTAGTAGCTTTTTCCGTAATAATAGGTTTAATTAAAATACTCATCCTATTTACTTAAGTTGTTTTTAATTTCTTCTAAAGAGCTTTCTGAGATTACCACTTTACCAGCATTTAAAATACCGTATGTGTTAAGACCTGCATTACTTACAACCTTAGATGTTTTTAAATTTCGAGAAGACAAATACACATTGTTATTTGATCCACTCATTACAAACAATGACTTTTTAGATTCTAACTCTAATGCTTTTAATACATTGGTAAAATTCTTTGTTTTTACTGTATCAAAATTAAAGTCTTCAACAACTACCAAGTTATTGTCTTTTGCTTGAATACTTAAGGCAGACTTACGTGCTAACTGCTTTAAGTTTTTATTCAATTTGAAAGAATAGCTTCTAGGTCTTGGTCCAAAAATTCGACCACCACCTCTAAAAACAGGAGATTTGATACTACCCGCACGAGCTGTACCTGTTCCTTTTTGTTTTTTAATCTTTCTTGTACTTCCTGCGATCTCTGCACGCTCTTTAGACTTGTGCGTTCCTTGTCTTTGATTAGCCAAGTATTGCTTTACATCTAAGTAGATAGCGTGATCATTAGGTTCTATTCCGAATACTTCTTGAGAAAGCTCAACCTTTCTTCCAGTATCTTTTCCATTAATGTCTAAAACTGCTACTTTCATTATTTCTGAATAGTTATGTAAGAATTTTTGTGACCAGGAATTGCTCCTTTTACAACAAGTAAGTTCTTTTCAGCAACTACTTTTAAAACTCTTAAGTTTTGAACTTTCACTTTTTCACCACCCATTCTTCCGGCCATTCTCATTCCTTTGAATACTCTCGCTGGATATGATGCAGCACCAATAGAACCTGGAGCTCTTAAACGATTGTGTTGACCGTGAGTGGCTTGACCAACTCCAGCAAAACCATGACGTTTTACAACCCCTTGAAAACCTTTACCTTTAGAAACACCAGATACATCGACAAACTCGCCTTCTTCAAAATGTTCAACAGTAATAGAGTCTCCTAAATTATACTCTTTTTCAAACCCTTGAAATTCAATGACTTTTCTTTTAGCAGTGGTGCCAGCTTTTTTAAAGTGACCGTCTAACGCTTTGTTAGAACTCTTCGCCTTTTTGTCATCGAAACCCAATTGTAACGCATTGTATCCGTCTACCTCTTCGGTTCTGACTTGGGTAACAACGCATGGACCTGCTTCGATTACTGTACAAGGAATGTTCTTCCCGTTTTCATCAAATAAGCTGGTCATTCCGATTTTTCTTCCTATTAACCCAGACATTTAGTTAAAATTTTAGACGATTAGATTTTTTCCAGCGCGTCTATATTAATATTATTGTTTTTGAAACCTAAGTTTCAGAACTTGTCTTTAAAATTTCTCTTAAAAAAAAAAGCGTAAAACAAACGCTACGCTAATTTGTTTTTCCGTTTTTCCTTCGCGAAACGCTCTAGACATGTTATTGCTCCCATTTTACTTCATTTATTTGGATAAATCCAATGTAATTTTAGCTAATGGATTGCAAAAGTAGTAAATTAATTTTGATTATTTACCCATATTTTAAAAAAATAAAGCAACTTATTTTTATTTTTAATACTAGTGCATGTACATCCAAAAAAACGAGTTGTCTGTTATAGACAACTCGTATAATTCTTGGTTTAGGTAAGAACTTTAATTTGTAGGGATAAACAAAAATAAATTTCATAAAAAAAGACAATGCCCTTAAAAAAAGGCATTGTCTTGTGTAATTGACATAAGGCTGTACTGAAGGCTATGATGGCCGGAAATACAAGCAATTTGTGTACTTATACTTTAATTTCAACTTCTACTCCACTTGGTAATTCAAGCTTCATAAGCGCATCAATAGTTTTTGAAGAAGAACTATAGATGTCTAACAAACGTTTGTATGCAGACAATTGAAATTGTTCTCTAGATTTTTTATTCACGTGAGGTGAACGTAAAACCGTGAAAATTTTCTTATTTGTTGGTAGAGGTATTGGACCGTTTACAACTGCTCCAGTACTCTTTACTGTCTTTACAATTTTCTCAGCAGATTTATCTACTAAATTGTAATCGTAAGACTTTAATTTTATTCTAATTTTTTGACTCATCGTTTTTATTTTTAGTAGATTATCCTTTTGCTTTAGCGATTACTTCCTCAGAAACGTTGGAAGGTGTTTCAGCATAGTGAGAAAATTCCATTGTAGATGTTGCTCTACCAGAGGACATAGTTCTTAACGCAGTTACATATCCAAACATTTCAGATAATGGTACTAAAGCCTTTACAACTTTAGATCCAGCTCGGTCACTCATATCGTTAACCTGACCTCTTCTTCTGTTTAAATCTCCTACAATATCACCCATGTTTTCTTCAGGAGTTAATACTTCTAGCTTCATTAATGGCTCCATAATTTTAGCTCTAGCAGATTTTGCCGCAGCTTTATAACCCATTTTAGCAGCTAACTCAAAAGATAATTGATCTGAATCTACCGCATGAAAAGAACCATCTTTCAAGGTTACTTTCATGGAATCCATTTCATATCCAGCTAAAGGACCATTCTTCATTGCTTCTTTGAATCCTTTTTCAACAGATGGTACAAATTCTCTAGGAACATTACCCCCTTTAATTGTTGATTCAAATTGTAAGCCTTGAAAGCCTTCTTCTGCAGGTTCCATTGTAAATACAATGTCTGCAAACTTACCACGTCCACCAGATTGTTTCTTATACACTTCTCTGTGATCTGCAGATGCAGTAATAGCCTCTTTATATTCTACTTGAGGTTGACCTTGGTTTACCTCTACTTTAAATTCACGTTTTAAACGATCTACAATTACATCTAAATGCAACTCTCCCATACCTGAGATAATGGTTTGCCCTGAAGCTTCATCAGAACGCACTGTAAATGTTGGATCTTCTTCAGCTAGTTTTCCAAGACCAATACCTAACTTATCTACGTCAGCTTTTGTTTTTGGCTCAACAGCAATACCAATTACTGGATCTGGAAAGTCCATAGATTCTAGTACTATAGGATGCTTTTCAGAAGTAAGTGTATCTCCTGTTTTAATAGATTTAAAACCTACAGCTGCTCCAATATCTCCTGCTTCGATAAAATCGATGGCATTTTGCTTATTGGCATGCATTTGGTAAATACGTGAAATACGTTCTTTTTTACCGGATCTATTGTTTAACACATATGAACCAGCGTCTAATCTACCAGAATATGCTCTAAAAAATGCTAAACGACCAACAAATGGGTCTGTTGCAATTTTAAAAGCTAAAGCAGCAAATGGCTCCTTTACATCTGGCTTACGAATTTCTTCTTGATCTGTGTCTGGGTTTACACCTGTAATACCTTCTTTATCAGTTGGAGAAGGCAAATAACGACATACAGCATCTAAAAGAAACTGAACCCCTTTATTTTTAAAAGCAGAACCACAAATCATAGGAATGATAGCCATATCCATTACGGCAGATCTTAGTGCTGCATGCACTTCTTCTTCTGTAATAGATTCTTCATCTTCCATGAATTTCTCTAAAAGATTCTCATCATAACTTGCAACTTCTTCAATAAGTAGTGCACGATATTTACGAGCTTCTTCTTTCATATCCTCAGGAATTTCGATAATATCAAAAGTTGCTCCCTGAGTTTCATCGTGCCATACAATAGCACGGTTTTTTACTAAATCTATAATTCCTTTAAAATCATCTTCATCACCAATGTTTAATACAATTGGCACTGCATTTGATTTTAACATGTCTTTTACTTGCTGACATACACCTAAAAAATCTGAACCTTGACGATCCATCTTGTTTACGAAACCAATTCTTGGCACTTTGTAATTGTCTGCTAGTCTCCAGTTAGTTTCAGATTGAGGCTCTACACCGTCAACTGCACTAAATAAGAAAACTAATCCGTCTAAAACTCTAAGTGATCTATTTACTTCTACAGTAAAATCTACGTGACCAGGGGTGTCAATGATGTTGAAGTGATACCCTTTAGTATCTGGAGTTTTTTCACCATTTTCAATAGGAAAATCCCATGTACAAGTTGTTGCAGCAGAAGTAATTGTAATCCCTCTTTCTTGCTCTTGCTCCATCCAGTCCATTGTTGCTGCTCCATCATGAACTTCTCCAATTTTGTGAGAAACTCCTGTATAGTATAGCACACGTTCTGTAGTTGTAGTTTTCCCAGCATCAATATGTGCTGCAATACCAATATTTCTAGTGTATTTTAAATCTCTAGCCATTTCTATTAAAATCTAAAGTGAGAGAATGCTTTGTTGGCTTCAGCCATCTTGTGAGTATCTACACGTTTTTTAACGGCTGCTCCTTCTTCTTTAGCTGCTGCTAAGATTTCTGCTGCCAAACGCTGTGCCATGGTTTTTTCGTTTCTCTTACGAGTGTACAAAATCATCCATTTAATAGCCATAGATACTTTACGATCTGGTCTAATTTGCATTGGTATTTGAAAGGTTGCCCCTCCAACTCGTCTAGAACGAACTTCTACCTGAGGCATTACGTTAGATAATGCATCTTTCCATACCTCTAATGCTGTTTTTTCTTCGTCTTCTTTTCTTTCTTCCACAATAGCAATTGCATCATAGAATACTTTAAATGCTACCGATTTTTTTCCGGCCCACATTAAATTGTTTACAAAACGTGTTACTAGCTGATCATTAAATTTTGGATCCGGTAGTAAGACTCTTTTTTTTGCTGCTCTTTTTCTCATGTCTTTACATTAAAAAAGTTACTAAATTACTTTTTTGGGCGTTTTGCACCATACTTTGATCTTCGTTGAGTTCTTCCCTCAACTCCCGCTGTATCTAAAGCTCCACGTACAACGTGATACTTTACTCCTGGCAAATCTTTTACCCTTCCACCTCTAACTAATACTATCGAGTGCTCTTGTAGATTGTGTCCTTCTCCTGGAATGTATGCGTTTATCTCATTACCATTTGTTAATCTAACTCTGGCAACTTTACGCATTGCAGAATTAGGTTTTTTTGGCGTTGTAGTATAAACACGTGTACATACTCCACGTCTTTGAGGACATGACGACAAAGCAGCCGATTTACTCTTCTTAGTTATTTTGGTTCTTCCTTTACGAACTAATTGTTGAATAGTTGGCATACTAAATTATTACTATTTTTCGTTTGTACTAAAATTTGTCTCTTTTTAAGAGTGCGCAAATGTACGATTAATTTCTTTCTATTCAAATCTGCAGAAGTAATTTTTTTGTACATGAATATAAACTGATAATGTTTTCATATTTTGAGGTACATTTGACCGCTTTAACCTACATTTTGAGTAAAAAAATTATACCTTATATATATATACTTTTCTTTGGCTGTTTTTCTTATGGGATGGTTGGGCAAAATCTTGAGCTAAAAATTACTTCTGCAGACACCCTTCAAAACCAAGTTTTGAATGCAATTATATTTAAAAAAAACCACAAGCTTAAAGCAGATATTTACAAGGAAATAAAACACATTCACTCAGACCTAAAAAAAGAAGGATTTTTTGTAGCTACCGTAGACACCATAATTAAGGATACTAAAAAATATGAGGCAGTGTTTAATCTAGGAAAAAAAACAGACAATCTCATTTTAATACTACCACAAGAAATTAGAACAAACTCCTCAATAAAGTATAATGACTCTATTCGAATTAAAACCAAAGAGTTTGAAAACTTCACAAACCTGCTCTTAACCAATTTAGACGCTACTGGAAATTCGTTTTCAGAAATTTCATTCACAAAACCAACCTATTTAAAAGACACCTTAATTTTAAACTTAAAATTACTAAAATCTAAACGCAGGAATCTTGATAAAATTCTTGTGAAAGGATATGATGAGTTTCCAAAAAAATTTTTAAAGCATTTTTTTAATATTGACAAGTCAACTGTTTTTTCTAAAAAAAATATGAAAGCAGTTTCTAAGCTTACTAAAAGTTTAGATTTTGTGCGAGAAAAAAAAGAACCTGAAGTACTATTTAAAAAAGACTCCACACATTTGTATTTATTTTTACAAAAGTCAGAGACGAGTAGTTTTGATGGTATTATTAATTTTGCATCTAAAGAAAATGAAGAAGGCCTTCTACTTAATGGAAATCTTGATTTAAAATTAAACAACATCTTAAATACAGGAGAAAAATTTGAATTGTTTTGGAATAAAGTGGCCCAAGAAAAATCAGAGTTTAAAATTACTAGTGCCATCCCCTATATTTTTAACACCCCTTTGTCAATTGCATTGGGTTTCAATTTATATCGTCAAGATTCTACATTTATAAATACGCGTTTCAATTTGGATAGTCAATATGTGTTAAACACTAAATCAAAAGCGTCAATATCCTATTCAAGTGAAAAATCAAGTTACTTGTTAACTACAGCAGAAAACAACTTTGACTCCTATTCTAATTATTTCATTGGTATTGGGTATCAACTCAGAAGTTTATCAGATACTTATTTATTTAAAAATAACTACAGCATAGCACTTAGCAGTAAATTAGGAAAAAGAAAAAATGAAATTTCAGATCAAACTCAAGTTCAACTAGAAGTTTTAGCATTCTTAAATATTCAAACCAATAAAAAAAGCTATATCCATATAAAATCAGAATCTAAACTACTAAGCTCAGAGAATTACCTTATCAATGAACTCTATAGGATAGGAGGAGCCAATAGCATTAGAGGGGTAAATGAACAGAGTATTTTTACAAATACGTATTCTTTAGCTTCTATCGAATTTAGATACCTTACTTCAACTACTGCTTACCTGTACTCGATAACTGATGTTGGATACTACAAGAACTCAATAACTGACAAGTTAAATAACGCCTATGGTCTTGGTGGCGGATATCGATTTAAATTAAACAATAACTTTGTAGACTTAGGCTACGTAATTGGAAATAATTCAAATAATCAGTTAAAACTTAATAAATCAAAATTAATCATCAAGTGGACCTCATATTTCTAAGATGAATCATCAATAATGAGGTGTTTCTTCGTATTTGTTAAGTTTTTTTTAACATAAACCATTGTTTTTAAAAAAAAAAACAAGATATTTGGGCTAATTAATTCAAATTATAAAATATGAAGACAAAGTTCAAAGGAGTTTTGACGCTATTACTAGCGTTAATTGTGCAGGTATCATTTGCACAAGAAAAAACTGTCTCTGGTACAGTATCTGACAACACTGGTAGTTTACCAGGTGTAAGTGTTATTATTAAAGGTACTAGTACGGGAGCTGAAACTGATTTTGATGGTAAGTATTCCATCAAAGCTACATCAGGTGACGTTTTAGTTTTTAATTACCTAGGGTACAAGACAGTCGAAAAAACTGTTGGTTCTGCCAACGTTATCGATGTAACTCTTGAAGAAGGTGGTGAGGTTTTAGATGAAATCATCGTTACTGCACAAGGTATTAAAAGAGAAAAGAAGGCATTAGGATATGCCGTAAGTGAAGTTAACTCTGAGCAATTAGAACAACGTTCTGAGGGTGATATTGGTAGACTTTTATCTGGTAAAGCCTCGGGTGTAAACATCCAAACTCAAAGTGGTGTGTCAGGATCTGGAACAAGTATCCTTATTAGAGGTATGAGTTCTTTTAGTGGTTCTAACCAACCCTTATTTGTTGTAGATGGTGTTCCTTTTAGTAGTGACACAAACTCACAAGGTGGTTTTGTTGATGGTAACAATGGTTCTAGTCGTTTTCTAGATATTGACCCAAACAACATTGAAAGTGTAAACGTTTTAAAAGGTTTAGCAGCAGCTACACTTTATGGAACACAAGGACGTAACGGAGTTATTTTAATAACAACGAAGAGTGGTTCTTCTGGACGTAGTTCTTCAAAACAAGAAATTACTGTAAGTTCTTCAGTATTCTTTAACGAAATAGCTTCTGCAGCAAACTACCAAAATGAATATGGTGGTGGTTTTGATCAAGCTTTCGGTTGGTTCTTCAGTAACTGGGGTCCAAAATTTGAAAGAGACGGTCCTGGTGGATGGGGAAGCAGTAGTGCTTTCGATTCAGCTGGTACGTTAGCTCACCCTTATTCTACAGCTTCTAGTGTTACAGGTATCCCACAAGCTTTTCCAGAATTTGCTGGAGCAAGATATGAATGGAGACCATATAACTCAGTTGGAGATTTCTTTAGAACAGGAGTTGTTAGAAGTAACAACATTAACATCCGTTCTTCTTCAGAAGATGGAAAAATTAACTATAACATTAATTATGGTAGTTTAGATGATGAAGGGTTTACACCTGGAAATACTGTAGGTAGAAATACTTTAAGTATTGGTGGTAACGCTAAGTTATCTAACAAGTTTACTGTTAGTGGAACAATGAACTATGCAAGAACAAACTTTAAATCACCTCCAATTGCTGCTAGTTTTGGTAGTAATGTTGGTGGTAATGATGCATCGATCTTTGGAAACTTATTCTACACACCTAGAAGTGTTGATTTAATGGGGCTTCCATTTGAGAATCCAGTAGACGGTAGTTCTGTATATTATAGACAAAACAACAGTATACAACATCCATTATGGACTGTTAAGAATGCAAAAACTAGTCAGCTTACTAACAGAGTATTTGGTAATGCTGCGCTTACGTATGCAATGAATGACAACATCAACTTAATGTACCAATTTGGTTTTGATACATATAGTGAGAACAATGTTAACTCTTCTAACAAAGGAGGTAAGACAGGAAGTGTTGCCAACCAGTCAGGACAGTATAGCACATGGAACAATACAAACACTATTAACAACCACAAGGTTTCAGTAGCAGGAAATTATGATCTAACAGATGATTTAGATTTGAACTTTACTGTGGGTATGGAAACAAGAAGTGATGTTTATGATAGAAGTGGTGTAGCAAGTACAGGACAACAAGTATTTGGAGTGTTAAGACACTTTAATTTTGGTGTACAAGATGAAATCCAAGTTTCTCAAAGAAGAAACATTATGGGAGCCTATGCTCAAGCTGATCTTGGATATAAGCAAACTGCTTTCTTAACGTTAGCTAGTCGTACAGACTGGGTTTCTAACTTAACTCAAGAAAACAGATCAATTACTTATCCATCTGCAAGTATTTCATTCCTTCCATCAAAAGCTATTGAAGCTATTCAGGAAAGTGAATTTGTAAATTTCTTAAAGCTTAGAGCTGGTTTAGGAACTTCTGCAAACTTTCAATCAGGATATCCTGTTGCAACTACATTAAGTTTAAATACGCAAGCATTTAATTCTGATGAAGGTGTAGATATTGTTACAAATACAACAAGTAGTTTCCTAGGAAACCCAGATTTAAAGCCTGAAACATTAGAGGAAATAGAATTTGGTGTAGAAGGTAGTTTCTTAGACAACAGAATTACTGTTGACTTTTCTATATATCAAAGAACAACAAACAACTTAGTTGTAGATAGACCATTAGATCCAGCAAGTGGATATGACAGTACGCAAACAAATGTTGGTGAGATTGTTGCTGATGGTATTGAATTAGACGTTACCTTAGATTGGATTAGAAATGAAGGAGATGGATTCAACTGGTCTACTAACTTCAACTATTCTTCTAGTGAGGCAATTGTTACTGATTTAGGACTTGATACAGACCTAGTACCATTTGCAGGTTTCTCAAATAGAGGAAATGCAGCTATCGAAGGATTTTCTTTGGGAGCTATGATTGGTAGTGCTGTTGCAGAAGATGAAAATGGTAACTTTAGAGTTAATGGAAGTGGTAGTTATGTAGTAGATAACGCATTTGACTTCTCTGAGGGAAGTGACTATAATAACGTTATTGGTGATGCAAATCCTGATTTCGTATTAAACATGGGTAACTCTATAAATTACAAGAACTTTTCATTAGGATTCTTATTTAACTGGACACAAGGAGGTGATATGTACTCTCAAACAGTTCAAACTTTACTAGGTAGAGGGGTTGTAAACCAAGCTGGAATTGATAGAGCTAACTCTTTCATTCTTCCAGGTGTTAACCCAGCAGGGGAAACTAATACAACTCAGATCAATAACTCAACTTACTATTTCTCTAACGTATTATACGGAGCTGACGAATTAGGAGTATATGATGCAACTGTATTTAGATTACAAGAACTTTCTTTAGGATATTCTCTTCCAAACAATATGTTAGAGAAAACTCCTTTCGGATCTTTAAGTGTTACTTTTTCAGCTAACAACTTATGGTTCCATGCGCCAAATATGCCAGAAAACACAAACTTTGATCCTAACGTAGCTGGATTAGGTGTTGGTAATGGTAGAGGTTTTGAATACTTAAACGGACCTAGTTCAAGAAGATATGGACTTTCTGTAAAAGCTTCATTCTAATAAAAAAATAATTTATATTATGAGAAAAATAAACAATTTAATTAAAATGTTGGTTCTGTGCGGAGGATTATTCTTTGCTTCGTGTGAAACAACAGAGCTGGATTTGACACAAAATCCAAATGCACTATCACCAGTAGATGCTGATCCAGATTTCTATATGAACTCTATTCAATTATCATATGCATATTTGATAGAAAGCTTTGGAAACACAGCTGGAGCAGTAACCAGAATAGATTACATGAGTGGTAGAGATTATGCAAATGCATATCAACCAGGTAGTTTTAATGGAAGATGGAGTTCTGCATACCAAACAATCATGCAGGATATCAGAGAAATGAATGTAATTGCAGACGAAAGTGGTTTAACTCACCATAAAGGAATCGGTCAGTTTATTGAGGCACATATCTTAATGACTCTAGTAGATTTCTTTGGAGATGTTCCTTACACTGAAGCTTTTCAAGGAGCTGCTAACTTAAACCCAGTAGCTGATTCAGGTGCTAGCGTTTATGCAGTTGCACTTGGTTTATTAGATTCAGCAATTGCTAACTTTAATAGTGATGCTCTTGGAGAGCCAAGATGGACTTCAACAGTTACAGACCCATTTTATAATGGAGATTGGGCTGCTTGGACAAAAGCTGCAAACACATTAAAGATGAATGCATACATGAATACTAGAAATGTAGATGGATCATCAGTAGCTAATTTCAACGCTATTGTTGCTTCTGGTAACTACATCGCTACTACGGCTGATGATATGCAATTCAAATGGGGAACTTTAGCAGTTCAACCAGATTCACGTCACCCAAGATATAGAAGTAACTATACTTCAACAGGTGGTGGATCTTATATGTCTAACTCTTTAATGGATTACATGAGAGGTGGACCTAATGGAGGATATAGTATTGGTGCTGGTGAATTTTATGCTGACCCACGTATTATGTTTTACTACCACAGACAAACAAACCCAACTCCTGGTATCGACGGAGATGCTAATGAAGAAGTGTTAGAATGTGGTTTACAAAATGCTCCTGCTCATTATACTGGGTATGTATTTTGTGCAAACCCTCAAGGATGGTGGGGTAGAGATCATGGAAATGACAATGGTATTCCACCAGATGGATTCTTAAGAACATTAGCTGGAGTATATCCTGCTGGTGGTAAATTAGATGACTGGTCTTACGGTGGTCAAACTGATGGTGCGGGTAATGCTGGAAACGGAGTTACACCTATACTATTAGCATCTTGGCAAGACTTTTTAATTGCAGAAGCTGAATTAGTTTCTGGAGATGAAGTAGCCGCTAAAAATGCAATGTTTGTTGGTATACAAAAATCTATGGATAAAGTACTAAACTTTTATCCTAGAACTGAAAGATTTGATGCTATAATGGATATTTACTTTGGTGGATTAGCTTTTGTAGAACAACAATTTTATGCTAGAATCAGTGATGAATGGGATGCTGCAGCTAACGTAATGGATGTATTAGGTATGCAAAGTTTTGTAGCTCAATACGGAAATGGACTAGGTGCTTATAACTTCTACAGAAGAACTGGATTCCCTACAACGTTACAGCCAAATATTGAGCCTAACCCAGGTGGATTTATCCGTTCATTCTATTATCCAGGTGACCATGCTAATAACAATTCAAATATTAGTCAAAAAAGTGGTGTAACAGAACCAGTATTTTGGGATAATGGTGGAGCATCTCCTGGTTTTCCAGCAGCTAATTAATAATTAAAAAATAATAAAAGATGAAAAAACAAATAAATAAAATAGTATTATTACTGCTTTCAGTAATTGTGATAAGCAGTTGTGAGACAGAAGATAAGGCTATTGATCAAGTATTTGCCGGTGTCGAATATGGCGCTGTTCTTAGAAAGTTAGAAATTACATCGGGTAGTTATAACTTATCTGATTTAAACTCTGCTTTTTCAGTTATTGTTGAAGAACAAGACGAAGAATATGGAGCATTATTATCTGAAGTAGATGTATATGTTTCTAAAGGTGGAAATGAAGCAATGGTATCTACGGTACCTGCTAGTGCTTTTACTATCGGTGAAAAAGGATTGCCTGTTACTGAAATTTCAGTAACTTTAGGACAAGCCTTGGATGCCTTGGGTCTAGGAAGTAATTATGGTGTTGGTGACGTATTTGGAATACGTTTATCACTAAAATTAACTGATGGTAGAGAATTCTCTGCTGCTTCTGCTAGTGGAAGTTTACAAGGATCTTATTTTTCTTCTCCATTCTTCTATACTTCAGCTATATTATGTACTCCAAAACCAGGAGATTATGTAGTTGATATGCAAGATTCATACGGAGATGGATGGCAAGGTGACGGTATCAAAGTAACTTTTGATGGTGGACCAAGATCTGGTGAAATAGTTTTCATAGATATGTTAAGTTCTTATTCAGGAGGACCAGCATGTTGTGGTTGGACAAGTTCTTCAGAAACTTTAAATGTTCCTGTAGGAACTCAAGGTTTTGCATGGGAATACACAGGAGATTCTTACCCAGGTGAGGTTTCTTTCCAGATTTACGCTCCAGATAATTCATTATTATTATCGGCAGCTAATCCTGCACCAGGATCTTTAACAATCTTGAATTGTTTATAAAATAGAATTTAAAACTAAATTTTAGTAACCTAAGATTTAATATAAAATCTAAAACCTTCCAAATTAATTTTTGGAAGGTTTTTTTTATTAATATAAAATAAAAAAAAATTCAAAATATAAAACATCATTTATTATACTACATTTGCATGCATGACTGAAAACACGACAATTTTTGGATTAAGGGCTATCATTGAAGCCATAGGTAGTGGTTCAACACTCAATAAAGTATATCTTCAAAAAGGGCTAAGAGGAAGTTTGTTTTTTGAATTAGAAACACTCATCAAAAAAGAGCGAATTACTACTAGCTTTGTTCCGGTAGAGAAATTAGATAGGCTTTCAAAAAATAAAAACCATCAGGGAGCAGTAGCTCAAATATCTCCAATAGCGTTTGCAGATTTAGAAAAATTAATTGATGATAGTTTAGAGCGTACTGCTACTCCTCTTTTCTTAATATTAGATCAAATTTCTGATGTAAGAAATTTTGGAGCCATTATTAGAACTGCAGAATGTACTGGAGTTCACGGAATTATTATTCAGCAAAGTGGAAGTGCCCCCATAAACGCAGAAACCATTAAAACTTCAGCTGGTGCAGCGTTTAAACTTCCTATATGTAGAGTTAATCATATAAAGGATGCTATATACACATTACAAGCCTCTGATATAAAAATTGTTGCGGCTACTGAGAAAACAGAAGACTTGATCTATGCTATAGATTTCAAGCAACCTATTGCTATTGTAATGGGTTCTGAACATAGAGGAATTAACCCATCTGTTTTAAAAATTGTAGACTATACGGCAAAACTTCCTTTATTAGGAACTATAGATTCATTAAATGTTTCTGTTGCTTGTGGCGCTTTCTTATATGAAACTACGCGTCAAAGATTATCGTAATCTTTATAAGTTCAAATCAATTACTCACTGTCTTCATATGGCTCCTCCACTACCTTTGGAGGTGAAAAGTTGCCATTTTCGTCAAATAACAAATCAAATTCAGACTTTGAAAATTGATATTGCTCTTTTATGATTCCTTTTTTTCTATAGAGATAAGAAAACAATAGACCTACTAGGAAACCTGATAAATGACCCTCCCATGAAATTCTATCTTCAGTTGGCAGTATAAGCCAAATCATACTTCCATATAAAAAAATAACAACTAGAGACATAGCAATAAGTCTGTAGTGTTTTCTAATAATACCACTAAAAAAAATAAAACTAAATAATAAATAAATAGTTCCACTTGCGCCTATGTGATATGAACCTCTGGCAATACCCCAACAAATTAAACCCGACAAAAGTGTTCCGTAGATAAGAACCTTATGGGCAATTGTTTTGTAGAAATAAAATAATGAGGCTAGCAGAACAAACAAGGGCACAGAGTTATTAGAAAGATGAGAGGCATCACTATGTATGAATGGAGAGAAAAAAACACCTCTAAGGCCTTTAATTTCTCTCGGCAGGATTCCATAGGAATTAAAATTATACCCAAATCTAATTTCTATCCAATAAATAATCCATATGGCCAAAATAGCAACTACTGGAATCCAGAGTACATTTTTGTGATAACTAAGAGCATTGTCATTTTGCATAAATAAATTTAATCAAAAATAAATCCAATTACTAAAATAACAACTTCTGTCATAAATCTTTACTATTTTTATAGTTATGAATGAACCTTTGGCAGAAAGAATACGCCCAAAAACACTTGAAGACTATATTAGTCAGCGCCATTTAATAGGTGAAAAAGGAATTTTAACCCAACTTATTAAACAAGGAATACTACCGTCTATAATATTTTGGGGGCCCCCTGGCATAGGGAAAACCACATTGGCAAATATTATAGCAACAACATCTGAACGCCCTTTTTTTACTCTTAGCGCTATCAGCTCTGGAGTTAAAGATGTGAGAGAAATTATAGAAAAAGCAAAAAAAGGTAGTGGTTTATTTACAACTAAGAACCCCATATTATTTATAGATGAAATTCATCGTTTTAGCAAATCACAACAAGACTCTTTATTAGGAGCGGTAGAGAAAGGATGGGTTACCCTTATCGGAGCAACTACTGAAAACCCAAGTTTTGAGGTAATACCAGCACTATTATCTAGATGTCAAGTATATATCTTAAACTCATTTGATAAAAGTGATTTAATCCTATTACTAAAAAGGGCCATAAAAAAGGATACTATTTTATCAAGAAAAGAGATTAAACTGAAAGAAACCGATGCCTTGCTTCAAGTTTCTGGAGGTGATGCACGAAAATTATTAAATATTTTCGAATTGGTGGTAGGGAATGAAGATAAGATCACCATCACTAATAAATTGGTGCTAGAAAAAATTCAAAAAACAACAGTAAGATATGATAAAACAGGAGATCAGCATTACGATATTGCTTCTGCTTTTATAAAGTCTATAAGAGGAAGTGACCCTAATGGAGCGGTATACTGGCTTGCAAGAATGATTGAAGGAGGTGAAGATGTAAAATTTATTGCTAGAAGATTACTAATAGCAGCTTCAGAAGATATTGGAAATGCTAATCCTACAGCCTTAATTTTAGCCAACAATACGTTTCAGGCTGTTAGTGTTATTGGTTATCCAGAATCTAGAATTATTTTAAGCCAATGTGCAGTATATCTAGCAAATTCTCCAAAAAGTAATGCCTCGTATATGGCTATAAATAAAGCTCAAGAAATTGTAAAGAAAACAGGAGACTTACCGATACCGCTTCACTTAAGAAATGCACCTACAAAACTAATGAAAGCCTTAGCGTATGGGAAAGACTATAAATATGCTCACGATTATCAAGGAAACTTTGTGCTAGAGGAGTTTTTACCTGAAAGTATTACAAATACAAAAATATATGATCCTGGAGGAAACCCCAGAGAGGAACAGTTTAGAGAAAAGCTAAAAAACACATGGGGAGATAAATATGGCTATTAAAACTTTATTTGAAGTTTTCTTGTTATTAATAATTGTTCCTCATAATATTCCACAAGCCAATGGCTTCCTTTGTTACTTAGTATTCCGTTTTTATTCTTTATAATATATACATCCTTTTTACTCGTATTAAGAATCTCAAAAACAAGCTCATTAGTTGAGTTTGTGAGTTGATAACCTGTTTTACTTTTTTGTGCGCTTAAAATATAACTAGTTGAAGTTTTCTTTTCCTTAGTTATTGTATCTAAAACTTCTAAAGGTTTTATTTCTATAGCTTTACCCTTGGAGGCTTTCTTTAATTCTTGAGTGTTATTTTCAGTAGTTGAATTTTCAATTTTTTGAGAAGAGAAAGAAGCATAAATAAGATTTAAATTTTCAATTGTAAAAAAAGCATTTCTAATGGATTGCCTAAAAGATCTCTCATAGTCCTTAAGTTTACTAGCACCTAACTTTGATGTGAACAATACCTTACCATTACAATCAGCTAACTCTATGTAGTTTCTGGTGGCAAAGAGATTAGACTTATCTTTTACGTCTACATGCAAAGCACTGCATTTATTATAATATAACTCCTCTGGAAGTTCTTCATTATCTAAATACACTTCATAACCAGCCTTAGAAAATAAAAATTTTGTAAAGGAATTGGCTTTGTAACGATTTACCTGTTTTAAGAAATCAAATGTACTTTTAACAATAACATACTGTTTTTGTGAAGGGATACTTTTTTGCCCAAAAGAGGGAGAAGTCAAAAAAATAAGCATAAGAAAAAAGCATATATATCTCATAATTAGTCTATTACAATATTAAATCCAAAATTAAAAGCAATGGAATTAGCAGTGGATACATCAGCAACTCCTAATAGGTTATCTAAACCTCCAAACACATATAGTTTACCTAATTGAAGAGAAGTTGCAGCACCAAAAATAGTAGAAGAATAGTCATTTATCGTATGGGTAAACTTGGTGTGTATTTTTTTTGAAAGAGAAGCCTCATAGAAACTCGTGAAAGAAAATTGAGGTTTAATAGGTCTCATTATATTGTGGAGCTGAAAACCTACAGCGTTATAGTAATATTGTTTGTGAGTTTTAGAATAACAACTTTTACTCCGTTTTTCTCCAAAACTATACTTAAATGCAGCATTAATTTTCATTGGTCTCCATGATGTATAGGCCTCTTGAGTTTGTTCTGTAATCACCCTATCTCTAAAATCTTGTTCAACTTGTTGCCAGTAATTACTAAGACTAGAAGTATCATATTCAAAATTTAAACCATCTAAAGTATAATTTCCATCGATATTAAAATTTTTGGTGTTTTTTGAATGTTTTACGAAACCAATATCTAGTAAACTCGCCGTAAATTCAAGTTGAGATGTAAAATGGTAAGTAAGACCTAAGTCTAACCCTAAGCCTAAATTACCCCCTAGAAACGTTCTCGAAAAATATTCATTTGGAGAATCTACATACTCATCATCAGAATCTACTATTCCAGAGGTTCTAATTTGGCCGTTTATATTATTTAAGGATTGACGTATGATATTTTCATTGCTCGTTGTAGAACT
Source organism: uncultured Flavobacteriaceae bacterium (assembly GCA_943789455.1). Taxonomy (GTDB): domain Bacteria; phylum Bacteroidota; class Bacteroidia; order Flavobacteriales; family Flavobacteriaceae; genus Polaribacter. Next base: position 1,083,561 of record CALSUE010000001.1, read on the forward strand.
AAAAGTTCCAGAATTATTAAGGGATTCGATATTTATACTCGAGGAATAAATTTTAACTCTTGCTCCAATATTAAGTTTTTCACTTACTTTTTTTGAAATTCCAGCATGAAAAACTCCAAGAAAATCACCTTTCATAGAAACTTGAGATAAAGAAAAAGTACGGTTTAAAAAAGGCTCATTACCGTAATAAAATAATTCTATGAAATCTTTTGGCATATAACTTATAAAATCAAGCTCTTCATAAAACCCAAAGCTTAAGTACGTTTTTTTATCCAACCTAAAACCAACATTTAAAACATCAATTTTAGTATTAAAATTAATGTAATCTGTTGAATTAATTTTATTCAACACGCCTTCAAAACGAGTTCTAAAAGCTCTAGAATCATTTGAAAATAAGTCATTTAGGTTAAATCCTGTGAGTCCGAGGTTAAAGGAAAAATCAGATAACATCGGAATACCATAATGGCTTTTGAAATTTGTTTCTGCACCAGGATTTAATAGTAATGTTTGCGGTGTCTCCCCAAAAGAAAAAGCTAATTTCTGTTGAGATTTTAATGAACCCGTAACAATTAAAGCTATAAGTAATAGTAATTTTTTCATTTTTATTTTAAATACTTAAATGAAAAGTTCCAGTAGATTTGAACTTTATTATTTGGTAAATATTGGGGTCAATTTGTGTAGTTGATGGATTTAACTTTACCTCTACCCTAACTTTTCTTGAAGTTAAAAATATAGGGGAAGCATCAATTTCAATGGATTCTGATGCTACATAATTTAAATCTTGAGGAACTATAGTGAAACTAGGAATAGTTCGAGTGATGTTATCGTTACCGTCAAAAAAGACGATATTAACTTCAAAAGATCTATCAAATCTATTTTCAATTTCAAAATCAAAAACAGCTTTAAAAACATCATTTCTGATGGCAGACGATTTAAAAACTCTAAAATCTGAAGTATCTGTAATCATTGGTATTTCTGTGCCTGTGGTACTGTTATAGAAATCATCTTGATTCAACTCAAAGTAAATTAAAGGTGTAGTAAGTATGGGATCTACATTTAAATTAATTTCATCGAAATTTAAGTTATCAGTACAAGAAATTAAAAAACAAAGACTAAAAAATGCTACTAGATTTTTTATGTACATATTCATAGGATTAATAATTGAATCGTGTTTTTTTTAAGATTTTAAAGATATTCTTTTAAATCTAATAGATGGTTAATTGAAGTTATATTTTTTGGAACTTTAGTTAAATGTTCTGAGTTGAAGTGTATGGCTTTTATTCCACAATTCAGAGCTCCCTCAATATCGGCCTCTAGGTTATCTCCAATCATAATACAATTAGAAGCATTTGCATTCACTTTTTCTAATGCATATTCAAATACTTTCTTATTTGGTTTTTTAACGCCTACAGATTCTGAAGTGATAATAACATCGAAAAAATTATAAATACCAGATTTTTTCATTTTTTTAGTCTGAATTTCTTCAAAACCATTTGTAATAATATGAAGTTGATAGTGCGTTTGTAAATATTCTAAGATCTCAAAGGTTCCATCGAATAGATGGTTGTGGTTGGGAAGTTTGGCAATATATTCATCTGAAAGATGGTGTATGACCTCATCTTTAACAGGAAGCTTTAGTGCATCAAAAGTTTCCTTCAATCGTAGATATTTTAATTCTTTTTTAGTCACTTGTTCTTCTCTATATTTTTTCCAATAGCTAAAATTAATTGGAATGTATATTTTCAAAAACAAGTCAATATCAACGATTACATTAGCGGCTGGTAAAATTTCTTTAAAAGTTAACGCAGAATTTTTTTCAAAATCCCAAAGAGTGTGATCTAAATCAAAAAAAACATGTTGTATTTTCATAAGGTAAATATAATAATCTAGCGTTAAAAATGTTTGAACTTATTATATATTTGATTTTTAAGATATAACTGTTGAAAAAAAAGCTTCATATATTATTTTTGTGTGGATGGTATCCATCTTCGGTACTTCCTCAAAATGGTGATTTTATTAAAAGACATGCTGAAGCTGTTAGCAGTAAACATCGGGTTAGTGTACTACATATTATTTCTAAAACTGGGGTGTCAAAAACTCAAATTGAAGTGATAAAAAAAGGTGATTTAGCTACTTATATTGCCTATATACCACCAAGTTCTAATCCAATCATAAAATTAATTAGATTTTGGAATGCCTATAAAAACATCTTGAGGCAAATAGGCAGTTTTGATGTAGTTCATCTCAATAAACTATACCCTTTTGGTGGATTTGCTCTTCACTTAAATAAGTTTAAAAACATCCCCTATATCATCTCAGAACACTGGACAGGCTATCATTTGAAGGAAAAGAAATCATTGCCTTGGATGGAACGCGTTTTATCAAAAAAAATTACAAAAAATGCGAGTTTTATATGCCCTGTAAGTACAGATTTAAAAAAATCAATGTTGAAATCTGGATTAAAAGGTAGCTATGAAATCATTCCAAATGTGGTAGATACTCATCTTTTTAAACCGGCAAAAAAAACAACTAAAAAATTTACAATTACTCACATCTCTAACTTAGAGGATCAGCATAAAAATATTTCTGGCATGTTACGTGTTGCCAAGCAACTTGAAAGTTCTATTGATTCTTTTCAGTGGAATTTTATCGGTGGAAAGAAAGATATATACAAGGGATTAATTGATGAATTAAACTTCAAGAAAAATACAATCCATTTTATAGATCAACTAAGTCATAAAAAAATTCCAAAACAATTAACGCAATCAGATGTCTTTGTTCTTTTTAGTAATTATGAAAATCTACCCTGTGTAATACTAGAAGCTTTTGCTTGTGGCACTCCAGTAATTTCAACACATGTTGGAGGTATTCACGAATTTTTTCCAAAAGATTTTGGGTTTCTTATTGAACAAAATAACGAAGATCAACTTGTAGAAAAAATCATAAGCATACATCATAATCCAATTACAAAAAGTGATGGTATGCATCAATATGCGAATACTAACTTTAGCTCAGGAAAAATTTGTGAATCATTTTCAAGGCTTTACCTTAAAACATTAAATTAAAAAGAATTGGGTGATATTAAAGAATATATTAAAGGATTCATAGATAGATCAGGGAACTATGTTTTTTTGTCTACTTTATTTTCAAGAGGGTTCTCTTTTCTGGGTTCTTGGATTGCTTTACAACTCATAGATCATGAAGAACTAGGAGTTATTCTGTTTGCTTTTAGTATTGTTCAGTTTATCATACCAATTGGCGGTTTTGGTTTGCATCAAAGTCTTATTAGATATGGTGCTTTGTTGAATTCTAATGAAGAAAAGCAAGAACTCTTTTCTTATGTTCTCAAAAAAGGAATTATCGCTTCAATTTTAATTATCCTTTTATTGAATGTGATCGGTTATTTTATTCCATTTCAATTTGATAAAACCTATGGGTACTTTTCTTTTTTAACGCTCACTATCTTAACAATTTTTATTCTTGAAATTATAAAAATACAATTCCGCCTTCAGCATAAAAATAAGTTATATGCCAGTTGTGAATTTTGGTATAATGCCATTCTTGTGATCCTAATTTTTCTTTTAAGTTATTACTTTGATGGGTTTGGCTATGTTATCGCTTTAATTATATCACCATTAATTACGGTACTTTTTTTCTTAAAAAAACTAAACATTAAACTAACCTCAACAAACAACTTGAAAATTACCAATTTCTTTTTCTGGAGATATGGCTTTTTGGGAGGGATTTCTAATGTTGTAACTCAACTGCTTATTCTTATTGATATCATTTTAATTGGACACCTCATGGATGATCCTATTCAAGTAACTAACTATAGATATATATCCATTATACCCTTTAGTCTATTATTTTTACCCAGAGTATTTATTACAACTGATTTTGTGACATTTACAGAGAAGATAGCGGATCGTGAGTATATAATGAAGTACATAAAAAATTATGTGCTGTTTTTTGCCATCATTAGTATAATTATACTTGTTTTCAGCTATTTATTTGCAAGTGAAATTCTTTCAATATTTGGCAAGGAGTACATGATGTACACAGATTCTTTCTTTATCCTAATTATTGGTATTATTGGTATTTTCTTGTTAAGAGGGGTCTTTGGAAATTTATTGGCATCCATAGGAAGAATTGAGATCAATTATTATATCATTTGTATGGCATTACTAATTAATATCCTGAGCAATCAATACCTAATTCCAATATACGGCATCAAAGGTGCAGCCATTACATCAGCAATTTTAATGTGGTTTACTGGAATTCTTTCCTGGTTGTGTTTTGCGTATCTATATAGAAAAAAATATAGGTAAACTTTTAGAAACCAAAATTGAATACTCTTTTCGGTACTGGTTATTTTTTAAATAGCTGTAAAATTTTGGGAAGCTTATTCATTTTTAGTTGGTGATATTTTTCTGTTTCAGCTCCAAAACTTTTTGAAAAACTTGCTACACTTTCTATTGATGATCCTCCAAAATTAAATACTGAAAAATCCTTATGGAATTTGAAAATTACCCTGTCAATTAAAAATGTATTGGCTCCATTTTTTCTATTTTTGAGGTTTGTTGATGAGATTAGTTTGGTAATTGAGTTTTTATGTTTTAATAAAAAAACTGAGGCTACTAGTTTATTTTCTTTGTCATAAACAGTTAGTATTTCACCCACTTTTTTTTCAAGACAAATAGCAATCAATTTTTCTAAATTGGCATAGTCACTTTCTTTAATATTCGGAGTTCTTTTACCTATGTTATTTTTAAAAAGCTGAACTAAATTACTTGGACAATCGTTCCATTTTTCTATCAAATTAGCTGTAGTAGCTTTTTGTAAATCCTTTTTCCTATCTTTTCTGTACTTGGATAAAATTGAATTATAGGGTGTGTTTAATACTAATTTCTGACATTGTTTTAATTGTAAAAACTCAGGATATAACTCAAAATTATTATGGGTATTCATTCTTAACTCAACAAATTTAAATTTATTGAAAAGATGTGTTAGAAATTTATTTTCATCAATAGCTTCCTTAGTGTAAACTCCCAATTGCAATACCCAAAAAGGCGGATATACATATTTGATTCCATATTTTTTTCGCCAAGGAACTGGCATTACCGCATCGTAATCATGTAAGACCAATACACCCCACTGTTCACATACAATGTCTAAGTACCATGAGAACGCATAAATTTTAGACTGAATTGAAGTATCTATACACTGGTTGTATTTCTCTTCATCTAAATGTTCTCTATGAATGTATTTAATTGACATGGGTGTGAATTAATTTTTGCATCTTCTCATAGACTTTTTTCCATCCATTCCATCGGAGGTATCCACTGAGACTCTCATTATGAAATAGTGTAATAAAAGTTCCATTAACGTTCATCACCTCATTCAATAAATCTTTAGTTCTTCCCAAAGACTGTTTGGGAGTTAGTCCCATATAATCGTTTAAAGTGGTATCCATTAAGGCAAAAGGATGAATAAGCAAGGGCGTTTGTATTTCAAAATCCAAATCAAAAAAATGAAAGGGAATAGAGGTGCTGGCTCTAAAACCAACATGACTTGCATAGCCCATAGAGTAATCTTCTTCAATTTCTAAATCTATCAAATTCTGATAAGTTTCTGGTAAACTAAACCGTAAAAAATGTTGTCTAGAAATGGTTGTGGGAATATTTGTAATTGATTCTAGGCGTTCTTTTTCTTTTTTCAACATCCCACTATTCTTCATTGTATAATAAGAAGGATGAAGTCCAACACTTGCATAATCTGCAATATGCTTAATGAGTAATCTAAATTGTCTTTTAGTGGTTGATATATTAGTATCAAATGTGGTATAATCTGCAATGAGGAAGAAAAAAATAAGCTCTACATCATACTTTTTACTCAGCGTTAAGATTTGCTCAAAGGTATTGTTGGGGTCTTTTCTAATTCTTAGAATTACCAATAATCTGCTCCAAAAGCTTCTTATTTGTAACTTAAAAAAATCTGAGATGAACGCACCTAAGGTTCTTACAAAGCTTTTATACTTATAGGCAAAAGCATTATCTACATCTATGGTAGAAATGTAGCGAAATTCTCGATCTGGAAAATGATAGTCTGGGAAACGTAATTTTAAAATAGTTTTTAGTTTTACCACCCATAGGTCTACCACAGGTTTTTCTAAAAATTTAAAATTATAGGCTAAGCTTTGCTCAGCTGTAAATCGTTCATGTACATCTCTTACGTGAGGTAAATACTCTTCATATCTTGAAATCAGATAAAAACTTGCTGCAAAAATATCAAATGGTATACTAGATTGAGGTCCTGCACTAAAAAAACAGGGAGTATCGTCCCAAGATGATAAGGTAATTTCAAGATCATTTATACCCTGTTCAAACAACAACTCGTTACTTTTTACAAAGAATTCATTCCCTAAAGGAAACTTTGTGTAGCTCATTTTTGGCCCATTATGGGCAACAAAATCCTCAACTTTAGTTGTAAAAGATACTGGAACAAGTAGAACTCGAGTAAAAATATGCTTAAAGATATACCGAACTCGTGGGGTAATCTTATGCGTATAGACAAGTATCAAAACTAAAAAAGCGGTTTAAATTTCACCATTATCGGCAAAGCTAAAATAAGACTTTTCAGTAATTATTAAATGATCTAAGAGTTTAATATCTAAACTTAGCCCTCCATCTTTAATTTTCTTAGTAATCTGTTTATCTTCCCTACTTGGATTTAGTGTGCCAGATGGATGATTATGGCAAATAACAATAGCCACAGCTGACATTTCAATTGCTTTCTTAAATAAAAGCCTAACATCTACCAAAGTGGCTGTTATCCCTCCTTTGCTTAACTGATGTTTTGAAAGAACTTCATTTGAATTATTTAAATACAGCACCCAAAACTCTTCGTGGGCTAAAGATCCCATTAGAGGTTGCATCATAGAAAACACCTCTTGGCTGCTACTAATTTTAGGCTTTTGAATGAAAGTTTCTAGTTGTCTTCGCTTTCCAAGTTCAAGAGCTGTTAGTATGGCTATAGCTTTTGCGGGGCCAATCCCATGAAATGCTGTTAATTTTTTTAACGAAAGCTTAGCCAATTCATGAATATTATACTGAACAGATTCTAATATTCTTTTAGACAAATCTACTGCACTTTCTTTTTTATTTCCCGAACCAATTAAAATTGCAAGAAGTTCTGCGGTACTAAGAACAGAAGCTCCTTTACTCATTAATTTTTCTCTGGGTCTATCCTCTGTAGCCCATGATTTAATGGTTAATTTTTTCATTTAGCATCTTTTTCTTTAAAGATATAAAAACAAGTTTAAAATGAATATCGATGGTTATTATGGTTACACTATGTTAAGTTTTATATCTTTGTAGGATATTTCTTACGATTTATGAAAATTATTATTGCAGGTGCTGGAGACGTTGGGTTTCATTTAGCAAAGCTATTATCTTACGAATCACAAGATACGTATGTCATAGATTTTGATGGAGAGAAACTAAATTACATCAACAATCACCTAGATGTCATCACCAAAAAAGGAGATGCTACATCGATAAAACTACTTAAGGAAATTGGCATAGAATCTACGGATATACTTCTAGCTGTCACAGAATCTCAAAATACAAATTTTACCATTTCAGTAATAGGGAAATCTTTAGGTGCAAAGAAAACTATCGCTAGAATAGACAATCCGGAGTTTCTTGAAAATGATCATATCGATTTTAAGAAATTTGGTTTAGATTACATGATTTCTCCAGAGGAGTTAGCCGCAGATGAAATTAAAATGCTGTTAAACCAATCTTCATTTAATGATACGGTTACTTTTGAAAATGGTTTATTTAATGTGATGGGAACATCATTAGACTTCAAATCTCCGCTCTTAAATACCACAGTAAGAGAAGCAAGAGCTACCTTTTCTTCAGTAGAATTTATCATCATTGCCATTAAAAGAGAAGGGATTTCTCAAACCATTATACCAAGAGGAGATACCGCATTTAAATTAAATGACCAAGTGTACTTTTCGGTTCCTCACTATAGTGTAGATAAGCTATACCCAATAGTGGGTAAAGAACATTTAACAATAAAGAATGTAATGATTCTTGGAGGGAGTTCTATTGGAGCTAAGACCGCAAGAAACCTCTGTAAAGAAAATTTCAAAGTAACGCTTATAGAAAAGCAACGAGAAAAATCATTGTTATTAGCAGAAGAGTTAAATGAAACGCTCTTAATAAATGGTGATGGAAGAGATATTGAGCTATTGGAAGAAGAAAACATTAGAGGAATGGATGCTTTTGTAGCTGTTACAGGAGACTCTGAAACCAATATCATGTCTTGTCTAGTCGCAAAATCTAAGGGGGTTAAAAAAACGATTGCTTTGGTTGAAAATATGGATTATATCAATATTTCTCAAACTATTGGAATTAATACCCTGATCAATAAAAAATTAATTGCCGCCAGTAGTATTTTTAGACACATTAGAAAAGGTGAAATACTAGCCTTAGCCAATCTTCACAACATTGATGCTGAAGTCTTTGAATTTGAAGTATTGCCAGGAGCTAAAGTAACCAAAAAGATCATCAAGGAATTAAACTTCCCAAGAGATGCCGTTTTTGGTGGAATTATTAGAGACGGAAAAGCATTAATTTCAGATGGCGATTTTCAAGTCCTTAGCGGAGATAAGGTGATTGTTTTTTGTTTACCTGAAGCCATTCACATTGTAGAAGATTTATTCCGATAACAATGGGCAATCTTAACCTTAAAATAATTTATCGATTTTTAGGACTTACTGCAGTTCTTAACGGAGTCTTTATGTTTATTGCTATTCCTTTTAGCATGTATCATCAAGAAGAAGCTCAAATGGGTATTTTAAACGCAGGTATAGTTACTATTTTTATTGGTCTTGTTCTTTATTTTTTTAACAAACCCACCTCCACAAATATTCAAAAAAAAGAAGGATACCTTATTGTTACTTTAGGGTGGTTAACCTTATCATTTACTGGAATGCTTCCTTATTTATTTTCAGGAACTATTCCATCAGTAACCAATGCTTTTTTTGAGACATTATCTGGTTATTCTACCACAGGATCCTCGATTTTAACAGACATTGAAGCCATGCCAAAGGGAATTTTATTTTGGCGAAGCGTTACACATTGGATTGGTGGAATGGGAATCATCGTACTCACCATTGCTATACTCCCTCTTTTAGGTATTGGTGGTATGCAATTGTTTATGGCAGAGGCCCCTGGCCCCTCAGCAGACAAATTACACCCGAGAATTACGGATACAGCAAAACGACTTTGGTTAATTTACGTTGCACTTACTTTTGTAGAATTTTTCCTTCTTAAAGTAGCTGGTATGAGTTGGTTTGATGCCATAAATCATGCGATGGCAACCGTAAGTACAGGTGGTTTTTCAACTAAAAATAATAGTTTATCGTATTGGAATGCCATGCCCATGGTACAGTATGTTGTCATCTTTTTTATGTTTGTAGCGGGTACCAACTTTGTACTTACCTACTTTGCGTTAAAAGGAAAGGTTCGTAAAGTAATTCAAAGCGAAGAGTTTAGATATTACTTTTTTGGTATTGTAAGCATGACTGCACTTGTAGCAGTAATTATTTTATTCTTTCAAGATGAAACTTTACAAACTACCGTAGCACACCCAGCAATTTATGGAGCTACAGAAAGCGCCATTAGACATGCACTTTTTCAAGTTACTTCAATTATAACCACTACGGGTTTTGTAACTGCAGATTTTACCATGTGGAGTTTCTTTGCTACAGGTATTTTCTTTGCCCTCTTTTTTGTTGGAGGTTCAGCAGGGTCTACTAGCGGTGGAATTAAAATTGTACGACATATTGTAATGCTAAAAAATAGCTTTTTAGAATTTAAAAAAACCTTACATCCAAGTGCTATTATCCCTGTTCGATACAACGAGAAAGCAGTTAGTCAAACCATTGTGTTTAACATTCTTTCTTTCTTTGTTATTTACATGCTTATTTTTATGATCTCCTCTGTAGTGCTGACGTTTTTAGGTTTAGATTTTACCTCAGCCTTAGGTGCTGCTGCCTCTTCTTTAGGAAATATTGGACCTGCTATTGGTTCGGTAAGCCCTGTAGATAATTTTGCACATTTGTCTGCTGGTGCCAAATGGTTTTGTTCTTTTCTAATGTTGATTGGGCGTTTAGAATTCTTTACCGTTCTTATTTTATTTACGCCATTTTTTTGGAGGAAAAATTAAAAAAATAATT